>JADJEE010000012.1:1717500-2369489 GCA_016709225.1 Deltaproteobacteria bacterium | reverse complement strand
GAGGACGACCCCGCGGTCGGGCCCGATCGCACGCCGTGGCGCGCAGAGCTCGAGCTGCAGCGCGACATCCTGCGCGGCCGCCACGCCCACGGCGCGAGCACGGTGGTCGGGCTCGCGGTCGGACAGGTCGTCGAGCTCGGCGGCATGGCCAACCCCGCGTCGGACGCGAGCTGGCTGGTGACCCGTGTCGACCACCGCATGACCCAGCCCGAGCGCGATGGCGGTGCGACCCACCACGAGAACCACTTCTCGTGCGTGCCCGCGACCGCGGTGTTCCGGCCACGACGGCGGGGCCACAAGCCACGCATCAGCGGCGTGCACACGGCCACCGTGGTCGGCCCCGAGGGCGAGGAGATCCACGTCGACGAGCACGGTCGCATCCGCGTGCGCATGCACTGGGACCAGCACGCCAAGGATCGCGGCGACGGTTCGGCCCCGAGCTGTTGGGTGCGCGTGGCGCAGTCGATGGCGGGTCCGGGCTTCGGCACCGTGTTCCTGCCGCGCATCGGTATGGAGGTGGTCATCACGTTCATCGACGGCGACGTCGACCGGCCGCTGTGCACCGGCTGTGTCTACAACGGTCGCAACCAGCCCCCGCGCGCGCTGCCCGACGACAAGACCCGCACGGTGCTCAAGACCCGTAGCACGCCCGACTCCGATGGCTTCAACGAGCTGTCGTTCGAGGACGCGGCCGGTCACGAGCAGATCTACCTGCATGCGCAACGCAACCTCGACGAGGTGGTGCTGGCCTCGAGCACGCGCTCGGTCGGGGTCGACGAGACCGAGAAGGTCGGTCGCGATCGCGGCACCACCATCGATCGCCACGAGACCATCCACGTCGACGGCGATCGCGGGCGGAGCGTGGGCGGCAACGAGTCGCTCGAGATCGCCGGCAGCTTGCGCACGGTGATCCAGGGCGGGGCAGGCAAGGGCGGCGACGTGCAGGCACCGGGGATCCCCGGCGCCGAGCTCTCCGTGCAGGGCACCTATGCGATCACCGTGCGCGACGAGATCAAGATCGTGTGCGGCGCTTCGTCGATCGTCATGAAGCCCGACAGCGTGGTCGTGAACACGCCGAAGCTGCAGCTGATGGGCGCCGACGCTTCGCTGCTGCTGCAGCCGGGCGAGGCGACGATGTTCGGCACCACCACGACGCTGACCTCGGCCGCCAGCGGCCTGAAGCTCGATGCCGGCGCGCTGCTCAACAGCTCCACGCAGGTGCGCGCACAGGTGATGGACAGCCGGCTGACGCTCGACGGCACCGCGCGTCTGCGCGCGCCGTCGACCACCATCGAAGGCGTGACCGCCCTGATGCTCGAGAGCGCCACGTGCGTGTCGGTCGACGGTGGCGTCGTCGATGTGACCGGCAAGGCCACGGTCACGGTGTCGTCCGTCGGTCAGGTGATGATCGACGGCGGTGGCGCCACGGCGACGTTTGCGATGGGCATGGCCCAGATCTGCGAGTGACGCGGGCGATCTGGTCGCACCTACGCGGTGTGACGTAGGCGCGGCCACACGCCGCATCGCGCCCGCGTGCTACCGTTGCTGCGATGTTGCTCGCGTGGCTTGCCGTTCTTCCGCTGGCGGTCTCGGCCCGGTGGTCCTACGAGGACGCCTACGACAACGTCGCCGACGGTGACTGGTACCGCGATGCCGACAACGAGACCGCCACGCTGGCGTGGGGCGAGTCGTACGTGATGGCCTCGCTGGCCGCGATGTACCGCGTGACTGGCGATCCGATGTACCTCGATCGCCTCGCCTGGCACGCCGATGGTGTGCTCGAGCAGCGCGACGATGCGCGCGGCGTCAGCGACTATCGCGGCATCTCGGGGGCGTGCTGGCGCAACATGAGCTACCAGGACGGCGCGTACTGCTATGCGGTGCACACCGGCATGCTCATCCACCCGATGCTCGAGTTCGTCGAGGCGGTACGGGCTTCGCCGTACGCCGACGAGCTCGCCTACGACGGCGAGAGCTTCGGTGCCAAGGCCGAGGCGTATCTGGCGGCGGCGCAGGAATCGATCGCGTTCCACGAGTTCGAGTGGAACCCGGCCGGCTACTACGTGTTCGCAGCCGACGCGAGCTTCCTCGACTACGCCGGCAGCGATCAGCCGCTCAATCAATCGAACGCGCTCGGGCGCGCGCTGCTGCTGTACGGCGCGCTGACCGGCGACGCCGATGCGACCGCCAAGGCCACCGCCTTGGCCGCACGCCTGCGCGCGATGATGACGGTCGCGGGTGATGGCGCGTACCTGTGGAACTACTGGGGTGGCGCCTACGCCGGCAACGGCGAGGATGTGTCGCACGCGGCGATCAACGTCGACTTCGCCGTGCAGGCGGCGCGACGCGGCGTGGTGTTCGATGCCGCCGATCTCGAGGGTCTCGCGGCAACCTTCGTTCAGCGGGTCTATGTCGACGACGGCACCATTCGCAACGCGATCGGTGGCGGACCCACCAATGATGGCAGCTATCGCCCGCAGGTCGGTCGTTGGCTGTCGCTCACGCCGACGCGCACGGCGGTCTACACGGCGGTGCGCGACCTCTACGACGAGGACTACGCGCCCGCCGGCGTCGGCTCGGGCTCACTGCTGCTGGCGTGGGCGCTGTTGGCCGAGTACGAGCCACCGCTGTGCGCACCGTTCTTCTACGTGGTCGACTGGGACGACCAAGGCGAGGCACGGCAGGCGACCGCGTACGGCGCGAACATCCTCACCACCCCGCCGCAGCTCGACGCGCCGTGCCGGGTGCCGGTGCGCTTCGATGCGGCACGCACCACCACCGTCGCGCAATGGGATGGCGAGGCCTACCACCGCGTCGCCACCTGGCGAGCGCAGGCCGCCACGCGACACGTGCCGTATGAGCCGCGCTGGCCGTTCGTCTATGCCGACGACGGGGTGTTGTTCGAGTTCGAGGACGCCTTCGTCGAGGGCGAGGGCATCGTCGTCGACGAGCCCGACGCGCTCGTGCTCCCGAGCATCGCTGGCAGCCCGCCGGACAGCGCCGAGCTCGACATCGAGCTGGCGTATCAACCGAGCGGGGCCGGCGATCTGCCGCTGTGGTGGTCGCTGGCCGACGCGCCCGCCAGCGCGCGCATCGACGCGGCCAGCGGTGCATTGACCTGGACGCCCACGGCCCCGGGCAGCTACGCGTTCACCGTGCAGCTCGACAACGACGTCGGCGCGGTGCAGCAGAGCTTCGTCGTCACGGTGGCGGGGGACGATGCCAGCGACTCGTCGGCAGGTGAGGGCGAGCCGACCTCCAGCAGCGACGGCACCACCACCGTGGATGGCGACGGGACCACCGCGGGCGACGGCGAAGGCGGCAGCGTCACGGGCGACGGCGAGGGCGGCAACACGCCGGGCGCACGTGACGACGTCGACGCCGGTGGCTGCGCGTGTGCCAGCGCCGCGCCGTCACGCCCCGGCCCCCACGCTGCCCACACTACCCACGCGATGTGGTTGCCGTGGCTCCTCGCCGTCGTGCGACGGCGACGCGACCGCGGCACCGGCCCCACGCGTCGTGCGTCGCGAACGCGCGAGCGATGAGCCGACCACGTGATGCGAGGCGCGTGCGCATCAAGCGATGGGTGCGGCGATCCTGAGCGCGTGCTCGCATCCGTCGGCGTCGCGCTGCCCGAGTCGCGCGTTCCGGATGTGCAGCATCTCGCCCACATCGTGTGCGGCGTTCGTGAGTCAACGAACGCACGCATCGTAGCGGTCGTAGCGCGCGCAACGACGCGCGACAGGGGGTATCCGCCCGTCTGGGGCTGCATCGTGGCGCATGACCGCCGCTGCGCGTGCGAAGGCGCCATCGCAGACGACGCGGCGACGTGCGGGCGCGAGTGCCGTGGCGTCGTCGTTGGCGGGCCCGCGCCGCAACCGTCGACAAACCCTTGCGGGGACCCTGGGGTATGGTCGTGCCTGGCAGAGGCTACCCCCATGATCCGCTCGAACAAGCTGCGTGCGTCCGCGACCCCTCGACTGCGCTCATCCCACGCGACCCTGCGAACCCGCTGGTTGGGGCTCCTCGCGCTGACGCTGCCCGCCGAAGCGCTCGCGCTCGAGCCCTTCACCAACGAGAGCGCCTCGCTCAACAACCCCTCGCTGCACAGCGGTGTCGTCATGGGCACCTGGGACATGAACGAGGACGGCCTCGACGACCTCATCCGGCTCGACGAGACGCAGTCGCTCGAGATCGAGTACCAGCAGCCCGACGGCAGCTTCGTGCTGCTCGACTACGGCTCCATCCAGGGCAACTCGTGGGGCATGGCGATCGCCGACGTCGATCGCAACGGCTACGCCGACATCTTCACCGGCGGCTTCTACGACGGCCTCAAGCTGTTGCTCGCCGACGACGACGGCGCCGACTTCCAGACCGGCTTCCTCGACGGCCCCGACATCTTCGTGCAGTGCACCAACTTCGCCGACATCGACAACGACGGCGAGCTGGACCTGTTCGCCTGCCACGACGATGGCATCGCCTCCCGCTACCGCGGTGATGGCACCGGCGCGCTGGCGTACGACCCGACCATCATCGTGCCGCAGTCGACGATCCCCTCCGACTCGAGCGGCAACTACGGCACCACCTGGACCGACTACGACAACGACGGCGACATCGACCTGTACATCGCCAAGTGTCGGCTCGGCGTGAACAACCCGATGGACGGCCGTCGCCTCAACCTGCTGTTCCAGAACGACGGCAGCGGCAACTACACCGACGTCGCCGAGGCCGCGGGCCTGCGGCCGCTCGCGCAATCGTGGTCGGCCGACTTCGGCGACATCGACAACGATGGCGATCTCGACGCGTTCCTCATCACCCACAACATCGGCAGCCGCCTCTACGAGAACATGGGCCCGGGTGCGGAGCTCGGCATCTTCACGGATGTCACCGCGGACTCCGGCATGATCGCCGACCTCGACGCGATCGACCTCGGCATCCAGACCCACTTCGAGGACTTCGACAACGACGGCTTCATCGACTTGTTGGTCACGGGCCGCGCCGGCGAGCACCGGCTGTTCCTCAACAACGGTGGCGATCTGACCTTCACGGCGATGATGGATCCGTTCCCCGCCGACAACCACGGCATCCAGAGCGCGGTCATCGGCGACTTCAACGACGATGGCTTCCCCGATGTGTTGGCCGGCTTCGCGACCGGCTACAACGAGCCCAGCAACGTCGCCGACCGGATGTTCATCAATCCCGGCAACGACAACCACTACGTGAACGTGTGGCTCACGGGCGTCGAGAGCAACCGCAGCGCCGTCGGGGCGCGCGTGGAGGTCACCAGCGACCTGGGCACGCAGGTCCGCGAGGTCCGGGCCGGTGAGGCGTACGGCATCGTCAATGCCGCGACGCGGCACTTCGGACTCGGCTCGGCGACCTCGGCCGAGAGCATCGTCGTGCGGTGGCCCTCCGGCCACGTCGACACCCTGCTCGATCCGCCGATCGATCGCACCATCCACGTCACCGAGGGCTGCCCGGACACGTGGTACCGCGACGCCGACATGGACGGCTACGGCAACCTCGAGGACACCATCGGCGGCTGCGTCCCGCCCGAGGGCTACGTCGCCGACGCCACCGACTGCGACGACACCGACGGCGCCAACTTCCCGGGCAACGTCGAGGTCTGCGACGACGCCGACAACACCTGCGACGGCACGATCGACGAGGGGCTCGAGTGCTCGAGCAGCAGCAGTGGCGGCAGCAGCGGTGGTGGCGGTGAGACCACCGGCGGTGGTGCGGACACCAGCGGCGGCGCGACCGTGACCGCCGGCAACAGCGAGTCTGCGACGGTGACGGCGGGCGAGAGCAGCGGTGGCCTCGACGACAGCAGCGGCGGCGCGGCGCAGGACGACGGCGCCGGCGGCTGTAGCTGCGACGCGGGGCAGCCGTCGCGCGGCTGGCCGTGGCTGTTGGTCGCGTTCGCCGTGGGCGTGCGGCGCCGACGTGGAGGCGCGGCGAAGTGAGCCGCCGGGCGCTCGCGATCACCGTGCTGGCACTGGTCCCGGCGCACGCGATCGCGGCGCCGACCGAACCCGGCACCCTCGTCAATCCGCTCAACACCACCGACGAGTGCGAGAACTGCCACCTGTTCCCGAACCCCGCCTCGATGGCGGCCGAGCCCCCCTTCTCGCCGTTTCGCACCTGGCAGGGCTCGATGATGGCGAATGCCGGCCGCGATCCCGTGTTCTGGGGCGCGGTCGCGGTCGCGGCGGATGACGCCCCCGGCGAGACCGAGCTGTGCATCCGCTGCCACGCGCCGCGGGCCTTCCTCGATGGCCACGGCGATGTGACGAGCATCGACGAGCTGACCAGCGACGAGCTGTCGGGTGTCGAGTGCGAGATCTGCCATCGCGCGATGGAAGACCTCGAGGCACCGGTCGGCAACGCGAACTACACCATCGACGACGTGTTCGTCGACACCAACGTGCCGCGCCGCGGCCCGTGGGACTACAGCGACGGCCTGCTGCCGCCGCCGCACGCATGGCTGTACGACCCCTACATCGGCTCGTCGCGGCTGTGTGGCACGTGCCACGACGTCAGCACGCCGCTCGAGCGGGTCGATGACGCCGGCGTGGGCATGGGCACGCCGTTCAACGAGCAGCGCACCTACAGCGAGTGGCTCAACAGCGACTACGCCATCGAAGGCCCGGCGTTCCTGAGCTGTCAGGACTGCCACATGCCCGAGGTCGACGACATCGCTGCGTGCACGCAGTACCAGCCGGTGCAGTCGCACCCCAGCGGCGGCCGTCGCCACGACCTCGTGGGCGCCAATCGCTTCGTGGTCTCGCTGCTCAAGCAGGAGTACGGCTCGGCCGGCGCGAACGTGTTGCCGGACAGCTCCTTCGACAACACCATGGCGCGCTACGACGATCTGCTCGAGGGTGCCGCGAGCATCAGCATCCTCGCGCCCAACACCATCGACCTCGAGCAGGGCATCGCCGATCTCGGCGTGCGCGTGGCCAACAACACCGGCCACAAGCTGCCGAGCGGCTACGCCGAGGGTCGCGTGGCCTGGCTCGAGATGACCGCCGAGTACAACGGCGAGGTGCTCTACAGCTCGGGCTCGTGGGACGCCGACAACGGCCTGCAGCGCGATGGCCAGATCCGCACCTACGAGGCCATCGCGGAGGACTTCGCCGATGGCACCGAGCTGCACCTGCTGCGCAACAACCACTGGGTCCTCGACAATCGCATCCCGCCGCTGGGTCTGATCGCCGATCCGCAGACCGATCCGGTCGGCGATCGCTACCAGCTGCAGCCCGGTGGGACCTGGCCCAACTTCGACGATCACAGCTACGTGCTCGAGCCGATGCCGCAGGTCGTCGACGCGACCCCCGACGATCCCAACGACGATCTGTTGGTCGTCCACGTCCGCATGCGCTACCTGCTGAACACGCCCGAGTACATCGAGTTCCTCGGGGACAACGGCGGTGCTGCGGGGGAGCACGTCGCGGAGCTGTTCGACCTCGCCGGCGGCGCGACGCCAGAGACCCTCGGCGAGCAGTCGATCTCGATCCCGATCGTGAACTTCGGTGCCGTCGCGGGCACCTCGACCGGCACCGGCACAGGTGAGGGCACTGGCACCTCGACCACCGGCGGAAGCACCGGCGGCTCGACCACCGGCGTCGCGGATACCTCGGTGGGCGCGACCACGCTCGGCGAGAGCAGCACCACGCTCGCCGCCGACGGCAGCACGAGCAGCGGCGGCCCCACCGGTACCGACGGTGGCGGCGGCTGTGCGTGTGTGGTCGGCCCGCGCGATCGTGGGCTGGTCGGCGCGCCGTGGCTGCTTGCACTGGCGCTCGTGCGTCGCCGTCGCGGACGCCGGTAGCCGCGTCGCTTCGCCGCAGGATCCCCGTCGTGCGCCGTCCGAGCGGACGCGCGGCGGCCATGGGCGTCCCGATTGCGGCCCGCGGACGCGTCGAAGTGGGGCGCCCCGCCGCCCTGGCACTGGCACGGGCCGGTCCACGTCACTACGAACCTCCCGTCAGCGGGAGATCGCACGTTGGACGACACCGACACGGCAAAGGGCGCGCAGCAGGGCCACCGCGGAACCGCGCTGGTGACCGGCGGTGCGGGCTTCATCGGCAGCCACCTCTGCGATCGGCTGCTCGCGGAGGGCTGGCGAGTGCGGGTGCTCGACGATCTCTCGATCGGTCGGCTGAGCAACCTCGCGCACCACGAAGGCAACCCCGCGCTCGAGTTCCATCGGGTCGACGTCGCCGACATCGCGGCGGTGCGGCCGATCGTGCAGGGCTGCCAGCGCGTGTTCCACCTCGCCGCGCTCGCCGACATCGTGCCCTCCATCGAGTCGCCGCTCGCGTATGCCCACGCAAACGTCGACGGCACCATGGCGGTGCTCGAGGCTGCCCGCGCGGCGGGGGTCGAGCGCTTCCTCTACGCCGCGTCGTCATCGTGCTACGGCATCCCCGAGCACTACCCGACGCCGGAGCAGGCGCCCTGCCGACCGCAGTACCCCTACGCCCTCACCAAGTATCTCGGTGAGCAGGCGGTGATGCACTGGGGGCAGGTCTACGGCCTGCCGGTGGTGGCGCTGCGGCTCTTCAACGTCTACGGGCCGCGCGCACGCACCAGCGGCACCTACGGCGCGATGTTCGGGGTCTTCCTCGCGCAGCGCCTGGCCGGCAAGCCCTATACGGTGGTCGGCGACGGCTCGCAGTCGCGCGACTTCACCTACGTGACCGACGTGGTCGATGCCTTCGTGTGCGCGGCCGAGAGCTCGATCTGCGGGGTCGCGATGAACGTCGGCACCGGTCGACCGGTCGCGGTGGCCGACATCGTGCGGTTGCTCGGCGGCCCCGTCGTGCACCTGCCCAAGCGCCCCGGCGAGCCCGACCGGACCCACGCCGACACCGGCCTGATCGAGCGCCTGCTCGGGTGGCACGCCAAGGTGGGCATCGAAGAGGGCGTCGCACGACTGCTCTCGCACATCGACGACTGGCGCGACGCGCCGGTGTGGACGCCGGAGTCGATTGCGGTCGCGACCGACGCGTGGTTTCGACACCTCGGGGCGGCCGCCCATGGAGGACGCAATGTCTCAGCTTGACGATCGCACCTCGTTCGACGATCGCACTCCGACCCGCGAGCAGATCGCCGCCAGCCTCTCGCTCGAGGACATCCACGACGGCCTGCAATCGATGCAGGGCCTGCGCGTGGCGGTGGTCGGCGAGACCATCATCGACGAGTACGCGTACTGCGACGCGATCGGCAAGAGCGGCAAGGAGCCGATGATCGTGAACCGCTTCCTGCGCTGCGATGCGCAGGCCGGCGGTGTGCTCGCGGTCGCCAACCATGTCGCCGAGTTCTGTGGCGACGTCGAGGTCGTCAGTGCGCTCGGCACCGTCGAGCCGCGCGAGGAGTTCGTGCGACAGTCGCTGCGGGGCCACGTGCGCGCGAGCTTCGCCACGATGACGGGATCCCCCACCATCGTGAAGCGACGCTACATCGATGCCTACTCCCGCGCGAAGATGATGGGCGTCTACCACATGGACCTCACGCCCATCGCCGGCGACGACGAGCGGGCGTTCCTGCGTCGGCTCGACGACGCGCTCTCGCGCTGCGACCTCTGCATCGTCACCGACTACGGCCACGGCCTGCTGACGCCCGCGGCGGTGGACCTGCTGACCGCGAAGGCGCCGTTCCTGGCGGTGAACACCCAGCTGAACGCGGCGAACACCGGCTATCACGTGCTCTCGAAGTACCCGCGGGCCGACTACGCGTGCCTGCACGAGGGCGAGCTGCGGCTCGACGCCCGTGACCTCACCAGCGACCTCGCACCCCTGCTCGAGCGCACCGCGGTGCGGATGGGGGCTCGCGCGATGATGGCCACGCTCGGCAAGCATGGCACCATGCTGTGGTCCCGCGGGTCGGGCATCCATCGCTGCCCCGCGCTCGCCGACACCGTCGTCGAGCGCATCGGGGCCGGCGACGCCGTGCTCGCGCTGTCGTCGATGGCGATCGCGGCCGGTCTCGAGCCCAACATCGCCGGCATCCTGGGCAACCTCGCCGGGGCGCAGATGGTGGCCGTGATGGGCAACAGCGCGTCGATCCGACGCGCGACGCTGCTGGCTTCGCTGCGCGAGCTCACCGGCGTGCCGCAGCTGCGCGTCGCCGGGGTGCGGCCGTGAGCACGCCCGAGGTCGAGGGCACGCCGCGCCGTCGCGCGGTGTTCCTCGACCGTGACGGCGTGCTCGTGCACGACCGTGGACCGCTGGCCCGCTTCGAAGACGCCGAGATCCCCGACGACGTGCCCGCCGCGCTGGCACGCTTGCATGCCGCGGGCTACGTGCTCGTCGGCATCAGCAACCAGACCGTGATCGCCCGCGGGCTGCTCGACGAGCTGGCGGTTCGCACGCTGCAACAGCGGATCGAGGCCACCATCGTCGAGCGCGGTGGTGTGCCGCTGGCCGCGTTCTACCTGTGCCCACACCACCCCAACGCCGATCTCGAGGCGTACCGGGTCGCGTGCACGTGCCGCAAGCCGGCGCCCGGGATGTTGCTGCGGGCCATTGCCGAGCTCGGCCTCGATCCCCATGAGTCCATCATGATCGGTGATCGTCCCTCGGACGTCGCGGCGGGTCAGGCGGCCGGCTGTCGCACCGTGTGGCTGCACAGCGGTCGCCACGACGACCCGGCCATCGTGTCGGCACTGCGGGTGACGCCGGCCCCCGCCGACCACTGCTGCTCGACGCTGATGGAGGCCGCACAGTGGCTCGTCGGCTGAACGCGTTGGTGCCGTGTGCGGGCTTCGGCACGCGCCTGGGCGCGCTGTGCGAGGACACGCCCAAGCCGCTGCTATCGGTGGGCGATCGTTCGATCCTCGAGCACATCGTCGCCCGGCTCGCGATCGCCGGCGTGTCCGACGTGTGGATCAACATCCACCACCTCGCCGAGCGCTTCTTCCCCGTGCTCGGCGACGGCTCACGGCACGGCGTGCGGGTGCACTTCGTGCACGAGTCTGCGCCGCGCGGCACCGCGGGCACCGTGCGCGAGCTCGCCGAGTGCTTCGGCGAGGACGACGATCTCCTGGTCCACTACGGCGATGTGCTGACCGACCACGACCTCGCGGGCCTGCTCGCGCACCACCGCCAGCAGCAGGCCTGGGGCACCATCCTCGTGCACCAGCGCATCGGCACCAACAGCCGCGCGGTGCTCGACGCCGACGACCGCGTGGTCGACTTCCTCGAGCGTCCGACCCGCGTCGCGCAGGGGCACATCCCGTGGTGGGCGTTCTCGGGCGTGTGCGTGCTGTCGCCGCGGGCACGCGCGGCGATTCCATCGCTGCCGATCTGCGACCTGCCGGCCCACGTGTTCCCGACGCTGGCCCGCAGCGGTCGCCTGGCGGCCCAGCGGCTCGACGGCTTCCGCGTTGCGATCGACTCCCCCGCCCGCCTCGAGCTCGCCCGCGAGGCGATCGCGGCCGGCACCCTTGCCTCCGACCCCTTCGCCATCGCGAGAGCGCGCCCATGAACGACGACAACGAGTACGGCATCGACCTCTTCACGCAGACCTACCTCGCGAGCGTCGGTGAGGTACTCGCCCGCATCGACCAGGCGCAGGTCATCGCGGCCAATCGCGCGCTGCTGGCCGCGTACGAGCGCGGGGCGTGGGTGTTCGTGGCTGGCAACGGCGGCAGCGCGTCGGCGGCCAGTCATCTGGCGTGCGACTTCGAGAAGACCGTCAGCGGCAAGGACCCCCGCAGCGCGCGCAAGCGCTTTCGCGTGCACTCGCTGGTCGACAATGTCGCGCGCATGACGGCGTGGGCCAACGACGAGACCTTCGATTGCGTGTTCTCGGAGCCGCTGCGCACGGCGGCGAGTGAGGGCGACGTCCTCATCGTGATCACCGCCAGCGGCAACTCGCCCAACGTCGTCGAGGCCCTGCAGGTCGCCCGCGCCCAGGGCGTGATCACGGTCGGCTTCCTTGGCTTCGAGGGCGGCAAGGCGATGGCGCTGTGCGACTTCCCGATTCTCGTGCCGTGTCGCGACTACGGCCTGGTCGAGGGGGCGCACGGCGTGCTCTCGCACATGATGACCAGCTGGCTGACCCACGCGGTCGCGGCCGGCCAGCGTCGCAACGAAGCGTCGGTGGCGATCGCAGCCCCATCGCCGCTGGCGCGCGTCGGGACCTGAACGTCCGCGATCACGTGGTCCAGCGGCAACGAAACTCGTGGAACGGGCCGCCGTCGCTCACGCAGACGGTCTCACGGCCCCCCGGCGCCACGCGTGCGCCGAGCTGAGCCATCGCCGAGATCATCCACCCTTCCATCATGCGGCAGTGCAGCCGGGCCATGCTCGGGAAGTCGAGGATGCGCAGCACGGTGTCGTTCGGCTCGGTCGCGAGCGCGACCATGCGACCGGCGTGCTCGTAGTAGCGCGGCCACACCCGCTCGCAGGAGCCGATGAGGTGGCGGGGCGAGGCCAGCACACGCAGGATCGAGAACGCGCCACCGCCGAGATCGCTGCGTGCCGCGCCCTCGCCGAGCACCGACACCAGCGCGCCGTCGCCATCGCCGAAGTCGCGCTCCGAGCCCTCCAGCAGCTGCACGAACGCGGCGTAGGGGTACCACTCGGTCTTCGATAGCCGCTCGCCGCAGATCGCGGCCAGCTCGTCGCCCCACGTCGGCAAGGCCGCGGCGACGGCGTCGGCCCCGAAGCGCGCGCGAAGCTGCTTCAGCAGGCCGAGGAATGCCATCCCACGTGCACGAGGAGCGCGGGCCGGCGCCTGGCCTTGCGAAGGATCCGATGGGCTCACGGGCTTGGCTGCCGCAGTCTACCAGCGAAGGTGGCCCGATCGGGGCCGTCGGTTCCAGTGCGGCCCGGGGGTGCGGTCCCCTGGCAGACGGCGGTCCGCTTCACTACGAAGTTTGCGCGGAGTGGATCATGATTGCCCCGACTCGTCCCCCCATCGAACACGTGCTCGTGACCGGCGGCGCCGGCTATGTCGGTAGTGCGCTGGTGCCCGCGCTGTTGCGCGAGGGCTATCGCGTGACCGTGCTCGATCTCTACCTCTACGGCCGCGACCTCTTCGACGACGTGCGTACCCCCGATCTCGTGGAGATCGAGGGTGACATCCGCGATCCCGAGGCGGTCGCGCGTGCGATGCAGGGGGTCGACGCGGTCATCCACCTCGCGTGCATCTCGAACGACCCGTCCTACGACCTCGACCCCGCACTCGGCCGCTCGATCAACTACGACGCGTTCCGTCCGCTGGTGCAGGCCGCCAAGCAGGCCGGTGTGAAGCGCTTCGTGTACGCGTCGTCATCGAGCGTGTACGGCGTGAAGCAGGAGTCGGCGGTGACCGAGGACCTGCCGCTCGAGCCGCTGACCGACTACTCGAAGTACAAGGCGCTGTGCGAGCAGGTGCTGGCGCAGGAGTCTGCACCGGGCTTCGTGACGGTGACGGTGCGGCCCTCGACGGTGTGTGGCTATGCCAAGCGGCTCCGCCTCGACCTCGTGGTCAACATCCTCACTGCGCACGCGTGGCACAACCGCCGCATCCGCGTGTTCGGTGGCGAGCAGATGCGGCCGAACATCCACATCGCCGACATGGTCGCGGTCTACCTCGACCTGCTGGTGCAGCCCGACGAGCTCGTCGATCGCGAGATCTTCAATGCTGGCAACGAGAACCTCACGGTGCGCGAGCTGGCCGACGTGGTCCGACGCAACGTCGATCCGGGCATCGAGTTCGAGGTGGTGCCGACCAACGACAACCGTTCGTACCACGTCACCGACGACAAGCTCCGCACTCGCATCGGGCTCGCGCCCCGCCACACCATCGCCGACGCCGTGCGCGAGCTGTGCGATGCGTTCGCGGCCGGCAAGGTGCCCGACGCGATGAACGATCCACTCTACCACAACATCAAGCGCATGCAGGTCGCGAACCTGAAGTGACGTCATGGACGAACTCTACGAATTGGGCCTGCCCCGAGCCGGTGTCCACGCGGTGCCCGCGGCGCTCGAGCGCCGCGAGCTACTGCGCCAGATGATCCGCATCCGTCGGGTCGAAGAACGCATCGCCCGCGAGTACCCGGCCGGTCGCATGCGCTGCCCGGTGCACCTCTCGATCGGCCAGGAGGCGGCGGCGGTCGGAGCGTGCTCGGTGCTGCGACGCACCGATCGCATCGTCAGCACCCACCGTTGCCACGCGCACTACCTCGCCAAGGGAGGCGATCTCGAGGGCATGATCGCCGAGCTGCACGGCAAGGTCACCGGCTGCTGCAGTGGTCGCGGCGGCTCGATGCATCTGTTCGACGACAATGCCGGCGTGATGGCCAGCGTGCCGATCGTGGGCGGCAACGTGCCGCTCGGCGTGGGCCTGGCGCTGGCCTCGAAGCAGCGCCGGGACAACGGCGTGTCGGTGGCGTTCTTCGGTGACGGCGCGCTCGAGGAGGGTGTCGTGCACGAGAGCGCCAACCTGGCCGCGACCGGCCGGCTGCCGCTGGTGTTCGTGCTCGAGAACAACCTCTACTCGGTCTATACGCCGCTGTCGCAGCGGCAGCCGGTGCGTCCGCTGTCGGCATTCGCCGACGCCCACGGCATGCCGGCGATGGAGGTCGACGGCAACGACGTCCTGTCGGTGCGCGGCGCCATGACCCACGCGACCATGCGCGCGCGTCGGGGCGAGGGCCCGAGCCTCATCATCGCGCACACCTATCGCCTGCTCGAACACTGCGGGCCGGCCGACGACGATCACCTCGGCTATCGCCCGCCGGGCGAGCTGGCGCGCTGGGCCGCGCGCTGTCCGATCGCGCGCTTCACCAACGAACTCATCGAGACCGCCGAGCTCGACGAGGAGGCGTTGTCGACGATGGAGGCGGAGATCGCCGCCGAGATCGACACGGCCTTCGCTGCAGCCCTTGCCGCGCCGTTCCCCGCGCCGCACACGATCGCGGAGTCCGTCCATGCCTGAGCTCGCACGCGACAACCGAGCCCGTGTCACCCACGCGGCCGATGCGATCCACGAGGCCACCGTGCTCGCGATGGAGCACGATCCGCGCGTGTTCGTCATGGGCGAGGGCGTGACCGATCCCAAGGGCGTGTTCGGCACCACCTCGGGCCTGCGCGAGCGCTTCGGTGCCGACCGCGTGCTCGAGATGCCGATCGCCGAGAACGGCTGGACCGGCGCCGCGATCGGTGCCGCGTTGGCGGGCCAGCGACCGCTGCTCGTGCACCAGCGCGTCGAGTTCACGCTGCTCGCGATGGAGCAGCTGGTGAACAACGCCGCCAAGATGCACTACGTCTCCGGCGGTCGACACCGGGTGCCGATCACGGTGCGGCTCATCGTCGGGCGCGGTTGGGGCCAGGGGCCCGCGCACTCGCAGAGCCTCGAGGTGTTGTTCGCCCACATCCCGGGCCTGAAGGTCGTGATGCCCTCGTGTGCCCGCGACGCCAAGGGCCTGCTGCTGGGTGCGATCGAAGATGATGGTCCCGTCGTCATCATCGAGCACCGCTGGGTGCACTACGCCGAGGGCGCGATCGATCCCGGCTATGCCCCGCTACCGCTCGATGGCCCGCGCAAGCTGACCTCGGGCGACGACGTCACCGTGGTTGCGACCTCGTACATGACGCTGGAGGCGCTGCAGGCCGCACAGGCGCTGGCCGAGGCCGGCTGCGGCGTCGAGCTGTTCGACCTCCGCGTGCTGCGACCGCTGCAGACCGACGCCATCGTCGAGTCCGTGCGACGCACGGGTCGCCTGCTCACCGTCGACACCGGCCACGCCGGCTATGGCATCGGCGCCGAGGTCATCGCGCAGACCGTCGCGGGTGCGTTCGACGATCTGCGCGCCGCCCCCCGCCGGATCGGCTTGCCCGAGCACCCCACGCCCAGCTCGAGCGCACTCTCCCAGCACTACTACCCGCGCTCGCCGAAGATCGCCGAGACCATCGGAGAGCTCGTGGGTCTGCCGCGCAGCGTCACCGAGGCGGTTGCGAGCAAGCTCGCGCAACACCGCGAAGATCGACCCCTCGACATCCCGCACCCCAGCTTCAAGGGCCCGTTCTAGCCCCGAGGATCGCCATCATGCACGTGCGCTATTCGTACCTGCCGCAGCAGTTCGCCGAGATCGACGACTTGCTGCAGAACATCAAGGCCCTCGTGCAGTCGGGGGATTTCACGCTCGGCCGCGAGCTCGAGCGCTTCGAGCAGGGCTTCGCGGCCCTCATCGGCAGCAAGCACGCGATCGGCGTGGGCTCGGGCACCGACGCGCTCAAGCTGCCGCTGCGCGCCGCGGGGGTCGGACCCGGCGACGAGGTCATCACCACCGCGAACACCTTCATCGCGACCGTCGGTGCGATCGCCGAGGTCGGCGCGCGCCCGGTGTTCGTCGACTGCAACGACACCTTCTGCATGGACGTCGCGCAGGTCGAGAAGGCCATCACGCCCAACACCAAGGCCATCATGCCGGTGCACTACACCGGCTACATGACCGACATGCCGGCGCTGATGGAGATCGCGACGCGCCGCGGCCTGGTGGTGGTCGAGGACGCCTGCCAGGCGATCCTCGCCGACATCGGCGGCAAGCGGGCCGGTACCTGGGGCCGCGCGGGTGGCTTCTCGCTGCATCCGCTCAAGAACCTCAACGTGTGGGGCGACGGCGGCGTGATCGTCACCGACGACGACGACACTGCCGCGTCCCTGCGACTGCTGCGCAACCACGGCATGTCCAACCGCGACGAGATCGCGGTGCTCGGCTACAACTCGCGGCTCGACACCCTGCAGGCCGTCGTCGGCAACTGGTTGCTGCCGCAGACCGAGTCGATCGCGGCCAAGCGCATCGAGCACGCGGCGTACTACGACCGCCACCTGTGCGAGATCCCCGGCATCCGCATCCCGCCGCGGGTCGATGGCATGCGCCGCGTCTACCACCTCTACATCGTGTTCGCCGAGCGACGCGACGAGCTGCTCGCGCACTGTCTCGCGCACGGCATCGAGGCCAAGGTGCACTACCCGATCCCGGTCTACCGCCAGAAGGGTCTCGCCCACCTCGGCTACCGCGCGGGCGACTTCCCCGTGACCGATCGCCACCTCGGCGAGATCATCACGTTCCCCTGCGACCAGCACCTGTCGCGCGAGCAGCAAGACCACGTGATCGCGACCGTGCGTAGCTTCTACGCCCAGTAGCACCGATCTCCGGATCGCGCGGGCGTTCCACGACGGGCGCGCGCGGGCCCGTCGCCCGTGGGCGCCCTTCGTGCGTCTGCGGCGTTGCGCCGCGAAGCCCTGCACTGGCGCCGAACATCCGTCCTCACTACGAAGAGCTGGAGACCACGAAGGCTCGGCCATGGACCACGCAGCACCGCGACGAATGCCCGAGGTCGCCATCGATGGCGCGCCAATCCCGTACGTGGACCTCGCTGCGCAGTTCGCCGCCGAGCGCGAGCAGCTGGGCCCGGCGATCCTCGACGCGCTCGCCGAGGCTCAGTGGATCGGTGGCGCGGCAATCGAGCGCTTCGAGCAGCAGGTCTGTGCGTACACCGGGGCCGCGCACACCATCGCGGTGGCCTCGGGCACCGACGCGCTGGTGTTGTCGCTGCGCGCGATGGGCATCGGCCCCGGCGATGAGGTCATCACACCGCCGAACTCCTTCGTGGCCTCGACCGCAGCGATCACGATGGTCGGTGCGACGCCGGTGTTCGCCGACGTGCTGCCGGATCAGAACATCGACCCCGATGCGGTCGTGCGCGCCATCGGCTCGCGCACCCGCGCGATCATGCCGGTACACCTGACCGGTCGTGTCGCCGCGATGGATGCGATCATGCGGATCGCAGCCGAGCGCGGCCTGCGGATCATCGAGGACGCTGCGCAGGCCTTCGGCTCACGGCTGGGAGGCCGCCACGCCGGTCGCATGGGCGACGTCGGCTGCTTCTCCGCTCACCCGCTCAAGAACCTCAACGCCATGGGTGACGCCGGCTTCATCGTCACCGACGACGACCAGCTGGCGACGCGGCTCCGGCGGCTGCGCAACAACGGCCTCGTCGATCGCAACACCGTCGCCGAGTGGGGCACCGTCTCGCGGCTCGACACCGTGCAGGCGGTCGTGCTCGCGCACCGACTCGCGCACATCGACGAGGTCATCGCGGCGCGGCGCCGCAATGCTGCCCGCTACCGCGCGCTGCTCGATGGCAGCCGGGTGTTCTCCCCGCCGTGCGAGCCCGCGCAGTTCAACAGCTTCCACACCTTCGTGGTGCAGGTCGACCGCCGCGACGCGCTGCAGCAGTTCCTCGCCAGCCGCGGCATCGGTAGCTCGATTCACTATCCGGTGCCGATCCATCTGCAGCCGGCCGCGCGCGCGCTCGGGCACCGCGTCGGCGACTTTCCGGTCGCCGAGTCACAGGCGTCTCGCATCCTCTCGCTCCCCATCCACCAGTTCCTGCGCGACGCCGAACTCGAGCGTGTCGCGGCGACCATTGCGGAGTTCCATCGATGACAGTGTCCCTGCAGCCGTCTGCGCCGTCCGCCGATGACACAACCACGTCGGAGGTGCTCGACTACCTCGCGTTGGTCGAGGACTACCGCGTGGGACTCGTCGATCGATTGCGGGGCTTCGGGCCCGCCGCCGCCGAGCTGGCGCTGTGGGTGCCCGACGACGACCTCGTCACGAGCCTGCGCAATCTGTGGGACGCGGCCGCCTGTGCCGGACGCGAGCAGCTCGCGATCCACCTCGACGATGCCACGTTGCGGGGCATCGATCGCGGCGCGGTGCTCGACATGGCGGCGCGCTTCGGCGCAGCGAGCCTGGTCGAGGACGACCGCGGCTGTACCGTGCTCGTGCGCTCGATGCACGCTGCTGCGCTGGCCGAGACCGGCGGCGCGCGCTCGCTCCCGTCGTCGCGCAGCCCCCGGCGCGGCAACGTCGATCCGCACGGCCCGGCGCCGGTCGCAGCGCCGCCGTCGAACGGCTCGCCCTACGCGGACGCGCTCGCGTCTGCGGCCGCCGATCCCTGGCATGCGCGTCAGCTCGCGACGCGCAGCGGTCGTCGGCTGGTTGCCGCCACCGACGACGCCATGATGCTCACACTCGCAGTCGATCCAGACTCGCACATCGTCGACGAGGCGGGCTTCTTCGGTGCCAGCGCGCCCGAGGACGTCGGCATGATGGAGTCGCTGTGCCGCATCATCGAGGGGCTGCCATTGCTGGAGGCCGCGGACCACGGCGCCATCCGGCTCGAACACCAGCTGCGCGCACGCGACAGCGCGCCCCCGGTGCCCGGCATCGTCACGCCGCGGGCGTCCAGCGAGGCCTTTGTGCGCCCGACCAAGCTCGTGCGTGCGTGCCTCTCGCGCTACCGCGAGCTGAACGACTATCGCGAACGCACCAATGAGTTCGACGAAGGCCCGCGGGAGACGTGGTCGGCGATGGGCGCCGCGGCGCGTCGTCAGGCGGTCGAAGAGGTGCTCGAGGACTTCGCGCTGGCCCACGGTGGCGAGGCCGGCGACGCCAGCCTGGTGTCGATCGAGTTCGACGTTCGTCTGGTGCTGCGACTGTGCGGCGAGCTCGACGGGCCCGACAAGCCCGCGCTGTGCATGGTGCTCGAGCGAACGTTGCACGAGCGCATCGATCCGCGCCTCGAGATCTACCTCGAAGAGGTGCGCGATCGAAACAAGCTGCGGCGGCTCGCCGTGGTGGCCCCGAACCCATAGGCATCCCATGACCGGCCTCACCGAACACACCGATCTGATCCTCGACGGCACCAAGATCGCGTGGCACCAGGACCGCGTCGACGCGTGGCTCCGCGGCGAACGCATCGCGCCGATCACGATCGACATGGCGCTGACCCGCGCGTGCAACTTCGCGTGTGAGTACTGCTACGCGATGCTGCAGGAGAACGACCGCAAGGTCATCACCCGCGACGTGATCTTCGGCTTCCTCGAGGACTGCGCCGAGATCGGCGTGCGCGGCATCAGCTTCGTGTCCGACGGCGAGAGCACCATCTCGCCGGTGTTCGCCGATGCGGTCCGCTACGGCCACGAGCTCGGGCTCTCGATGGCGGTCGGCACCAACGGGCTCGCGCTCACGCGCATGCGCCTCGAGGAGATTCTGCCCCACCTGACGTACCTGCGCGTGAACATCTCCGCCGGCGAACGCGAGCGCTACGCCCAGATCATGGGCGTGCGCGAGTCGTGGTTCGATCAGGTGTGCCAGAACATCCGCGACATGGTCGAGATCAAGCAGCGCGACGCGCTGCCGGTGACGATCGGGATGCAGATGGTGGTGATGCCGCAGTACGGCGATCAGATCCTGCCGCTGGCGCGTCTCGGGCAGGAGCTGCGGCCGGACTACCTCGTGCTCAAGCACTGCTCGGACTCCGAGGACGGCGAGCTCGGCGTCGACTACGCCGCCTACGACCGCATCTACGAGCAGCTGCGTGCCGCCGAGGCCCTGTCCGACGACACGTACAAGGTCGTGGTCAAGTGGTCGAAGATCGAGGCCAAGGGCAAGCGCTCGTATCAGCGCTGCTACGGCCCGCCCTTCATGATCCAATTGTCGGGCTCGGGGCTGGTCGCGCCGTGCGGCATGCTCTTCAACGAGCGCTATAAGAAGTTCCACATCGGCAACATCTGCGAGACCCGCTTCAAGGACATCTGGGCCAGCGACCGCTACTGGGAGGTGATGAACCACCTGGCTTCGCCGAGCTTCAATGCCCAGAAGATGTGCGGCTCGCTGTGTCTACAGCACAAGGTCAACGAGGCGCTCGACGCGGTGCAGAAGGACCTCGTGCAGCTGCGCCGACCGGACGGCGTGGAGCCGCAGCATCTCGCCTTCGTGTGAGTGACTGCTCCAAGGGACAGTGGAGGCGGTGGCCGTTCGGCCGACTGTCCACTCGGACATCGGGGGTCATGCGGCAATTTTTGGGAGCGCCTGCTGGCTTGAGCGCGAAGCACCACGCTGCTAGCTTCGCGTTGTAATGGTGAGTGTCGATCGCGACGGCGACTTCAACTTCGCGTTGTTGATGTTCGGTGTGGTCGCCGTCGCGGGCTATGCGGCCTTCGCATTCGATCCCGTGCACTCGCTTGCGGCCATCGCCATCGCGTTGGTCGTCGCGTTGGTCTACCTGCTGGGCGCGGTGTTCGTGGTGCTCGAGCAGTCCCGCGAGGACGCTTTTCGCGGGTGGTTGCTGCATCACGCAGCCGAGATCCGCGACACCGGCGTGCTCCGTGACGGCATCGTGGTGCGGCTCGACACCGAGCTGGTGACGTTCCCGATCGGTGTCGGCATGCTGCTGCTGCGCCTGCGTGCCACCGCATGTCCGCGCGTCGCGACCGCCAGCAACGCCCACGCTGGCAAGACCGGCGCGATGCTGATCACCGGCGTGACCGGCTGGTGGTCACTCTTCGGCGTGCTGCACACGCCGTTCAACCTGCTCACCAGCCTCCGCGGTGGTGAGCGCTGCACGGTCCGCGAGTACCTCACGTACCTGCAGGACGTCGGGGTGGTCTCGCGCTGGCGCGCCCGCGGCGACGCGGCCTGACGACGCCGACCGCGAGCAGCAGCGGCAGCACCGACCAACCGTGGCCGTCATCGTGGGCGGCGGTGCAGCCACAGCCGGTGTCGGTGTCGCCGAAGCCCGGCCCCGCCGACAGCGGCGAGCCACCGTCGCCGTCGCTGCTGCCCGCGGTGGTGGTCGCACCGTCGCCGCCGCCGTCGCTGCTGCCAGAGTCGACGCCGTCGCAGCCCTCGTCGGTGTCGCCGTCGCAATCGTCGTCGATGCCGTTGCAGCTCTCGCTCGCGCCGGGGTTCACGGCGGGATTGGTGTCGTCGCAATCCGGGCCGTCGTTGACGCCGTCGCCATCGGCGTCGACGACCAGGATGTCGAGCTGCAGCGAGGCCGCGCCTGCAGGGTCGCCCTCCTTCGACCAGAAGTGCGTGCCGTTGGTATCGGTGGGTGGCGACTCGATCGCGAACGCGATCGGCCCTTCGCCGGCGATCGCGGTGCCGAGGTCGAGCGACAGGGGCACGTCGGCGGCCGCGGGTCCGATGCGGCCCAGCGACGCCGCCTCGAACCCCGGGCGATCGTTCCACGTCATGTCCGCCTCGCTCCAGTCGGTGTCGGCGACCACGTGCACCTCGCCGCCGTCGCCGTCGGACGAGGGGGCCGTGCTCGAGTGCACCAGCAGGCGTGCGCCGGTGATCTTGCCGTCGATGGGCGGGACGACGAACTTCAAGTAGGCGGTGGTGCCGTCGGCCTCGACCGCGAGATCGGTGATGTCGGGGTACACCGCATCGGGCGACGACGGCGCGGCGGTGACATCCTCGACGACCGGCACGGTGATGCTCTGCATGCCCGAGGGCACCGACTCCCAGCACACCGTGTCGTTGCTGGCGGTCGCGTTGGGGATCTCCCAGGTGTGGCCACCATCGGGCAGCAGGTAGTCGAGCAGCGCGATGCCGTCGACGGCGTTGCCCTCGGGGTTGGCCCCGAGGCCGTCGAACTGCCCGACGTTGCACGTCAGCGAGTAGCCGGTCTCGGTTGGCCGCATCCACATGGTCACGTGACAGCTCTCGCTGCCGTCGACGAACACGACGGCCGACGCGTTGGGGTCGGCCCAGTTCTCACCACAGGTGCCGCCGCAGCACGCGTTGCCGTACTCCATCTTCAGCGTGCCCGAGGGGTGCGCCACGTTGGGCGGATCCTCCGGCCCGTAGACCTTGATCACCGCGTCCTGGCCCGCGGCGCAGCCACTGTTGCGCAGCTGCGCCAGCGAACCCTTGCTGCCGGCGAAGTCGTTGGGGTTCACGCCGACGACGTCGAAGTCGAGCGTGACGTCGGTCGATGCCGTGCCGGCCGCGGCCATCGCCGCATTGAACTCCGCGACCGTGCCGCAGAGCTGCTCGGCGAGCGCCGTGCTCGGCACCGACGCGGAGACGACGAAGGCGAGCGCAGTGATGCGTGTCCGCGGCATCCCACGAGCATACCGATCGCGCGGTCTCGACCCACACTGCGTCGGCCGCCAGGCCGGCATGCATTCGCGCAGGGCCACTCGGAACGTCGTCTCCAGGGGTCATCGGTCGATGCCGACGCCCGTTCGAGTACGGCACCACGGCTGCGTCGGCGGCCCCTCTTGGGTTAGGGGGTGCTCAAGTTGTCGCGTTTGTGGGCGATACTGTCGGAGCCGTGCCCAAGCTGGCATTTCGCGGAGCCGTCTGTCACGGGGTGCTGACGGCCCTCGAACGGCTGCCGCACGGGGCCGCGGTGCTGGCTGCGGTTGCGCCCGAGGCGGTCGAGCGCATCCGCCGTAGCGGCAAGCTGGCATGGATCCCGAGCGATGCGCTCGTGTCGATCAACTGCGCGCACCTCGAGATCGCGGGCACCGAGCAGTACCTCGACTTCTGGCGGCGCTACGTGGTCGGCTCCGTCGACAACAGTCTGTACTCCGCGCTCTTCGACGGCGCGCTGCGCATCTTCGGTCGCAACCCCAACGGCCTGCTCAAGTGGCTCGGACGTTCATGGGAGCTGAGCAGTCGTGGGCTCGGGACGGTCGAGGTGGTGCCGGGCGTGAACGAGTGCCAGATCGTCGTGACGGAGATCCCCGAGGTGCACCGCCTGGTCGCGATCGCCCTGTCGACCCAGGGGTCGGTGATGGGCGTGCTCGACGTGGCGCGGCACCCGGGCGAGGTGACGATCGATCTCGCGAAGCTGGCCCAGGGCTCATACACCGCGGTGGCGCGATGGCGTGAGCCGTTGGCCCGAGACAGGGGCCCGGAGCCGTGAGGGTGTAGACGCGGGGCGTTGCTGGTTCTCACCGCGAGAACACGATGTCTTCGCCGCGCTCGATCGGGCGCATCGTCGCCTGCTCGCGACCTTCGACGATCTCGACGTCGCGCAGCGGATCGTGCTCAGCGAGCTTGCCGAAGCCGAGACCGGTGAGATTCTCGATGTGGGCGATGGGCACCTGGTAGGTGCGGTGCTGGCCGTAGACGAACTCGTCGGTGGTGTCGGCAACCTCGTCGACCTGCGTGAGCAGGTAGCCGGTGGCCGAGAGGCGGTCGGTATCTTCGTCGACGAGCACCGCGATCTTCCAGAAGCGCTGCGGTAGGCGGATATTGCGGTACTTGGGGTCGTCGTCGGCGAAGACCGGGCCGTTGAAGACGGTGACCCGCAGGCCGTAGGCGGCCGCATTCTCGAGCACGTAGTCCTCGAGCGACAACCATGTCTCCTGGTTCATCGAATCGTGCTGCGGCGCGGCGTTGGTGTAGTGGAACGTGTCGCCATTGGCCACGGTCGCGGTCGCGCGCGTGCCCCACACGGGATCCTGCCGCCGGACCATGTGGCCGCGATCGAATGCGTTGTTGCTGTAGGCCTCGTTGCCGGTCTGGTACTTGAGCGGGACGCGCGGGTCGAAGTACCAGCGGTCGGCCTTGCGCACGATCTTGAAGAGCTCGTTGCCGTCGATGTTCACGGCGGCGTACAGCGGCAGCTTGCGGGTGCGGCACAGCACGACCGAGAAGTGGGTGTACGGCAGGACGTGAGCGTTGGCCCCGCGCGCGCCGGTTCGCTTCACGACCTTGCTCGCCCACTTGCCGAGCCGCGGCAGCGGCACACGATGCGCAGCGGTGTTGCCGAGAAACTTCGGATCGTAGCCTTCGCGCCCATCCTCGAACCACGAGGCCTCGCGCGGCCTGTCCTTGACGGCCTCCTCCTCGACCGTGGGCGCCTTGGCCTTGCTCGACACCTTCGCGCGACTCATCAGGCGCTTGAGCGTGTCGGCCTTCACGGCGTAGTTCTCCTCGTGGAATTTGCCGCCGAAGTGCACGCCGAAAGCCTTGCCCGACTCGAGGTCGAGCACCAGCGAGCCCGAGTTGCCGCCCAGGGTCGACGCGTCGTGTCCGAACCAGAAGCCCTTCGAGACCGAGGTGACCATGCCAGGCGCGAAGCGCTTGACGCCGTAGATGTCGCCGAAGATCTCCGACATCAGATCGGAGTCGTTGCGGCTGTCGCGGGCCGGGTAGCCGACCACGCCGACGTAGGCGCCCTTCTTCGGCTTGCGGGTCGACAGCGGGATCGGGTCGGGGAGATGGGCGGAGTTCGATAGCCACAGCAGTGCGAGATCGGGCTGCTTGCTGCTGTCGGCGGTGATCCACAGGATCTTCTCCACCCCGACCTCGTTGACCTTGCGAGTGCGGTGCTCTTCGCGGAAGTCGACGCGCGCGCCGATGGTCTTGCCACGCGCGTTGGTCACGAAGGCGAAGCCGCGTCCCTTCTTGCGCGCGAAGTGCAGCGCGACGTGTCGATTGGTGACGATGGCGCGGTCACCGACTGCCCAGCCGGTGCCGATCCAGTCGAGCGAGTCGTGGTTGAGCAGCTCGATGCGGCCCACCGCGGCAACGCTCTGCTCGAGTTCGAAGGAGTGCGGCTGCAGTCGTTGGCGCCACAGCGCCGAGGTCGGCAGTGAGATGCGGCCGTTGCGAACGAGCAATGACGGCCGCGCGTGGTCGAGCACGATCGCCTCGGCGACGAAGCCGCCCGGCGGCTCCACGCCTTCGTCGGTGCGGGTGCCCGGTCGCGGCGTCGCGATCACGAGCGCGCGCGCAGTGTCTGGTGTGACGCCGAAGCCCTCGCCGCGCGGCAACGCGGACAGGTTCTTCAGCGACTCTGCCATCTCCTTGTCGGTGGCGAGCATCACTCGCAGTCGCGAGTTGGGGCTCGGGCGCGGGATCGTGGCGATCCTCGCAGCGGGTTGGGTCGTGGACAGGCGAGCTTCGGTCGGAACGATCGGTCTCATCGCTACCCCCTGGTGATGCCCGCAGTGGATCGGAGCGGGTCCCGAGCGCGGGCAAACCTCGCCGCGCGTTGACGATGGTAGCGTGCGCGCGTGAGGTCGATGCTCGACGACGTGGGCAGCGTCGATCTCCGGCGGCTCGCATGCGTCGATGGCCGCTCGGCCACAAACCAGATCCTCGCGATCAAACCATCGTTTAGGCGCAAGTCGCCCGCACGCGATCGGCGGTCGGGAAGGTGGGTCCCCGCGCTGGCTTTGCGCCGACGCGGGCGGTCATGTCCCGGCGGGCGACGGCCTCAGCGTCGCTCACTGCAGCTCGCCCGCGCGCTGCTCGGCCCGCTCCCACATGCGGAGGTAGCCCTCGGCGGAGTGGAACAGCGGCTCGAGGTCGTCGTCGGAGGTGGCGTCGCGGCGGGCGTCCTCGAGCATCTCGGGCAGCATCCCAATGTGTACGAAGCCCTCGTTGGCGTAGTCGACGACGCGCTCGCCGAGCATCGGCTGCGTGAACTCGACGTCGCCGGCGAAGGACGTGAACGGGTAGGTGACGGGATCGGCCTGTGCCGTCGCGCAGGCGCCGGCCTCGAAGCGCCCACCGGGCGCGCCGGCGAAGCCGTTGAGGTCGAAGCCGAAGCCCTCGGCGGGATAGCCACCATGCGCGACGATCTCTTCGATGCGATCGCGCAGGCGCTGCGTCATCGCGCCGGGGGTGTCTTCGCGGCACTCGCCGAGGCCGGTCTTCGACACGCCGCCGAGCTCGTAGAGCCGGCCGTCGTAGGTGCCGCCGTGCGAGCCGACCGCGGGGTAGTCGTTCTCCTCGAGCAGCTCGAAGGCCCGCTGGTACGACCACTGCGGCAAGTGATCGATCTCGATGATCATCCCGCGCAGCATCATCTCGCGCATGAGCGTCTCGCCGAGCGTCGTCATGCTCGCGTTCTGGCAGTAGTCGCCGACCAGCGCAGGCGCCGAGATCGCGTTGATGTAGGGCAGGGCGGTCGCCAGCGGTGCGCCCGGGAAGTTGCTGAAGTCGTTCGGCGGCGGCGCATCGAACTGCTCGCGCGGCATGTTGAGGCCGCCGAACTGCACGTCACCGTTGTCGAAGCGAGCCGGGCGCTCCGCCGGGCACTCCTGCGTGAAGTTCGACCAGTGACCGGAGTTGAAGAAGTTGCCGAGCTCGATGAACGCGCGGTCGCCATCGCCGGGGCCGAACGCGTTGTCGTACTTGTGCACGGGGAACACCGCCCGCACGCCGCGGTCGCGGTAGGCGTCGAGCTGTGCGCGCAGGAAGTCGGCGTCGCAGGTCGGGCCGCCCTCGCGCGGCACCAGCCGGCAGTCGAACAGATCCGAGGTCTCGATGCCGAGCACCACGGCGAGCTTGCCGGCGGCGATCACCTCGCGAGCGTCGGCGGGGGTCGTGACCACGCGGAACCAGCCCTTGCCGCTGCCGCCGGATTGCGCGTCGATGTAGCGCTCGAGCGCGTAGGTCTCGTCGATGATGCGATCGACGGCGACCATGTCTTCGCACGAGTAGCGCACCGGCTGCAGGCCCTGGCCGGCGATCATGTGGCAGATCGCCGAGTTGGTGGTGGCGTGCTGCACGACCAGCCGAAGCCCGCCCAGCCATGCGCGCTCGAGCCACTTGTAGTACTGCATCTGATGGGTCGACCGGGTCGGCGCGCTGGGCCACTCGGTGAACGTGGGGTAGCCGGCGGTGGCGTGGGCGTCGACCGAGAGCGAGCCGGCGATCAGATCGGGGATGACCGAGGCGATGTCGGCACCGTCGGCGCCCGCCGAGTCGAACGCGTAGCCGAAGAAGTCCTTGCGACCGTTCTCGCCGTGGAATGGCGCACAGTCGGCGAGCGCATGCTCGATGCCCAAGCGGTGGAACGGCGCGCCGTGGAAGATGCCGCCGCCGCCGAAGCCGAAGTTCGAGAGGATGTGCGAGTGCGTGTCGACGATGCCGTAGACGGTGCCGTCGTCGAAGGTGGTCTTGGTGGGGGTGCCGGTGGCGTCGAGCGTGAGCTCGGGGTGGTCGGTGCAGCCGTCGCCGGCATCGAGCGCAATCGCCAGCGCGCTGGCCTCGTCGTCGACCAGTCCGCTCGCGCCGAGCAGGCGATCGGTTCGACGGTTGCGCAGGTGCACGGTCGCACCGGCGGCGGGTTCGACGATCCACTCGGCGCCCGAGACGTAATCGTCATCGACCCGCGTGAGGTCCGACTCGAGCTGGGTCTGGCGCAGCAAGGGGCCGTCCTCGGCCACGAGGTAGCCGCGCTCGGCGTCGTAGAGCAGGTAGGTCGCGAGGTCCGACGGCTGCAGGCGGAATGATGTGGCGTCGGCGGCCGCGGTCGCGGAGAAGCCGAACGCATCGCCGCTGCGCGCGAGCCAGGTGTCACCGCCCCGCACGACCACGCAGCTGTGGCCGAGCGACTCGGGATCGATGGGCGTGCCGCCGCCGCTGTCGCTGGCGGCGTCGCTGCTGCCCGCGGTGGTGGAGGTCGATCCCGCCGCGGTGGTGCCGGTGCTGTCGCCGACGGCCGTGCCGCCGCCGTCGGAGTGGCAGCCGAAGGAGAACGCGACGAGGAGAATGGCGGCGCGAGATCCGAGCATCAGCGTCGCCGAGGTTATCAGCGCTCGTCCGTCGGTGCCGCGATCCGCACGTGCGCCTTCGCTTGTGTCCGCGCGGACACAAGCGAAGGTGAACTGCTCGTACGGCACGATGTGATCCTCGCGTGCACGCATCCTCGCGAGCGCGCGAGGTCGCTGCCCCCACGGCGACACCACAGCTTCGCGGGTCGGTCGAGTTCATCGGGCCCGCGTTCGCGATCGCACCGTCGGTCCCGATGCGCGGGCGCGAGCTTGCGAGGGCCGATGGCAGACCCCCGCTGCCGCGGGACGGATAGACCGGCCGCGTCGCCTGCCGATCCGCAAAAAGATCTCCGACTTTGTGAGGCCTATCGCATGAACTTTTCGAAAGTTCGCGGCGGACTGCGAACCAACTCAAGCTTTGCCAACTTAGCGAACAAAACGCTTGCGTGATCCCGGTGGCGCGTTCACCATCGTCATCGATGGGGTTCGAGCAGATGCGGCGTCGGCTTCCCATCGTCGCATCGTTGCCGCGTTCGGGTACGCGTTGGGCTCGACCGCTGGCGCCGGGCGAGCGACCGACGCCGAAGCTCGCGGTCTGGGAGTTCACGCTCGCGTGCGATCAGAAGTGCGTCGCGTGTGGGCCACGCGCGGGTCGTGCTCGACCCGACGAGCTCACCACCGACGAGGCGTTGAAGCTCGTCGAAGAGCTCGCCCAGCTCGGTGTCGGTGAGGTCGACCTGATCGGCGGCGAGGCCTACCTGCGTGCCGACGTGTTGCTCGTGATCCGGGCGATTCGGCAGGCCGGCATGAAGGCATCGATGGTCACCGGTGGGCTCAATCTCACTCGCGCCCGTGCGGACGCGCTGGTCGAGGCTGGTCTGCAGTTCGTGTCGGTGTCGATCGACGGGCTCGAAGCCAGCCACGACGCGCTGCGCGGCACGCCCGGCGGATGGCGCCGCGCCTTTGCGGCGCTCCGCCATGCCCAGGCCGCGGGCATCTCGACGGGGGCGAACAGCCAGATCAACGCCAAGAGCCGCCACGATCTGCCCGCGCTCGCCGAGCTGCTCGCCGACGCGGGGGTGCGCGCGTGGCAGATGTTCTTGACGATGCCGCACGGCAACGCAGCGGATCACCCCGAGCTGTTGCTGCAGCCCTACGACCTGCTCGAGGTCTTCGCGATGCTCGACGAGATGATCCCGCGCGCACGCGCACGCGGCATCCGGATCTGGCCGGGCAACAACCTCGGCTACTTCGGCCCGGTCGAGCACGAGCTGCGCCAGTCGCAGAACCAGGGCGCCCACTATCGTGGCTGTCAGGCCGGCCTCACCGGCATCGGCATCGAAGCCGACGGCGCGATCAAGAGCTGTCCGAGCCTGGGCGGGCCGACCAACACCGGGGGCAGCTGGCGCGAGCACGGGCTGCGCGCGCTGTGGGAAGGCGCGGAGCCGATGCGTTACGTGGAGCGCCGCACGCTCGACGACCTGTGGGGCTACTGCCGCGAGTGCTACTACGCCTCGACTTGCATGGCCGGCTGCACGGCGACCAGCGAGCCGTTGCTCGGGCGCCCCGGCAACAACCCCTACTGTCATCATCGCGCGCTCGAGCTCGACCGCATGGGGCTGCGCGAGCGCGTCGAACAGGTTGCGGCGGCGGGCCCAGAGGCCTTCGCGCACGGCCTCTTCCGCTTGATTCGCGAGCACACCGATCCGGCGCTGCGGGCCGCCGGGCCGGTGCAGATCGATGAGCCCCGCACCGGACGCGACCGCGACCCTTCGGGGCCGGGTCACACAATCGAACTCGGTGTCTCCGAGGATGGACTCGAAGGGATGGCAACGTGATGGGTGAGATCATGCAGCGGTGTGGTGGGTGTCGGCGGCACGTGGCGATGCGCGAGTTGGTGTGTCCGTTCTGTCGTGCACCGGTGGGCCGCGTCGTCGTGGCCTCTGCACCGGCGATCGCGGTGGTGGCGATCTCGACGATGTTGTTCGCCTGCGGAGAACCGCAGGGCGGCGACTCGGGGGGCGATTCCGCCGGCACGGAGACCTCGGCTGGCGATGCGACGCAGGGCATGTCGAGCACGAGCGCGCCGACGGCGACCGAGGGCTCGGCCTCCACGCTCTCGGACAGCGGCGTCGACTCGTCGACCTCCGAGCTCGACACCGACATGACCGCGGGTGGCTTCATCTATGGCGCACCGGATCTCGGTGGCGCGTTGGTGGAGTGCGACGTGTTCGCGCAGGATTGCCCCGCGGACGAGAAGTGCCAGCCGTGGGCGAACGACGGCGGCGACACCTGGAACCGGGCGCGCTGCAGCCCCGTGCAGCCCGACGCCAGCGACATCGGCGAGCCGTGTCACGTCGAGGGCCAGCCGCAAAGCGGCGTCGACGACTGTGCGTTCGGTGCCTTCTGTTGGGTGCTCGACGCCGAGGCGTCGACGGGCGTGTGTGTCGAGCAGTGCCGCGGCAGTAGCTCCGAGCCCGAGTGCGCGGGCACGGGGACCTGCGCGGTGATCGAGCCCATGGTCGTCGCCGTCTGCGCGCCGAGCTGCGATCTCGAGGTGCCGTCGTGCGACGGTACCGACGTCTGCACGCCGGTCGGCGACACGGCGTACTGCCTGCCCGACGCCGCGGGCGACGGCTGACGCCCAAAGTGCGAACGCGAAGGCGTTCACCCGCGACCTCTGTGGCCCGGCGCCTCGCGGCTCACGCGTCGCCAACGACCTGGTCGCCGAATCCAACGGCCAAGAACCGCTGCATCACTGCTCGCAGCATCGACAGATCGAACGGCTTCTCGATGCGGATGTACTCGGTCTGTTCGAGGAAGTTCTGCGCGTCGGCCTGCAGGGCGCCGCCGGTGACGAAGACGATGCGCTGCGCCTGCTCCGGCACCGAGATCTCGAGCGCGGTCGCGAACTCGATCCCGGTCATCTCGGGCATCATGATGTCGCACAGGATGACGTCGAAGCGCTCGCCGGCCTCGATCCGCGCCAGCGCGTTGGTTGCACGGCTCTCGCAGACGACCTCGTGCACGCGACCGAGCGCGCGCTCGAGGGTCGTGAGCACCAACGCCTCGTCGTCGATCGCGAGCACGCGGCCGCGCTTCGTGGGGCGCAGCGCCGCGGCCGGCGGTGGGCCATCGTCGTGACCGCGGCCCTCGACGTCGGCGGCCCTCGCCGCCGCGTCGTCGACGGCCTGCAGGCGTACGAAGAACGACGTGCCGACCCCGAGCTGACTCTCGTAGTCGATCCTTCCGCCCGCGGCGGTGACGATGCGCTGGCAGATCGCCAGGCCCAAGCCGGTGCCCGAGCCGATCGGCTTGGTCGTGACGAACGGCGTGAACAGGCGCGGACGCACCTCGAGCGGAATGCCTGCGCCGGTGTCACGAACCTCGACGACGACCCGGCCGTCGCCTTCGCGTGCGGTGCGGATGCGGATCTCGTGGAATTCCGGGGCACCCGCCGGGATCGCCTGCGCGGCGTTGATCACGAGGTTGAGGAAGACCTGGCTCATGCGCGACTCGTTGCCGACCACCACCAACTTGCCGCCGTAGTCCTTGACCAGGCGGGCGCGCTGCCGAACCTCATGCCACGCCAGACGTGCGACCGCGTCGAGCATGTGGTGGACCTCGAAGGCGGTCGAGCTGGTCTCATCGGGCTCGGCGCGCGAGTAGACCTTCAGGTCGCGCACGATCTGACGGATCTGCTCGGCGGCGTCGCGGGTGTCGCGGAGGGCATCCATGACGCCGTCGATCACGTCGCGGCGCAGCATGAGGTGCGAGAGTTCCTCGATCGCAACCGTCACGTTGGCAACCACCGCCGCCAGCGGGTTGTTGATCTCGTGTGCAACGCCGGCGGCGAGCGTACCCATCGAGACCAGGCGATCGTTCATGAGCAGCTGGGCCTCGAGGTACTTCCGCTGGGTGACGTCGCGGATCACCGCCACGAACGCCGCTTCACCTTGCCACTGGAACGCAACCACGCGCAGCTCACACGACTTCGTGCCGCCAGCGGTATCGACGCGGATCTCGGTCGACTCGCCATCGTGCACGGAGAAGCCGAGCGGCTCGCCGATGAAGTCCTCGCGGCGACGGCAGAACAGGCCCAACGCCGCCTCGTTCACGTAGCGCACGATGCCCTCGCGGTTGGAGACCAGGATGGCGTCGGGCGTCGTGTCGAGCAGGGCCTCGATCTGCATCTGGCGCTCGCGGGCGTGGTGACGCTCGACCACGTGCAGCAGGCTGCGTGGGAACAGTCGGCTCTGGATCTCGTCCTTGCTGTACGTGTCGTGCGCGCCGGCCGACTGGGCGACGCGATGCAGGTTCTCGTCGATCGAGCCCGAGACCACCACCACCGGCGCCGTTCCAGCGGCCGCGACCACTCGAGACACGGTCTCGATGCCCCGCGAGTCGGGCAGGTCGAGGTCGAGGATCACCGCATCGGTGGGCTCGGCTGCGAGCGCGCGCATGGTCTCGCGCAGGGTCGAGACGCAGCGGATCTCGAACTCTGCGACACCGGCCTCGTGCAGTCGCTCGATGGTGAGATCGGCATCACCCGGGTTGTCCTCGACCAGCAGGATTCGGGTCTTCTCTCCTGGCATCGTGGCCTCGTGCGCAGAACCTGGGCACGACGAAGTGGGCGCCTGCTCCGACGAACTTCGTCGACCTCGTTGCTTCGCTCCCCGCATCCCTTCGGGGCAGTGTTTGTTCATCCGCGACCGTGCAACGCGAGCGGCGCGCCTTCAGGATGCCACGGATCGCGCGACGTAGGTGACGACCAGCACGCTCACCGCGGCCAGGGCGACCCCGAGCGAGCGACCACCAGGATTTCCCTGAAGCGGATCACGGTAGTCGGACGACGCTCAACCAGAAACCGCCGATCGAACGCACAGCACTCTGGAAGCCCGCGAGATCCACCGGCTTGGTGACGTAGCAGTTGGCGCCGGCGGCGTAGCTCTCGAGCACATCACGTTCGGCGTCCGAGGAGGAGAGCACGACCACTGGCAGCGTGCGCAGCTCGGGCGTCGAACGGATCGCCGCGAGTACCTCGCGCCCGTCGAGCTTCGGGAGGTTGAGATCGAGCACGACCAGATCGGGCAAGCCCTCGCCGGAGGCGACGAGTCGGCGAAGGAGGTTGAGTGCGTCTGCACCGTCGATGGCGGACGAGACGTCGAGCACGAGGTCGCTGTCGGCCAACGCGTCGATCGTGAGCTCGAGATCGCCGGGGTTGTCCTCGACGAGCAGAATGCGGGCTGGCTTCATGGCGATGAGGGCGATCCCGACGTGGGTTGGAGGGTGAAGAAGAACGTCGTGCCGATCCCGGGCGTCGAGGTGAACCACAGCTCACCGCCGTGTCGCTCGACGATGCGCTTGGCGATCGCGAGCCCGATACCACTGCCCTCGTAGCGTCCGCGCTCGTGCAGGCGTTGGAACATCTCGAAGATGCGGGTGGCGTACTCGGCGTCGATGCCGATGCCGTTGTCGCGCACGGCGAAGCACCACCGGCCGCGCTCGAGCGCAGCGCTGACCTCGACCACCGGGGGTGCGTCGTCGTGGAACTTGATCGCGTTGGCGACGAGGTTCTGCAGCAGCTGCTCGAGCTGGCTCGGGTCCGCCCGCACGGTGGGTAGTGGCCCGACCTTCAGCGTCGCCTCGTGCTCGAGGATCGTCGGGCCCAGGCTCCGCCGCACGCGCTCCATCACGGTGCCGACCTCGACGGCGACCATCGGCTTCCCCTCGGCACCCACGCGCGAGTACGCGAGCAGATCGCGGATCAGCTGCTGCATCCGCTTGGCACCGTCGGTGGCGTAGTGGATGTACTTGTCGGCCCTGTCGTCGAGCTGCCCGCGGTAGCGCTGGCCGAGCAGCTCGGTGTAGTTGGCGACCATGCGCAGAGGCTCTTGCAGGTCATGCGAGGCGATGTACGCGAAGCGCTCGAGGTCGGCGTTGCTCCTGCGCAGCTCCTGGTCCCGACGCGCGCGCTCGGTGATGTCGTGGATCGCGGCGAGCGTGAACTGCCCGGCCTCGATGTCGATCGGACTCAGGCCGATCTCGATCGGGACCACGCTGCCGTCCTTGCGACGACCGAACAGCTCGCGTCCTGCGCCCATGGGCCGCGACTCCGGCGTGGCGAAGTAGCTCGCCACGAGCTCGGGATGCCGCGCGCGAACGTCGTCGGGCAGCAGCACGTCGACCGCACGACCGATGAGCTCCTCGCGGGGGTAGCCGAACAGCTCCTCGATGCCACGATTGACCAGGCGGATCGTGCCGCTCGCATCGACCATCAGCATGGCGCTGGGCGAGGCCTCGACCACCGCGCGGAAGGCCCGATCGGCCCGCTTGCGCTCGGTGATGTCGATGATCGACGCCAACATGAACAGCCCTTCCGGGGTCTCGATCGGGTCGAGCCCGATCTCGATCGGTACCTGCGTGCCGTCCTTGCGCAGACCATGCAGATCGCGCCCGGCTCCCATCGCGCGGGACTGCGGCGCCCCGTAGAACCCGTGGACGTGGGCCGCGTGGGCGTCGCGGAGGTGCTCCGGGATCAGCATCTCGACCGCCTGCCCCAGCAGCTCCGCGCGCGAGTAGCCGAACAGCTGCTCGGCGCTGCGGTTGACCATCTCGATGCGACGGTCGCGGTCGACCAGCAGCATCGCGTTCGGGGAGACCTCGACGATCAAGCGATAGGTCGGCATCTCGACATCGGCGAAGCGTTGTCGCCCATCTTCGGTGTATCACGATGCACCTTCCGAGCGTGCGCTCGGATGATGCGACCAAGGTCGACGAAGATCGACTCGATCGACTCGATCGGGCGGAGCGGTCGCTGGGCGATGACGCGGCGATCGACGGCGATGTGGAGCTCCGCCTCGCGTCGTATCGGGGAACTCCTGTCCACTTCGATCGACGCGCCGCCATGTCGGCATTCGCGTCGCCCCGTCAGGACCCGCGCGACACCGCGCGGTGACATCGACGTGCAATCCAAACGCTTGCGGGTGCGGCGGTGCCGAGTGGCCGAATGGCCTGCCGACCGTGATACCCTGGCCGCAATGACGTGCGCAGGGAGGCGCATCGCGACATGGTCATGAACGCACCTTGGTATCGAGCGATCGCCGTGGCGTCCCTGTGGGTCACTGGGGCCTGCACGGGGGACGTCACCGAGGATCCATCGATCACCGGCTCGAGCAGCGGTGGTGACGCGAGCTCCGCGAGCGCGTCGACCGGCAGTGTCGACAGCTCGGGTGGCACCGGTTCGACCACCGGGCCTGGCACCACCGGGCCTGGCACCACCGGGCCTGGCACCACCGGGCCTGGCACCACGGCCGCGGACACCACCGGGTCCGAGACCCACGGCGCGAGCACGACCAGCGCCAGCGAGGGCAGCAGCACCGGGGGCGAGGGCAGCGGCACGACCGAGGGCAACACCAGCGCCGGCTCGGGCAGCGACACGACCTCCCGCGGTGACGGCACCGCGACGGGCACGAGCGGCGACGTCGCGACGGGCACGAGTGGCGACGTCGTCACGGGCACGAGTGGCGACGTCGTCACGGGCACGAGTGGCGACGTCGTCACGGGCACGAGTGGCGACGTCGTCACGGGCACGAGCGGCGACGTCGTCACGGGCACGAGTGGCGATGTCGTCACGGGCACGAGTGGCGACGTCGTCACGGGCACGAGTGGCGATGTCGTCACGGGCACGAGCGGCGACGTCGTCACGGGCACGAGTGGCGATGTCGTCACGGGCACGAGCGGCGACGTCGTCACGGGCACGAGCGCTGGCAGCGACGGCGGCATGGCCACGAGCGGAGGCATCGACACCGTCGGGCTCACCGAGGGCGGCGGCAGCTCGAGCGACGGCGGCACCAGCGGCGGCATGATGGGCGAGCTGCCGATCTTCACCGAGTCATTCGACGGCAACGACGGCGATCCATGGCCGTCGCCGTGGATGATCGTCGGCGACAACGTGCTGTCGGCGACGATCCAGAACGGTCGTGGCGAGCTGTCGGGCATCACCGGTGGGACCGCACGCATCGTGCTGCCGGGCTTCGATCTGCGCGACGCCGAGATGTACGCGTCGATCGAGTTCACCGACTGGAACTCGCAGGGCTTCGGGCTCTACGCGCGGCAGAACGGCGGCTCGCTCGACCAAACCGATCCGCCCGGGCAGGGCTACGCGCTGTTCCTCGAGGGCTTCTATCTGCAGTCGCTCGGCATCTGGCACGAGGTCGCGGGCATCGAGACGCTGTCGTCGGCGAGCTTCGATCCGATCCCCGGCGGCCTGCAGCCGGGCACGGTGTACCGCATGCGCTACCAAGTCCTGCAGCTGCCGGGCGGCACGCAGCTGCGCGGCAAGGTGTGGCTCGCGACCGACCCCGAGCCCACCGACTGGTTCATCGACATCCTCGACACGACCCCCGAGCTGCAGGACGCAACCGGCAGCTTCGCGGTCGATCTGTACAACTGGGCCGGCATCGAGAGCGTCTGGGTCGACGACGTCGAGATCTACGCGCTCTGAAGCAGCCTGCCGGTCACGTCGGCGCCCTGCGACCGTCGGCGGCGGTCGGTGCTATCGTGCGGGCCCCGTGAGCGCTCGCAGCCGCATGAAGCCCCGTTGCCGGGGGTGCAGCCTGACGCCCGAGACCTGCCTGTGCGCCACGTTCCCGCGGGTGCGCTCGAGCGTGCGCTTCGCGATCGTGCAGCACGCCCGCGAGGCGCCCAAGCCGACCAACACCGCACGACTCTTCGAGCGCATGGTCGAGGGCGTCACGATCGTGCCCTACGGCATGCGCGAGCCCGCGTTCGACCCCGGGCCCATCGCCGACGACGCCATCGACTGGTCGGTGCTGTTCCCCCGCGAAGGCGCACCCGAGCTCGACGTTGCCCCAAGCGGTGGCCAGCTCGCGAGCCGGCCCCGCGGCATCGTGCTGCTCGACGGCACCTGGCATCAGTGCTCGCGGATGTCGCGACGTGCACCGCTCGTGCGCGAGCTGCCGTGTGTGGCGTTGCCGCCGGGGCCGCCGTCGTTCTGGACCGTGCGCACGCAGCACGACCCCCGCGGCATGTCGACCTTCGAGGCCGCGCTGCGGGTGTTGTCGCTGGTCGACGGCGAGGCGATCGCGGCGCCGGTGCGCGAAGCCTTCGCCCGCGTGACCGCGACGCTGCTGCACATCAAGGGCAAGCTGTCGTCGCCCGACGTGCCGGCCGAGTGGGGCACGTGAGCGCGGCGCGGCGGACCTTCGCATGGATGGCCGCGCTGTCGGCCGCGACGCTGCTGCTCGGCATGGTCCGCGAGCTGGTGATTGCACGGCAGCTGCAGGCCACCGAGGGCGCCGACCTGTTCTTCCGCGGCGTGGTGGTGGTGAACGCGACCCGCAGCTTCACGCTCGCCTTGCTGCGGGCGCGGTGGATCCCGCTGCCGCCGGGGCCCTCGGGGGCCGCGCTGGCGCGCACCGGCCTGGCCAGCTGCAGCGCGGTCGCCTTTGCTGCGACCGCGAGCCTCGCGATCGTGATCCCGCGGCCGGCGTGGTGGTCGATCGAGAGCCTGGTGTTCGCGCTGTGCGTCGTGATCGCGGCGTACGGCGGCGCAGTGCGGGCGCTCTCGGAGCGCCACGGTCACGAGCGGCTGGGCGTGATGGTCGACTGGCTGCCGCCGCTGGGCACGGTGGTCGGCACGCTGTGGGTCGCGGGCAGCGGCGGCTCGTTGGCCCGCGGCGCGATCGGTGGGCTCGCCGGCGGCCTGTTGCTGGCCGCGCTGGTGCTGCTGCCGTCGGCGCTGCGACGCGGCAGCGACGATGCGCCGGGCAGCGCGATGCCGAAGGCGCGTGCGCCTGGCTTCGCGCTCTATCTCGACACGCTGGTCTACGTGAACCTCGGCCTGGTCGACTCGATGATGTCCCTGTACGTGCTAGGCGATGGTGACTTCGCGTTGCTCAGCTACGGCTACTTCTTCGTCAACGCGATCCTCGCGGTGCCGACCGCGGGCGCGACCATCCTCGCGCTGCGCGTCGGTGGTGTGGCGGGGCTCGCCGAGGTCGCGAGCCTGCGTCGCTGGGCGCTGCTGGGGGGCGTCGTCGCCGGCGTCGGCGTGGTCGCGATGGCCGGCGTGCTGGCGTGGCCGCCGAGCGCCGCGATCATCGATCGCGCGGCCGGCTGGCAGGTCGCCGACCGCATCGATCTGCTCGTGCTCGCGTCGGCCCCCTTCGCTGCGCTGCGACTGGCCAACACCATCGGCCGTCAGCTCCGCGTCGCACGCGACCCCGGCGGCCTCGTGTCCTGGGACCTCGTGGGCCTGGGGCTGCGCGCCGCGGCGCTGGGCGGCGGCGCGCTGTTGTGGGGGCCGGTGGCGTCGCCGCTGGCGCTGGCGCTGGCCGAGGCGGTGCAGCTCGGTGCGTGGTGGCGCTGGTCACCGCGCGCGGCGTGACCGCCCGGCGCGGTAATACGCCGCAGCGCCGCACGTCGGCGTACGACCGGGCGCGCTACGCCGCGCGTGCGCGGTGCTGGCACCGCCGACCTGGGAGGCTACGATGAACCACGAGATCCGCCCCACGATGCACGATCAACCCGAGTCCTCGCCGATCGACGCGCTGCTGCCGAGCTGGCGCGCGTTCCTCGGGTTCGTGCAGCGCCGCGTGCACGACCCGGCGCTGGCCGAGGATCTCCTGCAGACGGCGTTCGTGCGCTCGCTCGAGCGCATCGATCAGCTGCGGGATCACGAGTCGGTGGTGGCGTGGTTCTACCGGATGCTGCGCAACGCGGTGATCGATCACCGCCGGCGCGACGACACCTTCGCGCGCAGGCTCGACGAGCTGGCGCGGGCGCTCGAGCGCGCGCCCGAGCCAGCACCCGACGAGCGCGCCGAGATCTGCAGCTGTCTGCTGACGCTCGCGCATGCGCTGCCCCACGATCAAGCCACGGTGCTGCGCCGCGTCGACCTCGAAGGCGCCGCGGTGAAGGACGTCGCGGCCGAGGTCGGCATCACGCCGAACGCGGCCGGCGTGCGCCTGTTCCGTGCGCGCGAACGCCTGCGCCGCGCGCTCGCGCAGTGCTGCGGCAGCTGTGCCGATGGTGGCTGTGGCGACTGCAGCTGCGATCATCCACTGCCACCGTCGTAATGCCGGGTCGGTGCGCGCGTCGGCAGGGACATGAACGACAGCAACACCACCCCCACCACCACCAACCTCGCGGGCTGCGGCTGCGGCTGCGCCGTCGCACCCGGCGCCACGGCACCCGTCGTCGGCGCCGATGCAGCGAGCCCTTGCCCGTGCGGCGACCTCTGCGACTGCGACGATTGCCCGTGCCCGTGCGACTGCTGAGATCCACGAGCTGACGGCCGCGCGCGCGCTCTGCTATCGTCGCCGTCGACGGTGAGCGCGCGCGTGGCAGAGGGTTTGCGTCCGTGTCCGGCCTGCGCGTGCGCACGATCGCAGTGGGCCTTCGAGGTCGCCGGGCACCCGCTCGTGCGTTGCCGCGACTGCGGGACGCTCTTCGTCGCGCCGCTGCCCCCCCGTGACATCGTGCAGGCGACGTACCTGCAGCCCGACTACCACGAGACCGCGCAGGACGCCGCCGTGCGCATGCGGGCGGAGGCCGACGCGCGCGCCCGTGTGGTCGCCGAGCTCGGAGCCCATCGCGTGATCGAGGTCGGCTGCGGGCCCGGTCACTTCCTCGACGCGGCCAAGGCCATCGGGCTCGAGATCGAGGGCGTCGATCCGGCCCGCACCGCCGCGGCTGCGCGTGCGCGCGGGCACGTCGTGCACACCACCTGGCTCGAGCAATACGAGCCGCCGCGACCATGGCAGGCGCTCGCGCTGTGGGAGGTGATCGAGCACCTCCCCGATCCTCACGCGGCGCTGCGCACGATGGTGCAGTGGCTCGAACCTGCGGGCATCGTTGCGCTGTCGACTCCGAGCATGTCGGGCATGCCGGCGCGACTGATGGGTCGCCGCTTCCCGATGATCACGCCGCCCGATCACCTCGCCCTCTTCACGCGCGAGGGGCTGCGTACGCTGCTGCGGCGGGTCGGCCTCGAGCCGGTGCGGTGGACCAGCTTCTCCAACCTCGGGCCGCAGACGCTGGCCCGTGCGCTGCGACGCCACGCACTGGGTGGCTCGGCTCCTGCGGTCGCGCTCTCGCAGGTGCTCGGTCACGCCGCGGCCTTGCCGGCGACGTGGATGGACCGCGTCGGACTCGGCACCTCGTTCGAGGTCTACGCGCGTCGCGTCGCGTAGCTTTGCCGCGCCCGCGGGGCCGTGTCAGGCTTGGCGCCGCAAGATGGCGCAGCGATCCTCCACCGGTCACGATGTCACTCCCCTCTCGGCCGACGAGCGCGAGACGCTGGCGGCGGGTCTGACGCCCGACGAGCGCCGCGTGATGATCGACCACGGTACCGAGCGCCCGTTCTGCGGTGGCCTGCTCGACAACAAGCAGGACGGCGTCTACGTGTGCCGCCTGTGCGGACTGCCGCTGTTCCGCTCGCAGAACAAGTTCGAGTCCGGCACTGGCTGGCCCAGCTTCTTTCAGCCCTTCGACCCCGAGCACGTGAAGTCGATCCGCGACACCAGCCACGGCATGGTGCGCACCGAGATCCGCTGCCAGCGCTGCGACTGCCACCTCGGGCACGTGTTCCCCGATGGGCCGCGGCCGACGGGCCTGCGCTTCTGCATCAACTCGGTGGCGCTGGCCTTCGTGCCCGCGACGGCGCCTGGGGCCTGAAACCAGGGCCACTGCCGACGCCACTGCCGACGCCACTGCCGACGCCACTGACGGATCGGGCGCGGCCGCGACAAATCCAGGTCGTGGCAGAATCGTGCCTGATGAGCGCCTACGACCCGCCGGCCGCGCCGGCCCCGGCGGCGCTCGTCGTGGTCGGCAGCGGCGAGCTGGACGTCGCCTCGGCGTTCCGCGAGCACTACCCGTTCGTGCTGCGGGCCCTGGTCGGGCTCGGTGTGCCGCCGATCGACGCCGACGACGTGACGCAGGAGGTGTTCGTGATCGCGCACCGCCGCCGCGCCGACTTCGACCCCTCGCGGCCGGCGCGGGCGTGGCTGTATGGCATCGCCCGCGGCGTCGCCCGCAACCGCCGCCGCGTGCGACGGCCCGAGCTCGTCGATGCCCTGCCGGCGGCCGCCGACGATCCCGAGCGTGACGTCGCCAACAACGAGGCCCTGGCGCTCGCGCTGCGGGCGATGGATGGGATGTCGAGCAAGCTGCGCGAGGTCTTCGTGCTGATGGAGTTCGAGGCGTTGTCGGCACCCGAGGTCGCGACGCTGCTCGAGATCTCCGTCAACACCGTGTATTCGCGTCTCCGCCTGGGTCGCGATCGCTTCGATGCTGCGGTCGCCAAGCTGCGCGCGCGAGAAGGAAGAGTGTGAGCCGTGAACGCCGATGAATCACGAGCCGAGCTGATCTCCCGCGCCAAGTCGGCGCTCGATCGACACTCGAGCGACGTCGACGGGGCCCACCGCCGCTTCCTCGCGCGGCTCGAGGCCGAGGCCGACCAGGGCACCTGGCGACCGCGCCGCGAGTTCGGCCCGTTCGTGCGGCAGTGGCTGCGCGTGATGGTGCTCGGCGCGCTCGCGGTCGGGCTGGTCACCGTGTCGTGGGCCCACTGCCCGATGTACGAGCTGAGCGTGGCCGACCCCGACGCGCGACCGAAGCACGAGGAGGAGCTGCCGCTGTACGACTGGCCCGGCTACCAGAAGAACGCCTCGCAGCCCGATGGGAGCCCGCCGGCGGGCGGCGACTCGCCCGTACGCAGCGAGATGACGGACGCCCAGGCGGCCTGCGTGCTCGCGTGCACGCGGGCGCCCTGTGCCTGCGATGATCCGAACCTCGCGGTCGGTCCCGACGGCTCGATTCAGACCGCCAAGTGACGAGACGAACATGTCGCCGTCGCCGGCGTCGCCGAACGGATCGTCGTCCCACGTCGCTACGCGCATGCGCCAGCCGTCGCGTGTCCGTCGCGGATGCACCAGCTCGCGATGGACACGCGTGGAGCGTCGGCCGACGTGTGCTCGAACTCGACGGTGCACCACTCGGGTCTGGCCGGCAGCGGCGCGCGGGCGAACGAAATGCCGTGTCCGTGGACCGATTCGCCGGCGGCGAGGTGATCGATCTGTGTGAGCGCGTCCGCCGAGGCTTCGATCACCTTGCCGTCGACGATGCACGAGATCCTGGCGTTCACGCTCGCGCGTTCGAGCTGGTTCGTGTTGGCCGTGACGACGAAGTAGAACGGTACCGCGTAGCCGCTGCCGTGAATGCGCGCGCCGCTCGAGACGAGCGCGGGGATCGACGCCGGCAGGCGCTCGTCGATCGCGGTGCGCGGCAGTCGCTCGGCCGGACACGAGCCCTCGACGATCGCATCGGGCTGCCAGCACGCGGTCGCGAGCCGAACCGGCGTGATGTCGACGCTCGGGCCCGGACGCATGCTGCCGGCGAACGCGGAGAACTCGCAGGCGCTGGGCAACCCCGGTGCGGCGGCGGAGGGCAGGTACTGCGCCGAGAACTCGCGACTCTCGCCGACGGGGGTGTGGCCGATGCTGCCGTTCCACGTCAAGGGTTGGGCGATGGTGAAATCGCCGACGCGGCATGTCGCCGTGGTGGCGATCTGCAGGATCTCGGGTGGTGTCTCTTCGACGCGCACCTCGAACACGCCCGACGCGCTGTCCTTCGGGATGTCGCTCGTGATGGTCTCGGTCGATGATGTGAGGCCAAGGATCGTCGACATCCTGCCGCTCACCTTCACGGCGCGCACCGTCGTGCCGCTGGGCTGCTCCTTCAGCGCCACGGGGCCGACCCCGGTCGAATTGCAGGCAACGAGCAAGAGCCACGGAGTCGACGAACGCCTCACGGACGGTACGTTCCCCCACCTGCCCTCCGGTTTAACCATCGCCCGAGCCGGTGCGGCCCGACGGCTCGATTCAGATCGCCAGGTGACACACGAAGATGTCGCCGTCGCCGGCGTCGCCGAACTGCGTACCCACCACGCTCGGCGTGCCCTCGGAGTCGAGCGCGAGGTCGCTGACCTGCGAGATGCCGCCGACCGCGGCCTCGAATGTCGTGGTCCAGAGCGTGTCGCCGTCGCCCTCGAGGCGCGCGGCGAAGCCGACCCAGTTGGTGTTGCTGTTGCGCAGGGTGCCGGCCGCGACGATGCGATCGTCGGCGTCGACGGCGACGCCGGCGGCGAAATCGTCGAGGTTCGCGTCGCCGTTCCAGTCGACGCTCCACAGCACGGTGGTGCCGTCGGGGGCCAGTCGCGTGGCCGCGAGGTTGTCGCCCTGGCCGTTCACGAAGCGGGTGCCGACCACGACGAGATCGCCGTTGCCTGCGACGGCGATGCCGGCCAGCGGGGTGAGCCCGGTGGCGTCGAGCGCGTTGGTGCCGTCGCTGGCGCTGCGGTGGTGGATGAAGCCCTGCGAGCCGCTCACGCCGGCGAGATAGACGTCGTCGAGCGGATCGGCGGCCGCGCCGACGTAGAGCGAGAAGTTGGCGGGGCCCTGCGCGACCGAGGTCGTCCACAGCTCACCGCCGAAGCTCGACAGCCGCGCCGCCACCGAACGCGACACGCCCATGAAGAAGCCCGACCCGGCCCAGTACATCCCGCCGGGCGCGACCGTGAGCACGTGCGGCTCGAGCGAGCTGGCGCCCGAGACCGTCAACACCTGGTTGGTCGACAGCGTGCCGTCGGACAGGATCCGCAGCAGTCGCACGCCACCGTCGGAGGCGAGCACGTAGGCGGCGTCGTTGGAGCCGTCATACGCGATGTCGACGCCGCGCTCGTAGCCGCCGCCGGAGAGATCGTACAGCTGCACGAACTGCTCGGTGCCGTCTTGCGCCCAGGCGCCGACCCACACGTCCTCGTCGGCGCCGTCGCGGAAGAGCGTGCCGGTCGCGAGGATGTTGCCGACGTTGTCGGTGGTGATGCCCTCGCCGACGTCTTCATCGAAGTCGCCGTCGGTGATGCACCACAGCAGCCGTCCCGAGGGCAGGCAGTCGGCGTTGCAGCCGTTGCCATCGATGGCGTCGCCGTCGTCGCACGCTTCGCCGTCGTCGAGGTTGCCGTCGCCACAGAAGGGCTCGGCGGGCCCGGTCGAGTCGCCCTGCGTGGTGTCGGCCGCGGTCGTCGTGTCCGCGGTGGTCATGGGGTCGGTGCTGCTCGCGGTCGTCGCGTCGGTCGCACTCGACGCGGTGGTCGAGGCCGACGCCGAGGCGGAGGTCTCGATGCTGCCATCGGTGGCGCTGCCGCTGGTGCCATCGCCACCGCTGGTGTCGTCGTTGGTCGACTTGGTGGGATCGAAGCACGCCGTGACGAGCGCGGTGATGGGGACCAACCAACGAAGCGAGGGCATGGCTGGATGGTCCACCCATGCCCTCGTGTGGGGCAAGCCTACGCGCGAGCGAGGACTCGCACGCGCCCGCCTGGGCAGGTCCTGGGCTACCGATCGCGGCGACGGCGTCGTAGCGCGATCGCGCCGAGCAGCAGCAGCACGCCCGAGGTGGATCCACCGCTGTTGCAGCCGCAGCCCGAGCCGCTGTCGTCGTTCTCGCCCGCGGTGTCGCTGCCGCTCGAATCGCCACCCGAGGCCGAGCCGCCCGAGGCCGAGCCGCCCGAGGTGTCGGCATTGTCACCGCAGGTGGTCGCGGGATAGCCGAGCGCGCAGTTGTACGTGTCGAGCTGGCCTTGGATCGAGGTGCGGTTGTCGACGATCGCGATCGGTGCGCCGTTGGCCGGCGTCGTCGCGATCTCTTCGACGTAGGGCATCTCGTCGCCGAAGTCCGGCCATGCGCCGTCGTCGGGCACCAGCACCTCCTTGCCATCGGGCAGGGTCCACAGCGCATCGCCGTTGCAGAAGATGCGACGCGTCGCGAGCGAGGCCGTGAGGTCGACCGGCGGGAGGTCCGGGTTCTGCCAGAAGAACGGATCTTCGGTCATCTCGGCGGGCGAGATGGTCGTGTACATGCGCGTGAGCGTGGGGAACTCCGCCAGCAGATCGGCGGCGTGCTGCCCCGGCGCGACGATGCGCTCCTGCATCGCGGTCGAGAAGCCGGAGCCGTCGCCCCACGCCATCGTGTCGATCATCGCCTCGTTGCAGCTGAGGCAGCCGTAGAACTCGTCACGGCCGAGGCCGTCGGGCACCGGCAGGAACTGGGCGAGCAGGCCCTCGATGAGCGGATGGATGAAGACGCAGCCGTTGAACTCGTCGCAGAACATCAGGTTCTGCGACGACAGCGTGTCGACCACCGCGATGGGATCGAGGCCCTCGAACGCCGCGGGCGACCAGCTCGCGTCGAAGATCCCGCTCGGGTTCACGACCGACGACGGGCCGGCGTACTCGGTCACGAAGGCCTTGCCGTCGGCCCCGAACGCATCGACCGCGAGCGTGATGATCTCCTTGTAGTTGCTGGCGAAGTTGGGCCAGTCGAGCTCGAGCGGGTTCACGAGCACGTGCTTGTAGTTCTGCGGCACCACGCGGTCGTTGGCGAGGAAGAAGGTGCGGACCTCCATGTCCTCCTCGGCGGCGATCCGCGTCAGCCGCAGTGGCACGCAGGCCTCGTCGTTGGCGAAGCGCAGCGTGATGGGGTGGATCTCGCCGATCTCGGCGCCGTTGGTGAGCTTGAACGCAGCGAAGATGTAGTTCTCCGCCAGGTACTCGGCGAGGATCGGCTCGGCTGCCGCATCCTGCTGATAGCCGTTGTCGCCCAGCCAGGTCATGACCTCCTCGGCGGTACCACCCTGCAGCACGGTGATCTCGAACGCGCCGACGGTCTCGTGCAGGATCACCTCGGGGCCGGTCTCGCCGCCGGTTTCATCACCCGCGCTCGTGCCACCTGGATCGCCGCCGCCGTCGCCACCCGTGAGACCGCTGGAGTTGCCCTGGTCGCCGCAGCTGTCGAACGTGTAGTTGAAGCCGTAGGCCGGCACGGTGCTGGCGAGCACGTTCGTGAACAGGGTCTGCGAGCCGACCGAGAACTCCGGCAGCGCCGTCATGGGCACCACCCACGCGAACTTCGCGGCTTCGGTGTTGGGGTCGTACTGGATCTGGATGTGGGCCTCGGTGTAGCCCTCACCCATCGCGAACAGGATGTTCTCGCCGGTCTGCGGCACGGGCATCGCGTTCGGCCCGGTGTCGCAGAACGTGCCGCCACAGGCCTCGGCCTCGCGGGGCATCGCGAGGAGAGCAGCTGCGATCACACTGGAAAACAATGCTGCGCGCTTCATCAAATCCAACCTTTCCATCCATCCAAAGGGCAGGCCCATCGACATGGGCACCAAGACGACGCTCGCCGCGCGGGGTCGAACACGACCCAAGACGACATCCACCGCGACGAACCGGGAGAGCATGTCAGCTCGACGCGGGCTCCGCAAGTCCCGCCACCCCGCAGCGTGTGCGGTGTTCGTTCGGATCGGCGCGCAGTCGGCCCCGCCGGCCCGTCCGCGGCCGCTCAGCCTCGCACCCGCGCGAGCGCGAGCGAAGCGGCCTGGCGCAGCTCGGGCTCGCTCTCGCGCTCGACCAGCGCCGTCAGCTTCTGCGCCGCCGCGGTGCGCGACGCCGCCGCCGGCTTGGCGGCGTTGACCCACCACAGATACACGTGCAGGCGCACGCGTGCGCGCGCATCGTCGAGGGCAGCGAGCGCCTGCGCGGCGGCGTCACCCGAGCTGTCGCCGAGCCAAGGGAACTCGCGGTGGATCGCGGCGCGCTGCTGCGCCTGCGCGACCGCCTCGTGCACCAGCCGCGCCCGCGTTCGCAGCTTGACCTTCGGCTCGTTCGCCGCGAGTTCGGCGAGCCGCGTGACTGCGGCATCGCCCTGCACCCCGAGGCCGTCGGCCCCGAGCGCGTAGATCAGATTGCACGCCAGCAGCCGCACGTCCGCGTTCGCGTGCGCGAGCGCTTCGACGATGCCCCGCACGGCGGCTGCGTCGGCGCCCTCGATGCGCTCGGTCCAGTCCTCGTCCTGGTCCATGTGCTGCTTCCACTGCTCGACGGTGAAGCCGGCGAGCATCACATCGGCGGCCTCGGAGGGCTTCTTGGTGGGCATGCCCGTGCATCGTAGCAGCCGCGCGGCCGGCATAGCAGCGACACGGCCCGCCTGAGGTCCGCTACCATCGCGCCCGCGCATGCCCAAGTTCCAGCCCTACGTCGCCGACGAGAGCAACGTCGCCGAGTTCACGCCCAAGGCCATCGTGATCGGTGCGCTGTTCGGCATCATCTTTGGCGCCTCGACGGTGTACCTGGCGCTCAAGGCCGGCCTCACGGTCAGTGCGTCGATCCCGATCGCGGTGCTTTCGATCTCGCTGCTCAAGCGCCTGGGCGGCTCGACCATCCTCGAGAACAACGTCGTGCAGACCATCGGCTCCGCGGGCGAGTCGGTCGCGGCCGGCGTGGTGTTCACGCTGCCGGGCTTCCTGTTCCTCAGCCGCGACGAGACCGGCAACTCGATCGGCGAGCCGTTCTTCAGCTACTGGACCATCTTCACCCTCGCGCTGCTGGGCGGCGTGCTGGGCGTGTTGATGATGATCCCGCTGCGGCGCGCGCTCATCGTCAACGAGCACGAGACGCTGCCGTACCCCGAGGGCACCGCCTGCGCCGGCGTGCTCATCGCGGGCGAGAAGGGCGGCCGCCTGGCCGCGATCGCCTATCAGGGCCTCGGCTTTGCCTTCGTCTATGCGATCGCGCAGAAGGTGCTGGGCGTCATCGCCGAGACCCCGACGTGGGTCAGCTCGATGAAGAGCAAGGTGTTCCCGGCGGCGACGGTGGCCGGCGACATCACGCCCGAGTACATGGGCGTGGGCTTCATCCTCGGCGCCCGCAGCACCGGCATGCTGGTCGCCGGCGGCGTGCTCGCGTGGCTCGGCATGATCCCGCTGTTGGCCACGCTGGTGCCTGGCGAGACCATCGCCACGCAGCTCGTGAAGATCGGCTACGAGCCGGGTCGCTTCGGCTATGACCCGGCGACCCACGACTTTGCGCAGCTCAACGTCGCGATCTACTTCGCGTACATCCGCCAGATCGGCGCTGGCGCGGTCGCGGCCGGCGGCTTCATCACCCTGCTCAAGACCCTGCCGACCATCGTCGGCGCGGTGCGGGGCAGCCTCGGCTCGGTGAAGGCCAAGGGCGAGCTGCCGCCGGCGGCCCGTCGCACCGAGCGCGACCTACCGATGTCGGTGGTCGTCGGCGGCAGCGTCGGACTGGCGGTGATCGTCGCGCTGTTGCCGTTCATCCCCGGCGACGGCATCGGCAGCAAGCTGCTGCTGGGCGTCTTGATGGTGGTGTTCGGCTTCTTCTTCGTGACGGTGTCGAGCCGCATCGTCGGCCTCATCGGCAGCTCGAACAACCCCATCAGCGGCATGACCATCGCCACGTTGATGGCGACGTGTCTCATCTTCGCGGGCCTGGGCTGGACGGGCGACGTCTACCAGCCGATGGCCCTCTGCGTGGGCGGCATGGTCTGCATCGCCGCCGCGAACGCGGGGGCCACGTCACAGGACCTGAAGACCGGCTACCTCGTCGGCGCCACCCCGCGCGCACAGCAGATCGGCCTCCTCATCGGCGTGGTCGCGGCCGCATTCGTCATCGGCGCCACCGTGCAGCTGCTCGACAATGCCCATGTCGATCCCGAGACCGGCAAGGTCGTGCACGCGATCGGTGAGACCTTCAGCGCCCCGCAGGGCACGCTGATGGCCACGCTCATCAAGGGCCTGCTGTCGTTCAACCTCGACTGGCAGTTCGTGCTGGTCGGCGTCTTCCTGGCGATCACCGTCGAGCTGTGCGGGGTCTCGGCGCTGGCGTTCGCGGTCGGGGCCTACCTGCCGCTGGCGACCACGCTGCCGATCTTCGCCGGTGGCGTGGTGCGCTACGTCGCCGATCGCGGCAAGCCCAAGCCGGCCGCGGCCGAGGACAAGGACGAGAAGCTGGCCGAGGCCGAGGAGGAATTCGGCCCCGGCAATCTCTACTCCACCGGCCTGGTCGCCGGCGGTGCGCTCGCCGGGGTGCTGTACGCGATCGCGGCCGCGCGCATGGGCGACACGCTCGGCAGCCTGTCGCTGCACGAGACGCTGGTCGGTGTGCTCGGACCCGGCGGCTACGATCTGCTCGGCGTGGGTTGCTTCGCGCTGATGGCATGGATGCTCATCCGCACCACCCGCAAGGGCTGATCGCGACGACGAACGTGGTGCCCGGCGTCATCGGCCGGCGCCGGCAAGAACGGCGCGCCCACGACATGACGCCGCGGCGAGCTCACTCGCCGCAGGTGTTCTCGATCGAGTAGGCGCCGTTGCAGTACTTGCCGTTGAGGGGCCACAGCTCCCCCTGCGCGTCGACATAGGGCGTGTTGTCGGGGTCGAACGCGAACATGCAGAAGTCGCATGCGTCGCCGATGCCGTCGAAGTCCTGGTCGAGCTGCGGTAGCTCGCAGCGAAAGCCCCAGAAGTCGTCGACGCTGGCGACCTCGGCGAGCGAGAGCGGGGCGACCGACCAGGCCGGCTGGCCGTCCAACAGCGCTTCGCACCCCGGCGGGGCCTCGAGCACGCCGGGTCGCGCCGCGACGCTTGCCGGCAGTCGACGGCACAGGCCCGCCGCCACGTCGGCGTCGCTGCACTCCAGCTTGATCGGTCGACCGTCGGGATCGCTCAACGGACGGCCGGTCGCGACCAACGCCAGCGTGCCGTCTCCGAGCGCCTGCAGCTGGGCAGCGCAGCACAGGCCCTCGGCCGCGAGCGCATAGAACCCGCTCGGCGGCGAGTCGGGGTGGACGCCGCACTCGGCCGTGGCCTCGCAAGCGTTGCCGACGAAGTCACCGTCTTGGTCGTCCTGCTGGAGCCCACCGTCGACGAGCTGTTCGGGGTTGCTCGCGGTCGCACAGGTGTCGCACGCGTCGCCGATGCCATCGCCGTCGTGATCGGGATGATTGCAGACACCCTGACTCTCGCCCACGCGTGGCTCGCACTGCGAGCCCGAGGGGCAGTCACCGTCGCCGTCGCAGAGCGTGTCGTCGTCGACGACGAGCGGCAGGCGAGCACAGGCGTCGACGCCGTTGGCGAGGCCGTCTTGATCGAAGTCGTCGTCGGGCCCGAGCCCCACCGCTGCGACCGCGAGTGCGCCGACCACCAGGCCCTGACAGGCATCGCCGACGCCATCGCGATCGGCGTCGGCCTGGCACTGCGTGGTGTCGTCGCGATCGATCGGATCGCCGACCTGCCAGGGTGCGGCGCCGTCGTAGTCGCCGCAGTTGGGCACCGCCACGCAGTTGTCGCAGGCATCACCGACGCCATCGCCGTCGAGATCGCCGAGGTCGGGCACGTTGCGAAATCGCAGCCCGTCCGGCAGCGTGACGTCGACCGCACCCTCGTAGTGGTCGACGGTCGACGGGCAGCTGTCGCACGCGTTGCCGATGCCGTCGCGGTCGCTGTCGGCACTGGGGTCGCTGGTGATGGTCTGGCACAGATCGGCGACGTCGCCGATGCCGTCGGCGTCGAGGTCCTCTTGGCCCGGATTCGTGATGTCCGGCGCGTTGTCGCAGGCGAGGCGCACCTGGTCGAGGTCGGCATCCTCGACGCAGCGCGGCGGCGGGGCGGCCGGATCGCCGCAGGCGAAGTCGCCACCGGTGTCGTCGCCAGGGCCGGTGTCCGTGGTCGTGGTCGTCGGGTCGGTGCCCGACGCGGTGGGCTCGCCCGCCGTCGACCCGTCGTCGGCGAGTTGGCCGAGGTTCTTGTCGGGCAGGCCGCACGCGAGCACGCACAGCACGGTGATGCTCGGCATCCGAAGGCCAGGGATCAGGAGCATTCGCTTCGTCGTCATCAATGGTGGGTTCGGTCGTCGTCGTCGTTTCCGTCATCCGAAGTGACGGGCGTCGGTCACTCGCACGCTGCGTTCACTTCGCCCAGCAGCGATGCCGTCGGGTGTGCCTGTGCGAAGGCGCGTGCCCGCTTGCCGGCGTCGCCACGCCCGAGCCGACACGCGACGATCGCTCGATAGGCCTCGCGCTCGGGCGCGAGTGCACCGTCGGGAAACTGCTGCGCGTGACGGGCCAGCGGCGCGTCGGCGTCGGCGTGGCGCCCGGCGGCGATCGCCTCGCGAGCGCTGCGCACGAGCGCGAGCTCTTGCTGCAGTGCGTCGGCCGGTGCCATCGCTACCGCAACGGCCTCGCCGCCGCGCGACGGCGCCGACGTACTGCCGGGGGCGCGCGCGGTCGTTCGCGTGGTCGGTGTCGCCTGCGGGGCCAGCGTCGGTGTCACCGGTGCGAGCGAGGGCGAGGTCGCGGGTGCCGGCGGCTCGACGACGCGACGCGACGGTATCGGCGCGTCACCGCGAGGCACTTCGGTCGCCGTCGCCACGCGCGTCGGCAGCTCGGCGGGCGTCGGCGACAAGGCGCGAGCGCCCAGGTGCAGCCCACCCAAGGCCGTGACCGCGAGACCGACGGAGATCGCCGCCGACTTCGCGAACAACACCACCGCTGCGGCCGCGCGCGGAGCCTCGCGCGGCGACGCAGCAGCCGGCTCCTGGGCGACCGGGCGCACCTGGGCGAGGCGACGCAGCAGACCCGCGCGCACGCGCTCGGCATCGGCCGCGGTGGGCGTGAGCGAGCGGGCGAAGGCCTCCCAGTACACCTCTTGCTGCCGGGCTGCGTCGTGTTCCCGCGTCATCGTGTCGACTCCGTATCCCGTCGTTCGTGCCGTGCGACCGCGCGCTCGAAGCGTGCGCGTGCGGTTCGCAGTCGCGAGTAGACCGTGTTGAGATTGATGCCGAGCGCGTCGGCGATCTCCGGCGCGGTGGCGCCCTCGAGCTGCGCGAGCAAGAACACCGCGCGATGGCCCTCGTCGAGCTGCTCGAGCATCGCGGCCACCACTGCCGCCCGCTCGCGCCACTGCATGGTCTCCTCGAGCGGCGCGGGCGACTGCACCAGCTGCAGCGGCGACTGCCTCGCGCCGCGCTCGTGATGACGGCGCGCCACGTTGCGCACGATGCCGAACAGCCACGCCCGCATCGGGCGCGTGGAGTCGAACGTGTGCAGTCGATCGTGGACCACGACGAAGACATCCTGCGCCGCGTCGTCGAGCGACGCCGTCGGCACGCCGAGCCCACGCAGGCTCCGCCACACGAACCCGAAGTGTTCGGCGTAGGCCGCCTCGAAGGCGGTCGTCGGGCCCGGGGTCGGGTCCGCGTCGTGGGGGGCGGCGCGCAAGCTCTCCTTCGCTCTTGCGGTATGACCCGCGAATCCGTCGAACGATCTCGCAATCGGTGGCCCCGTCACGGGACGCGGACCTCGATGCCGAGCAGGCCATGGGCGGAGAGGCCGCTGGGCGCCCAGATGCGGCCCAGGCCGCCGAGCGTGAAGCCCGGGCGCAGGACGTGGCCGCCGAGCTCGAGGCCGGCGACCAGCCGCACGCGTGGGCCGAGCACCACGCCGAGCTCGGGACCGGCGGCGAGGCGCAGCCACGGCTGGGCGCGGGTTCGCGGGAACAGCAGGCCGGGGCCCTGTGCGCTCGCGACCATGGTGCCGGCCGCCGCAACGCCGCAGATCGCCAGCGCGAGGCGGGGCGTCGGCAGCGGTACGACCGGGCACACCCGCGCGATCGCGGCCCAGGCATCGAACTGCAGGCGCACGTCGTCGTTCGGGCGCAGGCGTCCCCGCCCGACGAAGGCCCCGCCGACATCCGCGAGGACGCGCCGACGCGCGATGCCGATCGACAGCCGCGCGCCCGCATCGACATTGGGCACGAGGTTGCCCCCGACCACCGCGGCGGCGGCGAATCGCGCCTGCGTCCGACGCCCGCGCGCGGGCTCGGGCCTACGGGGGCCCGGCTGCCCCGCGGGCGGTGCATCGTCGCGCACGTCGTGCGGTGGCGGCTCGGTCTGCGTCGCGGGTTCGGTCGTCGGAACTGGCTCGGGTACCGTCGCCGGCGTGTCTGCCAGCGCGCTGCGACTCGGCAGCGACTCGGCGGTCACCTCTGCCAACAGCACCACGGCATCGACGATGCTCTGGCATGCCGGGCTCTCGAGCGTGCGCGTGGTGCTGCCGTGCGGGCCGGTGATCGCGACCTCGGCGTGCAGCATCGCGGCGTCGGTGGTGTGGATCTCGACCGTGACGGCGAGGGTGTCCAGGTCCACCCGTGGCGCGAGCTGACCGAGCACCGCGTCGCGATCGGGGCACGAGGGTGGCGCCGACCATCGCAGGCTCGTCGCCGTGGTCACGGGCTCCTCCGGCGCAGGCAGCTCGGGGCTGGGGCCTGCGAGGGTCGCGAGTGCGAGGGCGAGGGGCAGCATGCTCAGATCGTCGGGGCCACCGACGAGACATCGTCGCGGCTGCGCCGGGATTACACGCGCTCGCGCGAACGTGCGCAATCGCGGCGGTCCGCGGGCGGCCTCGCGGGCCGCGTCCGAAACGTGGGCTGCTCGCCGCCGCAACGCCACGTCGCCCCTCGGCACCGAGCACCGAGGGCGGCATCGACGGATGCGCCCCCTCGCGCACGCCGTCGCGGTACCGTCACCCTCGATGGATGCCGTGCGTCGACAGCTCCGCGATCACGCCGACGGTCTCGTGCGCACGCTGGCGCGGGTCGGCATCGAACTCGAGTACGATCACGCCGGGGTCGCCGCGGTCGATCGCTACATCGAAGCCAACCGGGCGCTGTGGTCCGCCGATGATTGCGATCGCATGGCGCTGGCGATCGGTGCATTCGTCGGCGAGTGCATGGTCGCGGTCTACGGCGGCCAGTGGCGCGAGGATGCCGAGCGTGGACCCGGCGTGCACCTGCCGGCGGCCGACATCACCGCGTTCCCGTTGACCAAGGCCGGCAAGCACATCCGCGGCGATCACAGCGACAGCGTCGCGTCGTTCTTCGATGTCGCCGGGGCGATCATCGCCAAGGGCGGCATCGATCGAATGTGACCTTCATGCCGCGCGGGCACGCTGCGCCAGCACCAGCGCGAGCCCACTGCTGCGCACCACCGTGGTCTCGCCGCTGTGGCGCGCGTAGCCGCCGACGCCGACGTCGGGCAGGCACGGCACGTCCGAGCTGGTGACGCGCCGCAGCGGACGTCCGGGGCGCACCGCCTGTCGCACGAAGGCATGGGCGACGTCGGTGGCCCGATCCGGGTCATGGCCGAACAGGTTCGCCTCGAGGTCGAAGAAGACAGGCGTGGAAACGGTGACGTCGGCGGCGGTCATGGCGGGTTGCCCCGTAGAAGGAGCAACCGTGGTGCCGCGTGACAAAGCGATGCGATCTCGACGCGGTGGCAATTCGGCCGCATGGACCATGTCGGGACGTTGACGCCCGAACTGCGGCCCGCGCGACGGATTCGACAAGACGCTGACGCGATCGAAGACGCTGCCGCCCGAGCGCCCCGGTGCACCTCGGCCCACACGCGCCGCGGATGCCAGCCGCCGGAACCTCGGCCCACCGACGGTGGACTGCAGCGGCTTCGACGATGCGGCGGCGCGGATGCTGACGCGCCCGACGAGCTGGCGGCCGAACGCGGGCACCACCGGCGCCCGTGCGGGCGCTGGCGCACGTGCCCATGGGATGCAGGGCGCTGATGCGCGCGGTCGGTGCGGGTCCTTGCCCACGCCTGCACGACGCCAGCCATGGCACCACGCGTGCAGCCGTGGATCCCCGCCGCCGCCTTCGATGTTCGTCGACTACCACCGATCCGTGTCCACGCTCGTCGTGTGGCAGTGGCGCGCCCTGGCGCTGTATGCCGCGTGCGCCGGCATCGTGGTGTTCCTCGAGGATGTGCTCACCGCGACATGGGTCGATCTGCCGGCGGTGCCGCTCACGGTCATCGGTGCAGCGATCGGGATCTTCGTCAGCTTCCGCACCAACTCCTGTTACGACCGCTGGTGGGAAGGCCGGAAGTTGTGGGGTCAGCTGGTCAACACCTCGCGCATGTTCGGGATTCAGGTGCTGGGCTACCCGGTGGGACCCGCCGATCGACTGCGACCGATCCTGCAACGCATCGTGCGTCGCCACATCGCCTACGTGCACGCGCTGCGCTGCTCCCTGCGCGAGCAGGACGCCACGCGTGACCCCGAGGTCGCGAGCTACGTCGAGCCGAGCGAGCTCGGGCGAATGACCGACGAACCCAACGTCAACGCTGCGCTGCTGAACCGCCAGCTCCGCGACCTCGCACGCCTGTGCCGCGCCGGCCACCTCGACGCCCGCGCGCTGCAGTCCCTCGACAGCTCGATCGCCACGCTGCTCGACGTCCAGGGCGGCTGCGAGCGCATCAAGAAGACCCCGTTCCCGCAGACCTACGAGTTCGTCGCGTCGCTGCTCATCGCCGCGTTCGCGGTGCTACTGCCGATGGGCATCGTCGAGGAAGCTGGATGGTTCGCAGTCCCGATCGCGGTGCTCGTCTGCTTCGCGTTCCGCGTGATCGACCAGGTCGGGACCATGCTCGAGGACCCGTTCTCGATGGCCCCCGCCGCCCTTCCGCTGAACGCGATCGCGACCAACATCGAGATCGAGCTGTGCAATCGACTCGGCGACTCCGATGCCCCCGAGCCGCCGACGCCCGACGACGACGGCGTGTTGATGTGAGCCGGTCGCGGTCGCGTGGGGCCGAATGGCGGGAATCTCAGCGTTTGGAGCCCGCATCGCTTTGACCAGTGCCCTTCGGGTGGGCCTCCTGCGGTGGGTCCAGGCCTCGATTGAGACGCGGCCCCGGCTTGTCGCCGTTACACCAGCGACGCACCGGCAGGTCCCAGTTCGGGGTCTTCCTGCCGATGAGTAGCTCGCAAGTGTTCACCCGAATCGCACACTGCCGTTGGATGCACAGGCAGCCGGTACCCGGGACATTGTAGTCGAGCGTCCCTCGAACGAGCATGTCGACCGGCCACATCATCTCGGGCTCGCGCTCGACCCCGCAGATGTAGGGATGGACCTCGCCCACCGGAATGCAGTCCGCGTCGACCTTGCACTGCGGATCGCGGACAGCGACGAATGGTTCCGGTGTCGCTCCGGCCTCCGCGCCCGTCGTCGCAGAGGCATGAGGCTCGTCGGGCAGCGACACGGTCGCGGGCAGTTCGACCCGCACGACCTCGGGTGGTGCGGAGGAAGGGACTTCGCGGTGACCGGCGCACGCGGCCAGCAGCGGGATCCGCATGAGCCATGGGCTCGCCCGCAGTTTCGTCGTCCGTCTCATTCGCGATCGATGCTCCCGGCCGTCCGACGGTTCGTGCATGACGGGAGACCTCCTGGCGCGCCTTCGCTTCGTAGCGAGCCACGGCGTGGCGGTTGCGTCAAGGCGTTCGGGATGGGCGCTCGCGGACGCGACGCCCGCCGCCACGATTCGGTTGCCGCGCGCGGCAGCGTGTTCGCCCCAGCTCGTCAGCAGCGTTCGGCGTAGTGGCGCACCACCGCGGCCAGTAGCGCGAGGCGTCGCCCCGCGCGACCGTGGGCGGGCGACGCGATCTCCGGCAGTGCGAGCGCGGTCGCGTCGCGTTCGAGGCTGCCCGCGCGTCGCTGCGTGAGGGTGCCGTGCACGCGACGAAGATCGACGTGGGGGTCGGGCCAGATGCCGCCGGTCGGTCGCAGCAATCGCATGCCGTGGCTGCCCCAGCTGCACACGACGTCGTGCTCGCGTACGAAGTCCCGCCAGCGTGCGACGAAGGACTCGACCGACTCGCCGCCCTCGATCGCGGCTTGCGACAGCTCGAGGTAGCTGGGGGTGTTGGGCGCCAGCGGTCCGCGGGGGGCGAGCACCGCCTCGAAGCGCTCGTCGGTCGCGGGGCGCCACGCGACCCAGTGCACCAGCTCGCCGATGCTGCCGCGGGGGCGCAGCGCGTGACCGTGGGGCCACGCGTTCGACTCCCCGACGATGCACAGTAGATCCGTCGCGCGCTCGCGCAGGATCGCGGGGCCGCGCGGCGACGGCCGCGTGGGTCGACGCCGCAGCTTGCGACGGCCAGCATGGACCCGACCGATGTGCTCGAGCTGCATGTCGACCATCGCGCGAAACGGCGTCATCAAGGCCTCGAACCGCGCCGGTGCGCCCTCGAGCGCACCGAGCACGTGCACGAGTGCTTCGATGGTCGAGACGAACTCGTCCTGCGGCTCGCGACGGATGCGGTACTCGCTGGGCTTGGGCGGCACGAAGCCGTAGCGGGGCAGGGACGCCAGCTGCGGGTTGTCGCGGATTAGCGTCTTGGCCTGCGACCAGGTGCCGTCGACCACCACCAGCGTGACCGGCCCCGTCGGCGGTTGCTGTACCACGTCGATGCTGTCGCGGCCGGGGTAGAGCAGGATCGGTGGTCGCGTGGGATCGCCGAGCGCGCGCGCGAGCGCGGGGTCGTCGGTGAAGTCGACACCGACGTGCAGCTCGGAGTTCGGCAGCGAGAGACTCGCCATGCGTGCGGTGCCGATCGCGACGTCGCGCTCGCGCGAGTGCTGCACCAACACCACGCGCGTGCGCGTGGGGATCGGCGTGATGAACCGGCACCAGCAGACCACCTGCGGCCGGCGGCAGCGCAGACACATCGCGCGGGGCTGCGGTGCGACGAGGTCCATCGGGCGCGGGAGGCTAGCACGTGCACGTGCGCGGGCGCGGGCACGTGCGCGGACGCGTGCCCGGCTGGCCGCGTCTTCGCGTAGCATGCTATGCGCGTGGGCGGCACGGACGGCGAGGGCGGGGACGCGCGTGATGACGTGCGATCCGATCCGCGAAGTCTCGAGGAGACGCACGCCAGCGACGAGCACGCGACCGCGCGCGGCGAGCGTGGGCCTGCCGCGTCGGGTGAGCTGCACGGCCAGCTCGGTCGCTACGTCGTGCACGGCACGCTCGGTGTCGGCGCGATGGGCGTGGTGTACTCGGCGTTCGACCCCGAGCTCGACCGCGCCGTCGCGCTCAAGCTGTTGCATGCGCGCGGGGGTGCGGGAGCGGCCGGCGGCCGCCGACTGCTGCGCGAGGCCCAGGCCATGGCGCGGCTCACCTCGCCCAACGTCGTGACGGTGCACGACGTCGGCACCATCGGTGGCCGCGTCTTCGTGGCGATGGAACAGATCGACGGCGGCACGCTGACGCAGTGGCAGCGCGCGCCGGAGCGCACGTGGTCGGAGATCGTCGCGATGTACCTCGACGCCGGGCGCGGTCTGGTCGCAGCCCACGACGCCGGCATCGTGCACGGCGACTTCAAGCCCGACAACGTGCTCATCGGGCGCGATGGACGGGCGCGGGTCGGTGACTTCGGGCTCGCCCGCGTGCTCGATCGCTCGTCGGGAATGGAGCCGACCGACGAGGTCCCGCCCACCGACGCCGGTGCTCGAGGCAGCGGCGAGACCAGCGTGCATGATGGACGCGCGGGCACGCCGGCCTACATGGCGCCGGAGCAACATCTCGGTGGAGAGCCGGGCCCGGCCGCCGACCAGTTTGCGTTCTGCGTCGCGCTCTACGAGGCGCTCTATGGCGTGCGTCCGTTCCGCGCGGCCTCGCTGACGGCCCTGGTCATCGCGGTGTGCGAGCGCGAGCCCGAGCCCCCGCCGGCCGATGGTCGCGTGCCGCGGTGGGTGTGGCCGCTGCTGCGTCGGGGGCTCGCCAAGCGCGTCGACGAGCGTCACCCGTCGCTGTCGGCGCTGCTCGACCGCCTCTCGCGCGATCCGAGAGCACGGCGGCGTCGCTTCGCGATCGCGGCCGTCGCCCTCGGTGCGACCGGCGGCGCGGCGTGGTTCACCGCGCGCGCGACCGCATCGCCAACACCGTGCAGGGGCGCCGCAGCGGCATTCGCCCCCAGCTGGAACGACGCCACGCGCGACGCGTTGCGTCACGCGTTCGAGGGTGTCGACGCGCCGTATGCCGCGGACGCCCTGCGCCACACGACTTCGCTGCTCGAAGGCTACGCCGGTGCGTGGGTCGAGGCGCACGGCCAGGCGTGCCGCGCCACGTCGATCGATGGCGTGCAGTCCGAGCAGGTGCTCGACGAGCGCATGCAGTGCCTCGCGCGCGCGCAGCAGTCGTTCGACGCCCTGGTCGCGCGCATGGCCGCGGCGGACGTCATCACCGTGCGCGAGTCGGTGACGGCGGTCGGACGATTGCCTGCGCTCGACGCCTGCAGCGAGACCGCCACCCTCGGCCAGCGCACGCCGCTGCCCACCGAGCCCGAGCGACGCCAGGCGATCGAGTCGCTGCAGGCCCAGCTCGCGCAGGTCCACGCCGCCGACATCTCGGGTCACCCCCGCGACGCCGCCGAGCAGCTCGCGACGATGCTCCCGCAGGCGCGCACGCTCGGCTATCCGCCGCTGCTGGCCGAGACGCTGCACATCCACGGTCAGCTCGCGACCAAGGATGGTGGCGACGACGGCGAGGCCGCGCTCGAGGAGGCGCTGTGGACGGCGCTGCGCGGGGGTGACGATCGGCTGGCGGCGACCATCGCGATCGATCTGCTGCGACAGGTCGGCTACGTCGATGCGCGGGTTCCCGAGGGTGAGCGGTGGTTCGCGCTGGCGTCGGCGTTGCTCGATCGCCACGGCGCCGCGCCGGCGCTCACCGTGAAGCTGTTCGTCGCGCATGGCGCGATGCGTCTGGAGCAGCGCGACTTCGACGGCGCGGCGTCGTCGTTCGAGCGCGCCCGCGAGGCCGCCGCGCAGCTGCAGCCCGATGATCGCGAGCGGGCGTTGGTGACGACCGCGCTCGCCAACCTCACGTTCCTGCGCGACGATGTCGACGCTGCGATGCCGCTCTACGAAGAGGCCGCCGCCAGCTTCGAGCGACTGTACGGGCCGCACCATCCGACGGTCGGCGATCTACAGTCCAACATCGGCAACGTGTGGTGGGCCCGCGACGAGCCCGCGACCGCGCGGCTGTGGTACGAGCGCGCCATGGCCAACCTCGAGGCGGCCTACGGCCCCGATCATCCCGAGGTCGCCAGCGTGCTGGCCCACATCGCGCTGACCCACGCGCAGGAGGGCCACCCCGAGCTCGCGCGGCCGCAGCTCGAGCGCGCGGTCGCGATCTTCGAGCGCCACTTCGGGCCCGAGCACCCCGAGCTCATCATGCCGCTGCACGACCTCGGCCTGGCGCTGACAGAGCTGCACGAGCCCGTGGCGGCCGAGCGTGCGCTCCGGCGTGCGATCGCGGTGCAGGAGCGCGCCTACGGACTCGAGTATCCCGAGCTGGTCGGTACGCTGGTGGCGCTGTCCGACGTGCTCGTGCTCGCGTCGCAGCAGGACGAGCGTCGGCGCCTGCTCGTGCGCGCGCGGGCGATCGCTGCCGCCGCGCCCGAGCCGGACCCGGCCCGTCTCGAGCGCCTCGATCGGCGGATCGCCGAGCTGCCCGCGCCGTGAGCCGCGCGCGAGCCGGCGGCGCCACGACCCCGCCACATCGTCGTCGTCACCACAGCTTGCGATCGCCCAGCTGCTCTGGTTCGACGCTGCCGGTCTCGGCCCGGAGCTTCGCGATGCCATCCTCGCCGATCGTGACGGCGATCTTGCTGGTCTTGTGGATGGGCAGCCCCGGCGTCTGAATGTCCTTCGCGAGGTCGCCATCCTCGGCGAGGCCCATGCGGTCGCGCTCGTACTCGTACGAGGTCACGATCTGGAGCGGACAGCGCGGCAGTGACCTGCCGACCCCGCGGTCGCACACGATCAGCCTGTCGGTGGTCTCCGATTCCGCTTCATCGACGCCCATGTCGCTGTCGGAGCGCGTCTTGTGGCTGGTGAACTCGACGACGGCGTGGGTGCCAATCGTGCGCTCTTTGGCAGCCGCGAGCTCCCACTCCTCGTAGATCCCGAAGGCGCCGGGGTTGTAGACGTAGTCGAGCTGCGCGACCACGGCCCATCCCTCTGGCCCGCGCGCAATCAACACCACGTTCTCTTCACCGATGGGCGAGGTCGCGAACCTCGCGAACGAGAAGCCGTCGACGCCGGTGGCCGTGAGCTCGCACGCCGCGGGCTGGTTCTCGGGTGCGAAGGTGTCCGCTGGCAGCGTCGCTCGCAGACACTCGCAGACCTTCGTCGCGTCGCTGGGCTTGGTGCACGGCAGCGGCTCGGCGATCGCGGGCACGCGGGTGGCGAGGTCGGCGAGTCGCTTGCGCACGACCTCGTTCGGGCGCGCCGCGATCGACTGCTCGTACGCGGACTTCGCCGCGGCCAGCTCGCCGAGTGCCTCCTCGGCACGGCCGAGGTTGTAGAGCGACGCGCCTTTGATCTTCGGGTTGCTGGCGGCGAGCACCGCCGCCTTCGCCGAGGAGCGCGCCTTGGCGTGGTCACCCGAGGAGAACGCCGCCCACGACAGCTCACCCAGCGCACGATCGTCGCCGGGAATCACCGCGAGCGCAGCTTCGAGCTCGACGATCGCCTTGGCCCAATCCTGCGCCTTCGCGAGCTTGCGGCCCTGCTCGAGGTGTTGGTGGTACTCGGCGCGCGCCTCCCTCGTGAGCGGCGTGGGTGCGGCCTTGGGCTTGGTGTTCGCGGCGGTCTCGTCTTGCTTCGCGTCCGTCGGCGCGTCCGCAGTGGGCTCTGCCTTCGCAGCGCCCGCCCGGCTGTCGGCAGCTGGGGTCGGTGCAGCGGGCGTGGGATCGCAGCCGAGCAGGACCAAGGCGGTGACGGCGAAGCGCAGGCGCATGCCGAACTCTAACGCACGCGCATTCACACGGTGTTCCACCCCTGGCGGGGGCTGGCGGTCGCCCTGTAGCGAGGACGCACGGCGCAGCGATCGCGGCGCGGGCTCGACGGCACGTTCGTGCCGAGATCGCTCGTCCCTATGGTGCGCGCGCGAGCTGTCGGCGCGGGTCGTACGGAGCGCGGGGCCTCCGAACCTCCCGTCGATGGTGTGCGATCGATCGCGCTCCTGGCGATTGACGTTCTCGCTGGCGGGCGTGACCCATGCCCCGCCGCGTCGACCCGCGCGGTCTTCTGCCGTTGCGGTGACCTTGGAAGCGGTCTACCCTCGGGGGATGCGTACTTCAGTTCTTACTTCGGGTCGTATCCGTGGTCTGTCGCTCTTCGCTGGTGTCGGTGTCGCATTGGCGACGCAGCCGGCACTCGCCGATGTCGATCTCGCGCCGGTGGTCCAGATCGACCTCTCGGCCTTCGACGGCAGCGGCTTCGATCCCGAGCCGGCCGCGGGACAGCTCGACTCCGACGACTGGTCGGTGCGGCTCAGCGGTAGCAGCGTGCTCGACTTCGGCGGCACGGCCGGCGGCGCAGGCAGCGACTACGCGCGCGGCATCAGCACCGGCAACGTCGACGATCCCGGTGTGTGGGCCTTCGACATCGACGGCGCCGGCACGATCGCCTTCGGCATCCAGCCCACCGATCTCGCCTTCACCCCCGGCCGCGTGGTGCTGCGCCTCGTCAACAACACCGGCGCCGACATCACCGACGTGCAGGTCGAGTACACCCTGTGGGTCAACAACGACGTCGGTCGCAGCAGCACCGTGTCGCTGGAGCACTCGGCCGACAACATGGCCTACACCGCCATCGGCGAGCCCATCGTCACGCCGATGGCGGCCGACCGCGACGGCTTCGTTGGGACCGACGTGGTCGAGGTGATCACGCCCGAGACCCCGATCCCCGACGGCGGCGTCTACTACATCTCGTGGTCGGGTGACGACGCCGGAGGCGCGGGCCCGGCGCGCGACGAGCTCGGCATCGAGGGCATCACGTTCCGTCTGCTCGACGTCTGCGGCAATGGCCTGATGGACAAGGGCGAGGAGTGCGACGACGGCCTGATGAACGCCGACACCGCGGCCTGCACCAGCACGTGCACCACGGCGGTGTGTGGCGATGGCCTCGTGCAAGAGGGCGTCGAAGAGTGCGACGACATGAACACCGATCCCGGTGACGGTTGCGCGGCGGATTGCACGGTCGAGGTCGACCCCGGCACGAGCAGCGGCTCCGACGGTGGCACCACCGCGGCCGACAGCGGCAGCGCCAGCGCCAGCGCGTCGGGTGCGGACACCAGCGGTGGCGACGCCTCGGCGAGCGCGACCGCGACCGCGAGCGCGACCGCCGGAAGCGACGACTCCGGCGGTGGCAGCGACGAGGGCACCGGCGGCGAGGACGACGGCAGCGGTGGCTGCGTCTGCAACAGCTCCGGCGGTGGTAGCCCGCTGTGGGCTGCGTTCGGTGCGTTCGGCCTCGCGCTGCTGCGTCGCCGTCGTCACTGATGCGCATGCGTGCACGTCTTCGTGCACGACGGCATGGACCGCGGTCGCATCGAGCGGCCGCGGTCTTTTTCCATCGTCGTGGGTGTGGATCACGGCAGCCACAGCGCGTCGAGCTCGTCGAGCATGCGCGTGTCGCTGACGACCGTGGTGTTGCAGAGGATCGCGCTGGCGGCCCCGAGTTCGGGGTAGATGCGGATCTCGGCGCCGTAGCCCGAGCCACCGCCGGCGTGGCGCAGGTGCGCATGGCCGGCGGTGTCGCCGGTGAACCACGACAACGCGTGGCCCGACGGCGCACCCGAGGCGAGCGACTGCGGCGCGAACCATGTCGCGTACCACTCGGGTGGCAGCAGCCGGGGATCACGATCGACGATCGCGGTGAGTAGCGGCGCCCAGCCCCGTACGTTGCCCTCGAGGCCACCGTACGCGGCGCCGTCGAGGTGGAAGGGGTGGTAGCGGATCCAGCCGCCTTCGCGTGTGCGCAGCTTGGCGGGATCTCGCATGAACGCCAGCGCGAGGCCGATGCCCGAGACCACGCGCGTGTAGCCCACCGCGTGTCGCTCGACCGGCGCCCCGAAGTCGAGGAAGGCCGTGACGTCGCGCGATCGCACCACGTCGAGGATCCGCTGGCGCACGAACACGGGGTAGGGCTGGCCCGAGACGCGCTCGATCATCGCACCGAGCAGCAGGTACCCGATGTTGGAGTAGCGGGCCTTCTTGCCCGGCGGCTCGGCGCGCGGGTTCTCTTTCAGCACGCGCTCGAGGAAGGCCTGCCGGTCGAAGCCCGCGTGGTCCTCGGCGCGGTGCACCCACGCCAGCGGCAGCGGGTTCGGCAGGCCGCCCTGGTGCGACAGCAGCTGACGGGCGGTCATGCCGTTGTCGTAGGGAATCTCCGGCAACGACTCGCGCACCGGCGCGTCGAGATCGACCTTGCCGTCGGCCGCCAGCTGCAGCAGCGCGAGCGCGGTGATCGGCTTGGTGGTCGAGAAGCAGTGGAACGTCGTCGCCGGCGTGACGCGGCGTGGCGGCCGACGACTGGCGAAGCCCGCCGACGAGGTGCGTGTCTGCCCGTCGGGGGTGCGGAACCAGTACTGCACGCCTTCGTTGTGGCCGAAGCGCTTGCGCAGGTGGCCGGAGACCTTGGTCGGAACCGAGTCGTCCACGCGGATGCGGCGAGCATGCCACGAGCGCCGGCCACGGATCGGCCTCGGCGCCGCCACCCGTATTCGGGGCGCAGCATGCTGTGCCAACGACGGTACGAGCCGCGAGACCGACGCGGTCGTGGCAGAATCGCTGGCGTGGTTGCCGAGCACAGACGTCCTCGGGCAATGGCGGCGGGTGCGTTGTGGGTCGCCTCATTCGCCTGTGCCGCATCCAACTCGTCGGCGCGCCCGCCAGACGCGACGACCGCCCACGCCTCACCGGACGCGAGTCCTGTGCCCACCGTCGCCGAGACAGCCGGCACGGCATCGCGCGCGGTCGCGCCGGATCGCACGCACACCTTCGCTCGTCCCGCCGAGTGGCCACCGGCACTGCTGTTCCCGTCCATCTACGACCCCGCAGATGCGTCGGTGTCGATCGGCGAGGGCGGCGATCTGCGCCTGCGCCATCACGTCGCGGATGCGTCGTACACCGAGGTCGCGGCGACGTGGGGCGAGGTCCTCGAGACCGGTGGCTTCACGCGCGTGACCCCGTGTGTCGAAGCGCCGCGTCACACCTGCGCGTGGATCGGCCACGATCGCCGCGTCGGCGTCGACATCGGCGCGCGCGGCAACGGCGAGGTCGAGGCCACGGTGCAGTGGCTCCCGGTCGGGCACCAGCCCGTCTCGTCGCTCCCCGGACCCTGTGTGAAGCCGCCTACGCAGGCCCGTGAGATCCTGGTGACCTCGTCGGGCATCGATCAGCAAGGCGAGTTCCGCGAATCTTCGGTTCGCTGGCTGCTGTCGACGACGCCGCTCATCGACCTCGACGGCGATGGCCAGCTCGACGTGGTCGTACCGCACGCCGAGGGCGGCACTTGCCCGTGGGAGGTGCCCCACGATGCCTACGTCATGCGCGGGAGCTGCGGCCACCGCATCGGCACGTTCATCGGGTTCGTCGACGTCAGCTCCCACGTCGCCGGCTTCGATCATGGCATCCGCGAACTGCACACCGCCGCGTCGTGGGCGACGCGCGGGGGTGCGTCGATGGTGCCCGATCACCACGAACGCACCCGTCACTACGCGTTCGATGGACGAGCGATGCGGCTCGTCGACGACGCGACGAGCAGCGGGCGCTGCCATCACTGCAGCGCCTCTCACTGCACGACGCCGTAGCGCATCGACGCTGAGGCGCCAGCTTCGGCGCAACCCGCCGCTACGGTACGCAGACCGGCAGCGTCTCGATGTTCGAGACCGACACGTCGCCGCCGGGTCCGAAGTCGAAGTTGCCGATCTCTTCGACGGTGTTGCTGCCGTCGATCGCGACGCGATACATCGTCGTGTCACCGGCGACCCACACCACGCGATCGACGGGATCGTAGGCGAGGCCGGTCGGTGACCACGTGAAGGCGGTGTCGGCGACCAGCTCGAGCGTGCCGGCGACGGGGTCGAGCGCGAAGATGTCACCGCTGGGGCCGTGGGCGTAGAGCAGGCGCTGGGTGTGGCAGTCGAAGGTCATGCCACACGAGCCGGCGTCGAACGGCGTGCCGCCCAGCGTCAGCGGCACCGAGCTGAGCACCGCACCGGTGGTGGGATCGAACTCGGCGACCTCGTCGGTCGCGTTCTGCACGCCGTAGAGCAGACCGTCGACGCCGAAGCCGAGGCCGCAGAAGACGTCGATGCCGTGGGACTGCGGCAGCGCAGTCGTCGTGCCCTCGGCCTCGCTGCCGTCGCAGACCCCGAGGTACTCGACGGAGTAGAGCCGGTTCTGCGAGTCGTTGTTGAGGATGATGAGGCCGGTCTCGTCGATCGTCGCCGACACCGGATTCCACTGGAATGGCGTGTCGAGCGGGGCCACCGTCGAGAGTGCGGCGTCGAGCGTGCTCGCGGTCGCGACCACCGGCTGGAAGCCCTGGTTGACGAATGCCGTGAGCGCCATCGTCGAGGGGTTGAGCGCATCGTTGCCGTCGAAGCAGTCGGCGCCCGGCACCGCGGTGCCGCTGGGGTTCGCGTCGCCCCAGCCGTCGCCGTCGGCGTCGGTGCTGCACTGGGTCGGATCGGCCTCGGCCTCGGCCGCACCCGGGAAGGTCTCGGCGTCCTCGTCGTCGCAGTCGGTGCCCGCGTCGACGCCGGGCCCGGGGTTGTCGTCGCCCCAGTCGTCGCCGTCACCATCGTGCATGCACGCGGTCGCGTCGTCGTTGGGGGCCGCGCCGGGGAAGGTGTCCGCGTCGCCGTCGTCGCAGTCGTCGTCGTTGTCGACGGTGCCGGGCGGGGGGTCCATCGCGTTCACGCAGCCCTCGGGGTCGCCGAAGCCGTCCATGTCGGCGTCGGGGCACCACTGCGTGCCACCTTCGCTGTCACTCGCGCTGCCCGAGTCCGACGCCGAGTCGGTTGCGCTGGCCGAGTCGGTCGCGCTGGCCGATGCCGATGCGGTCGCCGAGTCGGTGTCGGTGTCGCTGGCCGAAGCGCTCATCGAGGCCGAGCCCGCGGTCAGCGTCGCGCTGGCGGAGTCGGAGTCGGAGATCGTGTTGCTGTTCGAGTCGGTCTCGCCGGTGCTGCTGCCGCTGGCGCCATCGGTCTGCTGCACCGGACACGCCGACTGTCCCAGACCATCGTCGAGGCACGGATCGGCGCAGGCACCGAGCGCCATCGCCATGGCAGCGAGTGTGGCGCGGGGCAAGAGGCGACGGTTCGGCACCACGATCGACACGGCTGCAGGCACACGAGTCCCAGGGCTAGGCATAGCGATCAGAGTACATCAGCCGATGTCGCCGAGACCAAATCCTGGCGGTCGATGGCGCGCGTCGAGCGTGCTACGGTGGATCGCGATGCGTGGACGGGCGGCGGGTTGGTTTCCGAGCATGGGCGCGCTGGTCGCCTCGTTGGTGTGCGGTGCCTGCCGCCACGACACCAGCCATGCCGACGGCGGTGGCAGTGCGGGCGACAGCAGCGGCGGCGGCAATACGGTCAGTGCGACCGCGGCCGAGGCCGACGGGACCGCGGGCGATTGCATGGCCACCTGCGACGACGGCGATCCGTGCACGATCGATCAGTGTGACGGCGATACCTGCACCCACGCACCGCTGGTCGACAACGCCTGCCGCCCCGCGATCGACGTCGAGTACCCGCCCCGCGCCGCGACCGTGACCGGCGCGGTCGGGTCGTCGAGCGTCACGGTGACCGGAAACGTCCACAGCGGCCTGGGTGACATCACCTCCCTGACGCTCGGTGGCGAGCCGGTCGAGGTCGCGCCCGATGGCAGCTTCAGCCACACCGTCGATGCGGTGGTCGGCGGCAACCTCCTGGTGTTCGAGGCCACCGATAGCGCCGGCAACGCGCGCCGTCGCGTGCAGTCGTTCCTGTGGTCGACCGGCTTCCGCGAGCCGATGACCGCGGGCGACCAACCCGTACCCGAGGGGCTCGGCTTCTGGCTCGGTCAGGAGTCGCTCGATGACGGCGACCACGCGCTGCCGCTCGACGATCTCGCGACCGCGCTCGAGCTCGCGTTGGCGTCGTTCGACACCAACCAGTTCGCCGATCCAACCACGCCGATCACCAGCAGTGCGGGCTTCGACGTCTACCTCAGCTCGCTCGATCTCGGCAGCGCCGAGGTCTCGTTGCAGGGCGCCGACGGTGGCATCCACATCGGCGCGGCGATCCAGGACATCGTCGGCGACCTCGTCTTCGACTGCACCAACTTCGGTTGCGAGCTCGCCGGTGGCGACGGCACCGGCGGCGTGAGCGTATCCGCGGTGCAGGTCGACGGCCTGCTCTCGATCGACGTCGACGCCGAGCACCACCTGGTCGCGACGCTCTCGGGTGTCGACGCGACGGTCGATCCCGACGACGTCGACATCTGGTCCAACAACGGCTGGACCAACTTCCTGCTGTCGGTGGTCGAGATCTTCATCCACGACTCGCTGGTCTCGAGCCTCGAGGGCGCACTCGAGGACCAGATCGAGTCGAACCTCGGCCCCGCGCTCGCCGGTGGCCTGTCGGACCTCTCGCTGGCGACGACCTTCGACTTTCCCAACCTCGGCAACGCGCGCAAGTCGATCCCGGTCGAGCTGGTGGCCGACTTCGCCAGCACCGACTTCCACGACGGCGTCGCGCCCCCCGAGCCCTCGCCACCGCAGGGCGGTGCGGTGGTGTTGCGTGCCGGTGGCTACCCGACGCTCGCCGTCACGCCCTACGAGAACGACGGCGTGCCCAATCGCGACGGCTGCGGGGCCGGCCCGCAGGCGCTCTCGATGCCTCGCAGCGCGCCGCTCGAGATCGTGCTCGCCGACGACACGCTCAACCAGCTGCTGTTCGCGGGCTGGCGCGGCGGCCTGCTCGAGTTCCCGCTTGGCGATGGCGCCGGCGGCGGGCTGCTGGAGGACCTGAAGGTCGACGTCAGCGGCATGCTCGCGCCGACGATCTCCGACTGTGGACCCGGCGGAAAGCTGCTGGCGACGATCGGCGACATCCGCATCGATGCCAGCTTCACCAGCAACGGCAACCCCGTCGAGTTCACCGCATTCACCACACTGGTGGTGGAGATGAGCCTGAACGCGGGTGAGACCGGCGTCTCGATCGATCTCGGCGAGGTCGAGCTGGTGCAGACCGAGCTCACCGCCGACGACGCGCACATCGGCATGGAGGAGTCGCTCACCGAGCTGCTCGAGGCGCAGCTGGTGGTGGGTCTGCTCGGTCAGCTGGGGACCGACGGCTTCGCTCAGAGCACCCTGCCGGAGATCGATCTGAGCAGCAAGCTCGGGTTGGCACCGGGGACCGCGTTGATCACGATCCACGCCGACGAGGTCGTGCGCGACGGCGGGAACTCGGTGATCTCGGCGCGCTTCTGAAGCCGACCGGCGCAGTGCCGCTACGGCTTCGTCGTCTCGCCGCGCAGCACCGCGCCGTCGACCGCGAAGCGCCGATCGGACTCATGGCTGTGCGCGCCGTCGCGTGTGATCCGGTGCTTCTCGAACGCGTACGCGGTCTCGTCGACCATGCCGGACGGCAGGCGAACCCAGCCCTCGATGACGACGCCCGCGAGCTTGTCGTCGCGCACGTGCACGGGCGTGAACGCGGGGCTGCCAGGCTGTGAGAACGCCGGCTCGCTGGCCGTGACGAAGTCGTGGCCGAAGGCGTGGTTGACCTCGTCGACCCACGCGCGGGCGATGGTGTGCTTGTCGTCGAGACTCGCCGACGCGAAGCCACGGGTCGCGAGGCCCGCGACCGAGGCCTCGTCGGTGGACCACTGCCGGTCCACCAGCGTGCCGCTGTGCTGGCAGCCGCGATCGTTGGCGAACGAGCCGATCACGACCACGCGGGGGAAGCTCGGCGGCCACGCGATGCAGTCGCTGTCGTCGAGCGTGACGCCGTGGGGCCGCAGCGCCTCCGCGACGGCGGCTCGATCATCGCGCGGCAGCGGTGCCGGCAGCTCGGGCTCGGGGCTGTCGCGATCGGTCGGCTTGGCGGGCGGCGTCGGCGCATCGCCGTCGGAGCCCGGCGTCGAGGTCTTCGCACATGCCGTGAGAGCGACGAGGGACAGCGTCAGCGTGCGGAGCATGAAGGTCGCGAGCGTAGCAGCACCCCTTGCCCGCCTCTGACTTCTTTGCGGGGTGCTGCACCTCGGTGCGTAGACCGACGCGCTGCGCACCCCAGCTGTAATCCGCGCGGGCGCCGAGTTACCGACGGCAACGCGGGTGAAGACCTGCGTGGGGGATGCGACGATGCGACGCTCAGCGTGGTTGTGGATTGGTTCATGTCTGGCGGGTTGCTACGCGGGTGCGAGCCCGATGGGCGCCGACGGCAGCAGCGGCAGCGAGGGCGATACCTTGCCCTCGGCAACGGTGGGCATGGGCAGCGACGGCAGCAGCGGCAGCGGTGGAGGCCCCGGCACCACGCAGGGCGGCGGCGACTCGAGCTCGGGCGGTGGCGGCGAGGAGAGCACCGGCGGTGGCGGCGACGACTATCCGACCGATCCCTTCGATGGTCTGCCCGACGGCGAGGACCAGCACGATGCGCTGTGTGCCCGCGGGCACGGCGACCCGATCTCGCAGGCGTTCTGCGCCACCGACGATCAGCCGACGATCGCGAGCCTCGTGGAGCTGCAGAACTTCATTGGTCTCGACATGACCGATCCGACGACCACGTCGTTCGCGCTCAGCTCGCACTCGTCGTCGCTGGTGATGCGGCTGGTCTCGCCGATCAATCCCCGCGCCATCATGTTCACCCGACCGCGCGGCGGCCAGCCGCGCCAGGGCAACCTGCTGCCCAACGATCACTACGCCGCGCTCGGCTTCACGCGCGGCGAGCAGTTCGTCGAGCTGGTCGCCAAGGACACCACCGCGAACGATCAGCTGCGCTTCTTCCTCTTCAAGTTCGAGCAGGCCTGCAACGACCAGCCCGGCGGCTGCTCACCCGGTGATCTCTTCACGCCCGCGATCGAGAGCGACTACACCAAGTACACGCTCTACGAGGACGTCGACATCGCCAACACCATCTTCGATTGCAAGCAATGCCACGAGCCCGATGGTCCCGGCACGGCATCGATCCTGCGCATGCAGGAGCTGCAGTTCCCGTGGACGCACTGGTTGTTCGACGAGCCCCAGGGCAACGTCTTCCTGTGCGCGGACTTCCGCGCTGCGCACTCCGGTGAGGACTACGCCGGCATCCCCGCGCTCAACTACGCCAGCGGCTGCCGCGCCCCGCAGGGCACCTTCGCCGGCCCACCGGCGCTCGAGAACTTCGTCGAGAACAACGGCTTCATCGCGCAGCCCAATCAGTTCATCACCGACATGATCAACAACGAGGTCACCGCCTCGAACCCGATGCAGCCGGGCGTGAACGTGCCGCCGGGCCAGAGCAACACCTGGGATGGTCTCTATGCCGCCTACCTCGGCGGCAGCGCGATCCCGCCGCCGTATCACGACTTCCGCGTGACCGATGCGCAGAAGGTCGCCGACATGACCGACGCGTACCTCGACGTGCGCAACGGCGTCACCTCGCCCGATCAGCTGCCCGACATCAGCGACGTGTTCCTCGACGCAGCGCTGCCCGACATGACGATCACGCCGCGGCCCGACGCGACCGGCGAGGAGATCCTCACGCAGATGTGCATCCAGTGCCACAACTCGCGGCTCGATCAGTCGCTCACGCGCGCGCGCTTCAACGTCGAGACCCTCGATCAGATGTCGGCGGCCGAGAAGCAGCTCGCGGCCGATCGGCTCCGGGCCCCGAAGGACTCGGCGCTGCTCATGCCGCCGGCCCGCTTCCGGCACCTCACCGACGAGCAGATCGAGCTCGCGGCCGCCGTGCTCGAGCAGTAGGACGGGGGCGAGCTCGCGCCTGGGTGGGGTCGCTCACGATGCGGGCGGCAGTGCGGCGGCGCCCTCGAGTCCGGCGAGCTCCGCCACGATCGCGTACGACGCGAGACGCTGCGCGGGATCCCAGGTCGTGGTCGTGATGATCAGCTCGTTGGCGCGGGTCTGCTCGACGAAGCGTGCGAGGCCATCGCGCACGGTGCTGGGTGAGCCGACGACGGCGTGACGCAGCATGTGCTCGGCATGCTGCTTCTCGGCCGCGGACCAGTGGCCCTCGATGTCGGCGACGGGCGGTCGGAACTTGCCGGGTTGGCCGCGCACGAGGTTGGCGAAGGCCTGCTGCACGGTCGTGAACGAGCGGCGCGCGGCCGCGTCGGTCTCGGCGGCGAGGACGTTGAGGCCGAGCATGGCGTAGGGCTGCTCGAGCTGCGCCGAGGGCACGAAGCGACGGCGGTAGATCGCGAGCGCATCCATCAAGGCGTCGGGTGCGAAGTGCGAGGCGAACGCGAACGGCAGCCCGTAGGCGGCCGCGAGCTGGGCCCCGAACAAACTCGAGCCGAGGATCCACAGCGGCACGTCGCTGCCGGCGCCCGGGGTCGCGACGATCGCTTGCGTGGGGCTCGGTCGCGCCAGTAGCTGCTGCAGCTCGCGCACGTCATCGGCGAACGCGTCGGCGCGCGCGGGGTCGCGACGCAGCGCGCGAGCGGTGCGCCCGTCGCTGCCCGGCGCACGCCCCAGGCCGAGGTCGATGCGGCCAGGGTGCAGCGCCGCGAGCGTGCCGAACTGCTCGGCGATCACCAGCGGCGCGTGATTCGGCAGCATGATGCCGCCGGCCCCGATGCGAATCGTCGACGTGCCCGCCGCGAGGTGGGCCATCACGACCGCCGTCGCCGCGCTCGCGATGCCAGGCATGCCGTGGTGCTCCGCGACCCAGTGGCGCCGGTAGCCCAGGCGCTCGGCGGCGCGGGCGAGCGCGAGGCTCTCGTGCAGCGCATCGGCGACGGTGCCGCCCTCGCGGATCGGCGCGAGATCGAGGATGGACAGCGGGATGGCGAGCGACGACATGACGGTGCAGGCGATCGGACGCCGACCGCGACGCCCAGGTTACCCGCGCGCGCAGCGGTTCCACCACACCCACGACCTGCGCGGCACCGGTTGGTGGTCGCCCGCGGGATCACGGACCGCAGCCGGCGGTGTGCTTGTAGAACACCACGTCCTGGTCGACGTCGTTGACGAGGATGAACGCGTTGACGCGGGGGACGTAGCGCCAGCGACCGTACGTGCCGCCCGATGATTGCGGTGCTGCGGGGGCGCCCTCGGCCGAGAGCTCGCTCCACGTCTTACTCGCGAGATCGAGGCGCCACGGCGCACCGCCGGCCCACGCGACCAGGGCGTCGCCCGCGGGATCGTAGTCGACGCCGGGCCCTGCGGCCTCGATCACGACGGCGCCGCCGGTCTGGATCACCTGCTCGGGGTGACCGGCGACCGCATCGGCGTTGGTGAACGCGCCGCCGCCCTGCGTGATCCAGTCGTCAGTGACGTGCTCACCGGTGGCGAGATCGTAGACCAGGTAGAGCCGCGCACCGAGGAACCACACCAGCCCGCGCGAGCTGTCGACGACGCCGCGGTAGTCACCCGAGATCGAATAGCGCGGCCAGTAGGGCGGCGTGCCGTAGTCCTCGAGCTTGGTCCATGTGTTGCTCGCGGGGTCGAAGGCGTGCAGGCCGTAGTCGTGGTGCATGATCACGCGATCGCTGGCGGCGTCGTAGGCCGTGCCGTGGGCGTAGGTGAACGGCATCGGCGGTTGCACGCCGGTGTCGTGCCAGCCCGAGGCGTGATCGAACGTCCACGTGATGTTCGTGATGCCGCCGTTCTCCCACTGCGATCCGCCCCACGCGAACAGGCGCTGCGCGCCCGTGAGGTACTGCAGCCCGTCGTAGGTGTGGCGCGACGCGGGTTGCCCATCGGGCAGGGGATCCGCGTCCTTCAGATCGACCGACGAGTGCTCGGTGAGTCGCGACCACGCGAGCGTGCCCAGGTCGAAGGCGTAGAGCGCGTTGTCCCCCGAGTCGGTGTGGCCGCCGCCGAAGATCAGCATCTGCCGATGCACGGGATCCCACGCGCCGCCGCTCCACGCCGCGATGACGGATGCACACATGTACTCGCTCAGATCGTCGGAGCACACCGCACGCATCTTCGTGTCGGGCGCAGACCACCAGGTGTCGGCGGGGAGCTCCGCGATGTCGCGCTCGAGATCGGTGAGCGGCGCGCCCTCGCCAGCGCAGCCGCCAGGGCCGACGGGTTCGCCGGTGGTGGTGGTGTCATCGCCCGCGTCGGTGGTCGAGGCGGTCACGCCCGAGCTCGCTTCGGCCGAGCTGTCGGTCGTGATGCCGGTGGCATCTGCGGTGGCGGAGACGCTCGTCGAAGCCGTCGATGCCGAGCCGGTGGAGGACTCGGTGCTCGTGTCGGCATCGTGGGCGTCGTCGCGACCGCAGGCGGCGAGGGCAAGCGCGACGGTGACGTGGTGGATCGCGGGGGAGCGGTGGCGCATCGTGTCGCAGGGGAAGTCGCGCGAGGCCGCCGAGACGGCTCACCGCGAGTCCTGGCCTGCCATGACAGCTTTCCAGTGATGCCCACGACCCCCGCTCGGTTCACGTGATCGTGTCGCCGCCGGCGCCGACCCGATCACGTGAAGCACGGCGCGCGCTCGGGCGTAGCTCTCTCGAGTCCGGCGATTCGCAGTCGCTGGGATCGGGTCCCCCTCCCCGACGACCATGAGCGACTTCACATCCATCTCCATCCACAACGGCTACGGCAATGTACACATGAACCGGTTCCGCATCTGCGTGAGGCCGCCGCGTGACCGGAGCCAAATCGCAGCCATCGGCGGTTCCCTGATGGCCAACATGCCGCGCTACATGGCGGCCAACACCGCCTCGGTGCAGTGGAGCGATCGAACCTGGAACGGCAGCGGTACGCTGCGATTCCGCGGCGTCGCGCGCATCAGGCCGTTCAACGTCTATGTGACGATCCCGGTCGCTGGCATTCCGATCCCGGTGCCAGTGCCCGAACGCGTGCGCGACTGGATGATGCCCGACCTGCACACCGACTGCGTCGGGCTCGTGACCAAGCATGGCACCGGCTTCACCGTGCAGACGCTCAAGCGCGAGTTCGAAGACGACAACGACAAGCAGATCCGCCAGGCCGCTGGTGCGCTCGCGAGCATCCTCGCGGCGCTGGTGCCCGGCGGTGGCCTGCTGGTCGCGGTCATCGCTCGCAAGCTGGCCGACATCGCGGTCTACTACAACCAGTGTCATTTCCTCGCCGGTCGTCGCGCGTTTCGCTTCGACGTGGGCAGCTCGTTCGGCTACCGCGACGATCGCTGTGTGTTCGAGACCGTCGCCATCGAGCGCTTCTCCAGCCAGGTGGTCGCCGGCTCCGAGATCGCAATGGGCAGCATCCCTGCCGTCGTGAAGCAGGTCTGGGGCGAGATGCTGACCCAGTTCGTGCGTCACCACGGGCTCACGCCGATCGTCGACGAGCCGCCCGGCAATGGGTGGAGCCGGTGGGGCAAGGCGGTGCACTGCATGCAGACCGAGGTGTTCCCCAGCGTGGCCGAGATCAGGGGCAACGTGCACTTCGGCAGCATGAGCGCCGAGCACCGCGACATCCTCGAGCCGCGCTGATCGAGGCGGTGCCGTGCACGACGAGGGACTCGGGCGTCAGCGCGCCATCGAGACGGCGACGACCAGGTCTCGTGGCGCTCGAGGCAGCGCGACGATCAGTGGTCGTCGCACCTGCCGCGCCGCGCCGGCGCCGAGGCAGCCCCAGTTCACGGCCGTAGTGCCGTCGTCGGCCTGCTCGATGGAGAATCGGCCGGTGCCGTCGGTGCCTTCGAGCATCACGCCGCGCACCAGGTAGACGCGGCCTCCCGCAGGAACGACGAGACCCTCGGTCTCGATCGCGAGACCGGGCACCTCATCGAGCGGCACCCAAGCGCGGGTCGAGAGCGAGGCCTCGGCCGCGGCCCGTCCTGCGGACGTGACGACGCGGAACTGTTCGTCGGGCACGCGGTCTCGCGGCCAGTCCCACGACGCAGGCGGTGCATACCATGCATCCGGCTGACCGCGGATCGTTCGTCCTGCGCAGCCGCAGGGCAGGCCGAGCAGAAGGCAGAGCGCGAACAGACACGACGTCGAGCGGGCGCAGAACAAGGCCGACGCAATCGTAGAACGAGACGCGCCCTCCCGCTCGCGACGAGGGCGACACCCGCCCGTAGAGCCCGTCACGCCCGCGCCACGTCCAACATCTGCGGTTCGTCTCTCTAGGGCTCGCGCGGGAACCGGTCGTGGCCCGGTGTCCCCCGACCGGTCCGGAGGCCGTCATGGACCGATTGGAACCAGCTCGAGTTGCAGCGGCCCGCTGCACTGCGGTGGCGGGAGCCGCGTGCGCACGCCGTCGCCGGGGCAGGTGGTCAGATCGCCCGACTTGGACTCGTGCTTGGTCGTGCCCACCCTGCCCGTCAGTTCGTAGGCACCGATGCGCGCGCTCCGGATGAAGTGCGTCGCCTTGGCGCAGTCTCCCGCGAGAAGCTTCGCGCTCGCGCCGGCGACATCGGCCCGTTGCTGACCGATGGCGATGGCGCGCAGCTCGAGCGTCTCGCCGGGCTCGAGGGTGAGCGGTGGCGTGGCCGCCCCCCACAGCGACGCGGCCGCATCCTCGGCCGACGACACGCGGCGTTGGATCTCGTCGCGGCGGCCCGCCACGAATCGATAGCGCCCCTCGAGACGGCACGACTCGAGGACCGTGATCGATGTGCAGTCGAACGCCACCACGGCGAGGTCTCGCGACATCGCCTGCGCGATCGACGACTGCTGGGTCGCATCGACTTGGAGCAGTAGCGGCGACGCTCGCTTGCCCGCACACGGCGATGCCGATGTCGCCTGCACGCCCGCAGCCTGCGGGGCGATGTTCGTCGCCGACGAAGACGTCGGTGGGACCGTGGGGGTCGCCGGATCGCAGGCGAGCGACAGGCTCGAAGCAACGCCCAGGACCGCACGGAGGATCGGGCCGACGGCCTGCGTCATGCGTCCAGCGTACACCGATTGTGGTCGGGCTGCGCCGACCGCCGACCCTCACAGCAACCCGAGCTCGCGGGCCCGGAGCGCAGCGCGGGTCCGATCGTTCACGTCGAGCTTGGTGAAGATGTTGGTGAGGTGGTTCTTCACGGTGCCCTCGGCGATGTGCAGCGTGCTCGCGATCTCCTTGTTGGTCGCGCCGCGGGCGAGCAGCTTCAGTACCTCGATCTCGCGGCGCGACAACCCGGCGGTGTCGGTCGGCGTGTCCCCGAGCCGCCGCGCCATGCGGGCGAACTCGGTGACGACCTTGTGCGTCACCGCGGATGCCAGACGCCCGCGACCCTCGGCGGCCTCACGGATCGCATCGGCGATCTCCTCGGCATCCGCGTCCTTGAGCAGGAACGCGAGCGCACCCTCGCGCAGCGCTTCGAACACCAGCTGGTCGTCGTCGAAGGTGGTGAGCACGACGATGCGCACATCGCTGCCCGCCTCGCGGAGCCGCCGGATCGTCTGCACGCCGTCGAGCTCGGGCATGCGCAGATCGAGCAGGACCACGTCGGGCTGCAGCAGCGCGACCTGTCGCAGGCACTCGAGGCCGTTGCCAGCCTGGCCGACGATCTGAAGCGTGCCGTCGCCCGCCAGCAAGCTGCACAGCCCCTGGCGGAAGAGCGCCTGATCGTCGACCACGAGCACGCGCGGGATCATGCCGCGTCGACCTCGACCCGCAGACGCAACCCCTTGCCCGCCGCCGACGACACGTCGAGACGACCCCCGACCGACTTCAGGCGCTCGGCGATGCCGCGCAGGCCGAAGCCGGGGCGCAGCTCGTCGGTGCCGGCACCGTCGTCGACGACCTCGAGTCGCACCCACGACGCCGTGTACTCGAGCCGCACCGACACCGCGCGGGCGCGCGCGTGCTTGACGACGTTGGTCATCGCCTCCTGCAGCGCGCGATAGATCGCGAACTCGGTCGCCGGGGCCAGCGCTCGCTCGTCGCCCACGATGGCGACCTCGTGGGCGAGCACGGCCTCCGGCAGGCGGGCCAGCAGCGCCCGGATCCGCGTGCCCAGCGTCGCGACGTCCGAGCGATGGCGTAGCAGTGAGACCGCATCGCGCAGCTCGTGCATCGCCCGCCGGGTCGACTCGCCGACCTGATCGATCGCCTGCAGCAGGGCCGGGTGAGCGGGGTCGGCGGGCTCGCACGACTGCTGCGCGAGCCGACGCGCGAGCTGGGTGTGCACGTGCGCCGTGGCCAGCGAGTGCCCGAGGCTGTCGTGGAGCTCGTGGGCGATCCGCGTGCGCTCCTGCGCGGCGGCGAGCGCCTCGGTGGTCGCGAGGTCGCGGCGCAGCATGTCGTGCGCGGCGTGGAGCTGCGACGCCAGCGACTCCGCACGGAACCGCGACAGCAGCGAGCTGCGCATCAAGGCACCGAGCACGAACATGTTGCAGGCCGCGAACATGAGCTCCCGCGGCTGCATGACGTACTCCGGTGGATGGCCGTCGCCCAGCCACAGGATCCCGAGCGCCGCGGCGCCCCACATGCCCAACGTCGACGCCCCCGCGCGGGCGGCCGGCAGTCGCATCGCGAGCGCGGCGACCAGCACGATGAACGCTCCGGCCGCGGCCCAGCCATAGAACGACAGCTCGATCACCGCGGCGATGACCGACACCGCCAACCAGCGGGGCCGCGATGCGCCGAGCACGAGCGCGATGGCCCAGACGCAATCGAGGCCCACGATCGTCCAGCGAAAGGGCTCGCCGGGCCACAGCGCGAGCGTCACGTTCGACGCCAGCACGACCGTGCTCGCGACCTTCGCCCAGAAGCGGATCTGCACCCGCAACTTGGCCTCGACGTCGCCGTCCTCGATCGCGCTCGTCGCCACGTCGGCGACGAGTCTAGCGGCCTCCCGCAGCGCCGCCACACCGGCCAAAGGTCATGCTCGCTGCGGTCGCGCGGGCCACAATCGTGACCTCGGCGCACCTCGACGATCCCGGAGGCGTGCCGTAGACCGCTGGCACGAGCATGGGCCGTAGGATTCCGTCGATCGCGATCGCGTGCGCACTCGCGTGCACCCCCACCGCCGCCGCCGCGCTCGAGCCGCTGGCGCGCTACCTCGAGGCTGGGCGCAGCCATGCCGCCGAGGCGCGCGAGACCGCGGCCACCGTCACGGCGCGCAAGGCCGAGACCCGCGCCGAGCGGGCGCGGCTGTTCCCCGCGCTCGAGGCCTCGGCCGGCTACACGCGCAATCAGTTCGACATCGTCGCGCGGATCCCCAACGCGGCCGGTGGCTTCGACGAGGCGACGTTCACCCCGCGCAACCAGCTCGACGCCTCGGTGACGCTGACGGTGCCGCTGCTCGATCTCGCGGCGATCCGTCGGACCCAGTCGGCCCGCGCCAGCGAGCAGGCTGCGGTTCGCGATCGCACCGTCGCGCTCGTCGATCTCGACGACCGGATCGTCGCGGCCTACACCAACCTCCTCGCCTACGAGGCGCTCTCGCGATCGGCCGAGGGTGGCCTCGAGGCGGCGCGGGCGAACCTCGAGGTGGTGCGCGCCCGCGAGTCGGGCGGGCTGGCGTCCGATCTCGACGTGCGCCGCGCGACCGCCCAGGTCGCGGCGGCCGAGCAGGCGATCGCCGAGGCGTCGCTTCGCAAGCGGAGCGCCGCGCGTGAACTCGAGGCGATCACCGGAATCGCCGTGGCCGATCCGATCCCCGCGCCGCCCGCGGATCTCCGGGCCGAGGCCGCGCTGCCGACGTGGCTCGACGGCCTCGAGGGCACCGACGAGGTCGCGTCGGCGCGGACGAAGATCCGGGCGGCCGAGGCCAACCTCCGCGCGCGACGCTCGGTGTTCCTGCCGCTCTTGTCGGCCCGCGCCACCGAGCGGCTGACCAACGCCGCCGGCTTCGGCCAGCCCGCGCAGTGGGCGGTCGGCGTGACCCTGACCGCGCGCTTCGACGTGCAGGCGATCCACCGCGCCCGCGCCGAGCGGGCGAACGTGGCGGCGAGCGAGGCCCGCTTCGATCTCGCGAAGCGCAGCAAGCGACTCGAGATCGAGGACGCCCACGATCGCGTCGAGTCGCTGCGCGTGCGGGCCGTCGCCGCGGCGTCCGAGGCCGAGGCGAGCCAGGCCGCGATCGCGGTGGCGCAGGCCCGCTACGAGGGCGGCACCGCGACGCAGCTCGAGGTGGTGCAGGCGTTGCGCGATGGCTTCGTCGCCGAGGCGAGCCGCATCCAGGCGACCAGCGAGTTGTCGTACGCGCGCGCGCAGCTGCGGCTCGCCGCGGGCCGCGGGGTGGAGGATCTGCGATGACGCCGAACCCCACATCGCCACGACGACCTCGTCGCGCGTGGTTCGGCTACCGCGCGCGGGCCATGGCCGCGCTCGGCGTCGAGATGATGATCTACGACAAGCCCAAGCTCGCCGGCACGCTCGTCGGCGTCGTGTTCGCGGTGGTGCTGTCGCTGCAGCAGCTCAGCATCCTGTTCGGCCTGCTCGACAAGAACACGATGTTCGTCGACCACGCCGGCGCCGACGTGTGGATCACCCCGGCGGGTACCGAGCAGCTGCAGCCCGGCGCGCCGCTGTCGGACGCGGTGCTCATGCGCGCGCGCACGACCCCGGGCGTCGCGATCGCGGAGCCGTTGGTCTACGCCGGCGCCGTCATCAAGACGCCGCTGGGCGCCTCCGAGCCGGTCACGCTCATCGGCACCGCGGCGCCGCTGCGGCTGGGCGGACCGTGGGCGATGGTCGCCGGCGATCCCGACGTCCTCGCGCGGCCCGACACCGTGATCTTCGAGGACGCCGAGCGCGACAAGCTCGGCGCGCTCAACCTCGGCAGCCGCCGCGAGCTCAACGGCCGGCTGGTGACCGTCGGTGGCTTCACGTGGGGATTGCTGCCGTTCGGGCCGCCGTACGCCTTCGGCGACATCGAGCTGGTGCGCGAGCTCGTGCGCGCGCCCGCGGACCAGCACACGTTCGTGCTCGTGCGCGTCGATGCGGGCGTTGATCCCGAGGAGGTCGCCGCCCGACTCGCCGCCGCGCTGCCCGAGACCAAGGTCATGACGGGCGCGCAGTTCCACGACTCGATCGTCGGGCGCCTGATCGCCGATCAGCTGGGCGTGTCGTTCGGCACCTCGACCGCGTTCGGCTTGCTGGTCGGCTTCGCGATCGTGGCGCTGTCGATGTTCTCGTCGGTGCTCGACCACATCCGCGAGTTCGGGACGCTCAAGGCGATCGGCTGCACGAACTTCGATCTGACCAAGCTGTTGCTCGCGCAGTCGATCGGCTACGCCGTGTTCGGATCGCTGCTCGGCATGGCGCTGGTCACCGGCATGTCCGAGGGCATCCGTAGCCCGCAGCTGGTGCCGATCATCGTGCCCGAGCTGTACCTGCTGGCCCCCGCCGCGATGATCGTGCTGTGCATGCTCGCCTCGGGGCTGGCGCTGCTGCGCGTACGCGGCCTCGAGCCGGGGATGGTGTTCCGATGAGCGCCGAGCTCGCGATCGATGCCCGCGGCATCGCCAAGACCTTCGGCTCCGGCGCGCTGGCATTCCAGGCGCTGGCTGGCGTCGATCTGCAGGTGCGCCGCGGCGAGTTCGTGATGCTCGCGGGGCCCTCGGGCAGCGGCAAGACCACGCTGCTATCGATCCTCGGCTGCGTGCTCAGCAGCACGCAAGGCGAGCTGTCGCTCTTCGGCGCGCGCGTCAGTGGCTTGCCCGAGCGCAAGCTGCCCGCGGTGCGCATGGCCACGATCGGCTTCATCTTCCAGGGCCACAACCTGCTGCCGGCCCTCACCGCGCGCGACAACGTCGCCTTGGTCCTGAAGATGAAGGGCTGGTCGGTGGGCGACGCGAACGCCGAGGCCAAGCGACTGCTCGAGCGGGTGTCGCTCGGCACCAAGCTGCATGCGCGGCCCGCAGAGCTGTCGGGCGGGCAGCGCCAGCGCGTCGCGATCGCCCGCGCGCTCGCCGGAGATCCGCCGCTGGTGCTCGCCGACGAGCCGACCGCAGCCCTCGACGCCGCAAGCGGCCTGCAGGCCACCGAGCTGTTGCGCGAGGTCAGCCGCGAGCGTGGCGACACGGTCGTGGTCGTCACCCACGACAACCGCATCTTCCACCTCGCCGATCGCATCGTGCACATCGAGGACGGCCACATCGTGCAGGAACAGACAGGAGCAGCCCCGTGAGTCGCTTTCGCTGGTTCACCGCCGTCGTCGCCCCCGCGGTCACGATCGGCCTCGTCGCCGTCGTGGCCCGCGCCTACGTCGCGCCGTCGCCCACCGATCCGCGCCCCGCCGACGTCGAGATCGCCGCGCGCGAGACAATCCCCGAGGGCGGCCTCGACGAGCGCATGGCCGTGCCCGAGGGCAACTTCGTCGGCGGCAACGGGGTCGTCGAGCCGAGCGGTCGCGAGGTGAAGGTCGCCGGCGACGTCGGTGGACGCATCGTGGCGATCGCCGCGAAGGAGGGCCAGTTCGTCGAGGCGGGCGCGCGATTGGTCGAGCTCGAGCACGGCGTCGAGCAGGCGGCGCTCGCCGGCGCGCAGGCCGAGGTGCTCGCCGCCCAGGCCGAGCTCGACCGGACACTCCGCGGCAATCGTCGCGAGGACATCCGCGCCGCCGAGGCCGAGGCCGAGGCCGCCCGCGCCCGCGCCGAGCTCTCCGCCGGCGTGCTCACGCGACTCGAGTCCGTGATCGCCAAGGGCGGCACCACCGTCGACGAGCTCGAGCGCGCGCGCAAGCAGGCCGACGTCGACACCGCCGCCGCGCGACAGAGCGAGGCGCGACGCGACGCGAGCATCCGCGGCTCGCGACGCGAGGACATCCAAGCCGCCCGCGCGCGCCTCGTCGCCGCGCAGGCCCGGCGCGATCAGGCCGCCGCGACCTTGGCGAGTCGTTTCGTCGACGCGCCGCTTTCAGGTGAACTCCTGCAGAGCAAGTTTCGCGAGGGCGAGTACTACCAGCCCGGCGGCGCCGAGCCGTTGATGGTGATGGGTGACACGCGGACCTTGCATGTGCGCGTCGATGTCGACGAGCGCGACGTCGCGAGGATCGAGCTGGGGGCGCGCGCGATCCTGCGGGTGCCCGCGATGCCGGGCCGCGATCTCGGCGGTGAGGTGGTGGAGATCGGCCGACGCATGGGTCGCAAGAACCTGCGGACGGATGATCCCGTGGAGCGCAACGACACGAAGATCCTCGAGGTGGTGGTGGCGCTCGCGGAGCCGTCGGGGCTGGTCGTCGGGCAGCGGGGGATGGTCTACATCGCGGCGAAGTAGGTGGCGCGTCCGTTGGTTTCGGCACTCGCCGCTGCCCCGGCCGTTCGGGCTCGGGCCCGACGACGCACCCCCAACATCACCTCCGGCGTCGCAGCACGCCGAGCACGAGCAGCCACGCGAACGCGGTCGGCGTGCCGGCGCTGCGGCACCCGCAGCCGCTCGCGCCATCGTCGTTCTCCCCAGCGCCCGTCGACTCGCCCGCCGTACCCGCGCCCGGGGTCGTCGTGCTCGCGCTGCCTCCGTCCGGTGACGTCGTCGCCGAGCTGGTCGCGCTCCCTTCGCCCGGCGCGGTGGTCATGCCATCGCTGGTGCCGCCGCCACTACCGCTCGTATCGGACGCGCCCCCACCGAGCACACCGATCGGCTCGGTGCTGATCACGAGCGCGTCGAACCAGATGCGATGCGCGACCTCAGCCTCCGGGTAGTAGTTCCACACGATGAAGTGGTTGAGCTGCAGGGTCGGATCCTCGCGCCAGAGAATGCCGTCGTGATGCCCGATCTCCACCCCGTCGATCCACAGCGTCATCTCGCCGTCGGCGACGCCCGGCGTGTTCGCGGCGACCATCGTCTCGATCGCGTACCAGGTGTCGGCGACGAGCGAGACCGAGGGATCGGAGATGTCGAGGTTCTCGCCCCAGCAACACTCGAGGCCCATCTCGCACGGCAGCCCGCGATCGGCACAGCCGTCGCAGATCGCCTGCGGGTCGGCATAGTTCGCGCAGCTGTCGCCCGGATCGCAGTTCATCGCCGGGTGGTACGTGTAGAAGAACGGCTGCCCGGGTAGCTCGCCGTCGGTGACGACGCGTGTGTCGACGGTCGTGCCGCTGAGGCACTGCACACCGTTCGGGCGACAGCCCGCGTCGCCGTGGCACGACCATTCGTCGTCGGTGCGATCGCCGTGGATCGCGTAGAAGTGGTGCATCGGCTCGGTCCACGAATCGTCGAAGCGCATGTAGAAGCGCGCGTACACCCGATCGGCACCGGCGAAGCGCACCGAGAACTCCGCGTCGGCGCCGTACGGCGGTGTGAAGTCGGCGAGCAGAGCACCGTCGCCTTCGAAGGTCGGACCGCTCTGCGCCGAAACGAGCGTGGCGCGCGGCAGCGCCTCGATGCCGTCCAAGCTCTCTTCGAAGTCGTTGCAGTAGATGACCGCGGGGTTGTCGACGCAGTACGGCTCGACTGCGTACGCGGTCGACGGCGCGAGGAGCAGAAGTACGAGCAACCCGCGGGTGATCGACGACGATCGCATGTCGACGATCGTATTCGAGAGCGCCCACCTGCGTCACGACGTCTTCGCCGCCGGGTGACGACATCGACGCCACGCGAGCGGTGGTCGACGCCCCGTCACTGTGGCGAGCGTTCGCCTTCGGGCAGCTGCGCGGCGCCCTTGCGGTACGGCAGCTCGAGCGGCTGGTCCGGCACCACGAAGGCGGCGAGACGCGCACGGATCTCGCGCTCCAGTCGTGTGCGCTCGACCCACGCCCGGTACCGCCGGGCGCCGGTGGCCAACAGCGTGAACAGGGCGAACGCGCGCAGCATGTACCCCGAGGCGAGCGGCATCGTGATCAACGCCTCGAGAACGAGTACCAGCAGCGGCACGACGACGACGGCGATCTCGACGGGGCCCCAGCGGCGGACCGCGCGGATGGCGACGCTCGTGTGCATGTCGTCGATGGCGACGAGATCGATCTCGACCGCGGCCTTGGCGAAGAACAATCCGTTGCGATCGCGACTCGCCCGCGCGCCCGACTCCGTGATGCGCAGGTCGTAGCGCTCGGCGAAGAGCACCCGCGGCTCGGGCTCCGGCGGAGCGAGCCGGGCGAGCACCTCGCCGCGGGAGAGGGCGACGGTCCCGAACGAGGTGACGGTGGACTGCAGGCGGGCGGGCGCCGCAGGTGCGGGGGCGTCGGAGCGATCGGCACCCGCTCGGACCAGGGCACTGGGATCGGCACGCCGCCGCGTCATCGCGACGCCCCGCCCAGGGGCCACGCGATGCGTGCGCTCGTGGTGCAGCGGAAGACCATGCGGACGGCGCCTCGATGCACCTACGTCGGCGCGACGCTCGGCCTTCAATCGAATTGACGGACGCTGGCGCCCGTCACATGCGATCACGCAACGTCCACGCGGATCGCCGAGCTCGCTCGAGCATGGGCACGAGCGGCAGAGCTAGTCCACGCCTTGCGTGGGATCGTCGGTCACCACGCAGACGATCGCTTCGCGGGTGGGTCGTCGAAGGACGCGCTCGCGCACCAGATCGGGCAAGCACTCCAGCGTACCGCAGCCCGCGCCGAGACCGTCGACGCGAACCATCACGCCGGTCTGCTCGTCGTCGCAGCGCCGCTCGAGATAGATGGAGATCCCGCCTTCGGGGTGGCGTTCGATCACCGCGGTCGCGCGGCCGCGGGTGCCCACCCAACGCATGAGCGCGTCGGAGAACCGCACCGGGTCGAAGGCTGCGCCCGGCAACGAACGCAGGGCCTCGACCTCGGCGCCCGCGGATGCATCGACGAACACCACGCGTGCCACCTCGTCGCTCGTGGCCGCGGCGGTCGGCTGCAGCACGCGCGGCTCGATTCCGACGCTCAGCCCCCTTCGGCGCAGCTCGGGCAGCGCGCGCCGCAGCCCGGCCAGCAAGGTCTCCGACGGGGCGAGCCGGCGGCCCGTGGCGAGCAGATGCGCGGCTCGATACACGCGATCGTCCCAGCTCGCGAGGTTGCTCGTGCGTGCGGCCTCGGCGTGCAGCACCGCAGCGGCGCGGCGGCGCGTCCGGGGCCGCGTGGGCAGGCAGTCGTCGTCGAGGCACTCCGACAGGCCCTGCACCGCGGCCTCGAACCACTCGCCCTCGCGATCGGCCAAGAACCCCACCACCGCGTCGCCACCGGCACTCGGGTCGGCACGCAGCAGATCGTAGACCAGTGCGTCCACCGACCATTCGTCGTTCCACTCGGACGGCTGCGTGCGTCGCAATGGTTCGACCACCGAACGCGCGGCGCGGACCGGGTCGATCTCCAGCAACACCTCGGCCGCACGCGCGACCAGCTGCGGATCGGGATCGTCGAGGCTGCGCTGCAGCAGCGCGACGGAGGGGCCCGTCCGGGCGGGCGCGTCGATCCGCACGTACTCGGGCAGCGACACGAGCACGCACGCGAGGGTGGATGCCCGTGATTGCGGCTGCAGGGCGAGCAGCGCGTCGACGTCGGCCTGCAGCGCGGCCGGTGCGGCCGTGACTACGATGCGTTCGGCCAGCATGCAGGTCTCGACGCCCGCGGCATCGGCGAAGTCGGCGAACCACGTGCGCCGCTCGCCGCGGGCCTCGGCGACCTTCCACCACGCGACGATCGCGTCGCGGTCGGCGAATCGCCGGCCGGCGATTCGCTCGATCGCCTGGTGTGCTTTCTCTCCGACCGTGCGAAACCGCGGGATCCGCCCCCCATCCGAGAAATACGCATCGCGCGTGGGCGTCGCGTCACCGAGCCGAGCCACGAGCCAGGGCAGTCCTCGCCATCGCGCACGCGTCAGCTCGGCGAACGGAGAACGCAGCTCGGGGCCGATCACGCCTGATCCGTGATCGTCCGCCAGCAACGCCGCGTCCGCCTGCAGACCAGTACCGTCCGGACGAGGATCGTGGCCGATTCGCGCCGCCATGTCGCTCGCCCACTTCGCCGCCGAGGATCGTGGCGCCAACGCGACGACCCGCGCGAGCCGCCCGATGACGTACGGCCGCGGCGCGAACGATGCGAACGCCGATGCGGCCTCGATGGCCACCTGCGTGGCGAGGTGGTCGGCGAATCCCCGACGCGCGTCGATTGTGCTGGTGCGCTCGAGGTCGGCGGCCAGCTGCCGCTGCCCCGCGGCCATGGCCCACGCCGCCAGCACCAGCGGCCGGTAGGCGCCGCCGGGCGGTTCACCGCCGCAACCGAGGAGCGTCCACGCCGGCGTTGCACCGCGCAGGGGCGCCGAGAGCTCCGCCGTCGCATCGAGTCGCACCTCGTGGATCGTCACGTCCTCGCGTGCACGCCCCGCACGCGCCACGCGGGGCACCGGATCGAAGGCTTCGTCCGTCCCCACCGGCGAGGCGGTGCGCAGCCACGGCGGCACCCGTGCCGGCAGGCTGGGTTCCCAGTCGACCTCGAGATTCGGGGTCAACAACAGCTCGTCCCCCAAGCTCGATCGCACCAGGATCCCTTCGACACAGGCGCTCGCGCGCCCGGGCACCTGCTCCACGCGCACCACCCAAGGTCGACCGGCGGTCTCCGGGAATCCTGCGCTCGCGTAGGTGCTGCCCACTGCGAGCACGTCGGCGTCCGCCGTCGGCACGTCGTCGGGCGAGCTCGGCGACGCGACCGCGGAGCAGCTCGTGAGCACGAGGAGCAGGCCAGCACCCAGTCGCATCGGGACCAACGACCACCGGCGCGCCCGCGGGTTCCCGGATGAAGGGTGACCCACGTCATCGAGGCCGGTTCGGTGCGGCGGGCTACGCCTCGTCGTAGGCGCGCTCGAGCGCCGCGACGTCGAGCTTCACCATGGTCAACATCGCGTCCATTACGGCCTTGACCTTCTTCCGGTCTGCGTCGCGGATGAGCTCGGTGAAGCGCCGCGGCACGATCTGCCAGGTGACGCCGAACGGGTCCTTGATCCAACCACACTGGGTCGGCGTGGCGCCGGCCTCGACGAGCTTGTTCCAGTACGCATCGACCTCGGCCTGGTCCTCGCAGTCGACGTACAGCGAGAAACCCTCCGAGAACGAAAAGTACGGCCCGCCGTTGTAGCCCATGAACGCCTGACCACCGACGACGAACTCCGCGGAACTGACCGGCCCATCTGCGCCGGTGCGCGCGACGTTCTTGATCTCGGAGTCCGGGAACGTGGCGGTGTAGAACGCCATCGCGGCTTCGAGCTGGTCGTCGAACATCAGAAACGGCGTCACCTTGCGCATCGTCGGCTCTCCCTCGGGGCGGCGATGTTACCCGAAGCCGGCCGCGTCGCTCCGCGTCGCGTCCATGCGTGGCTCGATGGCGCGAGCCGATCCGTGCGATGCGCCGTGGGGAGCGGCGGCGCGGTGGGGTTGGTGCCGCGGCCGCGTACAACCCTGGTACGCTCGAGCGACCGGCGTCCCGCACAGGTTGCCGAGCGCCCGACGACAGCCAGCGGGCAGCGCGAAGCGGGCGGAAGCATGTGAGCGGCGAGACCGAGACGACCAAAGGCTCGGGGCCGGCCGACGGCACCGGTGCCCGCCCACGCGGCGAGGGCTTCGCGCGCGGCCAGACGATCGGTCGCTACGTGGTGCTCGATCGGCTCGGTGCGGGCGGCATGGGGACCGTCTATGCGGCGTACGATCCCGAGCTCGACCGCCGGGTCGCGCTCAAACTGCTGCATCGACTGCATGCGGAGCTCGGCGAGGCCCGCGTGCTGGGGCGGCTCATGCATCGGCTCTTCGGCGACGAGGACCAGGCGGCCGCCAGCCCCGGCGTCGACGATCGACTGCTGCGCGAGGCCCAGGCGATGGCGCGGGTGAGCCACCCCAATGTCATCGCCGTGCATGACGTCGGCACGCACGAGGGCCAGGTGTTTCTCGCGATGGAGCTGGTGCAGGGCGTGACGCTCCGGCAGTGGCTGCAGGCGAGTCCGCGCACGTGGAGCGAGGTGATCGCCGTCATGATGCAGGCCGGACGCGGACTCGCGGCCGCGCATCGCAAGGGGCTCGTGCATCGCGACTTCAAGCCCGACAACGTGATGGTCGGCGACGACGGTCGCGTGCTCGTCATGGACTTCGGGCTCGTGCGGGTGCAGCACGTCGACGAGATCACGAGCGACGGGCCGCGGCCGCGCACCGACGCGCTCGCCACCGATCTGACGCGCACCGGCACGACGGTGGGTACGCCAGCGTATATGTCCCCCGAGCAGTTCCAGAGCATGCCGATCGATCCCCGCTCGGATCAGTTCAGCTTCTGCGTGGCGCTGTGGGAGGGCGTGTACGGCAGTCGTCCGTTCGCCGCGCGTTCGCTGCCCGAACTGGCGGCCGCGGTGCTCTCGGGCCGACGTGTCGAACCGAAGCTCGCGACTGGCGTTCCCACGTTCGTACGCCGGGTGCTCGATCGCGGGCTTGCCCTGGCGCCGGCCGACCGCTTCGAAGATCTCGATGCGCTGCTCGCTGCCCTCGCCCGCGATCCGCGACAGCGCCGTCGACGTTGGTTGGCGGTGGGTGGGTTGCTCGCGCTCGCCGGCGGCGGCGCGGCGGCGTGGCGGATCGCCCACGTGCGCGCGCTCGCAGGTTGCGATCGCGAGGGCGATGCCATCGACGAGCACTGGGACGATCGCATCCGTGCCGAGGTCGAGACCGCGATGCGCACCACCGAGGTGCCGTTTGCGACCCCGACGATCGCGAAGTTCTCGCCCGCCATCGACGACTATGCCGCACGCTGGTCCGCCGCGCGCGTCGATGCGTGCCGTGCGGGGCTGGACGGCACGCAGCCCCCTGCGATCGTCGCCGGAATGCGCGACTGTCTGGACCTCGAGGCCGAGTCGCTCGCGGCGCTTCTCGAGGTCGCGCGTGAGGCCGACCGGAAGTTCGTCGGCAAGGCACTGCTGCTCGCGGCCGAGCTGCCCCCGGTCGAGCGCTGCCAGGACGTCGGTTGGGTGGTTCGTCATGCCCCGGCCGAGCGCGATGCGAGCGATCTCGCGATCGAACGGCAGCTCGTCCGCGTCGATGCGCTGCAGGCGGCAGGCCGTGCCGAACCCGCGCTCGCGATGGCCGAGGGCTTGCTCGCCGACGCCGAGGCGCACGGTGATCCGGCGCTCATCGTCCGCAGCCGCGCGCGTGTCGGGGCACTGCTCGAGAGGGTCGGCCGTCACGAGGATGCCGAGCGCGAGCTGACCCAGGCGGTGCTCGCCGCCGTCGAGCTGGGCGAGGATGCCGAGGCGGCCGATGCGGCGCGCCGCCTCGCGGTGGTCGTCGCGCTGCGACTGGTGCGGCCCGCCGAAGGCCAGCTGTGGGCGCGCTGGGCCGAGTCGCTGGTCGAGCGACTCGGCGAGGAGGGTGACCTCCGCGGTGCGCGGATGCACAACGAGCTCGGCGTGATGGCCCGCGATCTCGGCCGCCTCGACGATGCGCTCGCCCATCACACGCGTGCACTCGCGATCCTCCGCGAGCGGCTTGGTCCCGAGCACCCCGACGTGGCGTTGTCGCTCAACAACCTCGGCACCACGCTCGTCGATCTCGGCCGCCTCGACGATGCGCTCGCGAGCTACGAGCAGGCGCGAGCGATCTTCGTCGCCACCTTCGGCGAGGATCACCCTGACGTCGCCAACGCGCTGTCGAACGAGGCCGAGGTGTACTGGCGTCGCGGCGATCTCGAGCAGGCTGCCGCATTGATGGCGCGCGTGCTCGCGGTCAACGAGGCCGCCTTCGGGCCCGATCATCCCCGCGTTGCGCAGAGCCTCACCAATCTGGGCGTCGTCACGCGCAGTGCGAAGCGGCCGGCCGACGCCGCGCGGCAGCTCGAGCGCGCCGTGGCGATCTTCGAGCGCGCGCTCGGGCCGGACCATCCCGAGCTGGCCAACGCCCTCGGCAACCTCGGCGACGCCGAACGAGCGTTGGGTCGCCTCGACGACGCGCTCGCACATCACCGGCGGGCGCTCGCGATCATCGAGGAGAAGCTGGGCCCCGCGCACACCTTGCTGCCGCCCATCCTCGTGGGCCTGGGCAACGACGAGCTCGCGTTCGGGCGCCCGGCCGCGGCGCTCGCCCATTTCGAGCGCGCTCGGACTTTGCTGGCAAAGACGCAGCCCGATCATCCCGACCTCGGCGCGGTCCTGCTCGATCTGTGCACCGCGCAGCTGCAGCTGGGCGACGCCGACGCGGCCCTTGCCACGGCTCGTGAGGCGCAGGAGCGTCTCGATCGCGGCGGTGCGTCGGCCGATCAGCGCGCGACCGCACGCCGCCGACTCGCCGAGGCGACCTGGGCCAGCGGCGGCTCGCGATCCGACGTGGACGAGCTCGCCCGTGCCGCGCAAGCGCTCTACGATCCGGCCGCGCCCGAGCGCGCCGAGATCGACGCGTGGCTCGCGACGCTCGTGCGGCCGTGACGACCGATCGTCGCGTCGCCCTGAGCGGTCGCGTACCGACGTGATCGGCCCCGCCGCAAAGACCGTGAGATTGCCCGCGCAGGCGCGCGCGAACCAGACGGCGTGGCGCCGCACGGGCGGTCGCGCCTTCGCCTGCGGCGTGACGGGTTTCCACTCCAAATGCCCCTTCGCGGGCGATCGTCGCGAACGGCCGGCCGCGATCCCGCACTACTAGCGCGAGCCATGTCTGCGACGTCTCGCCGCCGTTCCCCCCTCGAGTTGGGTCTCGCGCTCGCGCTGGCAAGCCTGCTGCCCGGCTGCGCGGAGGAGGGCGAGGAGGACGGCGACGATGGTGCGGCGTGTGTCGACGGCAAGTGCGACGCGAACGGCCCGGTCGCCGAGCAGCTCGCGGGCTTCCAGGACCCCATCGCGACCTTCCTGCGCACGCAGGTCGACGAGGAGGGCCAGTTCGAGGTCGGGTATCTCGACCTGTTGAAGGGCATCGCGAAGCAGCAGGGCTGCGCCGAGACCACCATCGACAGCTACGTGATCTCCGACGATCTCGTGGCCGATGGCGGCGGTGCGTTCCCCCGCGTGGTCAACACGGTGTGCTCCGATGATCGCACCAAGGCCGATCTCGCCTTCTTCGCGCTGTCGTTTGCCGACGCCGATGGCGTCGACGTCGATGTCCGAACCATCGAGATGTTCGCGTGGGACTCGGCGGCGTTCCAGTATCGCTTCTACAAGGGCACCCCGGTCGAGGGCAGCGACACCGCGGTCGCGCTGCAGGTCGCGCCGTCGGACTGTCGGGAGTGCCACGAGCAGCCCGAGCACATCGAGGGCCTGAAGATGCCGATGACGCCGATCATGAACGAGCTGTCGGCGCCCTGGCAGCACTGGTTCGCGGAGCCGGTGAGCTTCGAGCACCACGTGCCCGACAAGACGGCAGCGGCGCCGCACTTCAAGCAGCTGGCGGGCGTGGGTTCGAGCTTCCGCAAGTCGGCCGCGCGGCTCGAGCAGACCATCCGCTCGGCGTACACGCAGCGCATCGCCACGGCGCGTCTGCGGCTGCGTCGCAACCCCGCCAACGTCGATGAGGCGATGTCGCTGCTGCGGCCGCTGTTCTGCGACGAGCAGCTCACGTACGTCACCGAGGACGGCAAGAGCGGCCTCATCTCCACCAATGCGACCATCGACGAGGGGCTCGCATCGGTCTACTTCCAGCTGATGGGGACCGGCTGGCCGTGGGATTGGTGGCAGGACAAGGTCATGCGCTTCTCGCCGGCCGCCACGAACGATCCGCTCACGATGATGCCGACCCGCGGCGCGGCGACGATCGCGTACGAGAAGCAGCTGCTGTCGGTGCGCGCGCTGACGGCCGACCAGGTCATGCGGGTGCGGGCGCTGGACTGGACCACGCCGACGCTGTCGTCGTTCCGCTGCGGGCTTTGGCACAACGCGCTGCCGCGCGTGAAGGCCAAGAGCTTCACCGGCGCCAAGAACTCCGAGCTCTTCGTGCCGCTGCTCGATGAGATCCTCACCGTGCACAAGGACGACTTCGGCATCGGTGGCACCGACCTGCCGGCTTCGATTCCGCTGGCGTCGCCAACGGCGGGCAAGTTCATCGCGCTCGCGAAGGCCGACGAGGCCTCGCTGCAGGCGCTCGCCGAGGCGCTCGCCGCGGGCAAGCTCGGCGACGAGGCCTGTGGTGCCGATGGCAGCGGCATGTGCGTCACCGACAACGATGGGCTCGGCGCGATGGTCGAGGCGCGCTTCAAGGCCGACCAATCCGCCGGGCGCGAGCCGCTGCGGTCGCTGCGGAGCGCACGCGGCTGCGAGGCGAAGGCGAACTACCCCAACGCGCCGGCGATCGCGGGCCTGGGCGGCTGCTGACGTCGCGTTCGCGCCCACCGCTCGCGCGAGCGCCCCGCGCGAGGTGGCGCCCCTCGGCCTGGATCGCATGCTGTGCCCGGAGAACCTCCGCATGGCCGACATCGATCCACGCAAGGGCCAGCCCAGCGTGCACCTGACGGCGGAAGCCTTCCGTGCGCGGGCCCGCGAGCGCTTCGTCGATTCCGGGTTTCGTGCGGTCGACGACGCGATCGACCGCATCGTCGGCGTCGCCCACGAAGCGTACGAGGCCGGTCGCAAGGCCCCGCGCACGCGTGCGGCCGGGCCCGGCTACCACGATCCCAGCTACGAGCTCTCGGTCGACTGGCTCGCGACCCGCGAGCGCATCGAGGCGGCGGGTGAGCGCTGGCGCGACCGATCGCACCCGCGACGAATCCTGCTCATCAGCGGCTCGCCACGCAACGATCAGACCTGCCCCGGCGAGCAGCCCAAGAGCCATCGCCTGCTGGAGCTCGCGCGCGAGAGCATCGCGACGGCGGGTGACGTGGAGACCGACGTACTCGATCTCGGCCGCATCACCGCCGAGTACGGGCGCAACATCCACCCGTGCAAGGGCTGCGTCTCCACTGCGATGCCGCTGTGTCACTGGCCGTGCTCGTGCTACCCCAACCACGGTCTCGGTCAGGTGCAGGACTGGATGGCGGAGATCTACGAGCGGTGGATCGCCGCGCACGGGGTCATGATCATCACCCCCGTGCACTGGTATCAGGCACCCAGCGTGCTCAAGCTGATGATCGATCGGTTGGTGTGCGCCGACGGTGGCAACCCCGATCCCACGCTGACCGGCGGCAAGGATCCTCGCCGCGCCAAGCAGGTCGAGCTCGATGGCTGGGACTACCCCAAGCACCTGGCGGGCCGCGCCTTCTCGGTGGTGGTGCATGGCGACGCCGAGGGTGTGCGCGGACTGACCTCGTCGCTGGTCGACTGGCTCACGACCCTGGGCCTCACCTCGGCCGGGCCGCAGGCGACCGTGGGCCGCTACATCGGCTACCTGCGGCCGTACGCGACCAACCATGTCGATCTCGAACTCGACGATGCGGTCGAGGCCGAGGTCCACAACGCCGCGATCACGCTGTGCCGTGCGGTCAGGGTGATGCGCGAGGGTCGGTGGCCGCCCGGCGACGCGCCGCTGCCCGAGCCGCGCCCGAAGTGACGTGCCGGCGCGCTACAATCGCGAGCAGTGTCCACGCCATCGCACGTGTCGTCTGTACTGCGCGCAGCGATCGGCGTGCTCGCACTGGGGTCCGCATTCGCGCTTGGGCGCTGCGTGTGGCCTGCGCCCATCGACGCGATCCCGCCGACCTCGGCCCCCGACGAGCCCGAGCCCGCGCAAGCGCAGCCGGTTCCACGCGCGTTGCGATCGCTGGTGTGCGCGCCGGTCGGGCGCCCGCTCGGGCGTGACGCCTCGTGCGAGGAACTCGAGCTGCGGCAACGCTGGTGCGAGTCGGAGCTCGCCGAGTCTCGCCGCGAGCGGGCTGCGGTGCGCCACGAGTTCCCCGAGCCGACCGGCATAGAGTCGCCCGAGCAGTGGTCCGCGACGGTCGACGAGGCCTTCGAGGCCTGCGGCATCGACGCGGAGCTCGAGGTGGTCGATTGCGCGGAGTACCCCTGTGCCGCGGCCCTGCGCAGCAAGGTGCCGCTGCTCGACGGCGACAGTCACGAGCGCGAGATGAACCGACTGATCGAGGCCGCGCGGGCCTGCGCACCGCTGCGCCGCGCGTTCGGAGTCGGGCAGCGGCAAGACGATGCCCTCGATGTCTATCGCCTCGACGCACCGTGCGGTGAGGGCTCGGAACGGTTCTTTGCATTCATGGCGCTCGACCCCAAGGGCCCCGCGTATGCTCGTCAGCGCGTGGACGACGACGACCTCGTCGTGCGCGAGGTGATGCGCTGGATGTACCGTCGCGGCGACGACCTCGTGGGCCTGTGGCCTTGTCGCGACGGCGCGAGCGGTACGGCCCCGCGCGAGAATTAATCGCGCAGCAGCAGTGCGCGGGCTGCCCTGCGGATTCGCGTCTGCGCGCCCGATCGTGCGCGATCGAGCCATCCGACGGGGGTCCGCGACGACGCGGCACGACCCCGCGGCGACGTGGACACCTCGGATCCTCGGCGCTACGTTTCGGTCTACCTTCGAACATGCCGCTCGCCGAGTACGTGCAGTCGCGCATCACTGCCATCCACGGGTTCCTCGCCGAGCCCGACGCGGTGGTGCTCGAGCTGCGCGCCGCAGCGGATCAGCGGGCCGCGGCGGCGAAGCTGCTCGCCGGGCTCGCCGACGATGGTCGGCGGCTGTGGGCGGCGATGGACGATCGCTTCGTCGATGGCGCGTCGTACTGCGCGGCGATCGGCGAGGCAATCGCCGCGGCAGTCGATGCCGCCGTGCGCGAGGCCGCCGCGGCCGAGATCACGATCGAGCCGCCGCCACCGTTCGATCCGCGTGCGGGCTCCCGCGGTCGCACGATCGAGCAGCTGCTGGCCGAGTACGCCGAGCAATCGGCGCTCGCGTTCGACCCCTTCGTCGAGGGCGTGGTGATGGTGCTGTCGATCGATCGCGAGGACGCGCGCTCGCTCGAGCTCGCAGCGACGCTCGGCCGGATCACCGAGGCGACCGAGAGCGGTCGCTTCAAGCTGCTGCTGATGGTCGAGCCGAGTGCGGGCATCGTGCGCGACGTCGAGGTCGCGCGGCCGCGCGTGGTCGCGCTGCGGCAGGGCGACGCGGCGGCCATCGGCGCGACGATCCGCCACGCCATGATCGATCCGCTGCCGCGCATGCTGGTCTATGACGCGCCGCGCCGCGGGCAGGCGTGGCTGGTCTCGGCGTTGATCGAGGCCGGGCTGGCCAACCGCGCGCTGGTCGTCCATGCCGAGGAGGTCAGGTTCTGGCGGCCGATTCACTTCTATGGTCGCGTCGCCGAGGCGGTCGTGCGCCAGGTCCACGCCCACGCCGAGCGCGTGGGTCGAGGTGATCGCACCGCTGCACTGTTGGCGGAGATCGCCGCTCCGATCGGGCGCCACGGTGCCGAGGTCCATTTCGCGCAGCTGTTGCTCCGGGTGCAACGCACCGTGCTCGACCCCGAGCAGGAGCTCATCGTCGTGCTCGCCGCTGCGATCGACGACGAGGTGCCACCGGGCGAGCAGCAGGAGTTCCTCGCCTCGCTGGCGCGACTCGCCCGTGTACTGGTGAGCGCGAAGGTCCGTGTGTGCGCCGTTGCCACCGGCGTCGAGCGCCTCGCTGGCGCGCCCTTGCGCGCGGTGATGCGAACCCTCGACTTTCGCATCGACGGTCCAGTGATCGAGAAGGGCCTGACCGACAAGCTCGCCCAGCCTGAGCTGCCGACCATCGAACGACTGCGGTGCCTCTCGGCGCTGGCCGCCTATCGCATGCACAATGGCGATCCCGAGCGCGGCATGGCCCTGCAGATCGAGAGCCTCGAGCTCGCGCACGCGACCGAGGAGCCGATCGAGATCGCCAGCGCGTGGTACGGGATGGGCGGCGCGCTGTACCACTGCGCCGCGTTCGACAAGGCGATGGAGGCGTACGCCCGCTGCGTCGAGGTCGCGGTCGAGCACGACCACGCCGTGCTCGCGGCCAGTGGCATGACCGGCATCGGTCACTGCGACTTCATGGTCGGCGCCTGCGATCGAGCGATCGAGCGCTACACGATCGCGGCCAAGTACTACGCCAACATGCGCAACCACCTCGCCGAAGCGTACGCGCGCACGTGGATCGCCGAGTCGCACGCCAAGGCCGGGCGTCGCGTCGACGCCGTGGTCGAGTTCGATCGCGCGCTGGCCTGCTGCAACGCGGTCCCCGAGACCTTCGGCGATGCCGCCGACAGCTCGCGCGCCGACATCCTCCAGCGCAAGGCGCGGGTGTTCGACAAGCTCGGCATGGGTGCCGCCAAGAAGCGCGAGATCGAGTCCGCACGCCGACACGGGGCGATCGCGCCGCCGAGCGAGGAGCCGTAGCCATGGGCGTGCTCGATCATCTGTCGAACATCCGCTTCTCGCGTGCCGCCGAGCTGTACTCGCAGTGGGGCGAGCGCGCGACGGTCAACGCCGGTCGATCGGGTGCCGGCGGGGTCACGGTCGCTGCGGCCGGCCGCGCGTCGGGCCACGCCGATTCCGGCGGCGGCGAGGCCGGTGGCCCGGCGGGCGCCGATGGTCACGCCGGCGGTGGTGGTGGTGTGCTCGCGACCCTGGCCGCGGGCGTGCAGGCGGCGATCCACGTCGAGATGGCGATCACCCAGACCATGGGCCAGATCGCCGACGCGCTCGGCCTGCCTGCGTTCCCTGCGTTCCCGGCGTTGCGCATGTGGGACCTCGACGTCGGGCTACCCCACGCGCACAACCACCCGCCCAACCTGACGCCGCCCAATCCCGTGCCGATCCCGCTGCCGAGCATGGGCCCGATCATCCCGATTCCGATCCTCTCGGGCGCTTCGACGGTCATGGTCAACGCTCGCGCGGCCGCCCGCTGCGGCGACATGGGCCTCGGCATCTGGTGCGGTGGCTACTTCCCGATGTTCGAGATCTTCCTGGGCTCGTCGTCGGTGTGGATCGAGGGCGCGCGCGCGGCTCGGCTCGCGGTCGACATCACCAAGCACTGCACCTTCTCGTCGCCGAAGCCCAGCGATCCGCCGATGGGGCCGATGATCGGCACCACGGTCGGCCCGGGCTCGGCGAACGTGGTGGTCGGCGGTATCCCGTTCCCGTCGCTGTTCAGCCTCGCGATCGCCCAGGGCTTCAAGGCGTTGTTCCGCGTGGGCGGCTCGGTGTTCCGGCGCCTGACCGCGGCTCGCTACGTGCGCAACTTGCAGCACGTGCACGTGAGCCCCCACGGTGCGCCGACCGGCTGGGCCGACGACGTCACCCGCGATCTCGAACGCATGGCGCGGACGCGGGCCGGTCGCGAGGCGCTCGAGCGGATCGAACGCGCGGGCAAGCCGGTGACGATCGTGCCGTACCACGGCGCGAACGGCCCGCTCAACGCCGTCGCCGATCATCACGGCAACTGGGACGCGTTCATGGACACGCCGACGGGCCTGCGCATGCCGGGGGCGCCGACCACCGTCGAGCACATGCCCTCGAACTGGGCCAACCACCCCGCCAATCCGTGGGCCGCCGGCGGCCACGCCCATCCCGCGCCGGGCACCAGCTCGGACGCGATTCTCTTCCACGAGATGAACCACGCGGCGAACCACTCCGAGGGTGCGAGTCGCCAGCTCGCGACCAACTCCGAGCATGGCTGGGACAGCCGGTGGGTGAACCACGAGGAGTACTCGACGGTCGCCGCCGAGAACAGCTACCGCACCGAGACCGGCCTGCCGACCCGCACCACCTATACGTCGCCGTTCCCGTGAGCGAGCGCGAGCCATGAACGCAGCCAGCCCTCGCCACCGACTCGACGCTGCGATCGCGATCGATCGCGGCGAGCTGCGGCTGAGCCTGCGGCTGCGGATCGAGGACAGCTGCTTCGCGTTGGTTCGCGACTGCCAAGGCCCCCGCGCGCGTCCGGTGGTGCAGTCGATCGGCAACGATGGCGCCCTGGTGTGGTTCGGTCAGGTGCGCGTGCCGGACGGCTTGCTGTCGGCGGCGCCGATCCTGCCCCGCGGCGAACGCATCGATCCCGAGCGCGGCTGGCAGCGCACGCTCTCGCTCGGGCGTCGCCTCACCGAGACCGCCATCGCCCGCGCCGCCGCCCTCGAAGTCGAGCGCGTGCCGGTGTTGCGGGTGCTGGCCGGCGTGCAGGTCGTGCCGGTCGCTGCGGTCGCGGCCACCCACGACGCGCGCACCGACAGCCATGGCATCGGGCTGGTCGAGCCGGTGATCGCCGCGTGGGCGTGGGCCGAGCTGCCCGCGCCCAGCACGATCGCGCGCGCGGTGCTTCCCGATCCGCTGCCGCGCGGGATCATGAGCACCGTCGATCATCTCTTGCCGGTTGAGCTGCGTCGACTGCGGTCGCGGAGTCCATGACGATCGTCGTCGCAACCTCGGTGCCGCTCCGGGTCGACGCACGTGTGCGCGGTGATCGCCTCGAACTCGCGATCGTGCTGCGCAACGACACGCGTGCGCCGATCCATCCCATGCTGCTCGATCCCACCGGCACTCGGGCTTGGTGGCACTGCCAGCACGGTGGCGACGATTGCATCGTCGTGGGCGCAGGGCGCTTTCGGCCCGCGCCGTGGGCCGCGGCGACGGCGATGCCGGTGTGGCCGACCGCCTGCGCTCTGCCACCGGGCGAGTCACTGCAGCTGGAGGTCACGCGACGACTGCCGCTCATCGAGGACGCGCTCGTGCCGTGGGGCGAGCACGATCCCAGCGCGTGGCCCGTCTCGGAGCGCTCGCGGATCATCGTGGCGATCGAGTGTGTGCTGGCGGTGCGTGGTCGCCCGGCGCGGCTGCCCAGCGGCGCCGAGCTGGTCGCCGGCGCCGCCAAGCGGATCGAGCTCGCGCTCGGCGAGACCACACTGGCCTCGCCGATCGCGACGCGACGGACCCCGTTGCTGCTGACACCGCTGGGCGATCCGCCGCACAGCATGCTCGACGCGTGGCTGCCCGAGCCGCTGCGCCGCAACACCGCACCCGGCTAGTACCTCGACACAGCGATAGTGACGGGCCATAACACCGCCCTGACCGCGCCTCGCTGCGTTGCCGCACCTTGAAATACGCCCGGTATTCCGGCGGCACGGCGCCTTGCGGAGTCGCGGCCATGACGGCGTTCTGACCCATCACTATCGCTGTGTCGAGGTACTAGAACACGATCCCGCAGTTGCGATTGTTGAGCTGCTGGATGGGGTAGGCGAGCACGAAGTTGAAGCACATCTCGTCGGTGGTGCCTTCACCGAAGTGCACCATCTCGGCGCCGGGGTTGTCGAAGACGCAGGTAGTGCGCAGGGACTCGCCGGGGTGCACCACGATCTCGGGCGTGTTGAAGTACATGCCCTGGCTCTCGAAGTTGAACACCGGCACGTCCGTGACGACCTCGGTGACGCCGCCGGCGCGCACCAGCTCGGTGTGGAAGCCACGGCCGAGCTCGTGCATGTGCGGTGAGCTCCCGATGATGTGCAGGTCGCCGGGCCAGAACAGCGTCAGCAGCCCGCCACAGTTGCCGGTCTCCTCGTGGGCAACCGCGCCGGCGGGGATGTTCAGACTCGTGGTGCCGAGGGTGAGCACGCCGGCGGTCTGCGGGCGCGGCTCGTCCGGCATGCAGAAGGCCACGCCGCTGGCGTCGACGGCGTCCTGGTGGTGCGCGGTGTTGTGGTAGTGGACCTGCAGCACGTACCAGTCGTTGGGATCGCCGAGCTCGAGGCCGACGCCCTCGGGCATCAGCACGTTGCCACCACCGGGGGCCCAGCCCGCGACGAACTCCGCCGAGACCTGCAGCGAGACATCGCAGGGGAACACACCGCCGTCCTCCTGCGGTGACGGCGTGCGGTAGAGGATCCAGTGGTGCACGACGCGCTCGTCGTCGATGATCGGGGCCCACGCGACCGCCTGCCGAGGCTCGGTGAACGGCGCCTTGAAGGCGAAGCACTGGTAGAGATCGTCGGCGCCCTGCGCTGGCACCTGGAAGCCACCCTGGCCGCCGGGCGCGTGTGCACGCACCTCGAAGTTGGTCTCGCACGGCAGCGCCTCGGGGCCGACGTCGGGGCCATCGTCGGGCGGCGGGAGATCGCCGCACTGGGCGTCGGGATCTGCCGGTGCGCCGGCCTCGATCCACGACAACAACGCGGCCCGCTCGGCGTCGGTGATGTCGTCGTCGGGTGGCATCATCTTCGTGTCGGCGGTGATGCGCTCGCCGACGAGATCGAACACCGAGCGGGTGGGGTCGGTCGGCGCGGGCACGTGCAGGTCATCGAAGTCCACCAGCGACATCGGGGCGCCGTAGGCCGGCGTGTCGCCGTGGCACTCGCCGCACGCCCGCGACAGCGCGGCCGCGACGTCGCACGGCAGCTGCGGCCCTCGTGGTGGCTCGGACGAGGTCGCCTCGTCGCCGCCGGTTGCGGCTCCACTGCCGTCGCTGCTGTCGTCGGCGGGATCCCAGCCGCTCGCACCGCTGGTGCCGGCGTCGTCACCGACGCAGCCTGCCGGCGATCGGCACGCGCCGCCGTGGTCGTCGCCTTGCAAGCTCGCCGCGCTGCAGCCGGCCGCCGCGACGAGTCCCAGGCATGCGCACCACAGGGTCTCCATGATCGATCGCTTCCGCATGGACGCACTGGACTGCAACCGGTGTGCCCCGAATCACGGGTACGGAGTCCGCACGCGATCTTCCTGCGATCGTGCTCCGCTGCCACGCGCGAAGGCCCGCGCGATCGACTCGGGATCACGCGGGCCTTGGGCAAGTTGCACGGGCGTCGTGCGAACAGTTCGCGAGGGCTCAGCTCGCGGGCGTCGGCGCGGCGGCGGTCTCGGCCCCGGCGGGCGCAGCCGCGGGCGCGGGCGCGGGCGCGGTCTCGGCTGCGGCCGGCGGCATCGCTGCCTTGGCCCGCTCGGCGATCTCCTCGGGCGTCAGGTCTTCCTTGTGCGTGGCGATGCCCCACAGGTAGCCCGCGACATCCACGATCGCGCCGTAGCGATCGCCCCAGAACATGTCGCTGACCGGCATCACCGCGGTGCCACCGGCACCGGTCGCGGTCGTCATCGCGGCGTCGACGTCGGGCGTGTAGAGCATCAGCGCCACCGGCGAGCCCGCGAGGGTCTTGGCCGACTTCGACATGCCCGGCATCTCGTCGGAGAGCATGAGGAACGAGTCACCGATGGAGATCTCGGCGTGCATGATGCGACCGTCGGGCATCGCCATGCGATCGCGCTCCTGTGCACCCAGGGCGGTCTTGTAGAACTCGATCGCGGCCGCAGCGTTGTCGAGGGTGTAGGCCACGGTCACGGTGTGGTACGGCGCGGGCACGGCTTGCGTCGCGGGCGTGCCTGCGACCGCCTTCCACACCGGCGGCGCGCCCTTCTTGGCCTTCTTCTTCTTCTTGCCCTTGGCCGGCGGCGCCATCTCGGCCATCACCAGGGCGCTGCGCTGCTGCATCTGCTCGGGCGTCAGGTCCTCGACGTGGGTCGCGAGCGCCCAGCGGTGTCCGAACGGATCGCTGAGCTCGCCGTAGCGATCGCCCCAGAACTGATCCTGCACCGGCTGCTCCTGCTTCGCGCCGGCTGCGAGCGCGGCCGCGTAGGTCTCGTCGACCTTCTCGACATAGACCATCAGCGTCGCCGGCGTGCCGCCGAGCGTCAGCGGCGACTTGCCCTGCGGGTTCTCGGCGTCGATCATCACGATCGAGTCGCCGATCTTGATCTCGCCGTGCATCGTCTTGCCGTCGGCGCCGGGCAGTGTGAACAGCTTCTGGGCGCCGAGCGCGGTGGTGTAGAACGCGATCGCGGCGTCGACATCGTTGACGGTCAGCTGCGGCGTCAGCGTGAAGAAGCCATCGGGGATCGGCTTCGCCGGTGGCTTGGCCGGCGCGGTCGCGACCGGATCGCTGGGCGGCGGGGTGGTCTGCTGCTTTTCACAACCGGACGCAACGAGCGTGAGCCCGATGCACGAGAAAACAGAGCGCGTCAGAAACTTCGCAAGCATGGTCGAACCTCTTCTGCCGTGGGAAGGGACGTGCGTCGCCGCGGCCTCGGCGCGCGAGGGTAGGCCGGACCCCGCAGGGGTGTCGATGGTTGGCGATTTCGTGGTCGTGATGGGGGTGGCGAGCGTGCGGAGCAGGTCGACGGCCAGGGCCCCCACGAGCGGCCGGGCCGCCGACGTCGGTGGGGGCGACTGATAGACTGGCCATTCGATCGGGTACCGGCGGGGCGCTGCGTCGCCCTCCCGGGGGGCCGTTCGAGCCCGTCCATTGCGCCCGATGACCGCGTTGCCCATCGACCTCGCCGACCAGCCGACGCTGCTGCCCCCCAGCGCGGAGCCGACGATCGATGGGCCGACGTCGGCGGTGCTCGCCGATCCCGATGCGCTCGCGCGCGGCACCATCGTGTCGCGCTACGTGGTGCTGCAGCGCATCGGCGTGGGTGGCATGGGTGTCGTCTACGCCGCCTACGATCCCCAGCTCGATCGTCGGGTCGCGCTCAAGCTGCTGTCGCGCGCGCGATCGGAAGACACCCAGGGTCGCATCCGCATGCTCCGCGAGGCGCAGGCCATGGCACGGCTGACCCACCCCAACGTGGTCGCGGTGCACGACGTCGGTGAGTTCGACGAGCGCACGTTCATCGCGATGGAGTTCATCGCAGGGCCCACCATCAAGGCATGGCTGGCGGCTGCGCCCCGGAGCTGGCGGCAGGTGCTCTCGGTGTTCGCACGGGCGGGTCGCGGGCTGGTCGCGGCCCACGAGGTCGGGCTCGTGCACCGCGACTTCAAGCCCGAGAACGTGCTGCTCACGCTCGACGCCACCGACGCGGTCACGCGCGTGCTCGTGACCGACTTCGGTCTCGCGCGTGACAGCAGCGATCGCGGCGAGACGCTGCGGGACGCCGCGTCGATCGAGGACACCGTCGCGTTCGCCGGCACGCCGCGCTACATGGCGCCCGAGCAGTTCCCACAGGCGGGCGATCGCGCGACCGGGCCGTGGACCGATCAGTTCAGCTTCTGCGTCGCGCTCTACGAGGCGTTGTTCGGCGAGCGGCCGTTCGAGGGCACCACCGTGCACGACCTCGGGGAGGCGGTGGTCTCGGGGCGCGTGCGTGAGCCGGCGTCGCGCACTGGGGTGCCGTGGCGCATTCGCCAGGCCGTGCTCCGCGGCCTGCGGGTCGATCGCAGCCAGCGGCACCCCTCGATGCAGGCGTTGCTCGCGATCCTCGAGCACGATCCCGCGCGGGTGCGTCGGGGCGTCGTCGCCGGTGGGTTGGTGGTCGCCGCGGCCGTCACCGCGGCCTCGGTGCAGTTGATGTTCGATCCCGGCACCCGCAAGTGCGAGCGCGGTGCGGCGGAGATCGAGTCGGTGTGGAACGAGGGGCGGTCCGAGACCATCGCGCAGGCATTCGGCACCCTCTCGGTGCCGGGCGCCGGCTCGCGCTGGTCCACGATGGCGCCCAACATCGACGCGCACGTCGCCGCCTGGCGCGAGATGTACGTCGAGACCTGCACCGCCACGCTGGTGCGTGGGCAGCAGTCGGGCGAGCGCATGGATGCGCGCATGCGTTGCCTGCAGGACGATCGCGACGGCCTCGACGCGGTGCTTGCTGAGCTCGGGAGCGTCGACGACGTGATGCTCCAGCGCCTCGAAACCATGGTGCTGGGCTTGCCCTCGGTCGATCGCTGCATCGATCCGCGGGGGCCGAGTTTCGCCGATCTCGATGCAGACGCGCTCGCTGCGGTCGAGGAGGGCCGACGTCAGCTCGCGGTCGCGGATGCCCGCAACATCGCCGGCCGCTACCTCGCGGGCATCACGGCGGCCGACCTCGCGCTCGCGGCGATCGACGGCGTCGCGGTGCCCGAGCTGCGCGGACGCATCCTGAAGGTGAAGGGGCAGCTGCAGAACCGCGCTGGCGAGTCGGTGCTCGCCGAGACCACGCTGCGCGCCGCATTGTCCGAGCTCGCGCCGGTCGGTGCGCACGAAGGTGCCGCCGAGGCATGGATCGAGCTCATCTTCGTGGTCGGAGATGCGCTCTCGCGACCCCAAGAGGCGCTCGCGATGCAGCTGGCCGCCGAGCTCGAGCTGGCGGCGATGGGCGGCGACGCCTTCTTGCAGCGTCGCCTGGAGACCGTGCTCGGAGCGGTCTACGCCGAGGCCGGCAAGCTCGACGAAGCCGTCGCACATCACCAGGCTGCGATCGCGCTCGGCGAGAGCGCGGGCGCATCCGCGCCGGCCCTGCTGGTGTTGTACGGCAACTACGGCAACACGCTGTACGACCTCGGTCGCTATCGCGAGGCCCTCGACGCCCACCAGCACGCCTACGACCTCGCGGTGCGGGCCTACGGCGATGCGCACGTGCAGACCTCGACCGACATGATGAGCGTCGCGCGCGATGCCGAGAAGCTCGGTGAGGGCGAGAAGGCTCGCGCGTTGTATCTGCGCGCGTTGTCGATCCGCGAGGAGAGTCTCGGCCGTGATTCGAAGGGCGTGGGCGAGATCTTGCTCAACCTCGGCGTGCTCGAGTACGCCAACAACGAGCTGGCTGCGGCACGGGAGCATGGCCAGCGCGCGCTGCAGATCTTCGAGCACCGGCTCGGCCCCGATCACGTCCACGTGGCGATCGCACACAACCACCTCGGCACCGTCGCCAACGCCGAGCACGATGGGCCGACTGCCCTGGCGCACTACGCCGAGGCCATCCGCATCTACACACTGCGCTTCGGCGCCGACCACCCCAAGGTCGCGGTGCCCAACTCCAACGCCGGCAATGTGTTGCTGGACATGGGCGACTACGAAGCCGCGATCGCGCGCTATGATCGCTCGCTCGAGATCAAGACCAAGGCGCTCGGCCCCGATCATCCCGGGCTGGCCTTCGAGTGCCTCGACAAAGCTCGTGCGTTGATCGAGCTCGAGCGCTTCGAGGAGGCGGTCGCGATGGCCGAGCGCGGCGTCGGACTGCGCGAGGGGGTGTCGTTCGATCCCGGTGAGCTTTCGACCGGCTACTTCGTGCTCGCGCAGGCGCTGTGGGCCGCGAGCAGCTCGGGTCCGGCGGAGCGAACGCGCGCGCTGCAGCTCGGCCGCAAGGCCCTCGTCACCTGGCGCGACAGCGGCATCCAGGACACCACGCGGCTCGCGACCTACGAGGCGTGGCTGCGCGAGCGCGGCGGCGATCTCTCGCTGGCCGACGGCTAGCCCGGATTTTCTGGCACGCTCGCGGGTGTCCATGCCCCGATTGCGACGCCGCGGTTTCCTGCTCCGATCGTCGATGGTGCTCGGCTCCGGCTGCCTGATGGCGCCGCCCAGCCGCGGCGCCAGTGCGGCCGCGCCGGCGGTGCTGCGCAAGCCCAAGCACCCGGTCGTGGTCGCCTCCGCCAACGGTCATCCCGCCTGCGTCGAGACCGCGATGAAGGCGATCCTCGACGGTGCACCGGTGGTCGACGCGGTGGTGAAGGGCGTGACACTGGTGGAGGACGATCCCAACGATCACAGCGTCGGCCTCGGCGGCCTGCCCAACGAAGACGGCGAGGTCGAGCTCGACGCCTCGGTCATGGATGGACCGAGCGGTCTGGCGGGCGCGGTGTGCTCGCTGCGACGGATCAAGAACCCCAGCCAGGTCGCACTGGCGGTGCTGCGCTACACCGATCACGTGCTGCTGTCGGGCGAGGGCGCGCGCGCGTTCGCCAACGCCCACGGCTTCGTCGAGCAGGAGTTGCTCACGCCCGAGGCGCGCGAGATCTGGCTGTACTGGAAGTCGACGCTGTCCGATCGCGACGACTGGCTGCCCAAGACCGGCAAGGACGTGCCCGCCGATGTCAAGGCGCACTTCGGCATCACCGGCACCATCAACTGCTGCGGCGTCGATCGCAACGGCGACCTCGGCGGTGTCACCACCACCAGCGGGCTCGCATTCAAGATCCCCGGTCGCGTCGGCGACTCGCCGCTCATCGGCGCGGGTCTGTTCGTCGACAACCTCGTCGGCGCGGCCGGCAGCACCGGGCGTGGCGAGGCCAACATCGTCAGCGCCGGCAGTCACACGGTGGTCGAGTTCATCCGCGCGGGCAAGCACCCCAAGGACGCGTGCATGGCCGCATGCAAGCGCATCGTCGAGACCACCCGCGCCAAGCGATTGCTGCGCGCGGATGGGCGGCCCGACTTCAACGTCAACTTCTACGCGGTCGATCGCGGCGGTCGCTACGGCGGCGCGGCGCTCTATCCCGGGGGCCAGTTCGCGGTCTGCGACGCCAAGGGTGCGCGGCGCGAGGACCTCGACGGTCTGTTCGACAAGTGAGGTGATCGCGGTGGATCTCGACGTCGTCCTGCTGTCGCGGATCCAGTTCGCGTTCACGATCATGTTCCACTACCTGTTCCCGCCGCTCTCGATCGGCTTGGGGCTGGTGATGGTCGTGATCGAGGGCTTTGCGCTGCGCACCGGCGACGCCGCATACGAGGCGATGGCTCGCTTCTGGACCCGCATCTTCGCCGTCAATTTCGCGGTCGGGGTCGCCAGCGGCATCGTGATGGAGTTCCAGTTCGGCACCAACTGGGCCACCTACTCGCGCTTCGTCGGCGATGTGTTCGGCTCGGCGCTGGCGGCCGAGGGCATCTTCGCGTTCTTCCTCGAGTCGGGCTTCCTCGCGGTGCTGGTGTTCGGCTGGGACCGCGTGTCGCGGCGCATGCACTTCTTCGCGACCGTGATGGTGTTCCTCGGCAGCACGTTCTCCGCGGTGTGGATCATCATCGCCAACTCGTGGCAGCAGACGCCGGCCGGGCACCGCCTCGTGGTGCACGATGGCGCCGCGCGCGTCGAGGTGACCGACTTCTGGGCGATGGTCTTCAACCCCTCGACCGTGCACCGGCTCAATCACGTGCTGCTGGGCGCGTTCATCCTGGGTGGCTTCTTCGTGATGAGCATCAGCGCGTGGTACCTGCTGCGGGGGCGCCACGTCGGCTTCGCCCGGCGCAGCTTCGCGATCGGGCTCGTCATCGCCACGCTGGCGTCGTGGGGCGAGCTGGTGTCCGGGCACGCACAGGCCAACATGGTCGCGCGCCACCAGCCCGCGAAGCTCGCCGCCTTCGAGGGCCACTTCGTGACCGGCGAAGGCGGTGCGCCGATGTACCTCGTCGGCTGGCCCGATGTCGACGCACAGCGGGTCCGCGGTGGCATCGCGATCCCCGGCATGCTCAGCTTCCTCATCCACGAGGATTTCGACACGCCGGTCGCCGGGCTCGATCGCGTGCCCGAGGACGAGCGCCCGCCGGTCGTGATCCCGTTTCTCGCGTACCACGTCATGGCGATGCTCGGCACCGCGTTCATCGGCCTCACGTCGCTGGCGTGCGTGCTGTGGTGGCGCGGTGTGCTGTGGCAGCAGCGGTGGCTGTTGTGGATCTTCGTGCTCGCGGTGCTCGGCCCTTACGCCGCCAACGAGGGCGGCTGGGTCGCCGCCGAGGTCGGTCGCCAGCCGTGGGTGGTGTACGGACTGCTGCGGACGCGCGATGCCAACTCCGTCGCCGTGGATGCCGACCAGGTGATGGTGTCGCTGGTGATGTTCGCGGTGATCTATCTGGCGCTCTTCGCCCTGTGGCTGGTGGTGGTGAACGAGAAGGTGCGTCACGGGCCGCACATGCCCGAGGATACGGAGGCACCGCACGCGCCCGAGCCCGCGGCGGCAACCTCGATGGTTCGTGCCGCCGCCGACGTCGCGATGGGGCGTGGCGGCGAATCGCTCGCGGATGGGGATCGCTGACCGGCGGCCGCCCGCGTGGCCGTTCGCTCGGCAAGCCGAAAACCCACCCCGCGGTGTGATCAGAACCGCCGCGGCCGCGGTCTTCGGGGGCATGTCACGCGCCTCGATCGCCTGTGCCGGCTTGCTCGCCCTCGTTCCCGCCTGCTTCGATCCCACCGGCACCTCGGCCGAGAGCACCGTCGGCGCGCCGACCTCGGGCGACGAGTCCTCGAGCTCGGCGACGACCGCATCGACGACGGCGTCGACCGCCGGCACCGGCAACACGGCGACCAGCGATCCGACGGGAGCCTCGTCCGGCGACCCGACGGGAGCCTCGTCCGGCGATCCGACGGGAGCCTCGTCCGACACCGACGGGTCGACGGGAGGCTCGAGCACCGCTTCGGAGACCGACCCGACCGCGACCGGCCCGTCGACCTCGTCCGGCGACGACGGCAACACCTCGGGCGACAGCGGCGGTCCGGTGTGCGCCGGCCAGTGTGCGCCCGATGTGCCCGGCGGCTGGCAGGGACCGGTGGTGATCAACGAGGGCGCCGACGCCGACCCGTGTCCCGCCGACTTCCCGCAGCTCGTGCACGGCGATCAACACGCGGAGCTCTCGCCCGGCAACGCCACGTGCGGCTGCGAGTGCGGTGACGCGGTGGGCGTGAGCTGCGGCGCGGTGACCGTGCAGCAGACCAACGCGATGTGCACCGCGAGCCAAGGCCTCGCGGACGTGCTCCAGCCCAACGTGTGCACGTTCGTCAGCAACGCCGCCGGCACCTACGCGATCAGCACGCCGAGCCTGCAGATCGGCGGCGCGAGCTGTGACCCCGAGGCGACCGAGTCGATCCCCGCGCCCACCTGGGGCCGCGACGTTCGCAGCTGCAGCGCGGCGATTGCCGAGGGCTGCGACGGCGGCGGCTGTCTGCCGAGCACGCCCGATGCTCATCAGATGTGCATCTGGGCCGCCGGCGAGGCCGCATGTCCGCCCGGGCCGTGGTCGCAGCAGGTGATCACGTATGGCGACCTCGACGATGATCGCGACTGCACCGCGTGCAGCTGCGGCACGCCGACCGGAAGCTGCGGCGGGTACGTCGAGCTCAACAACCAAGGCTGCGGCGTGATCTACCTCGGTGACGCCTCGCCCGGCACGTGTGCCGTCCAGCCCGCGGCGAGCCACGCGACCTACTATCCCGAGCCAGACGCCAGCTGCACCCCGTCGGGCGGATCGCTCGTCGGCGGCGTGGCGCCGACCGACGCGATCACCTACTGCTGCATGTGAGACGCGGGCGCTCGGTCACGCGGTCTGGTCGTCGGCTCGGTCACGGCGTCGACGCCTCGCGCTCGCCGGCGGGTTCGCGCGCCGTGCCGCCTGCGTGCGCTTGTCGTCGACTCGGGTAGCATGCCCGCGTGACGACGATCTTGGTGTGGAACCCGCGGGCTTCGCGTGCGACCGCAGAGCTGCTCGACGAGGCGCGCGCCAAGCTCGAGGGCGTGACGGTGTGCGAGCTCGGCGAGGACGAGGACCCTGTCGATCGCGCGCGGCACTGCCTGCGATCGCAGCCCGATCGCATCGTCGCGGCCGGCGGCGATGGCACGGTGTCGGCGGTGGCCGCTGCGCTGCTCGAGCTCGGCCTGGGTGAGAACGGACCAGCGCTCGGCGTGCTGCCGATGGGCACGTCGAACTCGTTCTCGGTCGCGCTCGGCATTCCGGGCGATCTCCACGAGGCGATCGCGCTGCTCGAGTCGGCCCCGACGCGCACGATCGACGTCGGCGTGGCGGAGGCCGAGGCCGGCAAGCGCACGATGATCTTGCACTGCATGATCGGCATCCACGCCGACACCATCGCGTCCGCGACGGTCGAGTCGAAGCAACACTGGGGCGTGCTCGCGTACGTGGGCTCGGCGCTGCGTCAGCTCGCGAGCCTCGCGTCGTTCGCCGTCGAAATCACGTCGGACGCACACGAGATTCGCTGTCGATCGATCGGCGTCGGCGTGGCCAACATTGCGCCGCCGCGCGCCATGATGGCCCAGGGCCCGTCTCACCTCGTGCCCGACGACGGCCTGCTCGACACGACCATCGTCGCCGCCGAGGGCATCAGCGAGGCGGTTGCCACGACGTGGCACCTCTACCGCAGCGCGCTCGAGGGGGAGCCCGCGAACCGCGACAACGTCGGCTCGCTCGCGTCGTCGACCGTCACGATTCGCACGGATCCACGGCAGCAGATCCTGCTCGACGGCGAGCCCTTCGGCGAGACGCCGGTGACGCTGACGGCGTTGCCACGCGCGCTGAAGGTCATCGCACCCGCGCCGTCGGCGGTGGCGGCGGACCCGGTGGATGCCGCACTCGATGGGTTGCCGGATCTCGAAGTCGCCGTTCGCGGCGACGCGGGCCATCGCGGGACGCAGTGACGGCGGACCGAGATTGCATTCGTCCGCAGTCGAGGGCGCGCCCCGGCACGGGATTCCTCGACGGCGCGTGCGGACGGGTGATAGCGTGCTGAGGTGTCGAACGTGCATCGTCGCTCCGTGTGGTTCGGATGGCTGATCCTCGGCTGCCCGTCGAGCGGGCCGGCGACCGGCACCGAGGCCGACACCACCGGCGGCGCGGTGGTCACCGCGACCAGCGGCGGCACCTCCGGCGGCGGTGGGAGCGAGGGCGGGAGCACCGGCGCGGGCAGCTCGGGCGACGCCAGCGAGGGTGGTGAAGGCAGCAGCGGCGACAGCGGTGGAGCTTCGCTGCCGTGCGACGCACCCGCCAACACGCCGGGAGGCCCCGACCCGTTCGGCGGATGCTGGCCCGATGCGACGCGCACGGGCATCCCCGCGGGCACGACGCTCACCGACTATGACGGCGAATGCACGATCACGCAGAACGGCACCGAGATCGATGCGAAGTCGGTGACGTGTGATCCCCTCGTCATCCGTGCGGCCGACGTTCGGATCACGCGCACCAAGATCAACGGCAGCGTGTTGGTGGAGGCGCCCGGCATGGGCTACTCCTTCGCGATCTCCGACAGCGAGATCGACGCGGGCCCCGTGCAGGGCACCGACGACGACAGCGGCATCGGCAAGAGCGACTTCACCGCCACGCGCGTCGACGTCTACGGCGGCAAGCGGGGCGTGTGGTGCGAATTCGCGTGCAGCGTGACCGACTCGTGGATCCACGATCAGGCGCCCGATCCGACCGGCACCGCCCACGAGTCCGCGGTGCGCATGGGCGACGGCTCGACGATCGAGCACAACTCGATCCTCTGCAACGCGCCCGACTTCCCGCCCGATGCCGGCTGCTCTGCCGATCTCACGGGCTACGGCGACTTTGCGCCGATCCAGAACAACACCATCCATCGCAACTTGTTCATGGCCACCACCGGGGGTGCATGCGCGTACGGAGGCTCGAGCGGCGACGACGGCTCGAAGCCCTACGGCGACCAGGCCAACAACATCGTGTTCGAGGAGAACGTGTTCCAGCGCGGGCGCGGCGGGCAGTGTGGATACTACTTTCCGATCACCGACTTCGACGAGACGCGGCCGGGCAATCAGTGGATCGCGAACGTGTGGGACGACGGCACGCCGCTGCCGCCGGCAAACTGAGCTCGCGGAGGCGCGGCCGCGTCGCGGCGTGCTACCTTCGCGTCCGTGATCGTCGTGCGGGTGGTCGAAGCCGCGGATGTGCCCGAGGTCGTCGCGCACGTGACCGCGGTGCTCGCCGAGTTCGGACTCGATTTCGGCGTCGGTAGCGAGACCGACGAGGCGGTGCGTGGTCTGCCATCGTCGTACCTCGATCACGGGGGTGCGTTCTGGGTGGCGCACGAGGTCGAGGGCGATCGACGCACGCTGGTCGGCACCTGCGGCGTGTTCCCGGTCGCACCGGGCAGCTTCGAGCTGCGCAAGATGTACCTCTGCGCCGCGTCCCGCGGGCTGGGCGTCGGCAAGCGCTTGCTCGACGAGGCGGTCGCGTGGGTGAAGGCCCGCGGCGGCGAGCGCATCGTGCTCGACACCATCGAGGGCATGGCGGCCGCGATCGCGTTCTACGAGCGACACGGCTTCGTCCGCGACGATGCGCAGATCCGCGGTGCCCGCTGCACCCGCGGCTACGTGCGCGCGCTGTGATGCACGCTCTAGGGGCGCGGCGCGGCGGCCTCGAGCCAGGCGTCCTCCGTGGCCCACATCGCGTCGACGCGGGCCTCCATGCGCTCGAGGATCGCGTCGGCGTCGGGATCGTCGTCGTCGCGGAACTCCTCCACCGGAAGCCCCAGCGACGCGATCCAGTCGAGGGTGTCGAGGCCGGCATCGGCCTTGCGCGCGAAGTCGGCGAGCATCAGCGACAACAACTTGTAGTGGCCGCCGTAGGGCGACTCGAGCTCGCGCAGCGGCGCGCCGTCGGTGGTCCACACCTCGAGCGTGTCCTCGAGTGCGACCGCGGCACCGGCGGGATCCTCGGCCATCCATGGCATGAGCTCGGCGACCAAGGTCCGCACGCGATCCTTACCGAGCACGAGCGCGCCACCCCCGGTGAAGTAGCGCTGCGCGAACGCGGCGGGCAGCGTCACCAGGCGTACGCCCGCGCGGCTGCCCTTGCGCTCCCAGATCGGCGATGGCAGCTGGAGCGGGCCGAGCTCGCGCGCGAGCGCGAGGTTGGTCTCGACGATGCGGCGCGCCTCCGAGATCATCACGTCGGTCGCGGGCAGCACGTAGGCCATGGGGAGTCCGAGCATCGTGCGTGCGGCGTCGTCCGACGGGCGTTCCATGTCGGCGGGATGCTAGCATCGCCACGACGAGATGCCGTCCACGTCCGAGCGCTTCGACCTGCTCGACCTGCACGACGCGCCGATCCTCGCGATCGAGCGCACCCGCGACGGCATCTCGCTGCGACTCGGCCACGCCAACCTGCGCGCCGAGCACCCCGCCAACCCCGAGCCGACCGCGGTGTGCGTGCAGCCTTGCGTGCTGCTGCTGCGCGACGTCGCTGGCGAGCGCGCGCGCCTGTTCGACGATGCCGCGCAGGCCTGGGTCGCGCATGCTGATGCCGCAGCGCCGCTGTCCGGCGAGATCGTCGAGGCCAGACAAGTCAGTGCCGACGCGGTCACGAGCTATCGCTTCGCCGGCATGCATACCGCTGGCTGGTCGGAGTGGGAGGTGACCGCCGGCGGCTTCACGCTCACGTGGGAGCGGGTGAGCGGCGAGGCGTGGTTCGTCGGCTGGCCGCGGTGAAGCGATCGCGCGCCGCACGGCAGATGCCAGCGCTGGTTGCCATGAGCCCTGGCGCAGGCCGATGAGGGATCCGACCGATGACGTTTCGAGTGTCGGCCGGCGGCCCCGGACGCAGCCAAGCCGGCGTACCATCCCCACGCGATGCCCAGCCCACGCACAGCGATCGTCTTGGGCGGCTCCGGCTCGGTCGGCGCCGCGCTCTTGCAAGAGGTCTTCGCCGACGACTTCGCCACGGTGATCACGCTGTCGCGTCGATCGCTGCCCGAGGCCGTCGCGATGGCACAGGCCCGCGATCGACGGCTGGTCGAGGTGTTGGTGCCGGAGATGAGCGCCGCGTCGCTCGCGGCCGCAACGCTGGACGCGTTGAAGGTGATCGATGGCGAGGCCGAAGGGTTCAGTGTGCTCGGCGTCGGTGCGGGCACGTCGAAGCTGAGCCTCGACGAGCACCGCGCGATCGATGTCGTGCTCAACGAGGCCTTCGCCCGCGCGCTGCGCGACTCCGGCAAGGTGCAGCACCTGGCATTCATGAGCGCCGCCGGTGCCGACCCCACCGCCAAGTCGACCGGCAGCGGTGCCGCCGGCATGGCGCGCTACAGCCGTGTGAAGGGCGAGGCCGAGGAGGCGGTGCGCGCCGGTGGCCCTGCGATCGTCAGCGTGTTCCGGCCGGCCATGATCATCGGCTCGCAGCACACGCCGTGGCTGCTCGAGAAGACCCTGCCGCTGCTCTCGTTCGTGACGCCGGCCAAGTACAAATCGATCACGGTGCAGCAGATCGCCAAGGCGATGGTCGCCACCGCCAAGCGCCATCCGGCCGCGAGCGCGACGTATCACTACCCCGAGATGATGGCGCTCATCGCCGGCTAGATCGCTGCATCGATCGATGCAGGGCGTGTGGTTCGACCACCGGGTCGCGCCACGGCTGGTCGAGGAAGCCCCCGATGCGTACAAGGACATCGGCGCGGTGATGCGCGCGCAGCGGGAGCTGACCCGCGCGGTGCGACGGCTGCGGCCGTTGCTCGCGTTCAAGGGGGGCGTGACGATGCACATGGGGAGCGGGTGTCGCCGAACGACAGCACTCGCTCCCCGTGTCACCGACGACGGTCACTCGCAGCCGTGCGCCGCGAGTGTGTCCTGCGTGTTGCGCACGTTGACGACACACAGCGGCTCGCTCCTTCCTGGAGAGACCTCGAGGCCGAAGTCTTCCCAGAGGTCGACGAGCAAGATGAGGAGCGAGGATAGCTCGTAGCGCTCGGCGCCCGACTTGCTCTCCAAGCAAACGGAGATGCGGCGGAGAAAGTCGTCGCATGCTTGCACGGCGATCAACGCGGATGCGCCGGCTGCCCGTCCATCGACGAACTCGACCTCGCGCGTGACACCATCGGTGGTGATCGTCCACGGGCCCTGACGCAGGCCATCGACCAGCAGGCCCTGCTCGACGACGGCGCCTTCTTCACGGATCGTTCGATGGATCTCGCCGGGTCCGCGATGCTCGAGCAACCGCTCTCTGCCGCCGAACGTGCTCGACCACGTTCCGATCCCGACTCCGTCATCCCAGTACTCGCGTCCGCCGTCGTCGGGCTCCGTGGCGCTGTGCTCCTCCCACGTGCCGTGCTGGCGCCCGTTGCGGTAGTGGCCCTGCTGGATCGCGACACCGTTGCGAGCGAAGATCGTCGATGGCCCGTGTTGTGTGCCATCCGGCCGCACACACCCGATGCGCGGTAAGTCGCTTGCGGTCTCGGGGTGCGCCGGATCGTAGTCGCTCCCCTGTACGAGCAACGTCGTGCCCGCGGGGCACGCGTGCTCGGCTTCCCACCAGCCCTGGGGTGGTGCCTGGAGCTCGAGCGGACCTCGGGCCCGGTTCAACTGCTGCTCGGCGTCGAAGCCCGCATTCGAGCGTGCGAGGTGCGGCGCACCGTTGGGGATGCCGGCTGGACGAGCAGCGCATGCGAGCGCGCCGAATGTCACCGACGCAAGCCAGCCCGGAGAACCCGTGCGAATCATGGGGCCGCAGCGTATCCGAGTGCGTGCTCGCCGACACCACCCCAGGCGCGGGCGCGTTCGTCCTCATGTCAGACCTGAGGCCAGCACGCCGTGCGGGATTCGGGACATGCTTCACGGTGCCGCACATCCCGTGAGCTCCGCTTCGCGTCGCGGGTCTGGCACGACATGCAGACTCTGAGCGCCGGGTACCCGCAATGAGCCGATCCGGCTTCCCTGGCGTCGGTGGAACCCGCGGAGCAAGACGGCTACGCTCGCCGGCGATGAGCCGGGACGTTGCGGCGTGGATGCACCTGCGTTCTCGGACACTCAGGGCGGCGTTGTCGATCGCGCTCTTGGTCGGCGCGGGCTGTCGAGTTGGAAGCACCGAGCGCAGGGCCTCTCCCGTCGACGTCGCACCGGTGCGCCCCGGGGAGCCCGTCGCCCCGCGGTCTTCCGCGTCCGCGAGGTCCGAAGCGGCGAGCGGCGACTGTGTTCCCGAGGCGCAGTCCGTCGCAATGGGGAGAATCGTCGACGGGCAGCTCGGGCTGGAGTTCAACTACGGCATCTCGCCCGTGCTCGTACTCGTCGACCTCGCCGACAAGCAGTACCAGCGTACCGACGCGCGCGTGCCAGAAGCGGCGTTCGCCACCGTCCGCCCCGCGACACCGCAAGAGTGGATCGACCGCATCGACCTCGATGGCGTGGTCTCCAACGACTTGGGCTTCGTGCTGCGCGTCGGCGTTCCGCGCAGTGGCGTGCTCGACCGCCACGTCACCAGCACCGCGCAACGCAGCGTTCTCGCCGTCACCAACACCTTCGAGAGCGGCCCCGCGAGCGCGGAGATCTGGGCGTACCGGGATCACCGACGAGTCGCCGCATTCGAGCTCGACGACCCGCAGTTGCGCTGCGCGAGCCACGTTTGGCTGGGCGATACGTTGTACGTGTTGCTCGAGGGCTGCGACGAGCCCGGCGTGCGGAGCTGGCTCTACGACCGACACGGCAACCGGCTCACGAGCGTCATCGACGAGCCTCGAGGTGGAATTGCGACGGAGCCTGCGTGGCTCGGCGGCGATCACTGGGCTTTCCTGGTCGATCGCCTCGACACCTTGCTCGTGCTCGACGTGTCGACGGGCACGGAGATCGCCCGCTACTCGCTCGACGCTCTGTGGTTCGATTCGCCCCGCGAGCGGCACGCATCGCTGGTCGGCTGGCAGCCGGAGGGGTCGATCGTCGTCGTTCGGCTGGACGCGCCGACCGGCAGCCTCGCTGTCATCGATCGCGCCACCGCAGCCGTCGAAGTTCTGCGTGCGCCGAGCTGTCCCGCCGGCTGAGGCACGGCACCTTCGGGTCGAGACCAAGCTGCGCCGCGATCGACGACGGACTCACTCCGGCGGCGGCGGCGTCCTTCGCTTGAATCGAGGGCGCCACACCGCCAGCGCGATGTTGACGATCGACAGCAACGCGATCATCGCGAGGCCGCCGCGCTCGTGACGGACGAAGTCGGCGAGCTCCTCGGCGTCGGCCGGTTCACCGGCGGCGATCCGGGCCGAGACCACCGCGGCCCCCTGTGCGGGGCCCGACAGGGCGACCAGCGTGCCCTCGAGCACCAGCAAGGTGGTGGCGGCTTCATCCACGCCCAGCCGGCGTTCTGGAACGGGTGGTGGGCTGCGATCGCGGCGAGCCCGCTGACGAGCACGACCAGCAGGGACGGGACCAGCAGCCACTGGGAGACCAGCAAGATCGCGTGGCGCATCGCCGCGTACTCGAGCGGCCCGCGACCGTCGGCGGCGAACGACAGGATTGCCTGGGCCGCGACGGCGCCCATGAGCCCCGCGCTGCCGACCTCGTGCAGGAACTTGAGGGTCCTTCGCATGATCCTACCCGCTGCCCGTCGGAGGCGGACCTCCGCCGAGGTTAGCGCACGCGGCGGAGAATGCCCGTTGCGGATCTGTCACGCGGGAGGCATCGCTGTTCGCGACGGCATCGCAGCCACCGCGACCCTCCGGCGGCGCTGGCCAAGTCTTGAACACCTCGCGGAACACCTGCGATGCCCAATGCGCGACTCGAGCCTACGCGGCACCAGGCATGTGGCGAATTTTCGCGCCCCCCCATTCTCGCTGGCGGCGCGCGGTCGGCCTGGCTAGCGTCGCGACACATGACGATGGACTGCCGGACACTCGCGCCCACCCTTTTGTTTGCTGCGGTCCTCGGCGCTTGCGGTGGCGACGACGCGGAGACTTCGACGAACGCCGACGGCTCGACCGGCGATCCGACGATGTCGAGCACCTCGGCGACCACCGCATCGACGACCACGACAGACCCGACCGCCACCACCACCAGCGCCACCACGGCGACGAGCGATACCGACCCGACCGGGCTCGACAGCTCCGGCGGAAGCACGACCGGCGAGGCGCTCGCGCCGTTCAGCCTGCGGTTCGCGGCGGTCGCCAACGGCGAAGAGGTCGGTTGCGGCAGCACGATCACCGGGCTCGGCCCCGACGGCGAGCACACCGCGAGCCCAGCGGATCTGCGGTTCTACATCAGCAACCTGCACATGTACGCCGCCGACGGCAGCGAGGTGACCGTCGAGCTCGACGTCAACGACTTCCAGTACACGAGTGATGCCGGACAGGTCTCGCTCATCGATCTCACCAGCAACACCGAAGGCGATTGCGAAGCCTCCGCGATTGCCTTCGCCGAAGGCACCGCGCGCGAGAACGACGTGATCACCGGCATGACGCAGGTCGCGGACGTGACGCGGATCAGCTTCGACGTCGGTGTGCCGCAGGCCGTGATGAAGGATCTCATCAACACCACGAGCGCGGAGGCGGCTCCGTCGCCGCTGGGCGAGATGTACTGGTCGTGGGCGACCGGCTACCGCCACTTCGTGTTCAACTTCTCCGTGGAGGACCCCGAGGCGGTCGCGGGCGGCGGCTACCTGCACATCGGGAGCACCGATTGCGCGGGGGATGGCGAGCTCGCGCTCGAGAACCAAGACGCGTGCGGATTCTTGAACACACCGAAGGTCGACCTCGACGGGTTCGATCTCGCGACCGGTGTGGTCGCGGTCGACCTCGGGCGCGCGCTCGAGGGGGTGGACTTCCTCGCGCCGATCTATGACCCCAAGACGTTCGAAATCATCGGCGAGGGGCCCGGCGTCGAGTGTCACTCGTCGCCGATGCAGCCGCACTGTGGGACCATCTTTGCCTCGTTCGGCGTCGACATCGACGATGGCGTTTCGGCGGCGGATCAAGATGCGGTGTTCGCTGCCCAGTGAGGCAGAGCGGCCGCGGGCGCGGGCGGCAACGTCGCTTGCGCTCGCGCTGTGCGCGTCGATCGGATGCTCGTCGCCCAGCGGCGCGGGTGAGCACGCCAGTGCGAGCAGCAGCAGCGGCGGCAGCACGGGCACCGGAACGAGCACGAGCACGAGCACGAGCGGCAGCAGCGACGACACGGGTGTGCCGACCGACACGGGCGCCGCCGATTCGTCGAGCGGCGGCGTCCCGGTCGATCCCGTTCGCGAGCTGCTGCGGCTGCCGGATCACCTCGAGACCCCCTACATTCCCGAGTTCAATCCGCTCACGGCCGAGAAGATCGAGCTCGGGCGGCATCTGTTCTACGACCGTCGCCTGTCGGGAAACCTCGAGCAGTCGTGCGCCGACTGCCACTTCCAAGAGCTGGGATTTGCAGACCCCGAGACGACGCCGAGCGGCTCGACCGGTACTGTGCTCGAGCGCAACAGCCAGGCGCTCGGCATGGTCGCGTATCGCACGACGTTCACGTGGGCGAGCAACGTGCTGCTCGAGCTCGAGGACCAGCTGCAGGTGCCGCTACGCAACGACAATCCGGTCGAGCTGGGGATCAACGATGGCAACGAGGCCGAGGTGCTCGCGCGCTTCGACGACGATCCGATGTACGCAGCGATGTTCGCGGCCGCGTTCCCCGAGAGCGAGTCGGGCGCGACCGTCAACAAGATCGTGTTCGCGCTCGCGAGCTTCTGTCGCACGATGATCCCGGGTCGCAGCCCCTACGATCGCTTCGTGGCCGGTGACCACGACGCGCTGACCGAGCAGCAGCGCCAGGGCATGACGCTGTTCTTCGGCGAGCGCTTCGAGTGCTTCCACTGCCACAATGGCATCAACCTCACCACGTCGTACCGCGACGCGGACTCCGACCCGGGGTCGATCCAGTATCCGTTCTTCAACAACGGGCTCTACAACGTCGGTGGCGACGGCAGCTATCCGCCGTACGATCAGGGCCTCTTCGAGGTGACCTTCGATCCAGACCATCGCGGGTTGTTCCGGCCCCCGTCGCTGCGCAACATCGCGGTGACCGGGCCGTACATGCACGACGGCAGCAAGGCGACGCTCCGCGACGTGCTCGACCACTACGCCGCGGGTGGCACCGTGACCGAGACGGGCCCGTACGCCGGCGATGGTCGGGTCAGCCCGCTCAAGTCGGGGCTGGTGCGCGGATTCCCCGCGACCGACGAAGAGATCGACGCCGTCATCGCATTCCTCGAGTCGATGACCGACGACGAGTTCCTCCTCGACCCCGCGTTCGCGAACCCGTTCGAGGAGTGAACGAGCGACCATTCGCCGCGTGGGCGGCGTCCCGCACCCGCCGCGGCGTCGCACACATGGTCGTGGCGTCATCGATCACGGGCAGTCGGCGGTCGCGCGCGTCACCGCGACGCCTGGCGAGTCTCCCACGCAGCGGCTGGCGTCCGCACACAGGCCGCGCCAGATCTCCGGCGGGCAGGGGCCGCCGCCGTCGAGGCACGCGCAGCGCTCGTACGCCGCCTGGGCGAAGTCATCGCAGTCGGAGCCGGTGAACGCCGGTGGCTCGCCGCAGGCGTCGGCCCGACAGCGATCGTTGGCGTCGCCCACGACCCCGGTCGCGCGGGGTCGGCAACGGCCCTCCACGCACGCCGGGCCGAGATCGAGGCGACACGGCGGCGGCGAGGCGCAGTCGACATGCGGGCAGTCCTCGAACCATCCGCGCAGCCAGCACTTGCGATCTTCGCTGGCCTGTTCGCTCGCGGATCTCATGCGCGCGCTCGCGGTGCGGCCACTGAAGAACGAGCAGCCGGTGCAGCAGCCGCTCGCGAACACACAGTCCTCGTCCCGCGCGCACGGCTCGTCGGCCGTCGGCGTCGACGCGGGGTCGTGGCCGGCCGGCGACGGCTCGGAGCGGTCGCATGCGGCGATGAGGATGCCGAGCAACGCGAAGGTGCGAACCACCGCTCGACGATGCCGGGAGATCAGGACGGAGGCAAGCGACGAGTCGATGGCGAGGTGCCTCGCACCGCCGTCACTCGCCACACCCGTAGAACCTCGTCGAGGTCGGTGACACGGTGCCCGCGGCGACAGGTGACGGATCACCCAAGCAGAGCACCGTCAGAGCACGAACGGCACCAGCCGCTTCGTTCGCTGCGCGTAGGCGGTGAACGCCGCGCCGTAGTGACTGCGCAGGTAGGCGTCGAGCTTGGGGATGTTGTAGAAGTAGAAGAATCCCAGCAGGAACGCGGGGATGAGCCAGGCAAAGGCGTTGTGGGTGACGCAGGCGAAGCCGGCGACCCACAGCAGGTCGCCGAAATAGTTCGGGTGCATCGTGATGGCGAACAATCCACCCGTGTAGAGCTGGCCGGCGTTCTGTGGCCGTCGCTTGAAGCGGCGTCGCTGGTACTCGGCGTAGGTGTTGATGAACGATCCGCCGACGAACAGGCCGATCCCGAGCAGCTCGAGCGCACCGAAGCCCGTCGACGCCGGCTTCGCGAGCAAGGGGAAGCCGACCAGGTAGAGCGCGAACGCGAGCGGGATCGAGAATGCCTCGTCCCAGGGGATCCGCCGCTCGACGAACACGAACATCGTCGCGAGGTAGCGCGCGAACACCACGATGTCGAAGACCAGCAGCGTCAGGTTGCGACCGAGGTGGGGCGAATCACCGAACGCGCGGAAGCTGGCGCCCAGCGGGCCGAACAGCACGAGGCCTGCGATCCCGAGGAGCACCAGCTCGATCGCGACGATCACCGTCTTCTGCGGCAGGCTCGAGTGCTTGTGGCCGTACATGTCCATCTCAGGGCTCCTCGGGTGACAGGGTTCGTCGGAACATGCCGATCAAGATCGGGCCGTACTTTCGCAGCGACTTGGCGTCGAGCTCCTGCGTGAGCAGCCAGGTGTCCATGGCCTGGCCCATGCCGAACACGATCGCGATCGCGAGGCTGGTCGGGATGTCCTTGCGGACGGCACGGGCGCGCTGGCCGGCGGTCAGCACCCGCTCGAACCACGGCAGCACGGCCGACTCCATCTCGCGTTGGACCTGCTGCAGCGCGGGGCTGGCCGACGCCGCGAGCCAGCCACGGGCGAGCGCGGCGAGGGCCGGCGAGGCCATGAGCGCGCCCATGATGCGGCCGTAGTACTCCGTGAGCGTGGCCCAGAAGCTGGCGGCATCGCGGGCGGAGGGCACCGGGAACGGACCGGAGGCCTCGAAGAGCCGCCCGAGCTCGACGCGGACCACGTGGCCGTAGAGGTCCTCCTTGCCGTCGAAGTAGTAGTACATCGACCCCTTGGAGATGCCGGCCGCGTCGATGATGCGGTTCAACGACGCGGCGTTGAAGCCGTGCTCGGAGAATTCTGTGAGGGCTGCGCGCACGATCTCTTGCTGCTGCTCGGGGGGAAGCTTGTGGAAGCGCGGTCGGGGCATGTTCGGTGGTCACGTGTCGGGCGGCGGCGGCAGCCGGATGGCGTCGATGAAGCTCTTGCCGGCGGCGAGCCTCGCGACCCACGGTACTCCCATCAGCTTCATCACGCCGTTGCGCATGAACAACTGGAATCGGTTCTGCCACCGCATCGCTGCGCGCGGTCGTACGCGGAACGTAGGGCGTCGTGACACAGCGGTGGGCCAAGCCGCGGCCCAAGCCGCGGCCCGGCGTTGCTGCTCGTGCGCCAGCACGAGCGCGCCGCGATCACCGAGTCTTTGCCGCGCAGTGCAGCGCGCCCTCGGCCCGATGTCCACCGCGGCTGGCCCGGCAGGCCTGTGGACGGGCCCGTCAAACTTGCTGCCCGAAACTGCTTCCATGAAGACGGCTCGAAGTCGTCTGGCCCGAGCCGGCCGCTCAGGGATATGCTGAGCCAGGCTGGGCACAAGGTGACTCGATTGGCCCACGGCAACAAGAATTCGCGCGGCAAGAAGAAGAACCGGCGCATCGAGATCACGCTGCTGGCGACGGCGTCACTCGAGAAGTAGTCCGCCGGCCGAGCTGTGCTAGCCTCCCAGCCGTGGGTATTCGTGGCTTGGTTGGGGCTCTTGTTGTCGGGACGTTGGCGCTCGGATGTGGGCCGGAGCAGATCGAGGACGAAGGGGGCGCTTCGGGTGGTGCAACCTCGGACACGGGCGAGGACACGACGACGGGGGACCCACTGCCGGCGTCGATGCTCGAGCGATGCGACGCGCCTGTGCCCTGCGAGCCGGTCTCCCGCGATCCGGGCTCGAACCAGGAGGCGGTCGATCCGAACCTCGAGTGTGCGATTCACGAGGCACTCCTGTCCTCCCTCGAAGGCAACGTCTCCGAGCTGACCGAGTCCTACTGCGACATCGGCTGCTCCGGTACCGACCTACTCATCAGCTTCGGCTTCCTATACGTGCAGGCCTGGAGCACCACGGACGTGACGAGCTACGGAGAAATCCTACGCTGCACCCTGCGCGGAGAGATCTTCGAGCCCTGCCAAGGACAGCCCTTCGGCACGAGCGACTGCGCCGACTTCAGCGCGTGGGGGATCGACTGCGAAGTCACCGACACGGTCGAGTGCCCGTAATCTCGAAGACTCGACCCTACGAAAGAAAAGCCCCCGCCGTAAGCGAACCTCCGCGGCTGGGACCGGAATCATCCGAAGCCACGCAGAATTCCAATCGCCTCCGGCTGGTACTCGGCGGTCGTGTCACTTGGTGCCGCGCGGATGCTGGCGCCCAGCGGGCCGAACAGCACGAGGCCTGCGATCCCGAGGAGCACCAGCTCGATCGCGACGATCACCGTCTTCTGCGGCAGGTTCGAGTGCTTGTGGCCGTACATGTCCATCTCAGGGCTCCTCGGGTGACAGGGTTCGTCGGAACATGCCGATCAAGATCGGGCCGTACTTTCGCAGCGACTTGGCGTCGAGCTCCTGCGTGAGCAGCCAGGTGTCGATGGCCTGGCCCACGCCGAACACGATCGCACGATCTCTTGCTGCTGCTCGGGGGGAAGCTTGTGGAAGCGCGGTCGGGGCATGTTCGGTGGTCACGTGTCGGGCGGCGGCGGCAGCCGGATGGCGTCGTTGAAGCTCTTGCCGGCGGCGAGCCTCGCGACCCACGGTACTCCCATCAGCTTCATCACGCCGTTGCGCACGAACAACTGGAATCGGTTCTTCGGGGCGAACGCGAGCGCAAGCCGCTGGGCTGCCTGTTGCTTCGAGTGCAGCAGCGGCGCGAGCAGTTGCTCGTAGCCGGCGAAGGCCGCCTCGTGATCGGGCGCGTGCGCCAGCTGCGAGGCCAGCACGTAGGCCTCGACCATCGCGAGCGCCGAACCCTGGCCCGACAGCAGCGATGGACACGCGGCGGCATCACCGAGCAGCACCACACGACCGCGCGACCACCCGGGCATGCGAATCTGGCTCACGCGATCCATGTAGAGGCCCTCCGCCGCCGACATCTGCGCGAGGATCTCGGGCGCGTGCCAGCCCGCACCCGCGAGGCGCGAGCGCAGCAGCGCCTCCTGCTCCGCACGCGTCGCCGGCACTTCGGGGCGCTCATCGATGAAGGTGATCGCGATCATCGTGGCGTCGTCGCGCATGGGGAACGACGTGATCTGGTGGCCGACCTCGGTGTAGAGGGTCGCGACCGACTCCTCGCGCGGCCGGAAGCCGACCAGGTCGAAGGCGGCGATCTTGAAGCCGAGGTAGCGCTCGAAGTCGCCGTGGGGGCCGAACACCAGCCGCCGCACGGCGGAATGTAGACCATCGGCGCCCACCACCAGATCGAACTCCCTTGCGGTCGTGCGCTCGAACTCCACGTGCACGCGACGACCGTCGTCATCGAGCACACGCACGGTGTCGTCGAAGATCGTCTCGACCTCACCCGCGAGCGTGTCGTACACCACAGCGGCGAGATCACTGCGGGCCAGGCTCACGTAGCGCGACTGCGAGCCCACGAACACCTCGGGGTTCATCGAGGTGATGCGCGCGCCGTCGCGATCCACTTGCCGGACCTCGCGCGCGCGATAGCCCCGCCGGATCAGCTCCGGCACGATGCCCATGCGCTCGGCGACCTCGAACCCGGCGCCCCAGAAGTCGATCAGGTAGCCGCCTGTACGCAGCTGCGGCGCGCGCTCGACCAGCGTCGGCCGATGGCCCGCGCGCCGCAGCCAGTAGGCCAGCGTGGGCCCGGCAATGCCGGTGCCGACGATGAGGATGTCCATGCTTGCGTGTCCCTGTTCAACCAGCGGTGCAACCATCGGTTCGACCGCTGGTCTAAAGATGCCACGCTGCCGACGCATGTCAAGCGCCGAGGGCGGGTCACACCGATTCGGGTGTGATGCAGGTCCCCACGGTCGCGCCGCACAACTCGTCGAACTTGCACTCCCAACCCACCGATTGCTCTGCCAGCTCGGCCGCGCACGGCAGCGGCAGCCGCTGCGCGAGCGGGAACAAGCTCCACTTGTCGTCGCAGTTGAGGCTCAGCTGCGAGCCCCACCAGTGGCCGAATCGTGCCGCGTTCTCGTCGTCGTGGGCACCGAGGAGGTGATCCTGCACGAAGCTCGACTCGGGCAGACCCGCCGGGCGGGCGGTGAGGCACACCGTGTTTGCACCCACGCCGGGCCCGTCGACGCTCAAGGTCGCTGCGACCGACACGTCCGCCCAGGCTTGGGCGGTCGACGAGAGCGTCGTGTATCCGACGAGACCGAACTCGGGGTGGACGTCCTCCTCCGTGACCGTCTCGGCGTGGGTACGATTCTCGACTCGCATGCCCAGAGGATCGAGCGGGAGGTCTCGCACGGCCGATTCAGCGATGCCTCCGGTGGTCACCGTGAGGTGGCGATAGACGGGATTCTCGAGGGTACCCGCGCCCTGGATCTCGCGCGCGCCCGACTCGTCGCCACCGATGAGCTTACCGATGCAGGCGCTCGCATCCGCCACCGACATCGTCGCCTTGAGCTCGCCGCGCAAGAAGAGCTTGCACGCCACCTTGGGCTTCTTGGCCGCGAGGAACTCCTGCTCGATGTAGCATTCGACACCGATGGTCCCGACTGCGTCGCCCTCGAGTTCCTCGCAGGGGTCGTTGGCCGTGGGCACGTCATCCGAGTTCGCGATCCCGACACCCGTCAATGATTGCGTCGCGGGCGTGATCATGACGCCGAACTCGCTCTCGAGCGTCGACGAGAACTGGACCTTGCCCTTGATCTCGGCCCGCGGCGCGAGTACCGAGCCCTGCGCCCGTCGCGTCGCCGCACCAATGTGGACGTCGGCCTCGCGCGATTCTCGATAGTCGCAGGCCGCCGCGCCTGCGCCGGTCTGCCCACAGGCCTTGCCGAAGTTCTCGCAGTGCATGGTCAACGCGACGTGCTGCTCGCATTCCGCAGTGGCGGCCGAGCTGCCCGAGCCCAGCGGCGGTGGTTGCACGTCGTGCGGACCGCATGCCTGGTACTGATAGTGCGCGCCGTCGAGCCAGCCCTCGATGCCAGGCGCGTCCGCGTGACCGCCGTGCCCCGCGACCGGATCACAGCTCATCGGGAAACGCCCGTCGACTGCGAGCTCCCCGGCGCAGTCGTCGTCGTGCCACTGTTCGCAGAATGTGCCCGATTCGGTGCGTTCCACCTCCCAGAGCGTTGCGCCAATCGAACGCGCCGATAGCCAACAGGTCACCGCACATCCTTCGTAGCCGAGCAGGTCGATGTCGTTGTAGTTGAGGTCCGGTCGCGAGCTGGCACCGCGGACCGCCTCGATCTGTCGCGTGAGTGCCTCGCGCTGCTCGTTCAACGCGTCGCGCTGGGGCGTGGTCAGGTTCTCCGACGCGAGTGCATCGTCGACCTCGGCCTGGCGTTCGAACAGCGCATCGGCGACCTCCCCCGATGCGAGCCAGTACGGCGGATAGTCGCGCACGATCAGCGCCTCATCCAGCTCGTCATCGCTCGGGGTCGCGACCCCGGGGGCCTGATAGTCGCCGCCGCCGAAGAGCGCCACGAGATCGCTCGAGTCGAACACGCCGTCCGCATTGAAGTCGCCCTCGGAGTAGCTCGCGGCTTCGCCGGTCTCGTAGCGACCAGCTGCGAACAGGGTCACGAGGTCCGACGAGTCGACCGCGCCGTCGAGGTCGACGTCGCCCATGCGCGCGACGTGAACCGCGTGACCGCCACCGATGCTGTCACCGCCGAGCAGCACGCTGACCTCGGGGTTGGTGCCCCGCGGCAGTGCCACCTCGCTGAGGTCGAAGGCGAGCTCGGTCAGACTCGAGCGTCCAGGGATGTCGATGACTGTGCCGTTGTCGAAACGCAGCCGCAGTACGGGGTCGATGCGCGCGGCACCGAGGAGCTCATCGAGCGGCCACGCCTGACCACCGGCGTCGCGTACGACGACCGCCGCGATCAGCGAGCGCGTCGCCGGGGTGATCGCCACGAAGCCGCGCACACCCGCGTTGTCGCCCGGCACCTCGAGGGCATCGAGCTCGAACGACACGGTGTCGCCGAATGCGGTCACGTACCGCGCGCCCAGGCCCTCACGGTCACCCTGCGGCGGTTCCTGCGGTCGCGTCTCGTAGACGTCGCAACCGCTCACGGCGGCGACCAGGGTCAACAGGGTGGAGAATGCGTGACGTCGGCGCACGCAGGCTAGTTGCCGGTCGCGGCCAGACGGACGCATGACCACGGTCGATTTCCGGGGTGTCCGGCGTCCTGAAGTGGGCGGGGCAACGAGATCGACGCTCAGGCGCGCTTCAGGCGACGATCTCGGCCCCTCGCAGAAGGCTCGAGTGCGTGTGGCCGTACATCTCCATCGAGCCGATGCGCGCGCCGCCGCGATCCACTTGCCGGACCGCGCGCGCGCGATAACTCCGCCGCGTCAGCGTTCTCGCGTGGTCGTGGCGCGCCGCCACGGGCGTGTAGACTCGCCGTGGCCGCGGCCACGCGATCGTCACCCGCACCAACGGAAGGACCCCATGCACTCGGACATCGAAGCCTACAACGCCGCGCAAACCGACGACGCCCGAGCGATCTGCGACGCGCTCGCGGCGTTGATCGACGCAGGGCTCACCCGCGCACAGAGCAAGCTCTGGCACGGAGGTCCGGTCTGGTTTCTCGCCGACAACCCCGTGGTCGGCTACTGGGTGCGGAAGAAGGACGTGCAGCTGCTGTTCTGGAGCGGTCAGTCGTTCGACGAGCCGGCGCTGCACGCCGAGGGCAAGTTCAAGGCCGCCGAGCTGCGCTTCGCTGACCTCGCGCAGCTCGATGCTCGTGTCGTGAAGCGATGCCTGCGCAAGGCGAAGACGATCCAGTGGGACTACAAGAACATCGTCAAGCGACGAGGCGTCCTCGAGAAGCTGGGCGACTGGTAGCGCGACGCCGCGGGCGGCGGTGATGCGGGCAGCGGGCCCGCGACTACGAACCTGCGCCGAGGCGCTTCAGGGCCTTGCACGCCTGCGCGTCGGCGAAGCGCTTGCAGCCCTGGTCGTACGCCTCGCGGGCCTTGGTCAAGTCCACCGTGACGCCGAGACCCTTCTCGTAGATCTCGCCGGCGCGCAGGCACCCGCCGCGCGTGCAGCCACGCTGGTAGGCCACGGCCGCGCGCTCGGCATCCTTGGCCGTGCCCTCGCCACGCTCGAGTGCCTGACCCAGCGACTTGCAGGCGTCCCAGCCGGCGATGTTCTCGTTGCAGGCTTGCGACCACACCGCGACCGCTGCCGCGTCGTCCTTCGACACGCCTTCGCCGTTGGCGAGCATCGTGCCGGCCTTGAAGCACGCGATCGCGCCGCCGCGATCACAACCCTTGCGATAGGCCGCGACCGCGGCCGCGGGATCCTTCATCACGAGCTTGCCCTGCCGCTGGGTGTCGCCCAGACGCGTGCAATCCTCGGCGCTGCCGCCGTCGCAGCCGCGCACCAAGAGCCCGAGCGCAGCCGGCACGTCGCGCGGCGCGTCCTTGCCGGCCATCAGCGTGTCGGCGAGGCTGCTGCAGCTCGGCGCGTAGCCGAGGTCGCAGCCGCGCCGCAGCAACGACATCGCGCGCGTGGGATCGCGCGGGAAGACCTCGAGTGCGCCGGTGCGCAGGTACCAGGTGGAGGTGTTCCAACAGGTCCACGCATCGCCGCGATCGCAGGCTTGTGCCAGACGGTTCTCGGCCTTCAGTCGTGCGTCGAGCTTGGCCTGATCGTCTTTGGCCTGCATGCGTCGCGTCATCCAGGCGAAGCCCGCCGCCGAGCATGCTCGCGCGTTTCCGCCGTCGCAGCCGCGCTCGTAAGCCGTGAGCGCACCTTCGAGGTCGCCGACCTCACGCTGCACGCCGAGGTTGTAGCAGCTGCCGGAATCGCCGAGCTCGCACTGCGCCTCGCACTCGGCCTTGTCACTTGGGATCACAAAGGTGTGCCTTCGAAGCGACCGACGCCGAGCACTTGCCCTCGCTGAGCGCCATCCCCGACGGACACGGGCTGCGTTCGCCCTTGTCGTCGCTCGGCTTCGAGCCCGCGTCGCCGATCGGCTCGAGCTGCAGTCGAATCGCCGCACCGCACTGCTCCGGCGGCACCTCAGCGCGCGCCGTCGCGGCCCGACAGGCATCGAGCTCGCCCTCCTTCGTCGCCGTGTTGCGATCGCTGGCGCTGCCTGCCTTGATCCCCGCGCCGAAGATGTCGGCCACCGCCTGAACCTTGCCGGCGGTGCCGGTGCGCAGCGCAAATGCGCCGACGTAGGCGCCACGCACGTAGTGGGTGGCGCCATCGCACTCGCCTTGCAGCTGCGGGCGCATCGCAGAGCCGACCGTCGTCGCTTGCTTGCCGATCATCACCAACGCGATGTCGAGGCTGCTACCACGGTCGAGGGCGGCGCTGAAGGTCGCCTTCGCGAGCGGTACGTTCGCGGCGAGCTCGTCGCGATTGACGATCTGCACCGACTCTTCCTTTCGTGTCACGCCAGCAAACGCGTAGCTGCCGTCGAGGCGACAGCGGTCTAGCACTGCGAGCTGCTCACAGTCGTAGCGCACGACGACGACACCGCCGCGCATCGCGAGCTCGAGCTCGGCGCGCGCGTCGGACTTCCAATCGACCACGAGCGGCTCGGCTGGGCCTGCGGTCGAGCGACACTTGGTCGGGTTGCCGTCGAGCGCTGCAGAACCCTTGGGATCGACGGGCCGCACCGCCTCACCGACCACTCCGGCTCTACAGGCCACGAGTCCCAACGACATCGACAGGAGTACCTTCAGAGCTCGCCACGCCATGATTGTCGTCGCATCTAGCACGTCGGCCGGCGCGGTGGCCATCGGCGCGCCGACTTTGCTAGCGTCGTGCCATGGCCGCGCGACCGGAGCCGACCTGCGTGGGCGCGGAAGCGGCCTCGAACGGCTACGAGGGGGTCGCGACGGAGTTCATGACCCGCCGCGGCCGCGGGGAGATCGGCCTCGAGACCGTGCGTGCGTGGTCCCGAGGTCTGACGCCGGGCGCGTCGATCCTCGATCTCGGCTGCGGCCACGGCCTACCGATCTCGCAAGCGCTGCTCGACGACGGCTTCGAGCTCCATGGCATCGACGCCGCACCGACGCTGGTGGCGGCGTTCCGCCGCCGTTGCCCAGACGCGCGCGTCATCTGTGAAGCGGTCGAGCACTCGAGCTTCTTCGGTCGCAGCTTCGACGGCGTGGTCGCGGTCGGCCTGATGTTCTTGCTCGCGGAGGCGGTGCAGCTGGCGGTGATCGACCGGGTGGCCTCGGCGCTGCGACCCGGAGGTCGCTTCCTCTTCAGCGCGCCCGCGCAGGCGTGCTCGTGGACCGACGTACTGACCGAACGATCGTCGCAGTCGCTCGGCGCTTCGGCGTACCACGCCCGCATGATCGCGGCCGGGCTCACGCCGATGAGGTCGTGGGTCGACGGGGGCGAGAACCACTACTTCGCGGCCGAGCGCGTCCCCTGACGCTGTGCCCGGGCGCGCCGGCCCGTCGAACAGGCGGTTCGTCGAGTCCCCAACGTCGCCAGATCCGCGCGCGAGCGAGTATGCTCGCGCGCGATGGGACGCACCCACGCGCGAAGGATCGCCGTCGCTCTCACCACGCTGCTCGCGTGCTCCTCACGACCGGACGAGAAGCCCGAGCGACAGCCGCCACCGAAGCACGAGCTCGACGCCGCGCTCGAGGCAGCGACGAAGGTCGAAACGAAGGCACAGCCCAAGGCCATCGACCCGTGCTCGCCGTCCCTGCTGGGGCTCTCGGCCGCGAGGCCGCTGAAACCGTGGGCCGCGCCCACCGAGTGTACCGGACGCAGTGGACCTGCTGGCCTGGGCACCATCGCCAGCGAGGCCGCATTCGCGAAGCGATTCTCGTGCCCGCGCGGCGTGGCGAGCGGCATCGACTTCGGCAAGCTGCAGCTGATGGTGGAGGACCGCACGCTGTCCCCCGCCGGCGCCGGCACGATCATCGTCGACGATGGCGCGACGGTGACGTTCATCGAACGCATGCGCTCGCCGTGCCCGGGTGACCCGCAGCCGATGCCGATCGGCTACACGCTCGGCTTCTTGCTGCCGGCCGGTGCCGATCGGAAGTTCGCGACGCGCAACTGCACGATGCCACCGCAGTGCGGACCCTAGCGCGCCACCCCAACGGGGCCGATCCGGCCTCGCGCCGCCGACACGCGTGGCGGTCGCGCTCGCCGGCGCGTGGCGCGAAGCGCCCTGGTCAACCCTCGGCCGCGAGCGCTGCGACGTCGTCGGGCGTCAGCGCGATGCGGCGCGCGGCCCAGTTCTCCTCGAGGTGCGCGAGCGAGGATGTGCCGGGGATCGGCAGCATGACGGGCGAGCGCGCCAGCAGCCACGCGAGCGCGATCTGAGCGGGGCTGGCCCGGTGGCGCTCGGCGATGGCCGCGAGGGCGGTTCGCTCGCTCGCGATGTTGCCGACCGCGAGCGGGAAGAACGGCAGGAACGCGATGCCCTTGCGTGTACACAGCTCGAGCACGCCCTCGGGATCTTCGACCACGGCGTGGGCCTGGCGCGCCATCGGTCCGTCGCCGCCGCCGACATTGTAGAGGTTCTGCACCGCGACGATGGGCGTGCGCGCGAGTGCTTGCTCGAGTTCGCGTGCGCCGACGTTGCTGAGCGCGAGGTGGCGGATCTTGCCCTCTGCCTGCAGCGCGACGAGGACATCGAGCGACTCCATCAGCGGCACGCCGGCGCCGGGCATGTGGCGCAGGTGCACGACGTCGAGCCGCTCGACGCCCAGCGATCGCAGGTCGTCCTCGGCGCCCTTGCGCAGCTCCTCGGGGCGCAGCGCCGGTGCCCAGCCCTTGTCGGGCAGGCGCTTGCCGCCGAGCTTGGTCGCGATCACCAGATTGCTCGGATACGGGCGCAGCGCCTGGGCGATCAGGCGATTGGCGACCAGCGGCCCGTAGAACCACGCAGTGTCGATGAGCTCGACGCCGAGCTCGACGGCGCGACGTAGCACCGCACGCGCCCGCGCGGGATCATCGGGCTCGCCCCACACGTCCTTGCCGGGCAGGCGCATCGCGCCGTAGCCCATGCGCGCAACCTCGAGGTCGCCGAGTCGGATGGTCGCCGGCGGGTGGGCATGGTGGTCTCGATCGGTCATGGATCGGATCATTCGCCGGGCACGCGCGCGGGGCTTGGGCGATGTTGGCGGCGCGCTCGCGATCTCCCGAAGCTGCGCGCATACGCGCCGGGAGCAACCCCGATGATGCGACGGAAGTGTCGGTGCAGCTGGCTCTCGTCGTAGAACCCGACCGCGTGGGCGACCTCGGCGACGCGCGCACCGTTTCGCAGCAGCTCGCGCGCACGATCGACGCGCAAGTGCGTGAGGTACTCGTAGGGCGGTAGGCCGACCTCGCTGCGAAACGCACGGGCGAGATGAAACTTGTCGAGCGCGGCGTGCTCGGCGAGCGCGTCGAGCGTGATGCGCTCGCTCAGGGTCTCGCGCAGGTAGGCGCGGGCACGCTGCACGGCGCGGAGCGATCGTCGCATGCGTCGTCGGCCGACGATCTCGGCCAGGGTCTCGGCGACCAGGGTGGCGCGCTCGAGCTCGGTCGCGCGCGCCGAGGTCAGCGCCTCGTGCATCGCGCGAGCGAACCCGGCGGCGCGCGTGTCGGGGGCGAAGCCGTGGGCGCGGAAGTGAGGGGCTCCACGCACGCCGAGCGCGTCGGCGGCTGCTGCGATCTGCTCGGCTGCGATCGCGGCGCCCTGCAGGGTGAAGGGGGCGTGCACCCGCACGCCGCGGTGGACCTCGCCGGGTTCCTTGAGCTTGAGCGCACCCGGTACGTGGGTTTGCACGCTGCCACCGTACCAGCCATCGAACGCACCTTCGTAGACCACGACGACCGAGAAGTGCTCCGCGCAGGTGGTCTTGATGCGGTCCTCGTGCTCGAGCCGCAGCATGCCGATCACGGCGCGCGTGTCGGGTTGCCAGAAGCGCAGGCATCGTCGGTCGTCGGTGGCTTGCAAGGACCACCAGTGTAGGCTGCGAGCGTCCCCGCGACTTGGGCGATGTTGGCGGCGCGGCCCGAGCCGGTGCAGGCCGCCGTACGCCTGACCGCACGTCACGCGATCGTGACGACGATCTTGCCGCGCGCGCGTCCGCGCTCGAGCTCCGCGAACGCCTCGCGCACGTCGGCGAGCGGGAACACGCGGTCGATGATCGGTCGCACTCGGCCCTCGTCGATCCACGCGGCGAGCTCGGCGAGCTGCCGACCGTCGGGACGCATGAACAGATATGCGAATCGGCTACCGCGCGCAGTGGCGGCGTTCCGACGCGCGCGCGTGCGCCAACGAACGATGGGCCGCGCGAACCACGGCAGCGGCGGGAAGTCGGGATCGGGCATGCCGCTCACGCCCACCACCACGCCCCCCGGCCGCACGATGCCGAGAGAGCGTACCTCGGAGGCGTCGCCGAGCGTGTCGAACACGACGTCGACGTCCTTCGCGCGTGCGGCGACGTCCTCGCGGGTGTAGTCGATGACCTCGTCGGCGCCGAGCTCGGTCACGAGCTCTCGGTTGCGCTCGCTGCAGGTGGTGAGCACGTGCGCTCCGAGCAGCTTGGCGATCTGGATCGCGAGCGAGCCCACCCCACCGGCACCCGCGTGGATCAATACCCGTTGCCCCGGCTGTAGCGCGGCGTGCTCGCGCAGCGCCTGCACGGCGGTGAGCCCCGCGAGCGGGATCGAGGCCGCCTGCACGAAGTCGCAACGCGTGGGCTTGCGCGCCACGACGGTGGCGTTCGCCGCCACGCGCTCGGCCAGGCCGCCCATGCGGTCCTTCTCGAGTCGCGCGAAGATCTCGTCGCCGACCGCGAAGCCCTCGACACGCGAGCCGGTGGCGAGCACCACCCCAGCGACGTCGCAGCCGAGGCCGACCGGAAAGCGCGGGCGAAGCAGCGGCCACGCCTTGCGCTCGCGCAGCTTGTAGTCGATGGGATTCAGGCTTGCCGCGTGCACGGCGACGAGCACGTCGTCGTCGCCGACGCTCGGATCGGGTCGATCTTCGAGCGACAACACCTCGGGACCGCCGTAGCGGTGGATCACGGCGGCACGCATGTTGGCGCGGAGCGTAGCAGTAACGAGCGGTGCGCACGGGCCTCGTGCCCCCGTTGATCGTTGTCACGCCCGCGGCGGCCGGGCTACGCTCGTGTTGCCGCTGCCGGCGGCGAGAGGGAGTGGCTTTCGTGGTCGATGCAGTGGACGTTGCGCCGACGCTCGAGCTCGAAGCGGCGGTGCTCCGCCCGCTGCGGGCCTCGGACGCGGCGGCGCTGTTCGACTATCTCCGCGACCCCGCAGTGACCGAGCGGACCAGCTATCCCGAGCCGTCGCTGTCGCTAGCGGAGGCGATCATCGCGAGGGCGCACGCGCGCTGGGCCGCGGGGGAGCCATCGAAGTGGGGCCTGGTGGTACGGGACGGCGACGTGCTCGTCGGAACCTGCGGCTTCAACGAGTACTCGGCTGCCCACCGCTGGGCCGAGGTCGCGTTCGATCTGGCGCAGCCGCAGTGGGGCCGCGGCTTGATGGGTGCAGCGGCAACGGCGGTGCTGGGGTGGGCCTTCGCCCACGATCGCATCGATCGCGCGCAGGCCTACGTCCGGGACGACAACCTTCGATCGCAGCGTCTGCTCGAGCGCTTGGGCTTCGAGCGCGAGGGCTGCCTGCGGAGCTTCCGCGTGTGCCGCGGGCAGCGGCGCGACTTCTACGTGTACGGCCTGTTGTCGTCCGCGTGGCATCGCGGATGAGGGCTGTCAACGCAGCACGTCCGTGATGCCGACGGCGATCGCGATCAACAACAGCCACAGCGGCACGTAGCCCGCGATGACGCGGTGGCGGAACCGCAGCCACGGCGTGCCGTAGGTGTTGGCCCAGCTGTGCTCGACCGCTGCGAGCCCGCTGCGGCGCGCGCGGAGGTGCTGGACATACGCGGGCGTGCCCATGAGCAGGCCGACGACGAGACCGCCGGCGTGCCCGAGGTTCGCGATCGGGCCCAACCAACCGCTACCGCAGGCGACGAGCCACACGATCGACAACACGGCCTCGCGATCGGTGAGCACATAGCGGCCCGAGGGCCCGAAGCGTGCGTGCATCCACACGAACCCGAACAGGCCATAGACCACGCCCGACATGCCGCCGAAGCTCGGTCCCGTCGCGTAGTACTGCGGGATCGAGCCCGCCAGCTCGCTCAGCACCACCAGCGCGAGCATGGTCGCAAAGCCATGGTTGCGCTCGATCTGCGGCCCGAACGTCAGCACCCACGACATGTTGAACAGCAGGTGGAAGAAGCCGAAGTGGATGAACATCGGCGTCAACAACCGCCAGATCTCACCCTGCATCACCTGCCCAAAGCGCTCGCTCGAGAGCCATGGCTCGATCGACAGCGCCTGCAGCGTCGGCGTCGAAGGATCTCCCAGCGAGGTCGACCACGCCACCATCGCGCTCGCGACCACCAGCATCGTCGTCAGCGGCGACAGCTCCGTGCCGGTGGCGCTGCGCCAACGATTGCGGAGATCCACCGAGCGGCTGGCATGATCGCGATGGCTCGCGGCCTGCTCGGCGCGCAGCGCCTTGGCCTTGCGCCGAGTCTCGCGCTCGTCGTCGTCGTCGCGAGCGATCACCGCTTGCGCGGCCTCGAGCCGATCGTCGTCGACCACCCACAGCTCGCGTCCACCATCGGCACCCTCGCGCACCGTCGAATCGATGCCCGCGACGAGCAAACGATCGACGAAGCGCTCGGCGGATCGGGCATCGGCGACGTCGACGAGGTGGAGCACGGTGCGGAGCCCGAGCATCGCACGACGCCGACCCCGCGTGGCGTCGGGACGATCGTCGCCGGGTCGTTCCTCGGGGCGCATCGATCGCGGCGACCGAGCTTCGCCGGAGCAGCGGGTCGACGTGTCGCGCTTCGGCCGGGCGGCATTCGCATCCGCTTCTGAGCCAGCCAGCCGGGGCGCGTCGCCGACGGTTGCACTCGCACAGGACCGCGCGCTAGCGTGCCGGCGCGGCGCCGTCGCGCGGTCGCGGACGAGGATTGGCGATGATCGAGGGGAGCTGTCACTGCGGCGCGGTGCGTTGGCGATTCACGGCCGAGGTCGACGGCGCGACGGCGTGCAACTGCACCGTGTGTCGGCGTTACGGCGCGCTCTGGGGCTACGACTTCGAGGGCGAGGGGGTCGCGGTGGAGGGCGAGACGCAGGCCTACGTGCGTGGCCGCGCGATCGAGTTCCACTTCTGTCGAGCGTGCGGATGCGTGGGCTTCTGGCGTGCGCGCGAGCTCGACGGCGAGGGGCGCCGGCGCCTTGCCGTCAATCTTCGACTCGCGGCGCCCGAGGCGGTCGGCCACATCCCGATCGATCACTTCGATGGGCTCGACACGTTCGACGACCTACCGCGCGATGGTCGTTGCGTGGCGGACTACTGGTTCTGATCGGAGGCGCCTCGGGCGGAGGTCACTCGGGGGGCACGTCGATCGCGAAGTGTAGCTCGGCGTCGCCGGGCACCACTTCGACGATGCGCGGGGCGAGCGGGGCCACCAGCGTCGCGACGCACGCGGGCGCGCTGCGATCGGCCGTGAACGCGACGTCGCCCAGCTCGGGATGGGTCGCCAGGACGATCGTGATGCGGTCGGGCACGCGCAATCGCAGCTCGTCGGAGCCCCGTAGACAGCGCTCGAGCGCGGGGATCATGGCGGTGGCCCGTGTCTCGAGCGCTGCGCGATCGCGGCGGCGATCGGCGTACTCGATCAGCTCGATGTCCGCGAGCCGCACGCGCAGCTGATCCCATCGGCCTGCGCGCCACGGGATCCGCGGATCGAGGTCGAGCACGATGTAGTGCGGGCGAATCGTGCGCGCGTCGATGGCATCGTGGTCCCACGGCGGACCACCGAGGGCATCGATGACGCGTACGATGCTCGACCACTGCGCGTCCGCATCGGCGACCACCCGCACGTGGTGGTTCCAGCCGGGACCTGTGAGGTGACCGCGCATGCCTTCGGCGTCATCGAGCGCGAAACGGCTCGGCGCTTCGCCGCACACCTCGAGCTCGACCGTGGCGTCGGCGACGCGTGCCACCGTGAAACACACGAGGTCGTGCACGCCCTCGTCGATGTCGTGGTCCCACGTCCGCGACGGAATCACGCTGATGACACCGGCCACGCCATCGGCGTTCACGGGTGCCACGGCGATGGCGAACTCGTCGCGGCCATCACCGTGGGCGGTGTACATCGCGTCGATCACCGCACCGAAGCGCGTGAGCTCGTCGGCGCGGATCACCACGGGCACCGTCGGTGGGGCATCACGGAGCTGCTGCGCCAGCGCAGCGACACGATGGTGCTCGACCTCGTCGGCCGCGACGCGCCCCGCGACGATCTTCGCGACCCGCACGTCACCCAGCAGCATGCGATCGCGGGCGATCACGATGTCGAGCCCATCGGTCGGGAACGCTCGCCGTGGCGTCGCACGGACCAGCCGGGGTACGGCAGGATCGGGCGCGACCGTGTCGTCGGTGGCAACGCGTGGGCGCGCGTCTGCACAGGCGAACGACGCAGTGCTCGCGAAGGCGATGGTAGCGACGGACCCACGCACGACTCGATGAGTGTAGTGCCTGGGAACCCGGATGCCTGACGAAACCGGAGCGCCCCCTCACGGTTGGCAGTGTTTGCGTCAGCTTCGTTCGCCGCCTGGCCAGCGGTGACCTGCACCGCTGGTGTCAATCGTCGGACGACACCCCGAGGTAGCCACGGCAGAGCCGGCCGAGCTCGCGCGCGAGGGTGCCGTCACCGAGGGTCTCGGGGCGCTCGAAGATCGCGGTGTGCACCGCGGCCTCGATCGCGCTGCCGAGGATCATCGCGGCGAGTGCCGGCTCGAGCTCGCGATCGAGCTCGCCGCGACGGCGTCCGAGCATGTCCCGCAGCAGCGCGCGCCCCTGCGCCGCGATGGCGCGGATCTTCGCGTGTTGTCCGAGCGCGGGCACGTAGGTGAGCATCCATCGGTACAGCCCCGGGTTGCGCGCGTGCCGGGCCACGAGCTCCTCGCACGCGCGATCGATGGCGACCGCCAGCGGCAACGAAGCGCTGGCCTCGAAGTGCACGCGCAGGGCCTCGAGGTCTGCGCTCGCCTCGCGCTCGATCAGCGCGGCGAGCAGTGCCTCCTTGCCGGGGAAGTACTGATACAGCGAGCCGATGCTCACGCCCGCGACCTCCGCGATGCGATTGGTGGTCGCGCGATCGAGCCCGACCTGCCCGACGATGCGAGCCGTGGCCTCGAGGATCACGTCGATGGTGACCCGAGAACGCCGTTGTTTCGGGGACTTGCGAGGGTCGACGGCCATGCGCAGTTGCGAGTGCCGCAATCGCGGCGCTCGCATCATAACCAAGCCGACGCCGCGCAGGTGGCTTGGTCGCGAGGGAGTGAAGTCCAGATGAGACAGTCCGTTCTGATCGTCGGTGGTGGCATCGCCGGCCTGGTGTTGGCGCGCGCGTTGGCGCAGGAGGGTATCGACGTGGATCTGCTCGAGCGTTCGCCGAGCCTGCGCGCCGAGGGAGCTGGCATCACGCTCGGGGCCAACGCCATGCGGGCGCTCGCGGGCATCGGCGTCGGTGCGGCCGTGGCCGCGCGTGGTCGCGCGATGGGGGTTGCGGCGATCACCGATGCGAGCGGCCGCGTGCTGTCGATGACCGACCTCGCCGGCATCGCGGCGCGACACGGCGACGCGTATGCGATCCACCGCGGCGATCTCCACGAAGTCCTCGCGCAGGGCCTCGAGCACGCCGGCGATCTCCACGGCGCGCGCGTGCGCGTCACCTGCGGCACGACCGTGCGCGACTTCGTGTCGACCCCGACCGGCGTCGAGGTGGTGCGCAGTGACGGCGTGACCGGACAGCACCGCGCGATGATCGGTGCCGACGGTGTCCGTTCGGCCGTGCGTGCGCTGGCGTTCGGTGCGATCGAGCCGCGCTACGCCGGCTACACCTGCTGGCGTTGGACCGGCGCCGTCGCGGGCGGGCTCGAGCGCGCCGTCGAGATGTGGGGCGAGGGCAAGCGCGTCGGCTTGGTGCCGCTCGTCGGCGAGCAGGTCTACGCGTTCATGGTCGCCAACGCGCCCCGCGGCACCGCCGGCGAGCACGGGGCTGCGACGGTTGCGAGCGTACGCGAGCGCTTCGCGGCCTTCGGGGGGCCGTTCACCGCCGTCGCCGCCGCGATGGGTGACGGCCAGCAGCGATTGCTGCACCACGACATCGAAGAGATCGAGCTGCCGCGCTGGCACGACGGCCCGGTCGGGCTCATCGGTGATGCCGCCCACGCGATGACGCCGAACTTCGGGCAAGGCGCCGCGATGGCGATCGAGGACGCCGTCGTGCTCGCCCGCGAGCTGGTCGCCCACGTGCGCGCCGCCGATGCCTTCCATGCCTGGGCGCAGCGCCGGCGCGCACGCGTCGACGACATCCAGCGCGGCGCCCGTCGCCTCGGTGCAATCGCACAGTGGGAGTCACCGCTCGCGTGCTGGGCCCGCGATCTGTTGGTGCGCATCACGCCGGCGAGTCGCGCGAGCCGGACCATCGAGTCGATCGTGGCGTACGTCGCCTGAGGCGTCGCCCTGGTGACACCGGGGACACCGGCACCTGTCCCGCTGTGCGGCTCACGACGCGTCGTGCGAGCGCCTCACATGAATCCACGATGACGGCGTTGCGTTCGGGTTGGCACGCAACTTGATGAATCGGGCGCTGCCATGAAGCGCACATTCATCACCGCATGCATCGCCACGCCATTGCTGGTCGCCGCCGTCGGGCAGCTACCGGATTCCACGTACTTCGTGCCGCAGGCCAACGCTGCCGAGAATCCGGTGAACGCGAACTCGGCGCTCGCGGAGTTCCGCTCTCGCCATTCCGAGTGGGTCAGTGGCACGGGCTACGCGGGAGGCGAGATGTTCTCCGCAATTCAACACTCGTACGCGATTCGCGACGGCAAGGCGTACGCCCGTGTGACGCGTGCAGAACTCGCAGTGCTGCGCTACCTGACGCCCGATGAGTGCGCCGTGCGTCAAGACGACCTCCTCGAGTACGTCGCAGAGGCGGGCGCCGATGGGCTCGAAGGTCTGCTGCTCAGCTACCAGGATTGCACCGCATGGTCGCGTGATCCCGCCGTGGTCGCGGTGTCGGCGGCCAACGCCAATCGCATGCGTGATGTCGTGTGGTTCGCCGACGAGCCTGCGCCCAGCGTCCACGTCCGGGTCGCGTACCGGAACGACCTCGCCGAGCGAGCGATTCGAGGAGCCGCTGCGCGCGTGGTGGTGGAGCAGATGATCGGCCTCGACGCCGACGTGATCGCACGCAGTGATCTTGCGACGATCATGGGCGACGTGCTCGTCAATGACGCGCTCTGCGACCTGGCGGGGCCGACGTACAAGAGCGGTGTGCTTGCGCCGGCCTCCATCGTTGCCGGCGGAAGCTGTGCGGCCACGGGTACGCCCGGCGGCTGGGGAACGATCGAGGAAATGTGCGAGCAGCTCGCCGCCGAGAGCGGCGGCAAGATGCCCGGCGGGGCGACGCCGCTGCAAGACGAACTCCAGGGAAGCTATGGCTTCAGCGAAGACGAGATCTCGTGGCTGAGCGACTATTGTGACAATCGCGCCAGCGGAGGTGCGATGTCGGGTAGCACCAGCCCGCTCGATGGATTCACCGAAGACGATTGCTCCGCGAGCATGGCGCAGGAGATCGCCGACGGCATGGGCTTGCTGACGTCCATGCAGGAGTGCCTTGCGACGGATGAGGGAAATCCGCTCGCCGACGGCCCGGCCCTCAATCCGACGGGCTGGATCCCGGGGTCGGGCTGGATCACCAACCCTGGTCAACAGGGGATCGTCTACGCGGTGAAGAAATGGATCGAAGCGGTCGAGCTGGTGACGACCGGGATGGACTACATCGATCGTGCGCGGGAGGCGGGGTGCTATCAGCCGGGCGCAAAGTGTGAGAACAACGCGGCGGGCGACCCCGTGTGCGTCAGCGGTTGCCCCGGCAGCAGCGGAACGACCAGCAGCACGTCGAGCAGCAGCACCACGACGTCGAGCAGCAGCACCACGACGTCGAGCAGCAGCACCACGAGCAGCAGCACCACGACGTCGAGCAGCAGCACCACGACGAGCGCCAGTGGTGGCGATACCGGTGGCGAGGGTGACGAAGGTGAGGCCACGGGTGCAGCCGACGGCGGTGACGCGGCGGGCGGCCTCGAGCCCGGGGGCTTCGATCCGAAGAACCCCGCGTGTCAGGAGCTCCTCAGCATGGGCGTGCTGACCAAGGATGGGTTTGCCGACCGCGGAGCGTTCTTCGATGCGTTGTTCAAGCGCAAGCCCGGCGAGGATCCGCGCAAGTCGCATCCCGTGCCCGACGACCACGACTCGACGGCCGCCGACGAGATGTGCGGGGAGTTCGGCGGCGGTGCACCGACCGGGAGCGAGTGCAAGACCCCCGTGACGTGTCCGCTCGGGCAGTTCATGGACGACGACTGTGGGTGCTCGAGCACCAACACGTGGGGCGGCCCGCCGCTCGGGGATCTCGCGCGTGTCGATGCGATGTGCCCGGAGACCGCGCTACTCGCCAGGGCAGGTGGGTTCGACTGCATGTGCTCCGAGGGTGGTGGCGACGTCGACCCCATGTCCCCGCTGCCGGAGCCGCCGGAGGTGTCGATCGGCGTGATGTCGATGCCCGACGGCAAGGCCGAGCGGCAGCTCGCCGAGGTGCTCGCGGCCGAACAGCGGCCGTGAAGTCCCCGCCCGCAGGCGACGTGCACGGCTCGTACGTCGCCTGCGGCGTAGCCGCCCGGATCCGCCGGGAATTTGCCGGCCATGGCGGCCCCGCGATATCCCGGGCTGCGCGCCGATCTCTCGGGCGCGGGATCACGACCATGCGCCGAGCCACACTCCTCCTCGCGATCGCGGCTGCGATGCCGAGCTGCCAGGGATCCGACAGCAGCGATCAAGGGGTCACGGCCACCCGGTTCGCCGGCGGCTGGGACTCCGATGCGCCGCAGGGCGCCCCGGTGATGCTGCTGCGAGACGACCTCGAGGGCACGCTCGGCGAGGTCGAGTTCGTCGGCGGCGTGCAGACCTACGGCATCAACTACGAGGTCGAGGGCGAGCTCCACCGCGGCAACGGTGAGCTGTCGCTGTCCCTGACCTGCGCCGAGGCGCGGCTCGTGAGCAACGCTGCGCGTGCGCCCGCGGCCGACGGCGAGACCCCGTGGACCCCGCTCGACTGCGCGGGCTGGGAGCTCGAGCTCTCCTGCGCCCTGGCGGGGGACTGCGAGTCGAACGGCTGCAATCTCGTCTGCGACGTGATCTACTTCGGTGACGGCTACGCGACCATGGCGATGCCGCTGTCCGATGTCGAGGATCAATTCGCGATCTGGAACCGCGTCTAGCCCACGCACCGCGCACGCCGGCCGGAGGCGTGCCTGATGGATCTCGCGTGGGTGTGGTTCGCGCTCGTCGGCGTGCTGCTGATGGGCTACGCGATCCTCGACGGCTTCGACTTCGGGGTCGGCATCCTGCACGTGTTCTTGCGCGACGAGCAAGAGCGCCGGCTCGCGCTCAACAGCATCGGGCCGCTGTGGGACGGCAACGAGGTGTGGCTGGTGACCTTCGGCGGCGCGCTGTTCGGGGCCTTCCCCGAGGCCTACGCGACGCTGTTCTCCGGCTTCTACCTGCCGGTGATGGTGATCCTGTTCGCGTTGATCGGTCGCGCGATCTCGCTGGAGTTCCGCAGCAAGGTCGATCGTCGAGGATGGCGCCGCTGGTGGGACGCGTCGTTCTTCGCATCGAGCGCGACGGTGACATTCGTCGGTGGCGTGCTGCTCGGCAACGTGGTGCAGGGGGTACCGATCGGCGCCGATCGAGAGTTCGTCGGTACACTCGGCGATCTCGTGCGGCCGTTCCCGCTGCTGGTCGGCGTGCTCGCGCTCGCGACCGCGGCGATGCACGGCAGCATCTACCTGCACCTGAAGACCGAGGGCGCACTGCAGCGCCGCACCGTGGGTTGGATGTGGCGCAGCTTCGTCGCGTTCCTGGCCGCATGGCTGGCGGTGTCGCTCAGCGCGGTGCTGGGGATCCCCCACGCGACCGCAGGGCTCTCGCGCTGGCCGGTCGCGTGGATCCTCGTGGTCCTGCACGTGCTCGCAATCGCCAACATTCCCCGCGCAATCCACCGGGGCCGCGCCGGCTCGGCGTTCGTGTCGTCGTGCTGCACGATCGCGGCGCTGACGGGCCTCGTCGCGGTGGCGTTGGCGCCGAACCTCGTGCACTCGAGCATCGATGCGGCCCATAGCCTCGAGATCCACCGCGCGGCCGCCTCCGAAGGCACGCTCGGGCGCATGCTCGTCATCGCGGTGGTCGGCATGCCACTGGTCGCGACCTACACGGTCATCGTCTATTGGGTGTTCCGCGGCAAGGTGAAGCTCGACGAGCACAGCTATTGAGCGTCAGATCGCCGCGAAAATGCGGTAGATCGGACACCCCACCGGAGGATCACGATGAACATCGACATCGGCATCGACGCGGCCAAGCGCGAGACCATCGCCAACGGCCTCGCGCGCGTGTTGGCGGACACGTACACGCTCTACCTCAAGACCCACAACTTCCACTGGAACGTCACCGGCCCGATGTTCCAGACCCTGCATCTGATGTTCGAGACCCACTACAACGAGCTCGCGCTCGCGGTGGACCTCGTGGCGGAGCGCATCCGTGCGCTCGGACTGCCGGCGCCCGGCACCTACGCGCAGTTCGCCAAGCTGTCGGCGATCCAGGAGGACGACGGCGTGCCCAAGGCGCAGGACATGATTCGTCGCCTGGTCGACGGTCACGAGACCGTGGCTCGCACCGCCCGCGAGATCTTCCAGACCGCGGCCGACGCCAACGACCAGCCCACCTGCGATCTGCTCACGCAGCGCATGCAGGTGCACGAGAAGACCGCGTGGATGCTGCGGAGCCTGCTCGAGTAGCACGCGCTCGGTTCACGGCCGCTTGCGCGCCGGTCTCGCCGGCGCGCGCGGGTTCATGCCAGCGCGTGCAGCCGACCCGGCAAGCCGCCGGCTGGGCGCAGCGTGACGCTGGGATCGAAGCGCACCGCCTCTGGCGCGTCGACCGAGATCGACCAACGCTGCACGATCGTCGCGAGGATGATCTTGGCCTCCATCAGCGCGAAGTGGTTGCCGATGCAGATCCGCGGGCCGGCGCCGAAGGGGAGGTAGGCCAGCTTGGCGCGCTCCTGCAGGCGCTCGGGTGCGAAGCGATCGGGGTCGAAGCGCAGCGGCTCGTCCCACAGCCCAGGGTGGCGATGCATCAGCCACGGCGACACCCCGACGATGGTGTCCTTGGGGATGCGCCACGGGCCCAGCTGATCCTCCGCGAGCGCCTGGCGCTCGACGATCCACACCGGCGGGTAGAGACGCATCGACTCGTCGATGACCTGGCCGAGGTACGGCAGTCGCGGCAGGTCGTCGAAGCTCGGGGGGCGGCCCGCGAGCACGCTGCGGGCCTCGTCGCGCACGCGCGCAGCGATCTCCGGGTGTTGGTGCAGCAGCAGCAGCGTCCATGTGCTCGCGGTCGCGATGGTCTCGTGCCCCGCCATGAACAACGTCATCACCTCGTCGCGCAGCTGTGCGTCGTCCATGCCGCCGCCGTCGTGCTCGTCGGTCGCAGACATGAGCATGCCGAGCACGTCGTCGTGGGCCTCGCCGCCGCTGCGGCGGCGTTCGATGATGCCGTGCACGATGCCGTCGAGCAGCTTCTTGGCCTTGGCGAAGCGGCGGTTGGAGCTGGTCGGCAGCCACAGCGGCAAGCGGATCAACGACTCTGCATACTGCTCGGCTTTGTGCAGGGCCTCGGTGACGGCGGGGCCGAGCTGCGCCAGCACGTCGCCGCCGTCGGCCGCGAGGTCGGTGCCGAAGAGCGTGCGGGCGACGATGCGCAGCGTCAGCTGCATCATCTCGCCGTGGATGTCGATCGCGGTGTCGCTGCGGGCGGCCCACTCGCCCATGCGCTCGTCGACGCAGGTCGCCATGGTCTCGGCGAGACGGGCGAGGCGCTGGCGGTGGAATGCCGGCTGCGCGAGCTTGCGTTGCCGTCGCCACACCTCGCCCTCGCTGGTGACCAGGCCGTTGCCGAGCACCAGTCGGAGTCCCGCGTAGCTGCGACTCTTGACGTAGTTGCGATGGTTGCGAACCAGCACGTGCTGCGCGAGCGCGGGGTCGGCCACCGCGACGAAGCGCAGCGGGCCGACGCGGAACGTCATCGCATCGCCGTAGCGCGCGTGGGCCTGCGTCAGGTTGCCGAGCGGGTCGCGCAGCAGCGCGAGGCCGCTCCACGGCAGGCCGCCGGGACCGGGCGGCAGACCCTCATGCGTGTCGGGGAGCTCGACCAAATGTGAGGGCGTCCTCATGTTTGACAATATCTGAGGCGAGCCTCATTTTTTGGCAAGTTGCCGCCTCGCAGCACACCGGCGAAACAGCGCCAAGCCTCCAAGACCACGGGGAAAAGCGCCCGTGCGGCGGCGGTCGTCGAGGGCCCGGCGCGGCGGCGTCCGACCCAGGTGCGGAGTCAACGCCGCCTCGAGGGGATCGTGGAGGCGGCCGCCGAGTCGTTCGCGCGCTTCGGCTTCGCAGACACCACGATGGAGGGCATCGCCGCGCGTGCGGGCACCTCGATCGGCTCGGTCTATCAGTTCTTCCCCAACAAGCACGCCGTCTTCCGCGAGATTGCGCAGCGGTGTCTGCTGGAGGCGAGCACGGGCTATGCGACCTTGGTGGGTGCCGACGCGTTGGCGACGCCGTGGCCGGATCTGCTGGCGCGCGTGATCGATGGCTTCGTCGGATTGCACGGCCGCAGCACCGTGATGCAGGCGGTGTGGCGCAACCTCGAGCTGTACGGCGAGTACGCCGAGGCCGATCAGGCGCTGATGCGCGAGCTCATCGGTGCGACCGCGGCGTTGTTCGGCGCGTGGGCCCCGAGCTTGCCCGAGGCGACCCGCCGCGTGGTTGCGACGATGGTCGTCAACACGGTCGCGACCATGATGCTGGTGCTGGCGCGGGAGACCGATCCTTCGCTCGCCGCGGCCATCGTCACCGAGACCAAGCGCATGCTCGAGCGCTACCTCGCCGGCTACCTGCCGAGCACCGCGTGACGAACGGCGGCGCGTCGCCGACGCGTGGCGAACGTCGCACGGGCGAGCAGCCGCGGCGCGCGGGGCTGCGCTATACCTACGGCGCGCGGGTTCGCGACCCCGGTCGGATCGCCCGAGTGCGCCCAGCATGACCGCCGAGTCTCCCGCCGCGCCGCCGCCATCCGCCGGCAAGCTCGCCTCGCAGGCGGCGGGTGTGCTCGTGCTCGGCAACGTGCTCGCGACGCTGGCGGACATCGTGGTGCCGCTGTTGGTCGTGCGCCTGCTCGGCAAAGCGGATGTTGCGACGCTCACCGCGTTGCTGCTGGTCTACAACACGGTCGCGCTGGTGGTCGCGACCGGCTTTCCGCAGGCCGTCATGTACCACCTGCCCGGCCGTCCGCTGGCCGAGCGTGCCGCGATCGCGCGACGGATCTGCCGCACGTTGCTGGTGTTGGGGGCCGCTGCGGGGCTGTTGCTGCTGTTCATCGGGCGTTGGGGCAGCGACCTGGTCGCGATGTTGTCGTCGGTCGATTCCGACGCTGCGGTCGATCTCGGTCCGCTCGTGGTCATCGCCCTGATGCCGCTCGGTGATCTGCCCGGTCGCGTGTTGCCCAACCTGCTGGTCGCCGAGCACCGGCCAGGCGGCGCCGCGGCCTACGGCGTGTTCCGCTCGCTGGCGCTGTCGTGCTCGACCCTGGTGCCCATCACGCTCGGTGGCGACGCGTGGACGGTCGCGCAGTGCCTCGTGCTGGTCGGCGTGGCCCAGGGTGTGTGGGTGCTGGCGAGCCTGCGCTCGCTGTATCGCGGTGCCGAGCGGGTGCCGTCGCCGACCTCGCTGCGCGAGATGATTCGCTTCGGTCTCCCGCTCGGGCTCACCGACGTCGTCGCGGTGCTGAACAACAGCCTCGACCGCTTCCTCATCATGCTCGCGTTCGCCGACGTGTACTTCGCGGAGTATCAGGCCGGCGCGTGGCAGATCCCGATCATCACGCGCGTACCGTACATCGTCGGCACCGCGATGGCGCCCCAGCTGGTGGCGATGTTCCGCGACAAGCTCCCGCGCGAGGCGATCGCGCTGTGGCGCGGGTCGATCGAGAAGGTCTCGCTACTGGTGGTGCCGATCGCGATGGTGTTCGTGGTCGCCGCCGAGGAGCTGGTCGAGATCCTGTTCACGCCCGAGTACGCCGGTGCCGCGCCGGTGCTGCGCTGGTACTCGATCCTCACGGCCGGACGCGTGGCGGCCTTCGGCACCGTGATCGTGGCCGCAGGCCGCCCGGGCTACGTCTTCCAGGCCTCGGTGCTGTCGCTGGTGGCGAACCTCGTGATCAGCCTGCCGCTGCTGTGGTGGGTCGGCTTCGAGGGCCCGGCGATGGGCACCGCGATCGCGTTCGTGCCGATCGTCGTGTTCTACAGCTGGAGCATCGCGCGGGCCTCGGGGCTGCCGATGGGCGACATCCTGCCGCTACGCGCCTACGCGCGGGTGGTCGGCATCGCGTTGGTCGGCGCCGCGATCGCGTGGGGCTTCAAGCGCCAGATGAGCGGGCCCGCGGCGTGGATGCTGGCCGGCGAGGCGGCGCTGCTGCTCGGCACCTTTGCGGCGCTCGGCACGGTGTTGCGCGTCATCCACCGCGACGACTGGCGCTACGTCTGGGGCTGGGTGCGGCTCGAGGCGTTGTTCAAGCGTCGCGGGGCTCCGCCGCCGCCGTGAGTGCGCCGAGCGGTGCGGGCGAGGGGAAGTTCTGCCGCAGGAACCAGTCCCACACGCGATCGCTCGACCATCGCCGCTGCGCGAGCAAGAGCTTGGCCGACATCGTCACGGTGTAGCGCGCACGTGGACGCTTGGCTGCGAGCGCGCGCTCGATGACCTTCGCGACGTCGTCGGGCACGCCGGCGAACGCGGCGAGCGGCCCCTTGTCGTAGATCTCCTTGGTCGCGCGCGCGACCGCGTCGTGGAACACGTCGTACGTCGCACCGACGCCCTCACGGTGCTGCATGCTCGACACCGCGGCCTCGCTGAAGCCGCTCTTGATGAGGCCGGGCTCGATCAGCACCACCTCGACACCGAAGCTGCGCACCTCGAAGCGCAGCGCATCGCTCAGGGCTTCGATCGCGTGCTTGGTGGCGTGGTAGTAGCCGCCGCCGGGGAACACCAGCTTGCCGCCCATCGAGCTCAGGTTGATGATGCGACCGGCGCCGGCGCGGCGCATGCCCGGTAGGACCAGCTGCGTCAGCGCGATCACGCCGAACACGTTGGTCTCGAACTGACGGCGCACCGCCTCGAGCGGCACCGCCTCGAACGCGCCCGTCTGCGAGTAGCCGGCGTTGTTGATCAACGCCGCGACGTGGCCGTGCTCGGCCTCGACGGCCGCGACCGCCGCGGCCATCGACTCGCGATCGCAGACGTCGAGCGCGAGCGTGCGGCAGCCGGCCGCGGCCAGCTCGGCCAGCTCGGTCGGCCGCCGCGCGGTGGCCCACACCCGCCAGCCGCTGCCGGCCCGCGCCAACCGCAGCGCGGTCGCGCGACCGATGCCAGAGGAACAGCCAGTGACGAGGACGGCGGGGGTGGAGTCTGCGGTGGTCATGGGTGGCTTCCGAACTGAACCACAAACGTCAGAACGGTTCAAATGGTTTCACCGTCCCGCACGCGACCCGGCCGTACGTGCGTTGGTGGTACCCTGCGGCGGCATCGATGGCTCCGGGTGGCACCCCAGGCACGTCCAAGCACGACGCCATCGTCCGCGCCGCCACGCGGCTGTTCCAGCGCTACGGCTACCGGCGCACGACCGTCGAGCTCATCGCCCAGGAGGCCGGCGTCGCCAAGCCGACGCTGTATGCCCACTTCGAGGACAAGGACGCCATCTTCGTCGCCGTGTGCAAGGCCGTGGTCGCGCGCATCGTCGACGGCGCGCGTGCAGCCGCGCAGCTGCCCGACCCCATCGAGCGGGTGGTGGCGATGTTGTCCGCGAAGTTCACCACCGTGTACGAACTCGTCGATGCCTCGCCCCACGCCCGCGAGCTGCTCGAGTCGAGCGACGCGCGCGCCCGCGAGATCATCGAGGATGGCGATCGCATCTTCGTCGAGCTGATGACCTCGACGCTCAAGGCGGCCGCGCGCGCCGGCGAGCTTTCGCTCGATCGCTTTGGCGGCAAGCCGGCGGTACTGACCCAGCTCTTGATGCAGGCGGGCCACGGTGCCGGGTGGGGTGCGAGCACGGTCGAGCAGCAGCGCCGGCAGCTCGACGCGCTCGTGCGTGCAATGATCGAGCGGGCCCCGGCGCCGACGGTCGCGCGCGCGGGCCGAGCTACTGCGCGTCGCCGCTGACGGCCCCGTCGAGTGCGGCCACGACGTCGCGCAGCGAGTGTGCCCACTGCTCGAGGTCGGAGATCGAGCTGGTGCGGACCTCGGGCGCGGTCGCGAGCTGCTGCAGCGTCGCGCGCAGGTTGTCGCGCGCGCGCGCGAGCCGACTCTTCACCGTGCCGGCGGGGATCTCGAGCACCAGCCCGATGTCGTCGACGCCGAGCCGCTCCCAGTAGAACAGCTCCACGGTCAGCTGCAGCGCCAGTGGCAGCCGGCGTAGCGCCGTCAGCAGGAGCTGCTGCTCCTCGCGCAGCGCGATGGCCCCGCTGGGCGCCGCAGCGACGCCGAGGTCGTGTACCGAGACGTCCTCGGCGTTGCGCTTCTGCAGCTGCGCGCGCTCGCGGTAGTGCAGCAGCAGATGATTGCGCGCGACGGCGAGCAAGAAGGTCTTGAACTGCGCGTGCTCGCGGAAGCGCGGCAAGGCCTCGACGAGGCCCAGGAACGTGCGCTGGATGAGGTCGTCGATGTCGCCGTCGACCTTGTTGCGGAAGAAGCGATGCACGCTCTGGAAGTGCCGACGCAGCAGGCGGTTGCCCGCCGCGGTGTCGCCGGCGCGCCACTGGCCGAGCAGCTCGAAGTCGGTGATCTCGGCCATGCGCGCGGTCGAGCGCGATCATGCCACAAAGCCCGGCGCGACGACGCTCGCTCGCTTGCGATAGCATGTGCCTGGCGACGTTCCCGGTGCAACGGCGCGGAGCAGCCGTCGCCCGCGTGTCCGTGCGTGCCACCAACGACGATGCAGCGCGACGACGACGACCCGACCCAACGCGAGGAGCCGCTCGGCGACCTCGCGCCCGAGGAGCGTCAGTCACTCGCGCGGCTCGAACAGCGCATGTTCGGCGGCGGCGCCACGGCGTTGCGCGTCGATCGCTACGAGCTCGGCGAGCCGCTCGGCCGCGGCGGCATGGGCGTGGTGTACCGGGGCTGGGACCCCGAGCTGCGTCGCAAGGTTGCGATCAAGCTGGTCAATGTCGCCGACGTCGGCTCCCACGGCGCCGCGCGATTGTTGCGAGAGGCCCGCGCGATCGCTCGCATCTCGCACCCCAACGTCGTGCCGGTCTACGACGTCGGCGACTACCTCGCGGACGCGGCACCGGGCACCGACGCCGAGCGACGCAACGTGTTCGTGGTGATGGAGCTGGTCGAGGGCGAGGACCTCGATGCGTGGTTGGCCGCGGCGCCGCGGTCGTGGGAGGAGGTGCTCGACGCCTTCTTGGCCGCGGGGCACGGCCTCGCGGCGGCGCACGCGGCCGGCGTCCTGCACCGGGACTTCAAGCCCGCCAACGTGCTGCGCGGCCGGGATGGTCGGGTTCGCGTGGCGGATTTCGGGCTCGCGCGCGGCATCGATCCGGTGAGCGACGGTCGGCCGCGTGAGTCGGCCAGCGACAGTGCACATGCGCTGCGACTGTCGGCCGGCGAGCTCGAGACCCAGGCCGGCATCGTGATGGGCACGCCGTACTTCATGGCACCGGAGCAGATGCGCGGCGACGAGGCCGACGCGAGCAGCGATCAGTACGCGTTCTGCGTGGCGCTGTTCGGCGGCATCTACCGCCGCGGCCCGTTCCCGCGGCTGCCGCTCCAGGCCCTCGCCGAGCTCAAGGCCGCGGGCAGCTTCGAGGCGCCGGCCGATGGTGCCGGCGCGCCGCAGTGGCTGTCGTCGATCATCGCGCGGGGACTCGCGCCCGATCGCACGCGGCGCTGGCCGTCGATGCACGCGCTGCTGCAGGCGATCGAGCAGCGTCGTGGTCGCCGACGTCGCCGCGTGCGTGCGACCGTGATCGGGGGCGCGATTGCGGTGGCGGTGGGCATCGGGCTCGCGGTCGGTCGCATGCCGGCCGAGCCGCCAGTCGCGGTGGTTGCCGCTGCCCCGGTCCAGGGGCCGCCGGTGCTCGCGTTCCAGCCCTTCGACGTGGTCGACGACCCGCGGCTCTCGTGGGCGGTCGACGGCTTGCCCGAGCTCGTCGAGCAGGAGCTGCGCGACCGCGAGGGCATCCGTGTCGTTCGCTACCACCGCCTCAAGACCGCCCTCGGTGGCAGCCCGGCGGCGGAGCTGCCCGAGGTCGTCGCCGCATTCGGTGCCACCGCGTTGGTCTCGGGGGTCGTCGCGGCCCACGGCGATGGCTACGAGGTCACGCTGCGCCTGCGCACCCCCGACGGCGAGGTCGAGTGGGAGCAGCATCGGTCGACCGATGCGAACGGCCTCGCCGAGGCGGTGCGAGAGCTGGCGCGCGAGCTCGCGGTGCACGTGCTCGGTCATCCGCTCGAGGGGCCCGCCGCTGCGCCGCGGCCGACGGACTACGCCCAGAACCTCGCGCTCGGGGTCGCTGCGCTCGAGCGGCACGACCTCGCGCTGGCGCTGGGCTACCTCGACGAAGCCCGACGCCTGCAGCCCGATGCCGTCGACGCCCACTTCTACGGTGGCATCCTCGCCGGCTGGCTCGGGCTCGAAGAGGAGGCCCGCGCGGAGCTCGAGCTCGCCGGCGCCGGCGAGCTCTCCGAGCCCAAGCGCCGCTATGTCGACGCCAACCTCGTACAGCTGCGCGATGGTCCCGCCGCCGCGCTGCCCCGCTGGCGCGAGGCCACGGCGGCCTTTCCCCGCGAGGTCTACCTCGCCTACGGGCTCTTCGAGTGCCTCTACCACGGTGGTGACGGCGCGGGCGCGGTGGCGGAGTTCCGACGTCTGCACGCGCTCTCGCCCGGCTTCGGCAGTGGGCTCAGCCACGTGCTCGATCGCGCGGCCGCGATCGAGGACCTGCCCACCGTCGACTGGGCACTCGACGCGGCCGCCGGCGCCGAGCAAGCGCCGCAGTTTCTCGCGTTCTGGCGCGCACGCCGACGCGGACTCGAGCGTGACTACCGTGGCGCGCTCGAGCTGCTGTCGCCGTTCGCGGAGGACGACGGCTATGCCTTCGTGCAGGCGCTGGGCTGGCACGCGGCCGCGGGCGACTACGCGCTCGCGCTCGCGCGCGTGCGACAGCGGACCGATCGCGATCCCAGCTTCGATCCACTGCACGAGCTCGGTCTGTGCACCGCACGCGGCGATGCGGCGTGCGGCCGGGCGAGCTTCGAGCGCGCGCGCGCGGGCTTGCTGCGGGGGGCGCTGACCAACTCGAGCAGCATGTCGTGGATCTCCCTGGCCACGCTCGAGTCGATCGGCGGCGACCGAACGCGGCTGCTCGAGCTGGAGCGCCTGCGCGAGCACGCGGTCGAGGCCACCTTGCGTCGCGACGTGCGCTTCGAGATCGCCCTTGCGCTGCTGACCGCCGCGCTCGAGGGGCCTGCGGCCGCGGCCACGTCGACCAGCGAGTTCGCACCGGTGCGCGAGGTCGCGGCCGCCTTCGCGGCCGAGGCGAAGGGCGACCCGAAGGCCGCGGCGGCCCACTGGCACGAGGTCGCTGCATTGGCGCTCGACGCCCGCTTCATCTTCGCCGCCCACTTCCACCGCGCGCGCCTGCTGCACGACGCGGGCGACCACGACGGCGTACTGGCGGCGTGCCGGCCGATCGTCGAACCCCGCAACTTCGACTGGAGCTGGGCCGCCGCGATCTCGCCGTGCCTGGTGTTCTCGGGCGAGGCGGCCCGTGCACGGGGTGATGCCGAGGCAGCGCGCGGCTTCTTCGAGCGGGTGCCTGCGGTGCGTGCGATGGCCAGCGCCGACGATCCGTGGCTCGCGCGGGCGCGCGCCAAGCCGTGACGCTGGGGCGACGCCGGCCGCCTCCCCTCCGACGTTAGGGGCCGCAGGTTCGGCGTCGCCAACGGCCACCCCGTTCGTGCACGATCGTCCCCGTCATGTCTGTGAGCCTCTCCGATCGCGGCACCTTGCTCGTCCCCGTCGCCCACGAGGCCCTGCCGTTGCCGGACACCCTGACGCTCGGTGCCCGCGCCTTCGTGCGCAAGCGCGAGCACCACATCACGGTGTTCGGCTTCGACATCGGTCGCGTGATCGGCCCGTGCATCGCCGATGTGCGAGCGGCGATCGACGAGCTCGCCGCCGCGACCGACTTCGGGTTCGCGACGACGTCGCGCTGGTACCAGCTCGCGCGCGACAAACCGCGCGAGCTCGAGACCGTGGTCATGCTGGTCGACGCACCCGGCATCGCAGAGTTCTTCGCGCGCTGCGCCGCACGACTGCCCGAGCTCGCGCCGTCGCTGGCGAGCGCCGACTGGCGGCCGCCGCCGCCCCACATCACCTGCTTCACCAGCGATCCGAAGGGCGTCGACGGCATCGGGTTGCGCCTGCCCGACGAGCTCGAGGCCGCCCAGCAGCGCGCCCGCGAGGGCGAGCGCCAAGGCCTGCGGGCGTTCTTGTTGTCGCCCTCGGTCATGCCGTAGCGCCACCGCCCGTGGCGCGTGCGAGGGCGGCGGTGCCCCAGGGTGTTACGCTCCCGCTGCCATGACGTCGTCACGCCTGCGGGTGTCGCTGCTCGGACTCCTCGTCGCTGCATGTACGGCCGCCCCCGCGGCCCCGACCACCACCAGCAGCAGCAACGGCAGCAGCAGTGGCGCCGCGACCACGGCGGCGGGCAGCAGCGAGGGCCACGGCAGCGCCGACTCGACCGGGACCAACGACGACGGCGTCGATGGCAGCCATGGCGACAGCGGCACCTCGAGTGGCTCCGACAGCGGTGGCGTCGAGCAGCACCCGGCGGTGGCGGCGTTCTGGGTCGCGTTCCTGGCCGAGGACTACGCCGCCGTGCCCGAGCTGATCGCGCAGCTCGATGCCGCCGCGCTCGAGCACCCCGACGACCCCGAGATCGCGCTCATCCGCGCCCACGCGAACCTCTGGCGACTCGCCGAGTTCGAGCGCGACCCCGGCCAGGGCGGCGCGGTGCAGGCCATGTCGGCGATGGCCGCGATCGAGGCCTTCACCACCGCGCGGGCACTCGCGCCCGACGACGGCAGGATCCCGTGTTGGCTCGGCATCGTCGAGATCAACACCGGCACCGTGATCGGCGATGCGGCGATGATCGCCCAGGGCCACGCCGACGTCGACGCGTCGGTCGAGAGCTTCCCCGAGTTCAGCCTGTTCTGTCGCATGCTCGAGTACGAGAACGAGCCCTACGACTCGGCCGAGTTCCAGCTCGCCGTCGATGCGCTGTGGCAGACCCTCGACCTCTGCTTCGGCGAGTCGGTCGATCGCCAAGCCCCCGAGCTGTCGGCGTATCTCGACCAGCAGACCGACGCGGGGCCCAAGCGCGTGTGCTGGAACCTCCACCCCAAGGCGGTTCACAACTGGCAGGGCTTCCTGCTGCACGCCGGCGACGTGATTGCGAAGACTGGCGACGCGGAGGTCGCGAGCATCCTCTACGAGGACGCGCAGCTGCTCGACTGGCGCAGCTGGCCGCACCAGGACCTCGTCGACGAGCGGCTGGCCGACGTGGTCGATCGGGCGGCCTCCTATGCCGATGCCGACCCGATGAACGACGCCGAGATCGGCTCGGGGGTCTACAACTGCGCGATGTGCCACGGCGAGTAGGCGGCCGTCGTGGCCGCGCTCACGGCAGCTGTCGACCCCAGAACTGCATGGGCTTGGCGGTGGCGATCGACGCACCGACGTCGCGCCACTCGAAGCTGCCGATGTGGCCGGGCAAGGGCGCGTAGCCGCGGTGGCGCCAGAAGGCGTCGAGCGGTCGCCAGTCGGCCGGGCGCAGCGGATGATCGCCCGGGCGCACCACGCCGCAGAAGCAGGTCGCCGCGTAGCCGAGCGCGCGCGCGTGGGCCTCGCGCTCGCGGAAGAACGCGACTCCGATGCCGCGGCCGCGGTAGCGCGAGCGCAGCACCGACTCGCCGAAGTAGAACCACCGCTCGGGGTCGTCGCCGTGCTCGCGGAAGCACGCAGTGATGCTGTCGGGCTCGGCCCGCAGCGGCACGCCGGTGGCAGCACCGACCAACGTGTCGCCATCGAAGGCGCCGACGATCACGCTGCCCTCGGTCTCGGCGTAGCCGCGCAGATAGTCCTGCTCGTACGCGAGCGAGCCTTCGTACAAGTACGGGTAGGCGCGGAACACCTCGATCCGCAGGCCCGCGAGCGCGGGCAGCTGCGGCAGCAGGGCGTCGCCGACCAAGCGGCGCACCACCAGCTCGGTCACGTCAGCCGCCGACCTGGCGGATCCAGTCGGCCAGGTTGTAGTAGTTGCTCACGCGGGCGATGCGATGGCCGTCGGCGGCGAAGGCAGCCACCACCGGCAGGCGGTAGCGCTGGCCCTTCGCCGGCGGCAAGCCGTCGTCGTCGCGCAGGTACTCGCCGACGATGGTGAACTCGGCAGCGCCACGGGTGCCCGATGGGTCGACCATGACCACGAGGTCCTCGACGCGCTCGCGGTAGCAGTGGTCCATGTGGGCCAGGAACTCGGCGAACGCGGGCTTGCCGAGCTGTCGACCGCCTTGGTTCACGTCGTGGATCACATCGTCGGTGAGCTGCGCGAGCATGCGCTCGCGGTCACCGGCGTTGAAGGCATCGTAGTAGGCGCGCAGGGTCTCGGCGAACATCGGGGCTCCGGGCGCGCGACGGTAGCACGGCCGTTCGCTGCGTTCGGCTTGCGCGTGCGCGCTGGACCTGATGCCACGACTGTCACGCGCCGCGCACCCGAGGTCCGCGCGGCTGGAATCGTCGCCGTCGGTGGCAATGCGGCGCGATGTCGGCGCGCGCGATCGCGAGCGCTCGCGAGGCGCTACGCTATCGACCCCCCGACAGGACGAAGCGACCGACGATGGAAGACCGTGGCAACAAGCGCGACCTGGTGCTCGCCCCCAGCGAGTACGCGTACATGCAAGACGTCACCAAGGGCGTCGTGAAGACCTATACCGGTCCGACCGTGATCAACCCGACCGCGCAGGAACGGCCGGTCTACTTCAACGCCGAGACCAAGCGCTTCGAGCCCTGCGGTCTCGAGGATGCGGTCAAGGTCAGTGCGATCGCCCCCGAGGGCTACTACCTCGTGCTCAAGAATCCCTCGGTCCGCGGCGATCATCCGTCGTCGGGCGGGGTGCACCCGAGCCCCGACCTCGACGTCGGCAAGAAGATCAACATCACCGGTCCATGCAACTTCGCGCTGTGGCCGGGGCAGATCGTGAAGCTCGTGAAGGGCCACCACCTGCGCTCGAACCAGTACCTGTTGGTGCGCGTGTACAACGAGGACGAGGCCCGCCGCAGCTGGGGCGCAGCGGTGATCAAGCCCGCGGCCGAGGGGGCCGGCGAGCAGACCTTCGTCGCGCCGCCCGACCTCACGGTCGGCAAGCTCTACATCATCAAGGGTACCGATGTGTCGTTCTACATCCCGCCGACCGGTGTCGGCGTGGTGCCCGACGAGCAGGGCCAGTACGTCCGCGATGCGCTCACGCTCGAGCGGCTCGAGTACTGCATCCTCGTCGAGCAGAACGGCAAGAAGCGCTACGAGCGGGGCCCGCAGGTGGTGTTCCCCGAGCCGACCGAGTCGTTCATCCAGCGCGACGGCCACCGCAAGTTCCGCGCGCTCGAGCTCAACGAGATCCAGGGCCTGCACATCAAGGTCATCGCGCCGTACACCGAGGCCGGCACCACCTACAAGGAGGGCGACGAGATCTTCATCACCGGCAAGCACACTGCGATCTACTTCCCGCGCGAGGAACACTCGCTGGTGCGCTACGACGGCAAGGACAAGCACTTCGCAGTGGCGGTGCCGGCCGGCGAGGCCCGCTACGTCATGAACCGCAAGACCGGTGAGATCCGCATGGCCCGCGGCCCTGCGATGCTGCTGCCCAACCCGGTCGACGAGGTGATCGTGCGTCGCGTGCTGTCCGAGAAGGAGTGCGCGGTGTGGTACCCGGGCAACGAAGAGGCGCTGCTCTACAACCGCGGCCTGCGACAGGTGATGGCGACCGCGCCGACCACCCGCGCGGGCGTGGTCTCGGAGGGCGACTACGAGCGCAGCCAGAAGCGGCCGCGGGGTGCGGCACCCTCGCCCGCACAGGCGGTCGCGATGGATCAGTCGAGCGTGTCGCGCGACACCGCGGCGATGGTCGGCGACGTGCTCGAGCGCGGCAGCAACTTCAATCAGCCGCGCACGATCGTCTTCAACACCAAGTACGAGGGCGTGCCGACGCTCAACCTGTGGGTCGGCTACGCGATGCTGGTGATCGACAAGAAGGGCAATCGTCGGGTCGAGCTGGGCCCGCAGACCGTGCTGCTCGAGTACGACGAGGCGCTCGAGATCCTCGAGCTCTCGACCGGCAAGCCCAAGACCACCGACACGCTGCTGCGCACGGTGTACCTGCGCGTGCTCAACAACAAGGTCTCCGACTACTGCGAGGTCGAGACCAGCGACCACGTCGATGTCGAGCTGCGCTACTCCATGCGGGTGAACTTCACCGGCGAGCCCACCAAGTGGTTCGAGGTCGAGAACTACGTCAAGTTCCTGTGCGACCACGTGCGCTCGGTGTTGAAGGGCACCATCAAGAAGTTTGCGATCGAGGCGTTCTACGCCGACGCGGTCGACCTCGTGCGCGACACCATCCTCGGCAAGCCCATCGAAGGTGGGCAGCGACCGGGCATGCGCTTCGCGGAGAACGGCATGCACGTGACCGACGTCGAGGTGCTCGGAGTCGAGATCGGCGACCCCCGCATCTCCGAGCTGCTCGGCGCCGCCGAGCTCGAGGCGATGCAGAGCCACATCACGTTGTCCCGCGCGCGGCGCAACCTCGAGGTCGTGCGCGAGCAAGAGGTCATCCGCCAGCAAGATGCCGAGGCGCGCTCGGCCACCACCGGCAAGCTGGCGTCGCTCGAGACCGACGACGTCAAGGCCAAGCTCGGCGTCGTGCTCGCCAGCATCGAGGCGGAGATCAAGGAGCAGCACGAGCGCAAGGCGGCGGTCGAGGCCCGCAACGCCGCCTCCGATGTCGGCCACGCCGCCGAGCTCGCGCGTCGCAAGGCCACCGCCGAGCTGACCACGCAGATCGACGCGCAGACCCAGGCGCTGCGGCTCGAGGCGCTGAAGGCCGAGGTCGAGGCCGCGGTCGCACGCTTCGGCGCCGCGCAACCAGGCTTCTCGGAGGCCCTGCTGGCGCTGTCGAGCCACGAGGCGCTGGTGAAGATCGCCGATGCGATGAGTGTGCAGAACTTCGTCGGCGGCAAGACCTTGACCGACGTGCTCGACCGCGTGTTCGCGGGCACGCCGCTCGAGTCGCTGGCGAAGAAGCTGGCGCAGCGCGCCATCCCGGCCGGCAGCAACGGCGAGAGCGGCGTGGCGCGGTGAGACGCGTCGGCATGGCCAACCTGCTCGTTGCGCTCGGTACCGCAGCCTGCAGCATCCCGACCACGGGTGGCGGTGCGACCGAAGGCGGCACCGATGGCACCGACGCCGATGTCGACACCGCACTGACCGCCGAGGCGACCGCGCCGACGCTCACCGGTGACACCTTCGTGCCGCCCGCCGACAGCAGCGGCACCGGCGACGACACCAGCGACACCGGCACCGATCCCTGCGAGCCCTTCGGCGCCTTTGCGCCGCCGACCACGAGCTTCACGCTGCCGGCGGTGGAGGGACAAGCGATCGCGTATGCCGACGTGCAGGCCGCGTTTCCCGAGGTCGACTGGAGCGACGTCGATCGGCTCTACATTCCCGGCGGCAGCTACACGCAGCTGCAGCTGGGCAACCTGCCCGAGCGCACCGCCGACGATCCGCTCGTCATCACCAACCAAGACGGCCAGGTACGCATCGGCCCGCCCGACGCGGGTGCGAACTACCTGTGGTCGATGGGCGGTGGCTCGCACTGGATCCTCACCGGTCGCTACGACCCCGAGGCCCAGACCGGCTCCGAGGACGCGCCGGGCCACCGCTGCGGCGACTACGCCAACGCGCGCGGGCGCTACGGCTTCTGGAGCGACGACGACTACGCGATGCGGCAGTACCTGCACATGGGGCTCGCGGTCGGCGACGCGACTGCGTTCGAGATCGAGTTCATCGAGGTCGAGCGCTCGGGCTTCGCCGGCATCCGCCTGCTCAACAGCCGTGCCGAGGGTGACCCCGAGTTCCCCATGGCGGACGTGAGCGTCCACGACACCTACGTCCACGACACCGCCGCCGAGGGCTACTACTTCGGCTGGACCGGCGCGCCGCCGTCGAACCCGATGCCGGGCCTGCAGGTCTATCGCAATCGCCTGGTGCGGACCGGCAACGAGGCGCTGCAGGTGCAGGACCTGGGCGACGGCACCGAGATCCACCACAACGTCATGGCCTTCGCGGGCCTGCACTGGCGCGACAACGGCCTCGGCTCGTTCCAGGACAACAACGCGCAGATCTCCACGCGCGCGGGCACGATCGACATCCACGACAACGTGTTCCTCGGCGCCGCCGGCACGCTGGTCAGCTTCTGGAGCGCGCCGCAGGCGGGCGACGGTCCCCGCCACGTCAGCTTCACCGACAACCACATCGCCGAGGTGCGCAACCTCGCGGTCTACATCGGTGGCAGCAGCGACGACGGCTCGAGCTTCTCGTTCGTGCGCAACACCCTGCGGGGGCTCGACTTCACCTTCGACGAGCTCGATCCTGCCGCGACCGCGCCGACCAGTGCGTTTCGCATCGCCGCGGAGATCGTCGACGCGATCGACTTCACCGACAACACCTGGGAGGGCGAGCTCGCGCTGTTCAGCGGTGGCGGCAGCACGCCGACCGAGTCGGGCAACGTCAACGCCGCGGTCGCACCGATCACGTTCGTCGACAGCGGCTATCCCGACGATGCGCCCGTGCTCGCGCTCGAGTCGTGGGTCGCGAGCTCGCCGCTGTCGCCCGGCGATCCGCCGCGGCAGTACGAGCCCGGCGAGCTCGTGATGTACGACGGCACGATGTACCGCGCGCTCGCGAGCAACACCAACGAGACCCCGCCCGATCACCCGGCCTCGTGGGCGCTCGTGCCCGCGGCGCCCGACGATCTGCGCGCGACCCCGGGCTCGGCCTACGACGGCATCGGGCTGCCGTAGGGGAATCCGCGCGCCCGTCACGTTCGGGCCCGCGGCTGCGCGCGCGGCCGCGTCGGCTCCGCTTTGGCGCGGCCACCACGGCCGCGGTACGCTTCGGCCCGCCATGAAGCCGATGCACGAGATCGCCGCGAAGCTCGGACTCTCCACCGACGATCTGATCCCCTTCGGTCGCGACAAGGCCAAGCTCGATCGCAGCGTGCTCACCCGCGGCCGCACGCGCAGCGGCAAGGCCAAGCTGATCCTGGTCTCGGCCATCACACCGACGCCGGCCGGCGAGGGCAAGACCACCACCTCGATCGGGCTGTCCGACGCGCTGACCCTGCTGGGACACGACACCGCGGTGGTGCTGCGCGAGCCGTCGCTGGGGCCCTGCTTCGGCATCAAGGGCGGCGGCACCGGCGGTGGCGAGAGCCGCCTGTCGCCGTCCGACGACATCAATCTCCACTTCAACGGTGACTTCCACGCCATCACCAGCGCGCACAACCTGTTGGCGGCGGCGATCGACAACCACGTGCACTTCGGCACCGATCTCGGGCTCGACCCGCGACGGGTGACGTGGCGCCGCGTCATCGACATGAACGACCGCAGCCTGCGCAACACGCTGGTCGGGCTCGGCGGCGAGAGCAACGGCATGCCGCGCGAGGCCGGCTTCGACATCACCGCGGCCTCCGAGCTGATGGCGATGCTGTGCCTGGCCGACGACGCCGACGATCTCCGGCGCCGCATCGATCGCACGCTGGTCGGCTTCACGCGCAGCAAGGCGCCGGTCACCGCAGGGGCGGTCGGCGTGACGGGAGCGATGCTGGCGCTGCTGCGCGACGCGCTCTTGCCGAACCTCGTGCAGACCCAGCACGGCACGCCCGCGATCGTGCACGGCGGGCCCTTCGCCAACATCGCGCACGGCTGCAACAGCGTGATCGCGACCCGTGCGGGCCTGCAGCTGGCCGACTGGGTGGTGACCGAGGCCGGCTTCGGCTTCGACCTCGGCGCCGAGAAGTTCTTCGACATCAAGTGCCGCACCGCAGGTCTCGATCCCGACGCGGTGGTGCTGGTCGCGACCGTGCGCGCGCTCAAGATGCATGGCGGTGTCGCGCTCGATGCCCTCAACACGCCGAACCCCGCCGCCGTGGCGGCCGGCCTGCCCAACCTCGAGCAGCACCTCGACAGCGTCGCGCGCTTCGGCAAGCAGGCCGTGGTCGCGCTCAATCGTTTCGCGAGCGACACCGACGAAGAATTCGCGGTGGTCGTCGAGGCCTGCGCCAAGCGAGGCGTGGGCGTGGCGGTGTGCGAGCACTTCGGCAAGGGCCCGCAGGGCGCGACCGAGCTGGCGGCGAAGGTGGTCGAGGCGGTGGCGAAGGGTTCGCGGCCGTTCGAGCCGCTCTACCCGCTCGAGGCGCCGATCCCCGCCAAGATCGAGGCCGTTGCCCGTGCTGTCTACGGCGCCAAGGGTGTGGTGTTGACCAAGACCGCGGAGCGCGATCTCGCGGAGATCGAGCGCCTGGGCTACGGCAACCTGCCGATCTGCGTCGCCAAGACGCAGAACTCGCTGTCGGACGATCCCAAGCTGCGTGGGCGACCACGGGACTTCGAGATCACCGTGCGCGGCCTGCAGCTCAACGCCGGCGCCGGCTTCGTGGTCGTGTTGACCGGCGAGATCATGCGCATGCCGGGGCTGCCGAAGATCCCGCAGGCCGGCAAGATCGACCTGAAGGACGGCACCATCGTCGGGCTCACCTGAGGCCGGCCCGCGCGCCCCAGCACGACCGACCGGGCCGACCGAACCAACCTCGGCCGAGCGTTACAGACCCCTACCGAGGGCGATGCACCGTTGGGCATCGCGAAAGGTGGAGGGTATGAACGGGTGCAGTGGATCGCATGGGCAAGCGGGCGCGTGGATGGGGACCTCGATCGCCGTGCTGGCGTCGATGCTCGCACTGGCGTCTGCATGTGCCCTCGACGAAGGCACACGCGATCTAGGGCCCACGGCGCAGGGCGATCGCGTCGACGAGGCGGCGTGCGTGCCGGTGCGGAGCTGGAACCGCCACGCCGGCAGCGACCTGCCGTTCCAGGTGCGTGTCGAGAACGCCGTCGCGAGCGCAGCGCTGCCCGACGGCGGGATCGCGGCCTTCACCCGCGTGGTCGGCTTCGGGCGCGACGCCGTGTTCGGCGACATCCGCCTGCCGAGCCACCCGCAGTCGATCTACCCAGCGGCCATCACCCGGCTCGATCGATCCGGCAACTTCGTCTGGGCCAAGACCCTCATCGACGGCAACATGAATGGCTTCGAGGCGCTCGCCCAGGGCGGCGGCGTGATCGCGATCGCGAGCACGATCAATGTCGGCGCGGCGATCGACGGCGTCGAGACCTACGCGCTGCCGCCGGTACAGGGCCAGCCCGCCGCGCTCGGCGACGTCTTCCTCGGAGCCCTCGATCTCGACGGCAACGTGCTGTGGACGCGCGTGCTCGGGACCAACACCAGCTCGGACTACGCCACGGCAATGGTCGTCGATGCGCTCGGCAACACCACCGTTGCGGTGCAGCGGCTCGGGTCGCCTCGCGACACCGAGTTGGTGCAGCTCGACGCCGCGGGCGAGGTGCGATGGCGGCGCGCGAGTGACACCGTGATCTACGACCTGCGCATCGCCAGCGACGGCACGCTGGTCGCCGGTGGCAACATCGCCACTGCGACCGGGCACGCGACCGTGGCGCGCCTCGATCCCGACGACGGCCGCGTGCTGTGGGCCGCGGGCGACGCGAGCGTCGACCCACCCGTCTATCACGTCGCGGCTTCGCCGACCGGCGAGGTGCTCGCGGCCGGCCGCTTCGCCGGCAATGCCGTGGTCGCGGGCCACGACCTCGTCGCCGCCGGGGCCCACGACCTCTTCGTCGCCGCCTGGTCCGAGCAGGGTGAGCCGCTGCGCGCGTGGTCGCTGGGTGGCAGCTCCGACGAGTTCGTGCACTCGCTCGACGTCGACGGCCAGGGTGACGTGATCGTCGGCATGGTCTTCGACGCCGAGACCGCCTCGGGCCCGTTCTCGCGGGTCTCCGCCGGGAGCTGGGACGTCGCGTTGGCGTACTTCGACGCGGCCGGCATCGCCACCGGGCTGGTTCCGATCGCCACGGGCCCGGGCTACGCGACGCTCGGCGACGTCGCGGTCAACGAGGACGACGAGGTCTACGTGATGGGCGGCTGGCGCGGGAACTCGGAGTTCGGCCCGAGCAACGGCGCAGAGGAGATGTTCTTCGGGCGTCTACGCTGCGCCGACGCCGAGGCGCCCCTGCGCCTGCGCGACGTCACTGCAGTGCGACGCGACGGTGCGGTCGATCGCACGCAGTACTTCTGCGCCCAGTCCAGCGCCGCGTGGAACAACTGCAAGGCGGTGCATCTGCTCGGTGCGACCGGCTCCACCTACGACTATCCCGGCGCCAGCTACGATGGCTGGCTGATGGTCGGCCACACCTTCGGCGCCCGCGCGCAGACGGCGTTCTCGACCACGATCGACTATCTCGCGCCCGACGGCACCCGCGAGTCCATCACCGCCGACTTCCCGGCATTCGACACCTCCGACGACGGTGGCAAGATGCTGTTCTACGTCGCCGACGATGGCTCGACGTACTACGCCGACGCCGAGCACGATGGCTATCACTACGCCGGCGAGGTGCTCACGCCTGCGCAGGCGATGGTGCCGGAGCACCTGGCGCGCAGGGCCGGGCAGTAGAGCGCGCGCGCGCGAGCCCACGATGAAGCGTGCGGCGCCCCGGCGACGTCCTCGAAGGCCGGCGGTGGTTGGCCTCGATGGGGTCGCCGTCGCGGTGTGATTGTCCACGCATGGGCACTCGCGGATGCGGCGAAACCTGCGAGGGGGCGCCGGGGATCGAAGCCGGATCATGCCGTTCATCCGTTCCGCCGCGAGACCTCCACGGGGGCTGCTACCATCCGCCGCGATGCATCGCTGGTCCCGCGTTCCCCTGTTCGTCCTCGCGCTGGCCGCTTGCCGCGAGACCGCGACGACCGAACCCGAGGTCGCCGGCGGTGGCGGAGGCAAGATGACGAGCACCGATGGCGCCACCCCCGGCGTCCCACCGACCCGCCGGGAGGATGTGGTCGACACCATCCATGGGCGCGAGGTCGCCGATCCCTATCGCTGGCTCGAGGACGTCGCCAACGCCGAGGTGAAGGCCTGGATGAAGGCGCAGGACGCCCACGCGCGCGCGCGGCTCGAGGCGTTGCCCGGGCGCGCGGAGCTCGAGAAGCGCCTCGCGGAGCTGTCGTACATCGACTCGGTGTCGCCGCCCACCCGCCGCGGCGAGCGGTACTTCTACACCCGCAGCCATCGCGACAAGGAGAAGGACATCTACTACGTCCGCAAGGGCGAGCAGGGCAAGGAGGAGGTCCTGATGGACCCGAACACGCTCAGCCCCGACGGCAGCGTGTCGGTGCACGGCATCATGCCCAGCCGCAGCGGTCGCTACCTCGCCTACAAGCTGTCGCGCAACAACGCCGACGCCTCGACGATGTACGTGCGCGATCTCGACACCGGCGCCGAGATGCCGACCGACACCATCGAGGGCGCGCGCTATGCCTACGCCGCGTGGTTGCCCGACGACTCGGGCTTCTACTACGTCAACCTCCCGACCGATCCGAGCATCCCGGTCGAGCAGCTGCCGGGCCACGCGGAGGTCCGCTTCCACGCGCTCGGCAGCGACCCCAGCAAAGACCCGGTGGTTTACCCCGCGGCCCACGATCCCACGCGGTTCGTGAACGCGAGCGTCTCACGCGACGGCCGGTGGTTGTTCGTCACGCATCAGCGGGGCTGGGCCGCGACCGACGTGTACGTCGCCGATCTGCACGGCAAGCGCGGGAAGCCGGATCCCAAGCGTCGTGCGGCGCCCGAGTTCAAGCCGCTGGTGAAGGACCAGCCGGCCGTCTACGGCGCGGGGGCGTGGAAGGACAAGTTCTACGTCTACACCAACGACGGCGCGCAGCGGTACCGCGTGATGCGGGTCGATCCGGCCAAGCCCGCGCGCGCGGACTGGCAGGAGCTGGTGCCCGAGAGCGATGCGGTGCTCGACGGCATGCAGATCATCGGCGGCCATCTCGTGTTGTCGTACCTGCGGGACGCCCACTCCGAGCTCGAGGTCCGCACGCTCGACGGCAAGCTGGTGCGCAAGGTCGAGCTGCCGGGTCTGGGCAGTGCGTCGGGCATGCTCGGCGAGCCCGACGAAGACGATGCCTACTACTACTTCAGCTCGTTCACCGAGGTGCCGCAGATCTATCGAACCTCGATTGCGAGCGGCAAGACCGAGCTGTGGCAGAAGATCGAGCTGCCGGTCGACACCTCGAAGTTCGTCACCGAGCAGGTGTGGTTCCAGTCGAAGGACGGCACCAAGGTCCCGATGTTCGTCGTCCATCGCAAGGACATGGAGCGTCGCGGCGACAACCCCACGCTGCTCACCGGCTATGGCGGGTTCAACGTCAGCCTCGAGCCCGGCTTCAGCTCGCGCGCGGTGCTGTGGCTCGAACGGGGCGGCGTGTACGTGGTCGCGAACCTCCGCGGCGGCGGCGAGTTCGGCGAGGCGTGGCACCGCGCCGGCATGGGCGAGCACAAGCAGAACGTCTTCGACGACTTTGCCGGCGCCGCGAAGTGGCTGATCGACAACGACATCACGCGGCCCGACAAGCTCGCCATCATGGGTGGCAGCAACGGCGGCCTGCTGGTCGGCGCCGCGATGACGCAGCACCCCGAGCTGTTCGGCGCCGTGGTCTGTGCGGTGCCGCTGCTCGACATGGTCCGCTACCACCGCTTCGGCGCCGGCCGCACGTGGATCAGCGAGTACGGCTCGGCCGAGGACCCGAAGCAGTTCGAGACCTTGTTCGCGTATTCGCCGTACCACCACGTCGCGAAGGACACCGCCTATCCGTCGCTGCTGATGCTGTCGGCCGACAGTGACGACCGCGTCGATCCGATGCACGCGCGCAAGTTCGTCGGCGCGATGCAGGCGGTCTCGTCCAAGCCAGTGTTGCTGCGGATCGAGGAGAACTCGGGGCACGGCGGCGCGGACATGACCAAGAAGGAGATCGCGCAGTCCGTCGACACCTTCTCGTTCCTGATGCGCGAGCTCGGCGTCGAGGACTGACGCGTCAGCGGCGGTCGGACGCCGACGCGGGGCTCGGCGTGGGCGGGCCGGGCTCGCGCCGCTCGAGCCACAGCGCCACCGCGAGCGCCACGATCGCGGCCAGCACCACCGCGATCGTGACCTTCACACGGTCGAGCGGTGCGCGTCCGACCAGGCGACCGGACTCGCCGTGCACGACGATGCGCCAGGGCCGACCGCGGTACGCGAACGCGCCGATGTAGATCGGCAGTGCATCGAGCTCGAGCGCCACGCCGTGCAGGCGTGCGGTCGCGCCTGCATCGTGCAGGTGTTCGCGTGCCGCGACCTCGCGCAGCCGCTCAGCCTGCAGCGCCCGTTGGATCTGCGCCCGCGCACCCGCCTCGCTGAGATTGGGCAGCTCCCGCGTGATCTCGGCGTCGTCGTCGAGCCACGGACGCCGACGGGTCGAGAAGCCGCCGAGCGCGTCGAGCTCGCGCTGCGAGATGCCCAGCGAGGCCGGCACCAAGGCCTGCGCGGGCGCTCGATCGATGCCGCTGCGCGGGCGTCGGCCGCTGCGGGTGTCGGCGCGCACCAAGCCAGCCCAGTGCAGCTCGACCTCGGCACGGGCCCGCCACGCCGGCAACCACAGCGGTCGCAGCTGCACCACCGCCGCGCCGAGGTCCCGCGCATGCCACCACGAGCTGCGGGTCCACGTCGCGAAGCGCTCCCGGGCCAGCGCCTCGTCGATCGCGAAGGGGATGACCTCACGCGGCGGCGGCGGTGGGCGGTCGAGCGGCACCGGGACCAGCGCGACCGCGGCGCAGAAGCGGCACTGTGCCCGCGCGTGATCGGCATCGAACGTCACCGTGCCGCCGCATGCATCGCAACGCACGACGATCACGACCACACCCCCGCCAGCCACAGCCACGCCACCACCACCACGGCGATCGTCATCGCGGCGATCGTCACCTTGCCACGATCGATTGGCGGCCGGCCGACGCAGCGCCCGCACTGGCCGTGCACCAGCAGTCGATGCGTGCGGCCGCGGTGGCGATAGCTCGCGATCCACACCGGGACCAGCGCGAGCTTGGGCGCGGCGAAGCGCACCTCGGTCGCAATCGATGTGAGGCTCGGATGCTCGCCCGGGAGCACCTCGGTCTCGATGCGGCGCGTGGCGGCGGCGCGTGCGGCCGTCACCGCCGCGTGGGCGACCTCGTCGGCCCGCAGCGCCGGCAGCTCGGCCGCGAAGCCGGCGAGCACGCGCGGATCGAAGGCCACCGCGGTGCCGAGATCGAAACGGCCCAGGCCCGCGATCTCGTGCTCGCGCAGCGCGGTCGAGCCGCACTGCAGCTGCGCCACGAACTCACCCACTGCGGTGCCCCGCAGCTCGTGCCACTCGGTCTCACGCACCCGTCGCTTGCGGGCCCGGCCCTGCTCGTCGCGGACCATCTCGGTGCGCCACCAATCGATCCCGATGCGGGCCTGCCAACGCGACTGTGTCACGCCATCGAACGCGTAGTACGGCACCAGCACACCGCGCAGGGCCTCGGGTCGCAGCTGCCCGCTGCGGGCCAGCTGCCGCAGCTCCCGGGGCGCCCAGAACGCGTCCGCGACGTGCTCGCGCAGCCGTGTCGTCGCCGCCCGCTCGGACACGACGAAGGGGCACACCGCATCGATGTGGGCCGCGGCACTGGCATCCACGAGCCGCGATCCGCACCAAGGACATTGGTCTGCGATCCGCTCCGCCGGCAGCGACACCACCGCGCCGCAGGCCTCGCAGCTGCGCGCGATTCGACCAGTGTGCGGCTCGTCCACGTGTCGCATGATGGAACTCCGACGCTGCACCGTCGGCAATCTGGCGGGCGGGGCCACAACTTCGACACGCGCGGGTCCGTTCCCGTCCGCTCGGGGATCGCACCGGACCGACCGAACTACGCGAAAGCACGGGCCGTCGCGCCGCGTTTCGGGCGATCGGCCACGGTCCCCGCCGCGACCCCTGCGGCCCGCCCTGGGACGATCGACGGGAACACCGGACCGCGATCGGACGTGCCTCGATATGGTACGGCGCCTGCACTCGTTGTTCGGGTGTCAGGCCAGCACCCGAGCTCCGTTGGGTTTGGCAGGACGGGAGGAACGACCATGCAAGCTCCGAATATCCGCTACTACGCCTTCGTGTCGCGCTTCGTCGATGCGGTGACGACCGAGGCGATGGCGAACGAGGTGCAGCGCGTCCGCGAGGCGCGGTTGTTCGACAGGGCCCGTCGGTCGCTCGACGACGCCAGCGGCACCGTGCCGGTGGCGGTCAAGCGCGCAGCGTGAGGCGGAGCCGACGCGGTTGCGTCGGCCGCCCGTGGGCGCGACGACGGCGGTGATGGACGCCGTCGTCGCCCCGACGCGAGGGCTACTTGTTCGCCAGCGCGCGGACGCCGTCGACCAGCTTCTGCGAGAACGCGATCTCGCCGACCTGCGGACCCGACGGCGAGTACGTGGTCGTGATGACCACGTCGTTCAGATCGCTGCCGATGCCCGTCGGGATCTTCGCGGCCTCCTCGGGTGGCGCGAGCGTGGCGATCCACGCGAGCATGCCCTTGACGTTGAGGGCCATGATGGCCGACGCGCCCGGCGTGCGTGCGAGCGCGCTGTCGAGGCCCGGATCACCGGCCAGCGAGGCGCTGCCCGCCATCGCGTCCACGACCGCCTTGGTCGAGGCCTCGTCGGCGGCCGAGCCGATGATCCACGCGACCTTGCCATCGCGCTCGACGCGGTTGACGACGAGCTTGAGGCCGCCGAGCTTGGTCTCCCACTCGGCCAGCTTGGCGCCGCCGTCCTTGCGCATCTCGGCCTTCACCTCGTCGGTGGGCTCGATGACCCAGCGATCGACGGCGACCTCGCCGACCTTCGCGGCGTCGAACTGGAAGCTCCACGTGACCTTCTTGGCCGCGTCGGCGCCGAGCAACGACTCGACGGTGAATCCACCCGACCAGGTCTTCCAGGCCTCGCGGGCGTTGACGCCGTCCTTGAGGCCGAACACGGCCGCGAGCGCACCGACGCTACCGGGCTCCTGCATGAGTGCCAGTGCGGAGTGACCGGAGTAGGTCGCGCGGGCCTCGTTGGCGAACTCGACGAGTGCGGCCTCGGTCTGCGCGGCATCCTTGCCGAGTGCCTCGGCATAGCCCTTCACGAGCGCGCTGCGGAGCTCCTTCACGGGGCCGGTGTCGAGCGCCTCGGACATGTGCGCGTTGAAGCCCATCACGCCCCAGCTCGAGCGCGGCAGCGACGACACGAACGCGGCATCGACCGGGCCGGCGGAGGTGATCTCGTACTGCTTCGCGAGCTCGGTGCCGGGCGTGGGCTGCAGCGCGTAGGTCAGCTCGAGGCCGGCGCCGTCGACCGACATCGCCATCGAGAACTGCTGCATCTCCTGCATCATCTTGAGCGTGCGCTCGTTCGACTTCATGCCGTACTCGGCCATGGCGCCGGCGAACTTCTCGCCCGCGCTGCCGCCGGTCGGCAGCGTCGGGGGCTTGGCCATGGCGTCGAACACCGGACGGAGCTCGGCGTCGTAGCGACGCATGAGGTCGGCCGGGTAGGCGACGATCTCGACGTCGGTCTTCATGGCGCTGGCGCGCCCGATGATGGAGTCCGCGAGGTAGCTCCGGGCCTTGCCGAACAGCTCGTCGGCGTTGCTGACGATGACCTCGCCGCCGAGGTCGTCGATGAAGAGGTCCTGGCCGTTCACCGAGTACTTCGCGATGTGCGAGCCCGCGTCGGTCTGCTTGCCCTCTTCACCGAGGTCGGTGACGAGCTGCTTCGAGCCACCGGTGTAGCCGATCACGCAGGCCAGCGGCGCCTTGGTGGTGGTGCTGTCGACCAGCGCGCAGCCCATCGGCTTGGCGAGGTCGAGGTTGGTCGCGAGTGCGCTGCGTGAGCCCAGCGCACCGCCGCCCATCGTGCGCAGGAACGACTCGTCGACGAACTGCGCGGCCGACTCGGGCACGATCTGGGTCTTGATCTCGCCGAGCAGCACCGACGGGTTGGCGAACATGACGTGCGCGAGCACGTCGCCGCGGGTGAGCGAAGGCGCGACCACCGGCGCGTCGCCCGTCGGCGTTGGCGCCTTGGCGTCGGGCGTCTTGGCGTCGGGTGCCTTGCCGTCCTTGGTGTCGGCGTCGGCGACCTTGCCGTCCTTGCTCTCGGTGCCCTTGGCATCCGCGGGCTTGGCGTCGTCCTTCTTGCACGCGATCGCCAGCGACGCGACCATCATGAGCGGCGCGAAGCGAGCGAGCCCGCGGGGACGCGCGACGATGGAACGATCGGAGCGGATGTTCTCGATGGGTGTCATGGGGTGCTTTGACCTCGCGCGGAGGATACGCCACGATGGTTGGGATGAAGCGTCGAATCGGCGCCGTGGGGTTTGCGCTCGGTGTGGTGTGCACCCTGGTCGCAACTGCGGCGCTGGAGCCCGGTCTGCGGGCTGCATCGGCGCCGCGGCTGGATCGTGCGGGCTTCGACCAGGCGGTGGAGGCGGTGTTCTCCCGCTACTACGAGCCGGTCGACGAGGCCGCGTTGTTGTCCGCGGGGCTTTCGGCGATGTTGGGCGAGCTCGATCCCCACAGTCACTTCCTGAGCGCCGCCGATCGCAAGGCGCTGCGCCGCCACAAGCACTCGGGTGAGACCGGGCTTGCAGTCGCGATGCGCACCGAAGCTGCTTCGCGAGCGCGTCGCCTCGAGGTGCTGGCGGTGGCGCCCGACTCCCCGGCGGCGCGCGAGGGCCTACGCCCGGGCGATGCGGTGGTCGAGATCGCCGGCAAGTCCGTCGACGCGCTCGCGTCGCAGCGCGAGGCCGAGCTCCTGCTGGTCGGTGCGATCGGCGACGAGGTCGCGTTGTTGGTCCAGCCCGTCGACGGCAACGGCCCCCGTGCGGTCGAGTTGGTGCTGGCGCGCCCCAGCACGAAGATGCTCGAGACCGCGGTCGTGCGCGACGAGGCTGGGCGCAGCTACGTGCACGTGGTCCTGCGGCGCTTCGGGGCCGAGAGCGGCGACGCGTTCAAGCGCGCGATCGAGGCCCGACGCCACGCGCTCGGCAAGGACCTCGCCGGCATCGTGATCGACCTGCGCGGCAACCCCGGCGGCGAGGTCGGTGAGGCGCTGGTCATCGCCGATACCTTCGTCGCCGACGGGGTGTTGATGCGGACCCGCGGACGTGGCGGGCGAATCCTGCGCGAGGAGTCCGCACACGCCCCTGGCACCGATCTCGCCACGCCGATCGTCGTGCTGCAGGACCGCCACAGCGCGTCGGCATCGGAGCTGTTGGCGGCCGCGCTGCAAGATCGCGGGCGTGCGCGCGTCGTCGGTGAGCGCAGCTATGGCAAGGGCACCGTGCAGGAGGTGATGGGCCTGCCCGACGGCTCGGTCGCGACCTTCACGATCGCGCGCTACTACTCGCCCGACGATCGCCTGGTCGACGGCAGCGGCGTGACACCCGACGTCGCGGTCGCGTTGACCGGAGACATGCCGGTCGTGGGCGAGAAGGACGTCGGCGTCACCGCGGCGATCCGGGCGCTCGGGGCTCCGTAGCCGTTGCTCACGCGAGGATGCGGCGGGCCGCGAGCGCGCCGGAGTCGAGCTCGCGCTTGCGCTCGAGGTAGCGGCCGCCGAGCGCCGCGACATAGAAGCGCTCACCGTCGATCTCGATGGTCTCGACGCTCAGATCGAGCGCGCGACCGTCCCGCTTGATGCGCGGGATGGCCTGCCCGCGGCCCACGATGGGCGTCACTGCGGCGAGCATCGAGAGATCCAGCGAACCCCGCGAGCGTGCGACCAGCATGCCGTCGTCGTCGACGACCAGCAGCGCGTCGAGCTTGGCCCGCGCCGCGGCGCTGGTCAGTGCGAGCTCGATCGCCACCGCCGTCGAGCTCGACCGCCGCTTGCGACGGTCGAAGAGGGGTCCGCCCGGGCGCGGGAGCGGCTGCACGCGGAAGCTCTTCTGACCGTGAAAACGGGGGTTCTCGGGGTCCATGCCACTATCCTACATGTAGGCAGCGGCCGAACAAATTTCCGGCCGAAGCGGTGCTCCGTGCGGCCGGGATCGGGCTACGGCTGCGCGCCACGGGCTTCAAGGACCCGCGCTCGTGCGGCGATGCAGAGCAAGCATGAGCTCCGAGTCGACCCATCATCTGCGGCTCGTCGCGTCCGAACCCGAGCTGCCGCCGACCACCATGGCGGTCGACGAGGTCCGTGCGACGCGGCGAAGCGTCGCGCGGTTCCTGCGTGCCTTGCAGGCGAGCGGGCATGCGTTCGCGAGCTGGCCCAGCGAGTTGGTGTCGCGCCTGGCCCATGCCGATGCCGTGACCGCCCGCTATCTCGGGCGTGACGACGCCGCGGCCCCGGACGCCGGTGTGCTCGAGGCCACGCGGGCGCTGCACGCGGTCGTGCGTGCGGTGGTGGCCGGTCTCAACGGCCACGAGCGCGCGCGCCTGCGTTCGTTCGAGCTCGCGATCCGCGTCGATCCCTCGGAGCTGTCGGCACCGCTCGTTCATCCCCATCGCGCGCCCGAGGACGAAGCCCCCGCGGCCAACGAGCTGCGCCCACGCTCGCTGCGGACGGGTCTCGGCGACGCCGACGAGGCCACGCTCGGCGCCATCGCGCGTCGTTTGGGCCTGTCGCGCCGGTTGGGCGCCGACGGCGATCCGGAGGCCCGCATGCTGCTCGCCGCCGACGTCGAGCGAGTGCTGCGCGACGATCACCTGCTGGGGATCCTGGTGGCGACGCTGTCGACCGCGGCGCTCGAGCTGCTGGCGGTGCTGGTTCGCGATCGCCTCGACGAGCGTGCGATCGAAGCCGTGTTGTCGCAGCCGACCCTGGCGCTCGCGGTCGGCGACGCGGCACAGCCGACCACGCCGTGCACCGAGCTCGAGCACTGTGGGCTGGCGTTTCGCGGCGACGCGCAGGGCCGGCGCCTGTGGGTGCCGGTCGAGCTGTGTCACCGCCTCGACGGCGTGTTGCGGGCGATGGGCAGCTGACGCGCGCGTGGGCCTACGCGCCACACGCCGCGGTGCGGGCGTTGCTGGCGCCCTGGCACACGCTGGTGTCCATGCACGCGGCGTCGGCCAGGCAGTCGTACAGCGCGATGACGGCATCGCGGCACGCCGGGCCCTGCGCCTCGTAGTGCGAGTTCATCTCGACGCACGACGCGGTGCAGGTCTCGAGGTCGGTCGAGCCGGGGTTGCAGTCGGCGTTGTGCATGCACCACGGTCGACAGCTCTGCTCGAGCTCGTCGTCGAAGTTGCCGGTCGAGGCCCCGCCCTCGCCGCCGCCTTCGCCGGCCTGCGTCGGTTCGCGGCTGCACGCGATCGCGAGGCACGACACCAGGGTGAGGACGGTCAGGCGCTGCACCGCGGCATCGTCGCGCGGGGCTCTTCCGCGTTCAAGCGCGCGTGGTAGTCTCGTGCGGCGAGAGGCCATGGGCGCACCGACCGACATCGCGCACTCGATCGGACGCAACGCGTTGCTGGTGACGTGGGACGACGGCAGCCACAGCGAGCTGGCGATCCCCTACCTTCGCAGCTGGTGCCCGTGCGCGCAGTGCCAGGGCCACGGCGACGTCGTCCGCCAGCTCGAGGTGGCGCCGGACATCGCCGCCGTCGGACTCTACGAGATGGGCGCGTACGCGCTCGGCATCCGCTTCTCGGACGGTCACGACGCTGGCATCTACGCGTGGACTTGGCTGCGGCAGCTCTCGCACGAGGCCGAGCCGCTCGGCCCCAAGCGGGGCCGCTTTCGCGGTGGGCGCTTCGAGCCCGTGCCCGACCCCGCGTAGGGTTGCGGGTGCCCCCAACAGGCGCCGGCCTCGAGGGCCCGGGGCCGCCGGCGCCCGGTGGCGGCGGGGCCCTGCGAGGGGCAGGAAAGACCCGCGATCGCGCGTGAGAAGTGTCGCGTGCGCGTGCGCATGGGGTTACACTCCGCGCATGGCTGTCGACGCCGCGGATGCCGAGCTGGTCTCGAAGATGCTCAAGCGTTGGGCAGGTTGGGACCGCGTGCCCGACGACGTGCTCGGACAACTGAACCAGATCGCGGAGCTGCTCGACGTCAAGCGCAAGCGCTCGTTGTTCCGCCGCGGTGAGCCCGGCCCGGGCTTGTTCCTGGTCAAGTCGGGCGAGTTCAAGCTGAGCCTGATCTCGAGCGAGGGTCGCGAGCAGATCCTCTACCTCGCGGAGCCCGGCAAGATGATCGGCGAGGGCTTTCTGCCCCGCGACGTGCAGTGCGCCGCGAGTGCCTTCGCGATGGCCGACTCCGAGGTGTATCGCTTCGAGACCGACGCGGTCGTCAAGCTCACCGCCCGATCCGAGGCGCTCGCGTTCGCGCTGATGCGCCACATGGCCTTCCGCGCCAACCGCCTCATCGATCTCGTGCTCGACCTGTCGCTGCGTTCGGTCGAGCGTCGGCTGGCCTCGTTCCTCTTCACGCTCGCGGTGCGCAACGGGGCCGAGCCCGGCAAGCAGACCGTGATCCCGCGCCAGCTCGACATGAACACCGTCGCGGCGCGCCTGGGCACCGTCCGCGAGGAGATCTCGCGCGCGCTCAACCGGATGCAGCGCAACGGCATCCTGAACCTGAGCCGCCAGGAGATCGTCGTGTTGGATCTGTCGGCGCTCGAGCGCGTCACCTACGAATGATCGCGCGTCGTCGAGGGCACCTTCGATGGTGGTGGTGTGCAGCGATCGCTGCGCCCGCGTGCGGCGAGTCGAGCCCGGTGTCGACCCCGGCGGCCGTCGCGGCGCCGGCCGATCCGCACGCGGCCGAGAAGGACCGCAGCGGTGCCCCGGTGCGCGACCCGGCCGCCTGCACCGACTACTCCACGCTGGATCCCGCGTCGCTGCCACCGCTGCCGGAGGGCAAGTTCGTCGAGGTGTTGCAGCAGGTGTGGCTCAAGGTGCTCGAGAAGCACTACGACCCGAAGCTCGGCTGCAAGGACTGGCCCGCGCTGCGCCTGCAGTACGCCCAGCGGCTCGTCGGTGTCGACGATGCCACGCGCGCGTACGCGATCATCAACGAGATGCTCGGTGAGCTCGGGCAGAGTCACTTCCGGCTGTTCCCGCCCGACGGCGCGGCCGACGAAGACCAGCGCGAGGGCACCGCGACGCCACCGTTGCGCGTGCGTTGGGTCGACGACAGCCTGGTGGTGGTCGAGAGCCACGCGACCGGACACCTCGGACCGGTCGCGGCCGGGGCCGCGCTGCTGGCCATCGACGGGCAGGACTTCGGCGCCGCGATCACGCGCGTGCGCGGACACGCCGAGCGCGAGTCGGCGTTCGCCTTCGAGATCGCGCGCGTCGCCGAGGCGCGGCTGTCGTGCGCGCGCCCGGGACAGACCAAGAAGCTCGAGGTCGCGGAGCCCGGCAGCGAGCGCAAGCTCGTGCGCGTGCTGACCTGCACCGATCCCGAGGGCGAGCGCGTGACGCTCGGCAACCTCGAGAACATCCCGACCCGCGTCGAGCACCGCATGGTGCCGGGCACCACCGTCGGCTACCTCGCGTTCAACGTGTGGATGCTGCCGATGGTCAAGCGCGTCGAGACCGGCATGAACGAGCTGCGCAGCCAGGGCATGACCGCGTTGGTGCTCGATCTGCGCGGCAACCCTGGCGGCGTCGGTGCGATGAGCGTGCCGGTCGCACGCATGTTGCTGCAGTCGCCCGGCAGCCTCGGCAAGCTGCAGTTTCGCGACTTCGCCCAGGAGTTCAACGTCGAGGGCAACCCGCTGGCGTTCGCCGGCCCCATCGCGCTGTTGGTTGACGAGGGCACCGCGAGCACCTCGGAGATCTTTGCGGCCGGCCTCCGCGACCTCGATCGCGTGAAGGTGTTCGGGGCGCGCCCCTCGGCCGGCGCCGCGTTGCCGTCGGTGATCGACGAGCTGCCGGGCGGCGCGATCCTGCAGTACGTCGTCGGCGACTACCGCTCGCCCAAGGGCGAGCTCGTCGAGGGGGTCGGCGTGGTGCCCGATGTCGTGGTACCCGAGCATCGTGCCGATTTCGCCGCGGGCCACGATCCGGTCCTCGACGCCGCGGTGGCGTCGCTGGGCGGCTCGACGGCCACCCCCGCTCCGACCCCTCCCGCAGGAGAAACCCACTGATGCGTGCCCCAGCGCTGCTGACCTTCGTGCTCGCGAGCTTCGTGTTCGCGGCCGGCTGCGACGACAAGAAGGACGCCACCACCGACGGTGGCAAGGCGACGGCCGCCAAGGCCGACGGCGGCAAGGCTGCGACCGACAAGGCCGACGGTGGCAAGGCCGAGGCCGGTGGCAGTGACGCCGCTGCGGCCGGGCTCCCGAGCGCCGAGACGCTGCTCGCCAAGGCCGTCGAGGCCCAGGGCGGCAAGGCCAAGGTCGACGCGCTCGAGAGCCTTCACCTCGAGGGCACGGTGGCGGTCAGCGGCCAGAACATCACGGGCGACATGAAGCTGTGGTGGAAGAACGGCGACTTCTACAGCGAGCAGACCATGGTCGGCATCGGCACCGTGCGCGCCGGCAAGCAGGGCGACGTCAGCTGGTCCGAAGACCCGATCAGCGGCCTGCGGAAGCTGACCGGCGTCGAGGCCGAGCAGCAGGCGTGGGCCTCGAGCCCGTCGCTGCCGGCCCAGTGGCAGCGCTACTTCGAGACCGCGAAGACGGTCGGCGAGCGCGACCTCGACGGCAAGAAGGTCTACGACGTCGAGCTCGCGGCCAAGAGCGGCACCAAGGTCACGCTCAGCTTCGATGCTGCGTCCGGCCTGCAGGTCGCCCACGCGTTCAGCCAGGCCTCGCCGCTGGGCGACACGCCGGTGTCGGTCAAGCTCGAGGACTATCGCGAGGTCGACGGTTTCAAGCTGCCCTACCAGCAAGTGATGGACATCAGCATCGCGAAGGCCACGCAGACGCTCACGGTGGTCGAGTTCAACGTGCCCGTCGACGGCACGAAGTTCGCGATGCCGACCGGTGGTGCCGAGGCCGTGCAGCCCACGAAGGCAGCGCCCGACGGCGCCGTCGCACCGGCTCCCTGACGCGGGCGGCGGTGCGCCTTCACGGCGCGACGCAGGTCGTCGACACGCACTGCAGGCCGGGATCGCACGTGCCACCCCGGGTGCAGGGGCAGCCCTCTTCACCGACGGGGCACATCGGTCCGGCGTCGACGCAGAGGTTCGACAGGCAGGTGAGCACGCCGTCGCATGCGCCACCGGGCGTGCATGCGCAGCCCTCTGCGCCTGGTGTGCAGCCTGCGGAGCTGTCGGCGCCCGAGCCGTCGCTGCCCGCGGTCGCGCCACCATGACTCGCGCCGCCGTCATCGGGCTCGACGCTGCCGCACGCCCACGCGAGTGCCACGACCAGCGCGATCGCGATGGAAGTTCGCGATGCAGCGGCGGTCGCCTGGGTCCGTCGTCGTGCGGGTTCCAAACGCGCGCGAGTGTAGCAGCATTCCCGTGCAGACCTCGGGTTGCGCCGGGCCGTTGGAGGGTGCAGCAATTCGGGGGGAGCACTGCGCATGGGATCGCGACAATTGTCCGACTGGCTCGAGGACGCGGCAGCGCGCCGCCGTGCGCGCGCCGCCCTGAAGTGGAGCGTGGTGCTCACGCTCGCGCTGTATCTGATTCCGTTCGGCGCGTTGCTGGCCTACCCGCTGTTGCTGCTGTCGACGCTGTTCCACGAGCTCGGGCACGGCGTCGCCGCGATGCTCACCGGCGGGCGCTTCGAGTCGTTGGTGATGTATGCCGACGGCTCCGGCGTCGCGAGTCACAGCGGCTCGGGCGGCGCCGTCACCCATGCGATCACCGCCGCGGGCGGACTGCTCGGGCCTGCGATCGTGGCCGCGATCGCGTTCGCCTCGGGTCGCTCGCGACGCGGCGCGCGGGCGTTCCTGTGGCTCACTGCGATCGGCCTGGTGCTCGCGCTGGCGTTGTTCGTGCGCAACGGCTTCGGCATCGGCTTCACTGCCGTCGTCGCTGGCGTGCTCGTGTGGCTGGCGGTGCGCGGCAACGCGGCGTCCGCCCAGCTGGGCGCGGTGTTCCTCGCGACCCAGCTGGCGCTGTCGGTGTTCTCGCGGGCCGACTACCTCTTCACCGACGTCGCCGCGACCGCGGTCGGCAACATGCCGTCGGACACCGCCGTGATCGCGCAGGCACTCGGGGGCACGTACTGGATCTGGGGGCTGGTGTGCGGGCTGTTCTCGTTGGCGGTGCTCGCCGCGGGTGTGCTGTGGTTCCTGCGTGCGTTTCGAGAACCCGCCCGAGTGCTGCATCGGTAGCCGGTCCCCCGCCATGGCGGCCTCGTGCGCGAGCCCTGGCCTCGTGCGCGCGCGCTGGCCTCTGCGCGCGCGCTGGGGTGGTGCGGCGCGACGCGACGGCGTACGCTAGGACTCACCTTGAGTGACGACTTCGAACTGCTGAAGCGCTGGAAGGACGGCGACAAGGCGGCGGGCAACGAGCTCATCGATCGCCACTTCAGCAGCGTCTATCGCTTCTTCCGCAGCAAGATCGACAACGACGTCGACGACCTCACGCAACGGACCTTCCTGGCCAGCCTCGAGGGCTTCGATCGCATCAAGGACGGCACCTTCCGCGCGTACCTGCTGGGCATCGCGCGGCACCTGCTGTTCCACCAGTACCGCAGCAAGCGCACCCACGGGAAGCTCGAGGACTTCCTCGAGTTCTCGGTCGAGGACCTCATGGGCACGCCGTCGCAGTTGCGGGCGCTGCACGAGGAGAAGAAGCTGCTGCTCAAGGGCCTGCGCAGCATTCCGATCGACTTCCAGATCTGCGTCGAGCTGCACTACTGGGAGGGCATGGGCGTGGCCGACATCGCGACCGTGCTCGGGGTTCAGCCGGGCACGGTGAAGAGCCGCCTGTTCCGCGCGCGACAGATGCTGCGCGACCGGATCGAGGGCATGCATGTCTCCGATCAGCTGATTCGCAGCACGGTCGACGACCTGGAGCGTTGGGCGGCTGCGCTCCAGCGAGACTTCGGCCGCGACGACGGCTCGCCCGCGTAGTGCTGGATCGCGCGCCGGCGAGGCCGCCGCTGCCGATTGTGTGAGCCGCCATCCGGCCGAGCACCAAAGGGGCGACCCCTCGGTGTGGGTTGGCCGCCCGCGCCGCCGCTCGACCGGCCGGTCGCGTCATCGACGGGCTTCCCAAGCGGGTGCGGCTGCGGTTAGCTTGATATGACGTGACGCACGCTCGTCCCATGGCCGGGATTCGGCTCCACCGCGCGGCGGCCCTCGGGCTCGGCTGCGCGCTGGCGTCGATGCTCGGGCGTCCGGCCCACGCCGACGAGGGCGAGCCGCCGTCCGACGGCGCGGTGTTGCTCCGCACCGATGCCGCGGCGACCCCTGGCACGCTGCGGCCGTGGCTCGGACAGGAGAATCGCCTGGGCCGCGAGCTGACGTGGGCGCGATGGCTCATGGCGGGTGACTCGATCAACACGCAGCCGACCGATGCCCGCGAGCGAGCCGAGCAGCTGGTGTTGGACCTCGCGCAGATGCGCGGCGATACGTTGCTGCAGCGACCGGGTGCGGGCGCCTCGGCGCTCACGGCCCTCGGCTCGGTGGCCGCCGCCGGCCTGCCGGTGCTCGGGATCTGGCGCGACGGTCGGCTGCGGCAGCGCCACAGCCTTCGTGCCTACTCGCGTGGGCGCGGCTTCGCGATCGCCTGGCGCATCGAGTTCTAGCCGCGCGCAGTACGTCCACCTCGGCGCGCGGCGATCAGACCCCGATCACGAACAGCCCGAACGTCGCGAGGATCCCGATCCCCCAGAGCGTGGATCGCAGCTTGTCGACGTTCGCAACATACGCGACGAAGTACAGCGCGCGCGTGATCACGAAGGTGAGCGAGAGCAGGGACGCGCGTCTGGGGTCGGCGCCCGCGAGGTGGGCGACGATCACCGCCGCGGCGAAGGCAGGGAAGGTCTCGAACGAGTTGAGGTGGGCCGCGTGGGCGCGCGCCGGCCACCCGCTCAGTTGCGCTTGCTGGGCCCGAGGATGCTTGTTGTCGTAGCCGCCGGGCTGCCGCGCCATGCCGATGCTGGTGCCGACCTTCGGCAGGTAGATCAACACCCACGCCACCAACACGCAGTAGAACGGAGTCGTCATCGCCTGGGCACAGTCGTATCAGGACGGGCCGCCGCGATCCACGTGGGGCCCAACTTTGGGGCCATCGCCGCCGCGCACCCGACCTGCAGCACCTCGCCCGCGCGGACGATGACGCGAGACGATGCCAACCGCGATCCAGGCGCCCTCAGGCTGGTTGCTCGCACTGGCGCTCGGCGGTTGCGTCCACGCCGGCGTGGACACCAGCGAGACCGTCACGATCGCGGGCGGATGGTTCGCGATGGGAGCCTCGCTCGACGAGCGCACGGCGGCGATCGACGACGCCGTGAAGCTCGGCGGCGATGCGCGGGCGGCCGCGACCTCGGTGCGACGCGAGCTCGCACGGCATCGTGCGCGCATCGGCACCTATCACATGATGGTGCACCCGGTGACACAGCAGGAGTACGCCCGCTACGTCTACGCGACCGGTGCCGCGGAGCCATGGGTCGACCGGCAGACGTGGGCGCGTACGCAGGCGCTCGACGACGAGCTGCCGGGCGGCGACCCGCGCACGTTCACGTGGGTGCAGGGCCGTCCTCGTCGCGAGCGCGAGCACGCACCGGCCGTGTTGGTGAGCCAACCCGAGGCCGCGGCCTACTGCGAGTGGTGGGGCGAGCAGCATCGCGGCTTCGGCTCGCTGCCGACCGAGGCGCAGTGGGAGCGAGCGGCCCGTGGCGACGATGCCCGCGTGTATCCGTGGGGCGACCGCTTCGTCGCGTCGCTGGTCAACACCCGCGAGGGCGGTGCGGGTGACTTGCAGCCGGTCGGAGCGCGGCCAGCGACCGCGGGCCCGCACGGTGTGCAGGATCTCGCGGGCAACGCCGCCGAGTGGACGGCGAGCTTCGAGCGCGGCCATGCGGTCGTGAAGGGCGCCGCATGGAGCGACCCATCGTGGCGCGCGCGCGCGTCGTCGCGGCGCTTGGTCGCGCCTACGCTGCGCCACGTCGTGATCGGGTTCCGCTGCGTGCTCGATCCCACCGCGCGTCCTTGACGTGAGCGCACGCTGGCGCAAACCAAGCGCGTGTCGCCGTGATCACGTGGACCATGAAGCATGCGTGTGAGCGCGGCGTCACTGCCCACTGCGCGGCACGTGCCGACCCCCGCGCTTCCTGATAGGTTCCACTCCACGCATGCGACGCTGGCAACGCCTGCTCCTCGGTTCTGCTCTCGCACTCTCGCCGCTGACGGCGTGCAAGCACGATGGGGCCGAGACCACGGCGGCGCCGGAGCGGCGCACCGCCGAGGGCAAGCGACGCGAGGCCAAGCCGCCGGCAAGCATGCCGCGGCCCTACGCACTGCCGGCCAAGCCGCAGTTCGCCGCCCACCTCGCAGCGCCCGCCCCCGCGTTGGTGGCGCTGGGGCAGACGACCGGGCTCGGGGTCGATCCACGCGGCGTGCTGCGCACGTTGCTGACCCAGGTGGGGTTGCCGTTCGAGGCCTCATTGGTGCCCAGCTTCGACCTCGCCAGGCCGTGGTCGGCGGCGCTCGTCGAAGGACAATTGATCGTGCAGGTGCCGATCGAGCGCGTGCGTCTGGCCGAGGTCGCCTCGATGCTGGGCAGTCGTCCGAAGGTCGGGAAGTTCGGCGCGGTCGATCTGCAGCGCGGCGCGACCACGCCCGCCGGTGCGCCCGCTGGCCTCGCGTTGGTGCCGCCCAAGCTGGCGTGGCTCGACACCGCCAACGGCGTGCTCGCGCTCGCGAGCGACGAGCGTGGCCTCGCGACCGCCCGCGAGCTCGCCCACGGCTACGGCAAGCACGGCGTGTTCGCGACCATCGACGGCGCGGAGATCCGCAAGGCTGTGCCGACGTTCCCGTTCGCCCGGGTGGTCGCGCAGGGTGAGAACATCGGCGACTTCCGCGTGACCGCCGAGGGTGACGGCACCATCGATGGCCTGTCGGAGATCACCGAGGGGGCGCTCACTGGCCTGCTGTCGTCGCCGAGCATCGTGGCCGGCGCGTCGTCGCGCTACGCGAAGTACCAGACCGTGGTGAAGGACCTGATCTCGACCGCGACGCGCGAGGTCAACAAGCAGAACTTCCTGGTCAAGGGCGTGCTCGAGGACATGCTCAAGCGCTACAACACCGTGCTGCGCAGCTGGAACGGCCGCGTGCTGGTGGGTCTGGGGCCGCGCAATCACATCGTGCTGGCGCTCGGCGCCGACGACCCCGCACGGGCGAGCAACTCCGTCATCGGGCTCATCGATGCGGTGCTCGGCAACCTCGATCTCGCGCGCACGTTCGGCGTCTCGGTGCCCAAGCTCCGCTTCAAGCGCAACCGCAGCACCGCTGCGGGCGTGAACGTGCATGTGCTCGCGGTCGACAACGCACGCAAGCTGCTGCCGCCCGAGTTCGCCTCGCTGATCGACGAGCAGGGCGCTCTGCGGGTCGCGTTCGCGGGCAGTCCCCACGCCGGCGCGGTGGCCGTCGCGATCGGACCCACCGCCGCGGAGTCGCTGGCCGACTGGCTCGAGCAGACCAAGGGCGCCACGCCGGGCAACAAGAGCACCGATCACCTACTGGCCGCGACCGTGGCCATCGACGGCGAGTCGCTCGCGCAGCTCGACCGCGTGCAGTCGCTCGCGCCGCTGCTCGGCCTGCAGGCGCAGCGAGCACCCACCCAGGCGGTGGTGACCCGCAAGGGCGAGGCCTTCGACGTGCACGTCACGGGTCCGGTGCCGAAGGTCGCTGCGTCGACTGCTCGGCCGCCGCGCACCGCCGGTCGCTGACTCGCGCGCGCGTGGGGAGCGACGCGCCGCCGCGCGGGTCTTCGCTCGGGCGTGGGCGTGCGAAGGCGCCGCCCGCAAGCGGCCCCAAGCCTTCAGCTCACCGCGGCGTCGCGATCGTCCCGCACGACCGCGAGCTGACGCGCCGCCGACCCCTCGCCCGCGACCGCCAGCACCGCGCGCTCGATCAGCATCAGGCGTTCCTGCTGCAGCTCGGGCAGGCGAACCGCGAGCGCGAGTCGCAGCTCGGCGCCGTCTTGCCCCGGTAGTGGCAGCCCCAGCCACGCCCACGCGTCGCGGGCATCGCCGCTGCCGACCACGACCTCTTCGCGGTGGCGGATCTGGAACGCGGGGATGCCGAGTCGACCCAGCACCAGTGCGATCTCGGGCGCGACGCGGCGCCAGCGGGCCTCGCCGCGGTCGTTGCCCGACAGCCGCACGCGCTCCAGGGAGTCGAGCAGCTCCATCACCTCGCGCCGACGATCGCGCCAGCCGAGGAACCGCTCGCCGGTGAAGGCTGGCAGGCGCGCGAGCATGCGGTGGTAGCCGAGCAGCACCGAGGCCATCGCCACCGCCACCAGCGTGCCGAGCAGCGTCCACCAGCCGCCGATGCCGATGACGTTGAGGTAGGCCAGCGCCGCGAACATCATCGACGACAGCCACAGCACCGTGACCGCGCGCGCATGCGAGAACCCGGCCGCCATGAGGCGGTGGTGCACGTGGTCGGAGTCACCGCTGAAGATCGGCTGACCCCGCAGCGTGCGACGCACGATCGCCAGTGTCATGTCGAACAGTGGCACCGTGAGGGGCAGGACCGCGATCGACAGCTGGATCTCCGGCACGCGCCAGCGCACCGGCGACACTTGCACGAGCAGCGCCGGCAGCAGGAAGCCGACGAAGTAGCTGCCCGCGTCGCCCATGAACACCTTGGCCGGGTGGCGGTTGTGCAGCAGGAAGCCCGCGGTGGCTCCGAGCGCGCATGCGGCCGCCCAACCCACCGCGAGCGTGCCGGGCACGAGCGTGGGCCCGGCGAAGATCGCCAGCACCACCGTCGTGAAGCCCACCACCGCGATGCCGGCGGCGAGCCCATCGAGCCCGTCCATCATGTTCACCGCGTTCACACCGGCGACCAAGAAGCCAATCGTGAGCAGCGTCGCGAGCCAGTTGTACTCCCAGCCGACCAGTAGCTCGAGCGCGGGCCAGTGCAGGCCGTAGAGCACGGCGACGCTCGCCGCCACCAGCTGCATCGCGAGCTTGGTGCGCGGACGCAGGCCCACGAGATCGTCGTAGGCGCCGGTCATCCCCACGATGAGCGCACCCAGCAGCGCGCCCGTGAGCGGCGAGACGCTGAAGAGCTCGTGCGTCGCCGACAGCGAGCTGACACCCGCGAGGCCGATCACCAGCATCACGCCGAAACCGAAGAGGATCACCAGGCCGCCTGCCCGCGGGATCTGTCCGGTGTGAACCTTGCGGAGGCTGACCTCGTCGTCGCGGTGACCCAGCGCCCGCCAGGCCCGGAGCACCAGCGGCATCAGCCCCGCGACGACCGCGAAGGCCGCGATCGCGCCGAGCCAGAGTGTGCCGAGCGAGGCGTTCACGCGGTCATCCCCCTGTCACTTGCCCCGAGCGTGCATGCGCTGACAGTGGTCGATGCGTTCCGACCCCCGCCACCACGAATTCGAGCGGACCAACCGTGGACGCAATCACGACTTTGCCCTTAGCATGACATGGAGTTCGTTGGATGAACACTTCGTCGCAGTCTTCGAGTGACCGTGCCACGTGGGATGTGTGTGTGATCGGTCTCGGCTACGTGGGTCTGCCGACCGCGGCGGTGCTCGCGACCCGCGGTGGGGCCAGTGCCGCATCGCCGCCGATGAAAATCGCCGGGGTCGATACACGGAATGACGTGGTCTCGACCATCAACGAGGGCCGCATCCACATCGTCGAGCCCGAGCTCGATGCGCTCGTGCGCGCTGCGGTGGCGGCCGGCAACCTGCGGGCCTTCGACGCGCCGCAGGCGGCCGACGCGTTCCTCATCTGCGTGCCCACGCCCTTCGGCCCCGGGCACAGCCCCGACATGCGCTTCGTCGAGGCGGCCACCCGCGCGCTCTTGCCGGTGCTGCGGCCGGGCAACCTCGTGGTGCTCGAGTCCACCAGTCCGCCCGGCACCACCCGTGCGTTGGTTGCGGGCATCCTCGAGCAGGGCGGCTTCGTGGCCGGGCGCGACGTGTTCGTGGCGCACGCGCCCGAGCGGGTGCTGCCGGGCGCGGTGATCCGCGAGGTGGTCGAGAACGATCGCGTGGTCGGCGGCGTGACGCCGGCGTGCACCGAGGCCGCCGCGGCCTTCTACGAGCGCTTCGTGGCGGGCGAGGTGCTGCGCTGCACCGCCGACGCCGCGGAGCTGGTGAAGCTGTCCGAGAACGCCTTCCGCGACGTGAACATCGCGTTCGCCAACGAGCTGTCCAACGTCTGCGACGCGCTCGACCTCGACGTGTGGGAGGTGATTCGGCTGGCCAATCGTCACCCCCGCGTCAACATCCTGCGACCGGGCCCGGGCGTCGGCGGCCACTGCATCGCGGTCGATCCGTGGTTCATCGTCGCGGTCGCGCCCGAGCACACGCCGCTCATCAATGCGGCGCGGCGCGTGAACGACGGGCGGCCCCACCGCGTGGTCGCGCAGGTGCGCACGATCGCGGAGCGCTTCAAGCGACCGAAGATCGTGTGCCTCGGCCTCACCTACAAGCCCGATATCGACGACGTGCGCGAGAGCCCCGCGCTCGAGGTGGTGCGCGAGCTGGCGGCGGCGGATTTTGGCGACGTGGTCGCAGTCGAGCCGCACCTGCGCAGCTCGCCGATCGAGGGCGTGCCGCTGCAGAGCCCGGAGGAGGCCCTGCGTAGCGCTGACATCGTGGTGATCCTGGTGGCCCACCGGGTGTTCGCGCGCCTGCGTCGCGAGTGGTTCAATCGACCGTCGGTCGTCGATACCGTCGGCCTGCTGACCCGATGACGCCGCGGCGACGCGGGTTCATGGTGTGGGGCGTCGGTCGTCGACGATCCGACCGTCGACCAGCGTGACGACGCGGTCGCAACGGGCCGCCAGCTCCGGCGAGTGCGTGACCACGAGGAAGGCCATCTTCGAGCGGCGATTGAAGGTTCGCAGCAGCTCGAAGACCTCGTCGGCGGTGGCGGTGTCGAGGTTGCCGGTGGGTTCGTCGGCGAGCACCAGTGGTGGTCGGCCGATCAGCGCGCGGGCAATCGCCACGCGCTGTTGCTGACCACCGGACAGCCGAGTGGTGCGCTCGTCGGCGCGACCCTCGAGGCCGACCTCGCGTAGGCCTTCGATGGCGGCGGCACGCTGCTCGGCGGTGACGTGACCAGCGGTGATCGCCAGGGGCAGGAGGACGTTCTGCACCGCGGTGAGCGCGGGCAACAGGTGATGGAACTGGAACACGAAGCCGATCGATCGACCGCGCAGCGCGGTGAGCTCGGCGTCGTCGAGGCCCGCGATGTCGCGGCCGAGCACCCGCAGCACGCCGCCGGTGGGGCGGTCGAGCAGGCCGAGCAGGTTCAGCAGCGTGCTCTTGCCCGAGCCGGAGGGGCCGACCAGCGCCGTGAACTCCCCCGCCTCGACGCGCAGGTCGATGCCCTTGAGTACCCGGGTCACGACGTCGTCGCCGAAGTCCTTGGTGACCCCGATGAGCTCGATGACGGCGTCAGTCATGGCGGATCGCGACTGCGGGATCGAGTCGACCCGCGCGCAGGGCCGGGAGCAGGGCGGCCACGAGGCCGGTGGCGATCGCCGTGGCGGCGGCGGTGAGCACGAGTGGCAGCTCGACCGAGATGGGAAACAACGGCGCCCCGCGGGCGTCGACCACGGCGCCGCGGAACGCCATCGCGACGGCGATGCCGGCCGCGACGCCGACGACGGAGCCCAGCAAACCGAGAACACCGCCCTGGATCATGAAGACCTGCACGATCCGCCCTCGCGACAGGCCCATCGCCCGCAGGATGCCGATCTCGCGACGCTTCTGTACCACCGACACCACCAGCACGCTCGCGATGCCGATCGTCACCGCGAGCACCACGAAGGCCTGGATCAGCAGGCTCGACGCGCCCTGCGAGCGCAGCGCGGTGAGCAGCTCGGCATTGGTCGTCATCCAGCTCTCGCTCACGAGCCCCGTCGCCGACGCCAGCCGTGATGCCGTGCGCTCGGCATCGAAGAGCGTCGCGACGCGGAGCTCGAGGCTCGAGACACCGCCGACGAGATCGAGCAAGGTCTGGCCCGAACGGAGCGTCAGCAACACCCAGCGCTCGTCGACCTCGCGATTGCCGAGCCTGAACACGCCCGAGATGGTGAACAGCTCGGTGCGGCCACCGGCAGCTTGGAGACGGAGCTTGTCACCGACCTCGATGCCGAGGTCGGTCGCGAGCTCGCTGCCGATCGCCGCCTCCGCGCCGCTGCGGGGGAGCTCGCCTGCGACCAGACGATCGTCGATCGCGATCACGCGGACGTAGCTCGCGACGTCGATGCCCAGCACCGTGACGGCCTTGGACGCGGTCCCTCGCACCGCGAAGCCCGGTCCGGTCACGACCGGCGTGACGACCTCGACCTCGGGGTCGTCGGCGAGCTCCGCCATCGCGCGCTGCCAGCCCACGATCGAGCGCACGCGCTGCGCCGGTCGTTGGACCCTCGGAGCGATGATGGTGTCGGGCTCGGCGCGCAGCCGACGTGGCGCCTCCTCGGGCGGTCGCACCACGACGTGGGCCTGCGTGCCGAGGGTCTTGTCGATGAGGCTCTGCTGCAGCCCGCCGATCAGGGCCGACAGGAACACGATCACCGTCACGCCGACCCCGACGGCGGCCACCACCAACGAGGACGCGGTCTTGCCCTCGCGGAGGAACTGCAGCGCGACGAAGAGCGCAATCGGCATCGGCTCACCGCACCCGGTCGCCGGCTTGGATGTCACGCGCATCGAGCGGGATGAGGTCTTCGTCGCCGCGCAAGCCCTCGACGACCTCGACGTCGGCGTCGCCGCGCAGCCCCAGCGTGAGCTCACGGCGCACGGCGACGCCGTGTTCGATCGCGAGGGTCCAGGGCGCGCGCGAGGCCAGGTCGCGCACGACCTCGAGCGGCACGACGATGGCTTCGTCGACGCGACCGACCTCGATCTCGACGGACACCGTCATGTCCGTGCGCAGGTAGCTCGGCGGGTCGGCGACCGACAGCCGCACCTCGATGGTCCCGCGCATCGCGTCGACCGCCGGCGCGATGTAGTCGACCGTCGCGTCGAACTGGAGATCGGGGAACGCCTCGGCCGACGCCAGCGCCCGCTGGCCGACCGCGAGCAAGCGGAGGTTCTTCTCGTCCGGCTCGATCACCAAGCGGGTCGGCCCGTCGAGGGTCATGCGGCCGAGGCGGGTGCCGAGCTGCACGATGTCGCCGACCTCGGCGGTGCGCTCCACCAGCGTGCCCGCCGAGGGCGCGACGATGCGCAGTCGATCGAGTCGGGCCTCGGCCGCTGCGAGTCCAGCCTCGGCGAACATCTCCGCGGCGATGGCGGCCTGCCAGTCCGCGCCCGACTTGCTGACGGCTGCCTGCTGTAGCTCGGCGGTTCGCGCCCGCGCACGCGCGACCGCGAGCTCGGTGCGCGCCAGATCGAGATCGGCCGCGTTGAGGTTGCCACTGCCGAACAGCAGCTCGCTGCGATCGAATGCGCGCTGCGCCTCCGCGAGGTTGGCCTTCGCCTCGCGCAGCCCCGCGGCCGCCGAAGGCGCCGAGATCGTCGACACCTGCTTCGTGCGTGCGCGTGCCTGCTGCAGCGAGGCCTGGGCCTGGACGACCATGGCTTCGGCCTCGGCCTGGTCCATCTGCACGATCAGCTCGCCCGCGACGACGTGCTCGCCTTCCTCGACGCCCACGCGCGTGATCTTCGTGGATTCACGTGCGGCGAAGGTGATCTCGGCCGGGGCATCGACCCGGCCGATCGCCACCAGGGTCTGCGCGAGCGCGCCACGTCGCGGCTGGATGGTCGTCACCACCGGGCCTCGCCAGCGGCGCGCGACGTAGATGCCAGCGCCCGCGAGCAGGCCGAGGCTCACCGCGCCCGCGATCCACCGCCGTCGTGCGTGACCCATCGCCGAGGCCATGATGCATCATCGCGCCGAACACGGCTGCGTGGCCGAGCGCGCGCTGCCCAAGGGGTCAGTGGACGTGCGGCGGCGCATCGACGATCCTGCGCCCGCACCGGTGATTTCGCGGAATTCCTGCGCGCGTGGTTCAATCGGCACGCGGTCGTGGATACCGTGGGCCTGCTGACCCGATGACCCGGCTGCGACGCGCACTCGATCGCCTCGGCCCGACGCTGCGCGCGGCGAGTCACCTGCGCGCGTCGCAGCTGGCCGCGTTCGCGCTGCAGCGTACCCGCGGCCCCGCGCGCACGCCCGCGCAGTCGCGGGCGCCCGGGGTCGACGCACTGGCGTTGCCGGAGGGATTTCGTGGCCCCTCGCCCGAGGGCCGCATCGACGAGGACGGTGGCGTGCACCTGCTCGGGCAACCCGCCCACGATCCCCTGCGGGCCGGCTGGCAGGGCGGTGATCCGCTGTGGACGTACACGCTCCACTACCACGGCTGGATCAGCGACCCGCAGTGTCCGACGGCGCAGGCCCGTCGCTGCATCTTCGACTGGATCGAGGAGCACCGCGAGGGCGTCGGCTGGGAGCCGTACCCGACCTCGATGCGACTGCTGCACTGGCTGGGCTGGCTCGCGCGCGAGGGCCTGCAGCTGTCGGCGCCCGAGCTCGAGCTGATGTTGGCGTCGATGTGCGCACAGCTGTTGCACCTCGAGCGTCATGTCGAGCTGCACCTCGACGGCAATCACGTGTGGACCAACCTCGCCGCGTTGGTCGCCTGCGGGCTGGGGCTGACGGGGCACGTTCCGAGCATGGTGCTCGAGCGATGCGCACCGCGGCTGTTGGCGTGCGTGCGCGATCAGCTGGCCAGCGACGGCGTGCACGCCGAGCGCACGCCGAGCTACCACTGCCTGCTGGCCGAGCAGCTGGCTCAGGTGGTGGCGCTGGCACAGCCGCGACTGCCAGGGTTCGCCGATCCGTTGCGGGTCGCGCTGCGGCGCATGGTCGACGCGTTGCCGGCGTTCACCCACCCCGACGGCGATGTCGCGCTGTGGGGCGACAGCCAGCTCGCCGCACCCGCCACGCCGGCGCGGCTGTGCGATCGCGTGGGCACCAAGCTCGTGCTCGGCAACGACGACGCCCGCGAGAGCGGCTTCTCGCGGCGTAGCTGGGGCCCCTTCACGTTGCTGTGGAACCGCGGCGGCGTGGGGCTGCCGCAGCAGGTCGGCCACATCCACGGCGATTGCCTCGCGCTCGAGCTCTCCCACGGCCGCACTCGCGTGCTGGTCGACGCGGGCGTCGGCACCTACGTGCCGGGCCTCGATCGCGACTACGCCCGCTCGACCCACGCGCACAACACCGTCACCGTCGAAGATCGTGATCAGCACGAGCTCTGGAAGAGCCACCGCATCGGTGGTCGTGCCGTACCGAACCTGCTCGAACTCGGCGAGCAGCGCATCGTCGCCGAGGTCCGCGGCTGGCGCGGCGTCGCGACCCATCGCCGGCGCATCGAGTGGAGCGGTGACGCGCTCGAGATCACCGATGAGCTCGCGCCGCCGGTGGTGCCTGGCATCCTGCGGTGGTTCGTCGCCGGCGGCCTCGCGGTGCGGGCGACCGACCACGGCGCGCTGGTGTTCCTGCCCCGCGGCGAGACGATCGAGATCACCGTGCGCGGGGCCCCGGTCGTGCTCGAGCCTGCGCCGGGGTGGCGCGCGATCGGTCAACCCGCCGCGCGCACGTGCATCCGCAGCGAGCTTGGTCTGCGGCCGCGCAAGACCATCATCCGCGTCGTGCGGTAGCGCCGCGGGTCGCCCGCGCCGTCGATCCGCGTCGATCTCACGGCGAGGGCGGTCCACTCCGGCCGGGTTCGAGGCGGCGCGACGGCGCGGTCGCGGCTAAGCTGCGCCGCCGATGACCATCTCGACGACCGAGAAGACGCCGCGCGCCGTGCTGGTCGCGGTGCAGCTGCCGACCGTCTCCGACGCGCAGCACGAGGCCGACGTCGCCGAGCTGGGGCGGCTGGTGAAGACCCTCGGGCTCGACGTCATCGGCCGGGTGACGCAGCGACGCGGCTCGGTGTCGCCCGCGACCGTGCTCGGCGAGGGCAAGCTGCGCGAGCTGGCGCGCTGGACCGGCGGCGACGGGCACACCGATCCCACGATCGCCAGCCGTGACAAGGCGCTCGAGCGCCGCGAGCGAATGGGCCTGCGCGACGATCGAGTGCTCGAGGGTGACGACGATCTCGAGGGTGACGATGGGCCCGAGGCGCCGAGCGCCGACGATCCCGACGACGGCGACGACGGCGACGACGACGGCCCGCGTCCACCCGAGCAACGCGCGCAGGTCGTGGTGGTGGACCACGAGCTCTCGCCCCGCATGCAGCGCAACCTCGAGCGCGCAACTGGTGCCGAGGTCCTCGATCGCACCCACGTGATCGTCGAGATCTTCCACCGTCACGCCAAGAGTCGCGAGGCGCGCCTGCAGGTGGAGATCGCCCGACTGAGCTATGTCGCACCCCGCCTGCGCGAGGCCGGTGCCGGAGGCGATCGTCAGCGCGGTGGCATCGGCGGCAAGGGGGCCGGCGAGTCGGCGCTCGAGCTCGATCGTCGCAAGATCCGCGACCGCATCGCGGAGCTGCGACGCGAGCTGGTCGCCATCGAGCGCGAGAGCGCGACGCGACGCGCGAGCCGGCAGTCGCAGCGGCGGGTTTGCCTGGTCGGCTACACCAACGCCGGCAAGAGCTCGCTGATGCGCGGTCTCACCTCGAGTGGCGTCTACGTCGCCGACAAGCTGTTCGCGACCCTCGACACCACCGTGCGGGCGCTGCGGCCCGAGACCGAGCCGCGCATCCTCGTGAGCGACACCGTCGGCTTCATCAAGAAGCTGCCGCACGAGCTGGTGGCGTCGTTCCGCTCCACCCTCGACGAGGCGCTCGAGGCCTCGCTGCTGCTGTTCGTGGTCGACGCCGCCGACCCGACCTTCCGCGAGCAGCTCGCGGTCGTGCGCGAGGTGCTGGCCGGCATCGGTGCCGGCGAGGTCGCCTCGCGCCTGGTGCTGAACAAGCGCGATCGCCTCGACGACGCGGCCACCACCGCGCTCTCGCAGGAGTTCCCCGATGCCATCTTGGTCAGTGCGCACGATCCCGCCGACGTTCGTCGCGTGCGGGACCTCGTGGTCTCGTTCTTCGACGGCGACATGCAGGACGAGGAGCTGTTCGTGCCGTACCAGGCCGCCGGCGTGATCGGGCAGCTGTACGACGACGCGACCGTGCTCGCCGAGCACCACGGCGAGACCGGCACGCGCTACTCCTTGCGCGCGCCGGCGGCCGTGCTCACGCGCTTGCGCGAGCGTGTGGCGGCGGCGGAGTCGAGCGGCTAGGCGCGCTCGCTGATGCCCTGCTCGCCGGCCATGAAGCAGCGCATGCCGAGCTCGCGGGCGCGGGCCATCGAGGTCTTCGGCAGGCCCGCTTCACTCACCAGCCACAGCCGCTGGTCGGGTCGAGCTTGCCAACGCTCGATGTGCTCGGGCTCGATGCGCGCAGCGGCGTCGCCGGCCAACACGATCACTGAGACCTCGAGCCGACGCATGCGTGCCCGTCGAACCTCGACGATGAGGCCGACGAAGCCGCAGATCGCCAACGTGATGCTGCCGTAGTGTGTCAGCGTCCACTGCGTCGGTGACAGACCCGGGCGTGACGCCGCCAGGGCGATCACGCCGGCGCAGACCAACGAGACGATGGCCAGCGAGGCGAACGAGCGCGACTCGCTGTCGTCGAGATAGCCATCGATTCGCGCACGAGAGGGGTCCTGCGGATCGCCGATGGCATCGCCCGGCAGGACTGCGGTGCTGAGATTCATGGTGTTGCGCAGCCACGAGACGGCGCGGGTGAAAAACGGATGGGTGAGTGGTTTCTCCACGGGGAATCCGCGGGCAATCGGGCCCGCCGCCGGAGCACGCTGGGAAATCGATGGAGTTCCGACGACGCAGCCGAGCATCGTCGCGCCGTGCAGGTGCGTGCCTTCCTGGTGTCCTGCGATCGTGTGCTCGACCGCTGCAGGACGACGGAGGCGCGCGCACAGGCGGGCCTTGGCGCGTGGCTAGGCCGTCGGTGGACCGCGCGCGCGCGGTCGATCGCACGGCGAGATCGCGGGCGAGCCAGCGTGTGCGTCGAGCAGCGACGCGACGTGGATCGCAGCGGCGGGGGTCTCGCTGCCGAGCGAGCCGGCCTCACCCACGTCGGGATCGGGGCGACTCGGATCACGGGTCGGACGATCGGGCGCGTCCTGGCGGGCAGCGACCGGCAGCGACGCGTCGAGCCGTGAGCTCGCCGCCTCGCGTTGGGCCGCGGTCACCGGCCGCGTGACGCCGACGATCGCGAACAGGGTCGCGAACAGCAGCAGCAGCCAGGGCCGGCGGGTCTTCACGCGCCACAGCAGTTCAGCACGACCCCGACGCGCACGCCAGTACCCGCGCCCGGCGGGTCGAGCGGCCACCGCCGCCCTTGGGGTTACTCTGGCTGCAATGGCAACAAGCAAGGGCCGCCCCCCCGGCAATCCCGTGGTCGTGCTCCTCGAGAACTTCCGCAAGCGGGGTATCGGCCCGTTGGTGTGGCTCGGGGTCGCGCTGCTGGTCCTCACGGTGACGCTGATGTCGACCTTCACGGTGATCGACCCCGGTCAGGTCGCCGTTCGGGTCAACAACCTCACCGGGGCGCGCGACACCATCGTGCAGCCGGGGCTGGTGCTGCGGGCGCCCTTCGGCCTGCACTCGATCTACGTGCTCGACGCGAGCCCGCAGACCTTCGTCATGAAGGGCACGCAGAACACGGACGATCTCCACGTCGTCGAGCTGACGGTGCGCGCGAGCGACGGCTCGAACTTCCTGTTCAACGACACCACCATCATCTTCCAGGTCGCGGGCGACCGCGCCGAGGACACCATCCGTGACGCCGGCGTGGAGGGGGCCTTCCGCCGCTGGATGCGACCCTACGCCCGCTCGATCCTGCGCGACGAGTTCGGTCGCGAGTCGACCATCAGCGTGTCGAACCCGGCCAACTTCGGCGCCGCCACCGAGCGCGCGCGAGCGCGGCTCAACCAGGTGCTCGAGGCCCACGGCCTGGTGGTCACGCAGATCGTCACGCCGCGGCCGCGCTTCTCGGAGGAGTACGAGAACCTCATCGAGTCGCGCAACGGCGCCGAGAACCAGCTGGCGGTGATCCAGTCCGAGCTCACCCGTGCCGGCACCGATCGCAGCCGCCGCTTGGCCGAGGTCGATCGCGACCAGAACAAGATCATCCAGGAGAAGCGGGCCGAGCTCGAGACCACGCTCGCCACCGCCATCGCAGAGCAGGCGGAGACCATCCGCATCGTCGACAGCTACCGCATCGACACCGTCGCCAAGGGTCAGGCGGCCGTGGCCGCCGCCCAGCGCAAGGCCGACGAGCTGCGGGGCCAGCTCGAGGCCGAGTTCGGCGCCCAGCAGGCCTCGATCGAGGCCTTTCGTGACCAACCCGTCGAGCGCGTGATGGAGCGGCTCGGCAGCAAGCTCGCCGGCGTGACGATCGGCATCCAGCCCTACGCCAACGACGGTCGCCCGTCGCGGATCGAGCTCGAGCAGATCGGGGGAGGCAAGTGATGGACGCGATCGGACGTTTCGCCAGAATCGCGGTCGTCGCGACGCTGCTGTTGTGGCTGGTGCCGCTGATGTGCACCGTGACGGTCCGCCCCGATGAGATCGGCGTGCGGCAGAGCAACTTCTCGGGCGTGTCCGAGACCGACATCGAGCCCGGCTGGGCGTGGCGCGTACCGGGCATGCACCGCATCCTGGTGCTGCCCAAGCGCTTCGCGTACCTCGACTACACCAGCGACGAGGCCGGCCCGCAGCAGCCGCTGCAGATCCGCACCAAGGACAACAACATCGTCATGCTCGACGTGTCGGTGCCCTACCGCATCAAGCTCGGCGAGGGCTGGAATGTGGTGCAGGCCGGCAACCATCAGGTCGACGCCAATGGCACCTTCCGCTACCAGCGGCTCGCCGAGGAGACCACCGTCAGCGTGCTGCGCGAGCGGCTGGCCGAGCTGACCTCGGCGGATTTCTACTCGACCGACCGCCGACTCGCGGTGTCCGACGACACCCTGCGCGTGCTCAACGAGGAGCTGGCGACGCTGCACCTCGAGGCCTCGACCGTGCTGATTCGTGCGGTCGCGTTCCGCCCCGAGTACGAGCAGCAGCTGCAGCAGATCCAGCTCAACGAGCAGAAGAAGCTGCTCGACGCCGCGGTGCAGACCGTCGCCGTCGAGCAGCAAAAGCTCGACAACTTCGTGCAGGGCACGCAGGCCCGTGCGGCCTCGAGCGAGCAGGCGTGGATCCAACGCCGTGCCAATCTCGAGCGCGCCTACCAGGTCGGCTTCGTCGATGTCGGCGACGACACGACCCCGGGTGGCGCACGAACCATGTTGACGGCGCTGTCGGCGGATGATCGCACCGCGCTCATCGCCAGGGCCGCCGCCGCGCTCGAGCTCGACGTCGAGGACCACAGCAAGCTCGACGATCGTTACCTGCTGGGCATCAAGAACGTGCAGGCCGAGACCCTGCAGTACGACCAGCGCCTGCGTGCGGAGGCCGACGGCGTGAGCGCGCGCCTCGAGGCGCAGAGCGAGCTGCTGCTGGCCAAGGTCCGCGCCGAGTTCGAGGCCAAGCGCAACGCGTTGCTCGGCACCGCCGCGGGGCGGGCCTTCATCGCGTGGCAGGCCGCGGACAACGTGCACTTCGCCGAGTCGCTCAGCTTTGCCAGCGGCGAGGGCATTCCCAGCGTGCTGCGGCTGCGTCGCTTCACGCTCGAGTTCATGGGCGAGAAGTAGCCGCGGACCCCGGCGCTCGCCCGCCAGAACCCACGTCGACGCGCGTTCTGGCGGTGGGCGATCTCGCGGTTGCCCCACCCGCGCATCGGTGGGGCACACTGGGCGCCTATGAAATGCCGTCATCGGATGTTGGTAGGGTGGATCTGCATGGCCGCGTGTGGCGACTCGCAGGCGGGCGATACCACCACCGCGGGTGGAACGAGCTCCACCGGCGGCTCGGGCAGCACCACGGCGAGTCCGTCGTCGACCACCGCGCCCAGCGACAGCAGCACCGCGGCGGTCGACAGCACCGGCGGCGTCGGCACGTCGTCGAGTGAGGGTGGGAGCACCGGCGGCGGGCCGACCGACGCCGGTTGTGGCGAGTGCCTCGTGCTCGCGGACGGACTCACCGGCGGGCGCGGCATCGCCGTCGATGGCACCCACGTCTACTTCAGCGATCAGAGCGCCGGCACGCTGGCGCGCGTCGCCAAGGGTGGTGGCGACATCGAGATGCTCGCGACCGGGCTCGAGGCCCCCTACGACGTCGTCGTCGACGGTGCGTGGGTCTACTGGACCGGGTTCGTCGACGATGGCGTCGTCGCTCGGATGCCGATCGCGGGTGGTGCGAGCGAAGTCCTCGACGACACCACCGACCGCCCGCGCGCGCTCGCTGTCGATGACACGCACGTGTACTGGACCACCTTCGGCTCGGGGAGCGGCGGAGTCTGGCGCGCGCCGCTCGCGGGCGGCAGCTCGCAGAACCTGCTCAGCGCGTACGCCGGCATCGCCGACATCGTGCTCGACGGCACGAGGTTCTACGTCACGTCACACGATCCCGAGCCCGGCAATGGCGGCGTGACGTTCATCGAGCCCCCTCCGCCGGACGACTCGGTGGGCGCGTTGGTGTCGGTACCGCTCGCGGGCGATCCCGACGGCATGCAGATGCAGATCCTCGCGACTGGGCTGGCGCAACCCTGGGGACTCGCGACGGTCGGCGACTCGTTCGTCTGGGCCCACGGCGATGGCGCGGCCGCGAACAACCCCAACACGATCATGAGCCTGGCCACCGTCGGCGGCGAAGCGAGCGTCCTCGCGAGCGGTCAGATGGCACCGTGGGGTGTGGCTGCCGACGCGAGCTCGGTGTACTGGACCGACTCGACCGAGGTGAAGTCGGCGCCACACCGAGGTGGTGCGCCGGTCGTGCTCGCGACGCAGCAGAACGAAGCGAGGTCGATCGCGGTCGACGACGCCTCGCTCTACTGGATCACGAAGAACCGCGTGCTGCAGCGACCCAAGTCTTAGCACCCGCTGGCCGCGCGAGCCCCAGAAGCGCGCGCCAGCAGGCGTGGCTGCGGCCGGGTGTGCGTGGCGAAGCGATCGGTCCAACAAAGGATCGCGTCATCCTGTACGCCGGCGGCGCGCAGCAGCGCGACCGCATCGTCCGACTCGACCCACGGCAGCACCACGAAGGTGGCGTCACGGTGACGCTGCACATGCGCGTGGTCGAGGCTCTCGACGGTGACGCCCATGAAGGCGGCGCCGGCCCGGTGCGCGCGCCAGTCGAGCGCGGCCACCACGTCGAGCCCCTCGAGATCCACATCCTGCGCGAACACGCCGAAGTAGCGGTCCATCGCCGGCACGATCACCACCGGCGTGCTTGCGGCCTTGCAGCGATCGAGCGCGGCCTGGAAGTCGGCGTAGAACGACGCGACGTGGGGGATGCGTCGCGCCGCGAGGTGCATCTTGCGATTGCACGCATCGCACACGATGTTGTAGCCCTGCACGCCGACGATCGCCCGCGTCGAGATCGGCGTGTCGCCGGGCCCCGGCGGATACGGCAGCTCGAGCGTCTCGGCGTGGTTGCAGCTGGGGCACTCGACGGTGATGCACGAGTGCTGGGGGCCGGTCGCACGGCCGTGGCGGACGATCGCCGGTCGCGTGCGGTGGTTGCGGTCGTTCAGCTCGCGCAGCGCGACGTAGTGCTCGAGGAAGCGCTCGTCGGATAGCTCGGTGAGGTTGACCTGCCCGCGCCACAGGTAGCTCGAGATGTCGCACATGCTGCGGATGAACTCGACGCGATCGCCGATCAGCCCCCGCTCCAGCGCGCGGGCGTATAGCCGCGTGCCGGGGTAGGGGATCACCGCCGACCAGTCGACGAACATGAGGTCGTGCTCGCGCTGGAACGCCAGCGACTCCTGCAGCGTCTGCTCGGTCTCGGCCGGGTCGCCGAACAGAAAGTTGGCCTGGATGCCGATCTTCGCGTTGCGCGTGAGCTCCACCGCGCGGGCGATCTGCGCGGCGGTGATCTTCTTGTCCATGCTGTCGAGCACGGTATCGCTGCCGCTCTCGAAGCCGAACGAGATGTGCCGGCAGCCGGCCCTGCGCATGCGGTGGAGCAGATCCTGGTCGAGCTGATCGACGCGCAGCTGGCAGAACCACGAGACCTGGATGCCGCGCTGCTCGAGGAGGTCGCAGAACTCGACGATGCGCTTCTTGTTGGCCGAGAACAGCTCGTCGTAGATCGAGATGTGGGTGGCGTCGGTACGGGCGAGGATCGACTCGATGTGATCGACGACGTTCTCCATCGAGTGTCGCCGGTACTTGCCCATGCCGGCGTGGTAGCAGAACGTGCAGCGAAACGGGCACGAGCGGCTGGCGGTGATGGGCACGGTCTTGCCGGCGTGAAAGCGGGTCTCGTGATACGTGACCTGCATCGTCGACTGCAGCTCCATCTCGCGCGCGATGCCGAAGAGCTCGAGGTCGGGGAACGGCAGCTCGTCGAGGTTGGCGATCGAGGGCCCGTCACCGGTCGCGCGGGGGGTCTCGCCGTCCCAGTACCAGATGCCGGCGACGCTCGCGGGGTCGCCCGCAGCGGTGATCACGGCCAGCAGATCGCGGAAGATCAGCTCACCCTCGCTCACGACCATGTAGTCCGGTCGCAGCGTCCGCATCACCAGCTCGCTCTCGCACGAGGTGATGCCGCCGCCCAGCACGATGGGCGCAGCGCAGCGGGGGCGCAGGAACTCGATCAACGACTCGATCGCGTTGAACGCGACGGTGAGCCCGGTGATGCCGATGGCGTCGAATGCGTGCTCGCGCAGCAGCCGGGCCAGCTCGGCCCGACCTGCGTCGTGATCGTGGTGGTTGAGGTTGCACGCCACGACCTCGTGTCCGCACTGGCGGATGTACGAAGAGACGTAGGCCAAGCCAATCGGGAAGTACGACGAGCTGTAGCGCGGCGAGACGAGCAGCACCTTGGCCGGACGTGACGACGCGGGGGAATCGCCGGGGCGGCGCTGGAGCTGGACGAGTGATGCCATGGCCGCGATCGAGAGATAACGCGGTGGCCATGGGCGGCAAGCCGCGGACCGATTTGGGCCGTCGCGAGCAGGCTCGCGGCTGCGCTCGTCAGACCAGCGTCAGCGCCAGCGCGATCGCGGCCGGCAGCGCCTGCAGCACCAAGATGCTGCGCTTGGCCGTGAAGCCGCCGTACAGCCCGACCACGATCACGAAGCCGAGCAGCACGCGGGTCGCCGGCACGTCGCCGGCGGTGGTGGCCCACACCAGCGCGCCTGCGAGCGCGCCGTTGTACACGCCCTGGTTGGCCGCGAGCACGCGGGTGGCCTCGGCTTGTTCTGCGCTCTGGCCGAAGCGGCGTCGCACGCCGGGCGTCGTCCACAGGAACGTCTCGAACACCATGAAGACGATGTGGAGGAACGCGACCAGCAGGGTCATCACGGTGGCGGCCATCGGCGACGATTCTTGAGCGATCGCTCAAGAATCGTCAAGCCCGCCGGGCCGAGCGTCGCGAACCGCCGAGCAGCGGCAGCTGCAGCGTGCCGAGGGTCTGGTCGGCGAGGCTGCGCAGGTGGGGGGCGGTGGTGCCGGCGCGGGCCAGCACGTGGATCGCGATCACCGTGCTCGACACCAGGGCCGCGCCGCGGTGGGCGTCGGGGCCGCCGCCCAGACACGCGGTGAAGAAGTGCTCCATCGCGGCCATGCGCGCGGCCACGAACGCGCGGGTCGGTGCGTCGAGGTGGGGCCCCTCGACGGCGGTGTTCACCAGCAGGCAGCCGCGGTGGCGTCGGCGCGGCGACGCGATGGTGTCGAGCCACGCGCGGATGGCCTCGGGCCCGGGGCCTCGCAGCAGTCCGTTGCGCTCGGCCTCCCGTGCGAGGTAGCGCTCGAGTGCACGACGAAAGCAGGCCTGCTTGCTGCCGAAGGCCGCGTAGAAGCTGCCGGGCTGCAGCGCCATCGCCTCGCACAGATCGCGGACCGAGCACGCCGTATAGCCGCGGTCCCAGAACAGCTCGACCGCTGCATCGGTCGCGATCTCGACGTCGAACTGTCGCGCGCGCGCCATCTCGGAGACATGTGACTTCGCGCCCGCGCGCGAGGTCGTTCGCGTCGTAACGCTAGCCCCCTGGCACGCGCGGAGCAATCCGATCGCGCAGGCACGGGCGATCGGCGTAGGCTTCGCGGCATGCGACGGATGATGGGCGTGCCGGTGTCGATGCTGCTGTTCGCGTGCGCGGACACCGGAGGTGGGGGTGACGTCGGCAGCGGCAGCTCGGGCCCGACGACGGGCGAGTCGTCGAGTGGCGGCCACGACGGCAGCACCGGTAGCAGCTCGGGCGGATCGTCCGGTGGTGCGGCCGACTCGAGCGGCGGCACGACCACCGGCGGACTGCCCGACTACACCGACTCGCCGTGCTACGGCATGCCGGCCTCGACGCAGGTCTACGATGGGCAGACCCACCAGATCTCGTCGGTCAGCGGTACCTGCCGCGCCGAGGGCGAGCGCACCTTCCTGATCGTCGCCGACGACCTCTGGGAGCAGGGCATCGATCAGAGTGACGTCGCCGGCTTCATGCATCGCTACGAGCTCTTCACGCCCGCGGGATCGATCGATCCGGAGAGGGGCGTGATCGTGAACGACGAGGCGGTGTTCGGCTCGCTCGATGCCGCGGGCCTGCCCGGGGGCAAGGTCGCGATCTTCGTGGTCGACACCAACGGCGGGGGTGATGGCTACCTGTGCAGCTGGTGCGACTATGCCCAGCTGCACCTCGACGGTACCGTGCTCACGCCGCTCGACGGCGACGACGCGCTGTCGATCGCAGCGCACGAGAGCTACCACATCATCCATCGCGGCTACGACGCCGACGAGGTGGCGTGGATCGACGAGAGCATGGCCGAGGCGGCGATGAGCGCCAACGGCTTCTTCACCGACGACGAGTGGCTCGACGACTTCCGCCTCGACCCCGACCAGGACTGGGGCCCCGGTGGCGTCGACTTCGGCACCTTCAACTATGGCGCGGGGCTGCTGTGGGGCACGTATCTCTACGAGCGCGGCGGCGCGCCCTTGATGACCGCGATCACGGCCGAGGCAGCCAACGACTGGGCCGGCCTCGACGCCGCGCTCGCCAGTGTCGGTGACGATGATGCCTTCACGGTGTTCCTCGACATGGGTGTCGCGATGATCGCCGACCGCCCCGAGCTCGGCTACGGCTTCGAGACCTTCGACGTCGGCGAGGTCGCGCGCGAGGGCGATCTCGTGGCGGGCGACGGGGCCACGGGCGCGGTGTACCCCGGTGGCTTCGACGTGTACCGCCTCATCGGTCCCGGCCCGCTGACGATCACCGCCACGGGCGCGGGCATCGGCGCGCGCGCGTTCACGATCACCGACACCATCACGGTGGTCGATCCGGTCGGCGGTGCTTCGCTCGAGGTCGGCGCGCAGGACGATGCGTTCGTGTTCGTCACCGCGGCCGCCGGTGGCATGTACACGCTCGACGTGCAGTGACGTCAGGCCGCGAGCCGATCGCGGTGGGCGAGGCCGGGCAGCACCAGCGTCGAGTCGCCGAACTCGTGCACCTGCAGGTCGTGGGCGAGCGCCCACGCGTGGGCGTGCTCCAGCAGCGATGCATCCGCGAACGCTCCGAGCAGCGCGTGGTGGCTGCTGCCAGGCTCGTGCACGCCCGAGAGCACGCCGTCGACGACGCGACGGGTGAACGTCGGCGAGATCCGCAGATCGGTGAGCCCCGAGCCGGCCCGCAGCACGCCGCCGTGCTGCGCCGCGCTGCCCTCGAGCGCGCGCACGACCGAGGTCCCGACCGCGACGACGCGGCCGCCCCGTGCCCGCGCGGCCGCGACCGCAACGACGGTGCTCGCCGGCAGGTCGTAGCGCTCGGGCAGCGGCAACCGGGCGTCGAGCGCGGGATCACCCGTCGCCGACAGCCCTGCGGCGTGGGTGAGCATCGCGACCTCGATGCCACGACGTCGCAGCGCCAACAGTGTGGCGATCGTCAGCGGTCGACCGGCCGACGGCATCTCGACCGACCACGGTCGCCCGGCATAGCTGGTCTGCACGTCGGACAGCGCGAGCGCGTGCGCCAGGTACGAGTACTGCACGGGTTGACCCCGTCGATACAGCAGCGACCAGACCGCTGCCTCCGGCACGTCGAACGCCAGCCACACCAGCCGCGTCGACGTGGGATCGACCGCGACCACGTGGGCCTGCACGCGCCCGTCGAGCTCGATGCGTGCGCCCAGCTCCAGCCGCGGCGGTGCCGGTCGGGCGTCGGTGTCGACGCGCCAGCTGCCGTCGCCGAACAGCACCGCGAGCCAGCGACCCTGCTCGGGCGGGCCCGCCAGGCGCAGCTCGATCGCGGCACCGTTGGCCCGAGCTTGCAGCGAGGCCGGCATCGTCGCGGCATCGTTGAGCACCACCAGATCGCCGGCGCGCAGCAGCTGCGGCAGCTCGCCCACGGTGCGTTCGAAGACCTCGCCGCTGGCGCTGTCGATCGCCAGCAGGCGCTGGGTGTCGCCACCCTTGTCGGGGGTACCGCGGGCCTTCATGTCGTCACCTCGATGTCGGCGGCCTGCAAGCGCACGGGCAAGGCGCGCTCGCTTCGGCCGAGCAGTGCGACGATGCGCGCGGCCACGTCGCTCGGGCGTGCCAGCGTGCCGCGGTCGGCGTCGGGGATCGCGTCGGCGTGCATCTGCGTGTCCATCTCGCCGGGGTCGATCGCGAGCACTCGCACCCCGGTGCCGTCGAGCTCCGCGGCCCAGATGCGCGCGAGGTGATCGAGGCCAGCCTTCGACACCGCATAGGCGCCCCAGCGCGGATACGGCTCGACCGCTGCGTCGGAGCTGATGTGCACCAGCGTGCCGTGCCCGCGCAGCACCATCGATCCGACCACGGCATGGGACAGCGCGAACGGGCCGATGAGATTGGTCGCCATCGTCGCGGCGAACATCCGCGGGTCGGTGTCGGCCAGCAGCTGCAGCGGCACCGCGCCCAGCGTGCTGGCGTTGTGCACCACGAGGGTCGCCGGCCCGAAGCGCGCCGCGACGCGAGCGGCGATCGACGGCGCCTGGGTGGGATCACCGATGTCGGCGGCGATCGCCAGCACCTCGCCGAACTCGCCGACCTCGCGCGCCGCCCGTGCCAGCGCGTCCTCGTCGCGGGCGAGCATGGCGACCTTCGCTCCGCGTCGTGCCAGCGCGTGCGACAGTGCCAGCCCGAGCCCGCGGCTCGCCCCGGTGACGATCGCGATCTCGTCGTGCATGTCCATGGTCATCGTCTCTCTCCTTCGAGACGAGGATGGTGCTGCGGTGCCAGCCCGGCAGCCGAGTGGTCAGCAGATTGGCCGATGGCCCACGGCTTGGCCGACACGCCGCCCGGCGCACCATCGACGCGCGTGCAGCCCGACTAGTACCTCGACACAGCGATTGTGGTGGGTCACTAGCGAACCGGCAGGCATGCCGCGGCGTAGTCGGCCGCCGCGAGCTCGAGCGCGCGGGGCTTGCCGTCGGCACCGACACGCAGGTCGTGGCCCGTCACCGCCGCGAGCGCGGCGACGGCGGTCTCACGCGCGCGCGCGACCGAGTGCTCGCCGGGCTTGGTGGCGCGCTCGACCAGGCTCGGGATCAGCGAGGCCTGCCCGAACGAGCGCGCCATCACGATGTAGCGCTCGGTGACCCACCAGAAGAACTCGTCGTCGAAGTGGGGCGCGGCGGCGGCGTAGCGCTCGACGAAGAACCCGCGATCGACTGGCTCGGCGGGGCGCTCGGCGAGCGGCACCGCCTCGAGCACCTCGAGCAGCGCGTCGCTGGCGACCACCACGGGCGCCTCCTCGAGGCCGTTGCCGGGGTAGCCGGTGAAGCGGCGCTCGAGCACGTCGCCGTCGTCGTCTTCGAGGCGCACGACGCGATGGAAGTCGCCGGAGCCCATCGCCGCGGTCAGGCTGAGTCCCTCCGACGGCAGCGTGACCTCGAACGCGTCGGACACCAACGCGACGCGCGAGGCCGCGAGGAGCGGATCGATCACGCGTGCGCCGACGCGACCGACGCTCGCGACGCCATCGGCACTGTCGCCGCGGTAGTCGAGCCGCGATACCGCCCAGTCGCGGTCGTCGGTGCGCTCGAGCTGCCACAGGTGCAGGCTGAAGCCGTGGCCGTAGCCACTCTCGATCACCACGCGGGTGATCGTGTCGGCGAGCGGATCGCAGGTGCGATGGATCTCGAGCCGGCTGGGCGAGCGCGCGGGAGTCCACAGCTTGCGCAGTCGGGCATCGACCGCGCGGACCACCGCGGTGGCGTGACGCTGGCAATCGTAGTGGGCGACGCTCGGACCGGGTGGCGTCGGCGGTGGAGCGCTCGGGATGCACCAGCGCGGCGTCGCGGGGTCGTCGTCGGCGGCCGCGATCGGAGCAGCCTCGGTCTGCGCGGGAGTGGTCTGCGCGGGAGTGGTCTGCGCGGGGGTGGTCGACCGGGGGGCGGCCACGACGGGCGTGCAGCACGGCAGCAGGAGCATCGAGGTGGCCAGGCGAAGACGCACGAAGCGAGGACAGCGGCTGGCGGCAAAGGTTCTCTCGGCCCCGCGGGTCGCGGGCACTTTGCACGATCGAAATCCTCGCCGCCGGGTCTAGCTGCGCATGAATCGACGACCATGGACGTGGGGGGTGCTGGCGCTCGCGATCGGCTGCGATCCGGTCGCACGCAGTCGCGGCGATGCAGACGAGTTCCGCGGGGAGGCGCTCGAGTGCGTCGATCCGGGCGCGGCGTATCAGACCTACGAAGACGAATACGCGCGCATCAGCTCGCCATCGCGGTTGGAGTCGCTCGGCGACGAGATCGAGCTCGACAAGGGCGGCACCACCGTGACGATCGACAAGGCGGCGACGTACGTCTGCCGCTGCGACGGCGGCTGCGGTGGCAGCGTTTGCCAGGTGAGCGCCGGCCCGATCGACGCCATCTGCACCGGCACCTGCGACGGCACCATCAGCAGCGATGGTCGGCCGTGCTGGGGCTGCGGCTGGCACCGCGCCGATCCACCGCCCAATCCGGCCGATCCCGGCTCGGGCCAGCTCGACCCCACCAACACCCCCGACCCCAAGCCGCCGGGCAGCGACCCCGGACCCGGCTCGGTCGACCCCACGTTCTGAAGCGGAGCCAGCACCCATGCGCTACACCACCTCGATCCTCCTCTCGATGTTCTTGGGCGGCCTCGGCTGCGCGGCGCTCGACGACGACGACAGTCTCGAGCTACGCGGCGGCAAGCTCGACGACGTCACCGAGTGCAGCGACGACGACGTCGTGCAGGTCGGCTCCCAGACCAAGACCTACGCCGTCAAGTCCACCACCGAGATCGTGCTCGCCGATGGCGTCGACTACGAAATCGATCCGAAGAACGGCGTCGTCTACCTCGACGACGGCGTGACCGGCTTCCAGTGTCGCTGCGCCAGTGGGTGCAGCGAGGCCCAGGCCTGCGAGGCGGGCGGCAGCGACCGCGTGCTCACCTGCAGCGGTCAGTGCTCGGGCATCTCCGACGACGGCCAGAGTTGCGGCGGGTGTCAGCTGCACACCGTCGAGGTGCCATCGCCCGGCGGCGGCGCCCCCGGTCAGCTCGATCCCAGCGAAGGCGGGCCGAGCAAGCCGCCGGGCACCGATCCGCCACCCGGCGAGCTCGATCCGGGCGCGTGACGCCAGCGTCAGTGTCGCTGCTGGCCGACGCCGAGGTTGCGCGCGCCGAACGAGAAGCGGCGCACGCGACCGACCACGCCCCGCAGATCGACCCGACGCTGCCGAGCCCAGCCGGCGCGAGTCAGCGCGAGCGTGAGCGCCATGCTCGTGGCCTCGCCGAGCGTCGGCTTGGCGTCGATCCACCGCTGCATGCTGTCGTGCAGCGAGCCGTCGTCGTCACCGTCCTGCTCGAGCGCGGCGATCAACGAGGCGCCGGCCTCGGGGTCGCCGACCATCATCGCGATGAGCACGGTCGCGGGTCCGAACGGCACCTCGTCGTCGTCGTGCTGCATGAAGACGTCGGCCTGATCACCGAGCGTGCTGCGGATGACGCGATAGACGTTGACGAAGCGCTTCACCGCGCGCGGCGATTTCTGCACCAACGGCACCAGGGCCTGCAGCGCCAGTCGCTCGCGCTCGCCGATCGAGATCGGCTGCACGCGGAGCAGCTCGTCGTCGGCGCCCGACTCGTCGTCCGTCGTCGGCGCGGCGGTGGGCTCGGCGGCGCCGGAGAACGCCTCCGAGATCGCCTCGACCGCGTTGCTCACCGCGGTACCGGCGAGGCTCATGAAGCCCGGCATGCCGCCGTCGTCACCCTCGCTGGACTCGACGTCGGGTCCCGGGACGCTGCCACCGCTCGGCTCGTCCTCCACGTCGGGGCCCGGGACCTCGGCCGGCGCGGTCTCGGCCTCGGGCAGGGGGCCGTCCGCGGGCGGCGGCGTCGAGCTCGGTCGCGGGCGATCCACCCACACCACGCGGGTCGGGTCGGCGCGCGGCAGCTCGATGCGCTCGCCCTGCGCGACCATGTCGGCGATGAGGTCGCGCGCCGACGCGGTGGTCATGCGCGGCACCCAGTACGGGATCTGGAAGATCTTCTCGAGGTAGTCGCGGGGGGTCGCGAGACCGTCGAACGCGCCCATCGCGAGCGTGTTGCCGGCGTTCGGGGCCGCGGCGGGTCGCAGCTGCTGGGCGTGCTGATCCTCGAGTGAGCCCACCAGCCAGCGCTCGTCGACGGCCACCACCACCACGAACAGCGGGAACGCCAGCAGCAGGTGCACCGCGCCCAGCACCTCGACCACGCGCTCGGGCGGGCAGCGATCCAGATCATCGATGTACAGCACGATGCGCTCGATCGTCGGGTGCATCGGCCAACCGATCTCGACGATCGCGAGCTCGCCGTCGAAGCCGATCTCGACCCGGCGGGCGCCGTCGTGATCGGTCAGCACCCAGCGGTCGAGGGTGGTGTCGTGCACGAGTCGCTCGCCCCGCAGCGGCGCATCGCGGCGCAGCAGCTCGGCGAGACGCGCGGGAATCATCGCGGGTCGCAGGCCGTCGACCAGGCGCTCCGGCACGCGCCGACCCAGGCGGCCCAGCTCGTCGCGGGGGCCCCCGAGCGGCTCGTCGTCGACGGAGCGCAGATCGATCTCGTAGGGCGCAGGGTGCTCGTCACCCTCGATCGGCTCGCAGCAACTGAAGATCGCGCAGCGCCCGTCGGGTGCGAACGCTCGCACGCGGTCGCCGGACCGCTCGACTCGCACGACCTCGAACGGTTCGGTCGCGTCGGGCTCGAGGCGATGCAGCATGTCGAGTAGGTGCTGCGGCGCCTGGGCCAGTGCGAGGCCGGTCACGTGATCGCGTGGTAGGCGGTGGGTGTGCGGCCGCACCAGTCGGCCGAGCCGCTCGAAGTCGCGTCGCACCAGCGCGGGCAGGCCGAGGTGGCGGCGGTAGTCGCTGCTGGCCGCGCGATCGGCCAGGAAATCGGCGAGCTGCTCACCGGGGTACAGCCGCGCGATCTCGTCGCGCAACGAGTCGACGCGCGCCCGCTCGGCGTCGTGCTCGGCGCGGGCCTGTTCGACCGCCATCGCGTCGTCGCGCAGGCGCTCGAGTGCCTCACGATCGACCTCCTGCTTCGAGCGCTCGAGCTCGAGCAGCCCCTCTTGGAACGCCTCGATGGCGGCGAGCAGCGCGTCGCTACGGCCGAGCGCCTTGCGCACCCACGCCAGCAGCAGCGGCATCGCGGCGGCCACCGCCGCGAGATCGGGCAGCCACTCGAGCTGGCGCGCCAGCAGCAAGCCGCCGATCACGAGCACGATCGCAGCCATGAGCCACCACGCTGCCGGACCGGTGAACAGCGATCGTGCCGCCCGCAGCGAGTCGGGCATGGCCTTGATGACCGCGGTCGCGCGGCTGCTGCGGAGCACGATCGCGTCCCACAACTCGCGCGCGGCCGCGATGCCGAGCGTGCCCTCGATCTCCGCGATCGGTCGCTTGAGCTTGGCGTGGCGGCGGAGGATCTCGATCTGATAGGCGAGCGTGCGCTCGCGGGCCGCCTGCTCGCGGCGGCGCATGTCGAGCCGCGCTTGCGCCAGCTCGAGCGCCTGCTTGGCATCGTGGCGGCGGTTCTCGGCGTCGTCGAGGCGGTGCAGCAAGCTCTCCCACTGGCGCTGCTCGAGGCCGGGCTCGTCGATCACGTGGGCGTGCAGCCGATCGAAGATGTGCGCGACCAGGCTCGCCCACAGATCGACCTCGACGTAGTTCCACGCGTTGAACTCGACCTGCACCACGTGGCCCACGTACGCCGGTGGCGGCACGTCGTCGCGCTCACGGCGACGGCGGGTGGCGGCCGCGAGCTGCTCGATCCGCTCGCGCAGGCGTCGCATGAAGTAGCTCTTGCCCGAGCCCCACTCACCGAAGAGCCCGATCGACAGCGGCGGATCGATGCCCTCCGAGGCAATCAAGCGCGCGAGCGCATCGACCTCGAGCGTGAAGCCGAGCACGTCGGGGCCGTCGAGGCCGTCGCCGCCGAAGCGCGCCACGCTCGACGCGACGACCATCGGATGCTGCGGCGCGGCGGGGGTCCGAGTCTCGTCGGGCTCGCGCGCGGGCGCGGGTCCGCTGGCCAGCGCGACGCGGACGTCGGTGAACTTCTCGACGATGTGGCAGCCCTCGACCGCGAACACGCCGGTGAGCAGATCGCGACCGCGGAGGGTCGCATCGCCGCGGTTCGCGGCGTGCCGCGCGGCGTGGACCAGCGCGAGCGCGGCATGGGACGACAGCGGCGGTACGCGCTCGCTGGCGACGTAGGTTGCCGAGCGCTGCTCGGCGAGCTCGCTGCCGTGCAGCCGCGCGAGCATGGCGTCGCGCGAGACGCCGGCTCGATCGAACGCCGCGCGGGCGGGACTCGCCTTGGCGTCGTAGAGCGCGACCATCAGGTGCTCGACGTGGACGTGTCGAGCATCGCCGCGTAAGCGATCGGCCAGCCCCAGCACCTCGCGGGCCGCGTCCGAGAACGCGAAATCGGCCAGCAACCGCGGCACCAGGCGGAGCTCACCGTTGCTGCGCGCGTGTCGTCGCAGCGCGCGGTGCGAGCCGATGCGTCGCGCGCTCGGGCTACCGGCGGCGTACATCGCCTCGTCGCCGTCGTGGCCGCGCTCGAGCCACCGCGCGGCCTCGCCGAGGTCGCCGAGCCGACGGCCGGCGGCACGGAACACCGCGTCGTCGAGCTCGCGTTGGTTGTCGGCGAGCGGTCGATCGCGTTCGCCGTCGAGCTCGAGCGCGAGTGCATCGTCCAGCCCGCGCCGTAGCGCCTCGGCCGAGAGCCCGAACGGCGCGAGACCGCCGTGCACGAGCTCGCCGGGTTGCTCGAGGAGCGCGCGGGCGAGGAAGAGGTCGTCGAAGACGCGGTCGGTGTCGTCGCGGGCGGCCCGGGCGATGGCTTCGCCGACGCCGACGTCGATGGTGGGCTCGCCCTCGGCCGGCGTGACCTCGTCGACGCGAGCACGCACGCGCGCGAGCATCGGCGCGAGGTTGGGCTTGCGCACCAGCGACGCGAGCGCGCCCACGAGCGCACCGGCCGTGCTGACATCCCTGGCGCCGAAGCCGATCTTCTCGTGGTCGTTCCTGTCGAACGCTCGATTCGCGCGGGCGATGTCGGCCTCGAGCGTGGCGGTCGCGGGCCCGTCGATCCACTCCAGCCCGAGGTCCTTCGCGAGTGATCGCAGTGTTCGCGGTGCGTCCATGCCCAGGTTGCACCAAGCCTCGCGCGGCCGGACCCGCGGGGTCAAATGATCGGATGGTCAGGTGCGACGGGCGAGTCGACGACCGAGCGCACCCAGGCCGAGCAGCGCGACGCCGACGAGCCAGGTGTGCCACGGGATGAACACCGCGACACCGATACATGCGAGTAGGCCGAACACCGCAATCGCCCGCGGAAACCGACGCTCGTGGGCTGGCAGCCGCAGTGCCGCGAGGTTGGTGATGCCGTAGTAGACCAACACCGTGAACGCGCTGAAGCTCCACGCCGCGTGCAGATCGCCCACCGCGACGAGCACCGCGATCGCGGACCCGGTGGCGAGCACCGCCCGCACCGGCGATGCGTGGACGCCCTCGACCGCGGCGAGCCCGGTCGGCAGATCGCCGCGCCGCGCCATCGCCAGCACCACCCGCGACACGCCGAGCAGCAGGTTCAGCACCACGCCGGCCATCGCCGCGACCGCACCGACGGCGACCACCGTGGGTAGCCACGCCGGTGCGATCGCGGCCGCGACCGCCTCGAGCGGGGCCGCGGTGTCGCGGGTGTGTGCCGCCAGCCCCGGGGCCCCGAGCGTGGCGATCGCGACCCAGGTGACGGCGGTGTACAGCAGCGCCGACAGCCCGAGGGTCGCGAGGATCGCCCGCGGGATGTCGCGCGCCGGCTCTCGGATCTCTTCGCCGAGGGTCGCGATGCGGCCGTAGCCGGTGTACGCGACGAACATCAGCGCGGTGGCGTGCAGCAGCGACGCCGCCGAGCCGGCGCGCAGATCGTCGAGCACGCCGGGATGGACGCCGCGCGCGAGCGCGACCGGCGTGCCGGTGGCGACCAGTGCTCCGAGGGCCAACACGGTGGTGCCGACGATCACCGCGTTGATGCGACTCGAGCGGCGCATGCCGCCGGCGACCGCGAAGGTCAGCAGCGCGACGACGCCGAGCGCGAGTCCGCTGCGGGGCAGCGCGCCGTCGTGGCCGAGTCGCTGCAGCACGTGGGCGGCGAGCGCGAGCGCAGCCGCGGCGGCGCTCGCCGACTTGGCGCACAGGAACATCCACCCCGCGGTGAAGCCCCAGGCGGGCGACAGGTAGCGATGGCCGTACTCGTAGGTGCCACCGCTGACCGGGTGGGCCGCGGCCAGCTGCGCGCTCGAGAGGCCGTTGGCCGCGGCGATGCACGCAGCCAGCACCACCGCGAGCAGCACCGCCGCGCCGGCGATCTCGGCGGCCAGTCCGATGCTCACGAAGATGCCGGTGCCGACGATCGAGCCCAGGCCCATCGCGATGGCGCCGGGGATCCCGACCACGCGCCGTAGCCCCGCGCTTGGGCTCATCGACGCCGGCTCGAGGGTCGCGGCTGGGGCGGCTGCGGCTCCTTGCACAGCGCAGCCAGCAGTGCATCGGGGTGCTCGAACCATGGTGGATGCGGCGCGTGCTCCACCTCGATGGCCAGATCGACCAGCGTGCCCTGGGTGACGCCGTCGGCGGTCGGAACGTGCGCGTAGATGGGGTCCTCGAGCGCCTCGTCGAGGGAGATCCACTGCACGCCCAGGTCCTCGTACGCCTGCAGCAGCGGCTCGATCATCTCGGCATCGAACGCGCCGACGTGCAGCAACAGGATGTGCGCCACCGGGCGGCCCCAGATCTCTCGGCTCGCGGCCTCGTTCCACTGCAGCACGCGGATGGCGTGGCGCAGGAACGTGTCGCGCAGCGCCTGCACGGCGGTGTCGTCGTGGTTGGCCAGACAGCGCACGTAGGGCGGGTTGAACGCCCAGTCGTAGAAGTCGATCGTGACCTCGGCGACGCGATGCCGGGTCTTCGCGAGGTGCTCGCGGATCGCCGTGGTGGTGGCGCGATCGGTGCCCTCGAAGAGGTAGGGATAGCGGAACACCCGCCAGCGATCGTCGCCCATGAGCGGCGCGAGCACGGCCTCGTTGGCGTCGATCTCCTTCAGGTACGCCGCCAGGCCGATGTCGCGCAGCCGCGGATGCGAGAAGGTGTGATTGCCAAGCGGCTGGCCGGCGGCGACCCACGCGGCCAGCGACGCGCGCTCGTCGTCGCCGTCGGCCTCGCGACCGCCATTGATGAAGCCGTACACCTGCGGCACGTGGTGGGCCGCGAACGCCGCGAGCAATCGCTCGTGCACCTGCAGCCGAGTGACGCCGGGGGGACGCGGGCCGTGCGAGGGCAGATCGTCGACGGTGATCGCCACGCGGATCGGCTGCGGCGTCGCGTCGGTGGGCGCCGGCGTCGGGTCCACCGTCGCGCGTGCTGGCATGGCCACCACCATGCTCGACGGCGTGGTGGTCGATGGGGACGCCGTCGCGCGGTGGCAGGCGACCAGCGCGAGGGCAGCGAGTGCGAGCGAGGCAAGACGCACGTCCCGCACGCTACGCGCCCGCGCGGGCGACTGTCCACACCGCGAGCCGGGGCCGACGCGCGCGTGACTTCGGTTGGAACACGAACGGGTGCGTGTCGACCACGTTCCTCGCTCGTTCGCGCGGGGTCAGGTTGTCAGGCCCGCTGCGATCCTCCATGCTCGGCACCATGCGCAACGTCGCGACCTGGATGGTCGGTTGTTCCCTCGTGCTCGCCGCGGGTTCGCTCGCGCAGGCCAAGCCCAAGCGTTCGAAGGCACCGGCCGAGGTCGTCGAGGCGGCCCCGGAGCCCGCCGCAGGCACCATCGCGGCGGCGGCCAAGGAGGATCCGGTGCTCGCCGCACAGCTCGCGCGGCTCGACGCCGAGGTGCGCACGCGCATCGAGGCGATGACGACCGAGGCCTTCGACGCCGCGTTCATGACGCCCGAGCACAGCCGGACCTACGAGCAGGAGACCGTCGTGGCGCTGATGACCGCGGTGCAGACGGTCGGTGAGGCGGCCGGTGCCAACCCCGAGCTCGCTGCGCTGGTGACCCAGCTCCCGGCCCCGCTGCGTGCCCGCATCGAGGCCATGCCGATGCCGCGGTTGCAGGCGCTCATCGAGCAGGGCCCTGCCGCCGCGAGCCCGGAGGACCGCGAGCTGCTCGAGGCCTTCGATGCCGCCGCCGGGGCTGCCTTCGAGGCCCAGCTGAGCTACCAGCACGGCAGCATCGCGCTGCCCGATGCCGGCGCCACGCTCGAGCTCGGCGAGGGCTTTCGCTTCCTCGGGCCGGACGACGCCGAGCGCGTGCTGACCGAGGCGTGGTCGAACCCGCCGTCGGACGCCAAGCCGCTCGGGATGATCGTGCCCGCGGGCATGGGTGTGTCGGCGCGCGACGGCTTCGGCGTGGTCGTGACCTACGTCGCCGACGGCCACGTCGACGACGACGACGCCGAGGACATCGACTACGACGAGCTCCTGGCACAGATGCGCACGCAGGACGCCGCCGACAACCGCGCGCGTGAGGCCGCCGGCCTGCCGTCCCTGACCCTCGCCGGCTGGGCCAAGACGCCGCACTACGACGCCGAGCACCACCGGCTGTACTGGGCCCGCGAGCTGCACACGCCCGACGCACCCGCGACGCTCAACTACGACGTGCGCGTGCTCGGTCGCACCGGCGTGCTGTCGCTGAACGCGGTCGGCACCATGGACCAGCTCGAGCAGATCGATCCCGCGATGGAGACGCTGCTGGCCAAGGTCACCTTCGAGCAGGGCGCGCGCTACGACGACTTCGATCCCGACATCGACCAGGTCGCGGCGTACGGCATCGGTGGGCTCATCGCCGGCAAGGTGCTGCTCAAGACCGGCTTGCTCGCGGGCCTCTTCAAGGTCTTGCTCGCGGGCAAGAAGCTGCTGCTGCTGCTGGGCGCTGGCATCGTCGCCGCGGTGGGTGCGATCTTCCGCAAGCGCAAGGCTTAGCAGCGCGCGGCCGCTCGCCGCTTCTCGCTGCTAGCCGTCGCGATCGTCTGGCTCGGGGCGATGCGCCCGCGTCCGCGGGGCCGCGGGAGCCGGCACGGTCTTGCTCGTCTGCGTCACCACCGGGTGCGGCTGTGGCTTGCGACTCACCAGGCGATCGATCTGCACCAACGGCCAGCTCAGCCCGGTGCCGATCCAGCCGGCGACCCGCGAGTGCGCGAGGTCGTCGAGCCAGCTGTAGATGACCGGCGTGGCGACCAGGGTGAGCAGCAGCGACAGCGTCTGGCCGCCGGCGATGACCGAGCCCATCGCACGGTTGGTGCCCGAGCCCGCGCCGCTCGAGACCAGCAGCGGGACCATGCCGGCGACGAACGCGATCGTCGTCATGAGGATGGGCCGCAGTCGATCGCGGTTGCCGATCATCACGGCGTCGGCGCGGGAGAGGCCCTTGCGACGCAGCGTCCGCATGTGATCGATCTGCAGGATCGAGTTCTTCTTCACCACGCCGAACAACACCATCACGCCGAGCATCGAGTAGAGGTTCAGCGACTGTCCGAGCACGAGCAGCGAGAACACCGCGAACGGCAGCGTCAGCGGTAGCGAGGCCATGATCGTGACGGGCAGCAGCCAGCTCTCGAACTGCGCCGCGAGCACCAGGTACATGAAGGTGAACGACAGGATCACCGCCACCAAGAAGCTCTGCATCGCGCGACCGAGCTCGCGCGATCGACCATAGAGCTGGCCGCGGTAGCCGGGCTCGAGGTCGAGCTCGACGCGGATGCGCTCGAGCGCGTCGATGATGTCTTGCTCCGAAGAGCCGGGCAGGGTGTTGATGAAGATCGTCGCTTGCCGCTCGCGGCCGAAGTGGGTGATGACCGCCGGGCCGGTGGTCTCCTCGATGGTCGCGACGTCGGACAGTCGCACCGGACGTCCGGTCTGCGACGCCACCGTCATCTGGGCGATCTGCTCGGGCCGACCGCGCGCGCCGAGCTCGGCACGGACGATGACGTCGTAGCGCTCGCCCGACTCGCTGAAGTCGCTGACCGCGAGGCCACCGACCAGCAGACGCAACGCGTTGGCGACCTCGGCGATCGAGACCCCGAGGTCGGCGGCGCGCCGACGGTCGACCCGGACCGCATACGCCGGGCGGCCGGTGATGAGCGACGTGCTGGCCTCGCTCACGCCGGGGATCTCCCGCACGCGGCGCAGCATCTCCTGCGTGTACTCGTCGAGCTTCGCGATGTCGGGGCCCGAGATGATGTACTGCACCGGTGCGGCCTGCTGGCCGGAGCCGCCGAACGGGGCGATCGGCGAGATCAGCACGGTCACGTCGTCGGGCAGCACGCCCGCGAGCACCTCCTCGCGGACCTTCACGATGAACTCGTCCTGCGAGAGCTCGCGCTGGTCGGCCGGGATCATGCGAACGTACAGCGAAGCCTGGTTGGGCCCGCGACCCGACAGGTCACCTGCGGGTGCGCCGACGGTGAGCACGGTGGTCGTGACCTCGGGCTGGGTCTTCACCGCCCGCGCCAGGCGTTCACCGAACAGCGCGGTCTGAGCCAGCGCGGTGCCCTCGGGGGCGCGGATCGTGATCTCGAAGCGCGACTCGTCCTCGTTCGGCAGGAAGTTCTTCGGCGTGGCCTTGATGAGCGGGCCCAGCGAGGCCATGGCCGCGACCAGCACGATCGCGACCGCCCAGCGATAGCGCATCGACCACGCCAACAGGCGCAGGTAGCCGGTCTCGAGCAAGCGATAGAAGCGACCGTTGTGCTCCTGGTGGCCGCCGGCGGCGAGCACTTGCGCGACCGTGCGCTCACCTCGGGCCCACGCGCGGAACTCCGCCCGCTCGAGCTTGCGATCGCCCGGGGCCGGGTCGGGGATGAAGCCCATGTCGTCGTCGTCGAGCGGCACCGTGACCGCAGCGGCGACGGGATGGCCGACGTCGTGGGGTGCCATCGGTGCGGCCTCGCCGGCGGGGTGCTGCGGACGCACGGGCCCCTTGAGCCAGCGCGCACACAACATCGGCGTCAGCGTGAACGACACGAACATCGACACCAGGATCGAGAACGACATCGTGAAGCCGAAGCTGCCCATGAAGCGGCCGATGATGCCGCTCATGAACGCGATCGGCAGGAACACCGCGATCAGCGACAGCGAGGTCGCCAGCACCGCGAGCCCGATCTCCTGGGTCGCCACGACCGCAGCACGACTGGGGGAGTAGCCCTTCTCCTCGATGAACCGCACGATGTTCTCGAGCACCACGATCGCGTCGTCGATGACGATACCGACCGACAGCGTGAGGCCCAGCAGCGTGATCATGTTGAGCGTGAGGCCCAGCGCGTTGATCAGCGTGAAGGTCGAGATGATGGAGATGGGGATCGCCAGCGCCGCGATGATGGTCGAGCGACCGTTGCGCAGGAACGCCAACACCACCAGCGCCGCGAAGATCGAGCCGATGACGAGGTGCTCCTCGACGGCGTGGATGGAGTTCGAGATGAACTCGCTCTCGTCGCGCACGATCTCGAGCCGATAGCTCGGCGGGATCTCGCGCTCGACCTCGGCGATGCGCTCGCGCAGGGCCTCGACCACCGCGACGGTGTTGGCGCCCGACTGCTTGCGCACGTTCAGCACGACCACCGACTCGCCGTCGATGGTGGCGAACGACTCCGGGTCGCGGCCGACGTCACGCACCGCCGCGACGTCGCGGATGCGGATGACGGTGCCACCGCGCAGCGCCACCGGGATGGCCTCGAACTCGCGGGGATCGGCGATGCGGCCGGCCACGCGCAGCTGCAGTGTGCGCTCGCCCTGGTCGACGTTGCCGCCGGGAATCTCGACATTCTCGGCTGCCAGCGCGCGCTGGACGTCGCGCACGGTGAGGTCGACGCCGGCCAGCTTGCGCGGATCGACCACCACCTGGATCTCGCGCTCACGGCTGCCCGAGAGCGAGATGCCACCGACGCCGCCGAGCGACTCGATGCGTCGGCGGATGACGCGGTCGGCGTAGTCGGTGACCTCGAGCAGCGAGCGGGTGCTGCGGACGGCGACCAACATGACCGGCGCCGCGTCGGGATCGATGCGCTCGACCCGGGGCTGCTCGACACCCTCGGGCAGCGTCGAGACCACGCGGGCGACGCGGTCGCGGACCTCCTCGGAGGCCTCGCCGAGGCTCTTCTCGAGGTCGAAGCGCGCCATCACGACGCTGAAGCCCTCGTACGAGTTCGAGGTCAGCTCGTCGAGACCGGCGATCGAGTTCAGCTGCTCTTCGATGCGCTCGGTGACTTCGGTCTCGATCTGCTCCGGCGACGCGCCGGGCAATACCGTGGTCACCACGATCGCGGGAAAGTCGATCTTGGGGAATCGGTCGACGCCGAGCTCCGAGACGCTGGCGATGCCGAACACCGAGAGTGCGAGCACCAGCACCCACGTGAACACGGGGTGCCGAACACAGATGCGTGCGAGCCACTGCATGATTCGGTTCCTACTCCGCGTCCAGCACGTTCACCGCGACGCCATCGCCCAGCTTGTCGAAGCCGTCGATCGCCACGCGTTCGCCCTCGCCGAGGCCCTCGGCGATGATGATCTTGTCGCCGACGCGATCGGCGATCGAGACCACACGCTCGGTGATGCTGCTGCCGTTGACGACGAACACCCGCGACACGCCCGCGGCGGTACGGACCGCTTCGGCGGGCAGCTCGCTCACGGTCTGCCGCTCGCCGGTCTGCAGCCGTGCGGTGGCGAACAGGCCTGGGCGCAGCACGCCGTCGTCGTTGGGTACCACCGCCTCGACGGTGAGCGCACGGGTGTTGCGCTCGACCGACGCACTGACGTAGCGCACGGTGGCTTCGAAGGTACGCTCGGCGATCGCGTCGATGCGCAGTGTCACCTTCTGACCGGGCTGTACCTGCTGCAGGTGCTGCTGCGGGACCGCGAGCTCGATGCGTAGCGGCTGCACGCGGACCAGGTGCACCAACGCGGTCTGCGGCGAGACGTACTCGCCGACCGAGACCAGGCGGTCGGCGATCTCGCCCGCGAACGGGGCTCGCACCAGCGCCTCGTCGCGCTGGGTCTGCGCCTGCTCGAGCGAGGTCTTGGCGGCGGAGACCGCGGCGACCTGCGCGCGCGCGGAGTTCAGCGCGCTCTGGTAGCGGTCCTGTGCCGACGCCGCGCGCGTGCGGAGCTGATCGAGATCGCTGGCCGAGACCGCGCCGCTGGTGACGAGCTTCTCGCTGCGCTCGAGCTCGCTCTGTGCCAGCTTGGCCTCGGCCTTGGCCGCCTGCACGTCGGGCAGGGTCTCGGGCGAGGGGGCGCCGCCGTTGGCCTTGATGCCGAGGCGCGCGCGCGCCTGTGCGAGCTGGTCCCGCGCGGCCTTGGCCGCGAGCTCGTAGTCGACGTCGCGCAGGCGGATGAGCGGCGCGTCGGCCTCGACCCGGCTGCCACGCTCCACGAAGACCTCGACCACGCGGCCCGAGACCACCGAAGTCACACGCGACTCTTCGTCGGCGAGCAGGGTACCGTCGAGCACGAGCTCGGCCGGGCGGATGATCTTGCGCACCGCCGCGACGTGGATGTCGACCGGCGCGGCCTCGTCGCGCTGGACCACCTCGGCGGTCTTCGCCTTGGTGCAGCCGCCGAGCGGGAGGATGAGCGTCGTCAGCAGAGCTGCGCTCGCGAGGGTGAACGTGCGTGTCATGTTCCGGTTCGCCGTGAACGAGTCGTGGTTTGCGCGGCCCAGCGCGGGGCGCCGCGCCGGCCGGGGGCCAGCAGGTGCAGAATGGTCTCCGCGGCCGGGCGCGGTAGCGGATGGTGCGGCACGTCGATCGACAGGCCGCGGAAGAGGAACATCAGCAGTCGGCCGATCTCGTCGGCGTCGATGTTCGGATCGATGTCACCTTCGCGTTGCGCCCGCGCGATGAGGTCGCGAAGGCGGCGACGGAGGCGAACCATGTGCTTGCTCAGGCGCGCGCGGAGCTCGGGGGTGCCGACTTCGCCCTGGAAGACCGCATGCATCACGACCCGTACCGGGTCGGGCCCATCGAGCATCTCGCAGCGCCGCGTGATCGAGGCCGTGATGCGATCGATCGCCCGCTCGGTGGTGGGGGCCAGATCGGCGTCGATGCGCTCCATGACCTCGGCCACCAGCGCCTCGAACACGGCCTCCTTGCCGGCGAAGTAGTGGTACAGCAGGCCGTGGCTGAAGTTCGCCTCACGGGCGATGTCGGCCACCTTCGCGCGTGCGAGGCCCTTGGCTGCGAACACGCGCAGCGCCGCATCGAGGATGTGGCGGCGACGCACCTCACGGAGCTCGGCGTTCTCTTTGGTGGAGCGGGGCATGGCGCGGGGGTTTTTGGTTGAACGGTCAGTCAATCCTTAGCGTAGCGACGCTGCCCGTCAAGTCGCGCTCGTGCCGCGTGACGAGGTACGGAGGTGAGCGACCGGATGTTTCGTGCGCCGATACCGGACGGTTCCCGTGCGCGCGGGCCTTCGAGCGGGGCGCTGCGGTCGCGCGTCGGGTCACCGGCCGCTGGCACCGCGCCGGCTGAACCACGGGCATCCGTAGTCGCCCGCCCGCCACCGCCCGACGAGGTGAGCCGTCGCGTGTGTGATCGCATGGCCGCGTGCCCGGCGGGTAGTACACTGCCCGCGCAGATGGAACAGCCCTACGTCGATCCACGGCTCGATCTCGAGGACGAGATCCTGCGCCTCAAGCGGGAGCGCAACGCGGTGATCCTCGCGCACTACTACCAGGAGAGCGAGATCCAGGGCTTGGCGGACTTCATCGGCGACTCGCTGCAGCTGGCCCAGGCCGCGCGCGACACCACCGCCGACGTCATCGTGTTCTGCGGCGTCCACTTCATGGCCGAGACCGCGAAGATCCTCAATCCCACGCGGACGGTGCTCTTGCCCGACCTCGACGCGGGTTGCTCGCTCGCCAGCGGCTGCCCCGGCGATCGGTTCAAGGCCTGGCGCGAGCGCCACCCGGGTGCGGTCGCCATCAGCTACATCAACTGCACCGCCGAGGTGAAGGCCGCCAGCGACATCATCTGCACCTCGTCGAACGCAGTGAAGGTGGTGAACTCGGTGCCCGAGGGCACACCGATCCTGTTCGCACCCGACCGCAACCTCGGCCGCTGGCTCATGCAGCAGACCGGCCGCGAGATGATCCTGTGGCCGGGCTCGTGCATCGTGCACGAGACCTTCAGCGAGCGAAAGCTGATCGCGCTCAAGGCCGAGCACCCGACCGCCCAGGTCATCGCGCACCCCGAGTGCGAGCCGCAGGTGCTGGCGATGGCCGACTTCATCGGCTCGACCACGAGGCTGCTCGAGTACGCCGTGAACTCGCCGCACGCCACATTCATCGTCGTGACCGAGGCCGGCATCCTCACACAGATGACCAAGCAGGCCCCGCACAAGACCTTCGTGCCCGCGCCGCCGCAGGCCCAGTGCGCGTGCAACGAGTGCCCCTTCATGCGGCTCAACACGCTCGAGAAGCTCTACGTGTGCCTGCGTGACATGTCGCCCGAGCTCGACATGCCGGTCGCGCTGCGCGAGGCCGCCAAGGCGCCGATCGACCGCATGCTCGCGCTGTCGTAGCGGCGCCGTCGATGCAAAGTGGGCCGCGCGCTGCCGGCGTCCCACCGTGATTGGTCAGTGGGCGATGTCGGCGGCCTGCGACTGCGTGAGCACGGTACACGAGCCGAGCCCACACGACGTCTTGTACGACGCCTGCCGCTCACAGCCGCGTGCACCCCACGTGGCGTTCTTCACGCCCATGAACTTGTGATCGTCGCTGATCTTGGTGAGCTCGATGCTCGCCTCTTCACATTGTAGATCGTAGCCCGCCTGATGCCGGACCTTGTCCTCCGCGCCCGCGCTCGCGCACGCACCGAGCACGACCAACAGACCTCCAAGCAACCACTCTCGCGTCTTCATCACGGATCCTCCGCGCGGGTCGTCCCGCTGCGGCAACCCGGGTCGGCTCGCGATGGCGCTTCGTTGCACCCTTCGCGTCGATGCATCGCACGGACATGACCGGCTGACGCATCGTCGACTCCGCGACCGACGTGAGCGCTGGCTACGTGACCCAGCGGGAGAACCGTGCCCGAGCCGGGCCCGCCGGTCCGTGCCGTCCGCGAGGGTCGTCGTCAGCCCGGGCCGGCGGGTCGCTCGCCCACGGCATCGTGCACGAGGTGCACCGTGCGGGTCGGGAACGCGAACGAGCTGCCCGCGCGCTCGACCACGCCCATGAACGCCAGCAGCACGTCCTCGCGCAGCGCGACGAACTCGTTCCAGTCCGAGGTCGCGAACCACACCATGATCTCGAGGTCGAGCGACGAGGCGCCGAAGCCGACGAAGCGGACCATGATGTTGTCCTTCCACGTCTTGGGGTGCTCGGCGAGGATCGTGCGCAGGCCCTCGAGCATCTCGCGGATCTGCGCCTCGGTGGTGCCGTAGGTGAGGCCGAGCGTGCACGCCAGGCGCAGGCGATCGCGGGCAGCCAAGGTCTCGAGTCGCATGTCGGCGAGCTTGCCGTTGGGGATCGTGATGACGGTACGATCGAGGGTGCGAAACCGGGTCGATCGCAGGCCGATGGCCTCGACGGTGCCGACGAAGTCCTCGACCCGCACGAAGTCGCCCTCGCGGAAGGGCTGATCGGCCCCGATCGCGAACGCACCGATGAGGTTCTCGAAGCTCTTCTGCGCGGCCAGAGCGACCGCGAGACCGCCGATGCCGAGGCCCGCGAGCAGGCTCGCGATGGGGTAGTCGAGCTTGGCGAACACCGCGACGATCGCGAGCGCACCGACCACGACCTTGACGATGCGAGAGGCCAGCGGCAGCAGGGCCTTGGTGCCGCTGCGCGCCGCGGCCCAGCTGGAGCGGTTGACCATGTCGGCGAGGAGATCGACCGCGCGCAGCGCCCCCCAGAACACCAGCAGCACCAGCACCGCGCCGAAGATCTCGTGCATCAGCGCCTCCGGGCGCGGCAGCAGCGACAGCAGCGGCAGCGTCACGCGGCACACCGCCAGCGTCCACAGCAGCGTGAGCGGGCCAGAGAACCGCCGTAGCAGCATGTCGTCGGCCTCGGTCCGCGTGCGCGCGACCAGCGGTCCGACCATGCGTCGCGTGATGCGGCCCAGCGCCCAGCCGGCGAACCACGCCAACGCGAGCCAGCCCGGCAGCGCGAGCCACTGCCAGTACGCGAGGCCGCCCCAGCCGGTGCGCAGCAGCGGCTCGGGCAAGTTGTCGATCAGCCAGCGATCGTGCAGCGACTCGTACCACGCATCGACGTTCTGCACGGTCTTGCGCGAGAACACCCAGCGTGGGGTCCCGCGGCTGCGACGCTGCAGCAGCACGTCGACCGCCTCGGCCTCGTCGCCGCCCTCGGGGACGATCTCCCCGATGCGCTCGACCGTGCGCGGCAGGCCGTCGGCAACATCGCCCTCGGGCTTGCCCGACAGCAGCTCGGGGTTGATCGAGGCGGACCGCGACAGCACCGCGTGCAGCCGTCGCGCGAGCTCGGGGCCCTGAGCTGCGTCGCCACGCCCGAGATCGACATAGGCAGCAGCCTCCTCGAACTCGCCGCGATCGCCCAGCTCGAGGAACGCGTCGACGACCGCCTGCGGCGAGTCGGGCGCGGCGATCGGCTCCTGCTCCGCCTTCTCGGACGGGGTCGCCGGGGTCGCGGGGCCCGCATGGGCGTGGCCAGCGAGCGCGAACGCGAACGCGAACGCCATCGACATCGTGCGCCACGGCGAGAACCCGCGCGTGGACCCACGGCCCTGCGAGCGATGCGTTGCGAGTGTGCGGCGAAGCTTGCTCGAACCCCCCATCGTGGGCCGAGGTGTATCACCGACGACGCGTCGTTGCCCCCGTCGAGGTCGAGAAATCCCGCGATCGACCCAAACGATGTGCCGCCGGCGCCCGCTCGAAACCATCCCCGCGTGCGGGGGCCATCACCACAGCCGTTCGAACGTCATCGTGCCGAGCGAGCCGGGGCCCAGGATGTGGTCGTCGGTCGACGCGATGACGCTGATCGGCAGCGGTGGCAGCTGCAGCGCGCCATCCATCGTGAAGTCGTGGTCGCTCCGGGTGCCGCCGTCGTAGGGGTGCAGGTCGACGACGAGGGTCTGCACCCACGCGCCGTCGACGAACAGCGACAGGCCGTCGACACCGATGAACAGATCGGGGCTCGGTCCCAGCATGCTCACCAGCGTCACGCGGGAGAAGGCCTGCGTGACGTCGATCTCGACCTCGGGCTCGCCGCAGCCGGGCACGTCGGTCGCGGGCGGACAAAACCACTGCTGCCAGCTGAGTGCGGCGTCGGCATGGCCGCCGTCGATCGCAGCCTGGACCTCGTCCATCAACACCAGCGTCAGGCCGCTCTCGGCCATCTGGACCATGCCCGGGCTCGCGAGCGCACCGAGCTCCCAGAAATCCGCGCCGTCGTCGTGGGTCGCGCCGCCGAGCCACGAGAAGTGCGCGTACTCGGGCACCAAGCTGGGATCCGTGCCGGGGTGGGTGCGCTCCGACCATGTGTTGTCGATGCGAATGCGATAGTGCGCGAGCTCGGCGGGCGGCGACGCGGTGGTCGACGACGACCCGTCGGGGTCGCTCGTCTCGCCGTTGCTGCCGCTGCTGTCATTGCTGCCGTCGGAGCCGTCGGTGGCGTGCACGCCCGTGCTGCCCTCGGCGTCGGAGCCCCTGGTGGTGCCGGCGCCGTCGGTGCCATCGCCAGTGCTGGCATCGGGCGGCGTGGTGGCGCCGGACTCGGCGTTCGTGGCCGAGGGGTCGAGCGCGTCGCCGCCGAGCTCACCCGTGCTCTGCGGCTCGGACTGCGCGACCGTGCCGTCCACGAGCGGCACGCAGGCTGCGAGCACGAGCACGCCGACGAGCGTCGATGATCGCGCCACGTCCACCGCCATGGTGTTGCACGCGTGTAACCGTGATCGCGCCGAGGGCAGGATCGCACCGCTCGCCGTGAGCGTGCTCGTGTTCGCGGGGTCGATTGCTGCGCCGGCTTTCGACTGCGGTCGGTAACCTCGCGGGCCCCGATGACGAATGCGTCCCACGTGCCGCCTCCTCGCGCGCTCACGCAGGCCTTCGCCGACGATCCCCGCGCGAGCTACCAAGCGGTGCGCTCGGCCACCTCGGCGCTGACCGCAGGTCTGTCGCCCGAGGACATGCAGATCCAGTCGATGCCGGACGCCAGCCCGGTGAAGTGGCACCTCGCCCATACCGCGTGGTTCTTCGAGACCTTCGTGCTGCGGCCCCACGTGCCGCGCTACCGACCGCTCGATGAACGCTACGCCGCGCTGTTCAATTCCTACTACGTGTCGGTCGGTCCGGCCCATCCGCGGCCGTCCCGCGGCGTGCTCTCGCGTCCGGGTCTCACCGATGTGCTGGCGTTCCGCGCCCACGTCGACGACGCGATCGATCGGGCGCTCGCGGCCGGCACGTTGCCGCCTGCAGTGCTCGCGATCGTGGAGCTGGGGCTGCACCACGAGCAGCAGCATCAGGAGCTGATCCTCACCGATCTGCTGCATGCGTTCGCGTGCAACCAGATCGCGCCGGTGTACCGCGAACAGCCGACGCGGCCAGCGGTCGCGACGACACCGCTGCGATGGCTGCCCGACGACGGCGGCGTGGTCGAGATCGGCCATGACGGCCGCGGCTTCGCCTTCGACAACGAGGGCCCGCGTCACCGCGCGTTCTTGCAGCCGTTCGCGCTGGCCTCGCGGCTGGTGACCAACGGCGAGTTCCTCGCATTCGTCGAGGACGGCGGCTATCGCCGGCCCGAGCTGTGGCTGTCGATCGGCTACGACACCGTGATGACGCACGGCTGGGACGCGCCCGCGTACTGGCGCGCGACCGGTGATGGCTTCGAGGAGTTCACGCTCGCCGGCCAGCGCCCGCTCGAGCTCGCGGCGCCGGTGACCCACGTCAGCTACTTCGAGGCCGATGCCTATGCACGCTGGGCCGACGCACGCCTGCCGACCGAGCAGGAGTGGGAGTCGATCGCGGCGGGCGCTCCGATGGTCGGTAACTTCGTCGAGGTGGGCGGGTTGCATCCGTGCCCCGTGACGGATTGCGACACCGCGACCTCGCTTCCCGCCCAGCTGTTCGGCGATGCCTGGGAGTGGACTGCCAGCGCGTATGGGGGCTACCCCGGATACCGCGCGCCCGCCGGTGCACTCGGCGAGTACAACGGAAAATTCATGTGCAACCAGTTCGTGCTGCGTGGTGGATCTTGTGTCACACCGGGCTCGCACGTCCGCCCGACGTACCGCAACTTCTTCGACCCGGCTGCACGCTGGCAGTTCTCGGGCATTCGACTCGTGAGGGATCCATGACACGTCCAGCATCGCCCCGCACCGCGCGGCAAGGCCTCGACCGCGACGACGCGTTCGCCGACTCCACGGCGGTGCTCGATCAAGAGCCCGCCAACGCGCTCGCCGGTGTCGACCGCTTCCGTGCGCTCGTGCTCGAGGGGCTCGCGCGGCCCGACAAGCGCCTGCCGACCGAGTTCTTCTACGACGAGCGCGGCTCGGCGCTGTTCGACGCGATCTGCGATCTGCCCGAGTACTACGTCACTCGCACCGAGCTGGCGCTGATGGCCGAGTACGCCGGCGCGATGGCCGATGCGATCGGCCCCGGCGCGAGCATCATCGAGCTCGGCAGCGGCAGCTCGACCAAGAGCCGGCTGCTGCTCGATGCGCTCGATCGGCCGCGCAGCTACGTCCCGGTCGACATCTCGCGCGAGCACCTCGAGGCCACCGCGGTCGGCCTGCGGCGACAGTACCCCGCGATCGAGATCCTCCCGGTCGCGGGCGACTTCATGCGACCGCTGCCGTTGCCCGCGGTGCCGGCCCCGCGGGTGGTCTACTTCCCCGGCTCGACGATCGGCAACTTCGAGCGCCCGCGGGCCATCGCCCTGCTCGAGAGCATGCGTCACATGGCCGGCCCCGGTGGTGCGGTGCTCATCGGCATCGACCTGATGAAGTCGCCGACCATCCTCGAGCCCGCCTACGACGACGCCGCCGGCGTGACCGCGGAGTTCAACCTCAACCTGCTGCATCGCATCAACCGCGAGCTCGGGGCTGACTTCGAGCCGATGCGCTTCCGCCACCGCGCGTTCGTCGACGATGCACAGTCGCGGGTGGTGATGACGCTGGTATCGACCTGCGCGCAGATCGTCACCGTCGCCGGGCAGCGGTTCCGCTTCCGCGACGGCGAGTCGATCGTCACCGAGTACTCGCACAAGTACCGGCCCCACGATTTCGCGCTGATGGCCCGCGCGGCGGGCCTGCGGGTCGATCGCGCGTGGACCGACGAGCGGCAGTGGTTCGCGGTCGAGCTGCTGCGCCCGGCCTGAGCACGGGCCGAAGGCTCGGCCGCGTGCGCCGTCGCTACTCGAACACCGGCACGCGCTTCTGCATCGAGGCGCTGACCGCCTCCATCTGCTCGGCGGTGCCGAGCAGGCCCAGCTGTAGCTCGGTCTCGAGCCGCAGCGCGTCGGCGGTCGACAGCTGCGGTGAGGTCGTGCACAGCTGCTTGGCGCTGCGCATCGCCGAGGGCGACGCGCCCGCGATGGTGCGCGCCAGCGCCAGTGCCTCGGCCAGCGGATCGTCGCACACGCGGGTGCCGAGCCCCAGGCGCACCGCCTCTTCGGCCTCGACCACGCGGCCGGTGTAGACCAGCTCGCGCGCCAGGTCGTCTCGCACCAGTCGGAGCAGCGTCTGCGACGCGGTCATGTCGGGCACGAGGCCGTAGCGGATCTCCATCACCGACAGCTGCGCGTCGCGGGCGAGCAGCCGCAGGTCGGCCGCGAGCGCCAGCTGCAGGCCGCCACCGAAGGTCGCGCCGTGCACCACCGCGATGACCGGCATCGAGAGCTCGGTCCAGATCCAGCACGCGCGCTGGGCGAGGTTGGCCGGGCTGTCGTCGTCGCGCAGCAACAGCTCGGCGCGGCGCGAGGCATCACCGCCGAGGAACGCCATCCAATCGAGCCCGGCGCAGAAGGCCTTGCCCTCGCCCGACAGCACCACCGCCCGCACGTCGCCGCGATCGCGCAGCGACAGCCCCGTGCGCACCAACGCGTCGAACATCGCGAAGTCGAGACCGTTGCGCTTGTCGGGGCGGTTCAGTCGCACGTGGGCGACGTGCTCGGTCACGGTGAGAAGGACGCGATCGGAACCGGACATGGCGCGCGATCGTAGCACCCCCAGGCGACGCCCCGAGCGATGCCCCGAGCGACACCCCAAACGACACCAGTGACACTGGCATCGCGAGCACCCACGCCCGGGCGTTGGGTTCGCAACGGCGCACTCGATGCACTACCATCGTGCTCACCTGCATGCGTCTGGTCGGATGGGCCCTGGTGGCGGCGGCGACGACGGTGGTCGGGACCACTGCGTGGGTCGTGGTCCGGCCGCGCACGACCACGCCGGCGGTGCGGGTCGAGCGACCCGCTCCGCCGCGGACGCCCGGCCCCGTGACGCCGCGTCCGAAGCCGCCCACGGTCGCATCCGAGGGGACGCCCGACGCGACGACAACCCAACCTCCGCCCGAGCTGCCCCACGAGATCCGTCTGCCACCGGGGCCCGGTGGTGGCGGCGAGATCGTGCTGACCACGTGCAAGCGTGATGCGGAGTGCAGTCCGTGGGAGCGCTGCAACGGGGGCTTCTGCGTCGACGGCGAGCACAACTGCGAGAAGGACGACGACTGCGGCGCCGCTGCGCGCTGCGAGCAATCGACCTGCCTGCCAGGTGTGCGCAGCTGCGGCGACGGACGAGCGTGCCCCGAGAGCGATCAGCTGTGCATGTTCGGGGCCTGTGTCGCGACCGCGGGCGAGTGCCTGCTCGACGTCGACTGCGGCGCGAGCAACGAGCGTCGCTGCGTGTTCGGTCGCTGCGTCGAGGGCGGTCGCGACTGCCTGCGCGATGCCGACTGCGCCGCCGGCAAGCGGTGCCAGTTCAATCGCTGCACCGAGGGCACGAGGCAGTGCATGGTCGATCGCGACTGCGGCGGCGAGCGTCGCTGCGAGATGGGCCGCTGCGCGACCGGCAAGCGCGAGTGCGAGCGCGATCTCGACTGCGAGGGCGAGGCGCGGTGCGAGTTCGGTCGCTGCCTCGGCGGCGCGCGCCACTGCTGGAAGGACGGCGATTGCCCCGGCGGCACCCGCTGCGAGGTCGGGGCGTGCCTGTCCGGCGACCGCGAGTGCGTCGTCGATGCTGGCTGCCCTTCGGGGGCGCGCTGCGTGCTGGGTCGCTGCAACGCAGGCTCGTAGCCTTGGCCGCGACACCAGTGGTTCCGTGCCACGAACGCATCGACGAGGGTGGGTGAGAACGCACGAGCGCCGTCCCACGCTCGCCACGCGCCGATGTGGCAGGCTCCAAGGGCCCCCATGAAGGCCCTGACGAAGACTTGGATTTCGCTCGCGCTCGTGCCCTTTGCCCCCGGCTGCGCCGACGATGGTGCCGCCGCCGACGAGGCCGGCGCGTCGTCGTCGTCGTCGAGTGACGGCGGCAGCGAGACCGCGACCACCACTGCATCGACCACGATGACGAGCGCGACGACCACGTCGGCCGACAGCTCGAGCAGCGCGGCCGACAGCTCGAGCGGCGTGGTGCCGATCGAGGTCGAGGCCGAGATCACCACCTACGACGGCCAGCCGATGGTCGCCGATCTCGTGCTGACGCTGAGCGCGGCCGGCTCGGCGAGCGTCGCACACGCCACCGATCAGGGCGTGGTGATCGCGGCGACCGAGGGCGGCGACGACACGCACCTGCACTTCCGCGTGCGTGGCCTGGCACCGGCGACCATGCACACGCTGCAGTTCGAGGTCGCGGCCACCGAGGGCGGCGCGGCTACGAGCGGTGAGGTCGAGTTCGAGACGCCGGCGGCGTTGAACGGCTTCGTCGGCGCCTTCGCGCTCGAGACCAGCGACGTCGAGCCTGCGCCGCTCTTTCGCATGTCGGACTGGAACCCGTGGCCGGCCGGCGACTTCGCGGGTGCGATCATGATCGATCCGGCCGGCATCACCCGCTGGTACCTCTCGGCGCCCACGACCCTGGTGGGTCCGCCGGCGGTGTGGGTGGCCGTGCGGCTGCGCGCCGACGGCACGATCCTCGGCATCAGCGGCGACACGTTCTGGATCCGCGACGAGCTCGGCAACGTGCTCACCGAGATCCACGCCGTCGACCTCGGGCTGCCGACGCTGCACCACGACGTCATCGAGCTGTCGAACGGCAACTTCATGGCCATCTCGCAGGACTTCCGCGACGTCGACTACCCCGACCTCGGCACCCGCTACACCGTCGGTGACACCATCGTCGAGTTCACCCTCGACGGCGATGTGGTGTGGAGCTGGAACTCGTTCGATCACCTCGATCCGCAGCGGCGCCGCGAGAACGGCGAGGACCTCATCGTCAATCCCGTCGATGGCGAGAGTGCGCTCGACTGGACCCATGCCAACGCGGTGTTGCTCGACGAGACCACCGGTGTGATCACGATGTCCCTGCGTCACCAGGACTGGATCATCGCGATCGACTACGCGACCGGCGACGTGCTGTGGCGCTTGGGTGACGAAGGCGACTTCGCCCTCGATGGTGGCGACACGTGGTTCTTCCACCAGCACGCGCCGCAGTGGCAGGACGACGGCACGCTGTTGCTGTTCGACAACGGCAACGGCAACCCGTACATCTCGCCGCTGGCGGTCGAGACCCGTGCGGTCCGCTACGCACTCGACGACGTCGGCATGACCGCGAGCGTGGCGTGGGAGGACGACGAGCCACCGTTCCAGGTGATCTTCGCCGGCGACGCCGATCGCATCGCCGGTGGCCACCTGCTGGTGACCGACGCCGCGATCTTCGGCGCCCAGGGCCAGGTCAACGCGCGCGTGCGCGAGCTCGACGAGAGCCACGACCCCACGCGCATCTGGTCGTTCACCACCCCCGACAACCGGTGGATCTACCGCACGACCGCCAACGATCGCCTCGTCGGCGTGGCGGCCCGCTGACGCATGCCCATCGATGTCGTGATCATCGGCGCCGGGCCGGCCGGCTGCGCGGCGGGCACGGTGGTCGCGCGCGCCGGCGCGCGCGTGATCGTGATCGATCGCGCGAGATTTCCGCGGCCGAAGACCTGCGGCGACGCGATCTCGAACCGCGCCGCCGAGCTGTTCGCGGAGTTCACTGGCGCACGCGATGCCGCGAGCGCGCTGGCGGCCGTGCCCCACGCACGGGTCGACACCGGCGTCGCGTTGCTGCCCGAGGCCGGTGCGATCGTCCGCAGCTTCGGCGCGCGGCCGGGCTACATCGTGCCGCGGCTCGCGTTGGACGACGCGCTGCGCGGCGGGCTCGAGCGCGCTGGCGCGGAGCTGCGCGAGGGGGTCCGCGCGACCGGGTTGCGCCGCATCGGCGCGCGCGTGACCGGGGTCGAGCTCGCCGGCGGCGAGTGCCTGCATGCCGACGTCGTGATCGCGGCGGACGGGCCGGGCTCGCTGGCCCAGAGCGCGCTCGGGCAGCCGTACCGTCGCGGCCGACACCTCGCGGTCGCGCTCACGGCGTACATGACGGGCGTGGAACCGGGCGCGTGGCCCGACGCCGCCGAGCACTTCTTCGAGCACGATCTGCGGGCGGGCTATGGCTGGATCTTCCCAGCTGTCGATGGCGTCGCGAACGTCGGCGTGTACCAGCGCGCGGATCGATTCCACGCCCACGGCCGCTCGTTGGTCGCGTTGTTCGAGGCGTTCAAGGCCACGCACCGCGATCGCTTCGCACACGCGCAGCTGGTCGGTCGCACGCGCAGCTGGGCGTTGCCGCTGGCGGTCCCACCGGCGCCGCACACCGTGCCCGGACTCTTGGTGGCCGGCGACGCCGGCTACAACGTCGACCCGCTCGCGGGCGAGGGTATCTGGCAGGCGCTGCACACCGGCATGCTCGCGGGTGAGGCCGCGCTGCACGGCGGCACCGCGGCCGCGCTCGCGCAGATGAAGCGGCGGCGCTTCGCCGACATCGCGGTGCCCAGCGCCATGCGGCTGGCGGTGCAGGACGCGATGGACGTGCTGGTCGGCAGCGGGATCTACCGGAGTCGGCTCGTGCGCGGGCTGCTGCAGCGGGGCTACGCGAGCGAGCGCCTCGAGGCGAGCAAGCGCCTGCGATGACGCGGTGCCCGATCGCACTGCGCTCGCCCCGGACAAGCCTCGACGAACGCGGTCCGAGCCGGCGTCGCCCGTGGTCGCGGGCATCGCCGGAACCTCGCGCGCCTCGGATCCAACCCAAGCGCACCCTCATGCGGACTCTCGTCGGATCGATCTGCTTGGTGCTTGGTGCGTGTGGCTCGACGGGTGGTTCGGGCGGCGGGAGCGAAGACGGCAGCAGCTCCGGCAGCTCCGGCTCCTCGGAGGCCGGGGCGAGCACTGCGGGTTCCTCCACCGAGGGTGGCGTGACCACCGGCGGCGCGACCACGGCCGAGCCCACCACGGCCGACACCACCGACGGCGCGGGCGACAGCGACGGCAGCTCGTCGGAGGACAGCGGCCCGCCGGCGGCGGGTTGCGACGTGGAGCTGCCCCTGGCGCCCGGCGACTACGAGCGCACGCTCGACTTCGACGGTGTCGAACGACGCTACTACCTCCACGTCTCGCCGACCGCCGAGTCCTCGGCGCCGCTCATCGTCAACATGCATGGCTTCCTGTCCAACCCGACGATGCAGTCGCAGTGGTCGCAGATGATCGACGCCGCCGATCCTCGCGGCATCGTCGTCGCCCATCCCGAGGGGTTGAACAACTCGTGGAACGCCGGTGCGTGCTGCGGCAACTCGTCGGCGGGCGGCGTCGACGATGTCGGTTTCATCCGCGCCGTGGTCGCCGACATCGCGTCGGCCGCGTGCGTCGACCCCCAGCGGATCTACGCCACGGGGCTGTCGAACGGCGGCTTCATGTCGAACCGCCTCGCCTGCGAGGCCGCGGATCTCTTCGCCGCCGTGGCGCCGGTGGTCGGGTCGCTCCAGATCCCCCTCGACACCTGCACACCCGAGCGACCGATGCCGGTGTTTGCCTTCAATGGCGTGCAGGATCCCCTGGTGCCGATCGCCGCCGCGAACGCGACGATCGATCGCTGGGTCGAGATCGACGGCTGCGATCCCGAGCCGATCGTCGAGGAGCTCGACGGCGGCAGCTGCCGCACGTGGACCGACTGCGACGGCGACGGCGACGTCCGCATGTGCACCCTCGATCCGATGGGCCACTGCTGGCCCGGCCGCACGCCGGAGATGTGCTACTCGTTCATCGGCCCCTACAGTGACACCGTCGACGCCACCGAGCGCATGCTCGATTTCTTTGCCGAGCACACGCTGCCCTGAGCGCGGCGGGGCTCACCCGTTCATCGGGTCGCCGAGCGCGTGGACGCGCGACGCCGGCCCCGAAGACGGAGCGCTCGGCATTCCTGCGTAGGCCGCGGGCTTGTTGGCGGCGTCGCGAGCGTGCCAGCGTGATCGCGTGCGATCGCTCGTCATCCTGCTTCCGACCGCGCTCCTCGTCGCGTGCGCCGATGCGCCGGCGCACGGGTCGTCCGGCAGCACCGACGATGGTCTGAGCACGGGCGCCGGCGAGGCATCTTCCGCCGCCGACGGCACCAGCGGTGGCATCGAGGGCAGCTCGGGCAGCGACGTCGGCACCGCGGCCGACAGCTCCGGTGGTGACGCGTCGACCGGCGACGCCGGGCTGCCGCCGGTCGAGCCACCGCCGTCGGAGGTCGTGGTGCTCCCGGTCGGCACCGTCGCCGAGCTCGAGAGCGCGCTGATGATCGCGACCCCGGGCTCGGTGATCGAGATCGAGGCCGGTGCCGATCTCGATCTCAGCGGCAAGAGTGGTCTGGTGATCCCGCCGCAGGTCACGTTGTCGGGCGGCGGTGGCAACGGCGGCGCAGGCGGAGCGATCCTTCGCACCAACACCCAGGATACGCCGTCGTTGTTCGACGCCGGGGGTGACGGTGTGCGCGTCACCGGCGTGCGACTGCTCGGCCCCGACCAGGACATCGGGGCGTCGGCCTATGGCGAGCCACTGTGTCGGGCCGTGCGCGCGATGCATGCCGATGGCCTGCGCGTCGACCACAGCGAGCTCTCGGGCTGGTCGCACGCCGCGATCCTGCTCGACTACGCCGTGCGGGCGCGCGTCGACCACGACGCGATCCACCACAACCGACGCACGGGCCTCGGCTACGGCACCGTGCTCGTACACGAGGCCGACGGCATCTTCGAGTACAACGAGTACAACGCCAATCGCCACTCGATCGCGGGCACCGGCCGGCTCGGCATCTCGTACGAGGCTCGCCACAATCACATCGGCGCCACGCGCAACGGCCACGCGCTCGACATGCACGGCCAAGACGAGGCCGACGGCGACGGCTCGCCGTGGGCCGGCGACGTGATCGACATCCACCACAACACCTTCCTCGGCACCGAGCAGGGCATCGTCATCCGTGGCAAGCCCAAGGTCGGGGCGTACATCGACGACAACTGCTTCGGACAGTCGCAGGGGGCCGGCACCGCGATCATCCAGCGCTACTTCTTCGGCAACCTCTTCGTCGGCAGCAACTCGTACAGCCAGGCCAGCGGCAACTGCCACGCCGGCAGCTCACCGTCGAAGGCCACCCGCGGCGACATCAACGGCGATCAGATCGCTGATGTCGTCACGCTGGTCGACGGCACGGCGTATCCGTTCCTCGGCGCGCCCGATGGCGTGCTGCTGCCCGCGCCACCCAGCTTCGGCGGCACCATGCCGACGGCGATCTTCGGCGGGCCCGGTCACCTGGTGATCGACGTCGCGGACGTCGATGGCGACCTGCTCGCCGACCTCGTCACCGCATACGACGACGGCAGCGCGTACGTCTATCCCGGCCGACCAGGTGGCACCTTCGCGAGCGGCGTCTCGTCGTTCGCCGGCACGTACCCGGTGAGCCTGACCGACGCGGCGAGCTGGGAGCCCATCGCCGTCGCCGACGTGAACGGCGACGGCCGCGGCGATCTCGTGAGCGCCCGCGGCGGTTCCGTGTTCGTGCACCCTGGCCTCGCCGACGCGCGGTTCGGCGGCTCGAGCAGCTCGTTCGCCGGCACCTTCGACTCCGCGACCTTCGACGGCGAAGGGCACTTCCCGATCGATGTCGCCGATGTCACCGGTGACGGCCGCGCCGACCTCGTCACGCTGCACACCAGCGGCAGCGCCTACGTGTTCCCCGGCAAGCCCGATGGCACCTTCGGCAGCGCGGTGGAATCGTTCGCGGGCACCATGAATCCCGCGTTGCCCGACGGCGAGGGCTTCGAGCCGATCGGCCTCGGCGACGTCGACGGCGACGGCAAGGCCGACCTCGTCACATTGCACACCGACGGCACCGCCTACGTGTACCTCGGCACCACCACCGGTGTGTTCGGCACCCGCGTCGAGAGCTTCGCCGGCACCATGCCGACCTCGCTGTTCGACGGCGAGGGCTTCGACGTGCTGGCGCCGCTCGACGTCACCGGCGACGGTCGTGCGGATCTCGTGACCGTGCACCCCTCGCAGGTGCTCTACGTCTACCCGGGCAAGGCCGACGGGAGCTTCGCGGGCAGCGCCCTGTCGATCGACGGCTTCCGCACCACGCGGGCCGGCGATCACAGCTACGAGGCCGTGCAGGCGAAGTCGGTGCGGCGGCGCCTCGCGTGCGCCATCGACGGCTGCGCGCCGCTGTGAATCCAGCGCCCGGTGCGGCGCTGCGCGGGCCGGGCGCGGGTTGGGAATCCGAGCGGCCAGGTCGCGCGTCGGGCACATCGAGTGATGACGATGCCGAGGCGGATCTCTGTGCTGCTCGTGTTGGGTTCGTCCAGTGCTTGCATGGCGCCGCCCGTCGAGGCGCACTACGAGCCGCCGGAGGTCGCGCCGCGGGCGACGGAGCTCGCCGTCCGGCGCGCTGCGATCCCCGACGACGACGGCAACGTGATCGACGCCCTGGGTTCGATCCGCCCGTCCGATGATGCACCGCGACTGCGGCTGGAGCCGCGAACCGCCGGCAGCGGCGACTGCGAGCACGAGGTCTTCGCCGAGGGTTTTCCGGCGGTGCGGTTGGATGGCGGTGCGATCGCGGCCGTCGACCGCGACGATGGTGGCAACGCCGACTTCGTCGGTGAGCTGGCGATCGAGCTGCGACGCCGCGACGAGTCGGTGCTCTCGCGCTCGATCGTGCTCGACGGCGAAGCGATCTACGAGGCGACCGAGGGGGCCTGGGGTCGGCCGTGCCGGGACGAGCGGGAGCAGATCGCCCAGCGGATTGCGTCGATCAACGCCGAGCTCGCGATCGGCTGGCGACCGATGCAAGCGCTGCCGCTGCAGCCGTACTGGTACCGCGGCAGCGGCCCCGAGCTGCCGCCCGTCGATGAGCTGCCGGAGCCCGGCCAGCGAGCCGCCGAGGCGCTGTACCACGGCGGCCACTTCATCGTGCGGGTGCGGGGTGCACAGGTGCTGCAGTCGACGCGCATGCCGGGCTGGCGCGGCGAAGAACCAGAGATGACGCTGGATCGCAGCGACCCTGCGGTGGTGGGCGTGTTCGTCGACGACGCGACCGGCGTCGGGATCGCCGAGCTGAGCTACGAGTCGGCGAGCTGCATGAGCGACTCGCGGGTGTACTCGCGAGCGGTGGAGCTGTCGCCGGGGGTGGCGGAGAAGGTGCGCGCGCGCGAAGCCTTTCGCGTGGACGACTTCGAGGAGTGACTTGGGCGCCAACGAATTCGGGTGCAGACGAGTCCTCGTGCGACGACCCGACGACGACGTGCGTCCTCGACGGCGACTGGCTCGGCGGGTGCCTGCTGGCTTGACCCGAATCGTGCGCCGAGCTCGTCAGCCCTGCACGCACACGCCCAGGTTCTCGAGGCCGGGTGGGGCCTCGCCCTCGCTGTACCACGCGGTGCACGTGGTGCCCGGCAGCGCTGCATCGCACGTCGCGTCCGCCATGCCGTCGCTCCGATCGCAGTAGGGCGAGCAGCATCCCGTGTCGGCGCAGCCGGGTACGAGCTCGCCGTCGGCGCAGAACAAGCCTGGTTGACACGCATTGATGTACTCGCACGCTGCGCCCGGCCAACCCTCGAAATGGGACTCGTCGAGGAAGCATGCGAACTCGCCGTTGACGTACGGGTAGCAACCCTGATCATCCGGGCAATCGCTTGCGAGGGGGTTACAGGTGGGGATGCAGAGGATCAGCACGCCGTCGCCCGTCAGCGAGCAGGAGGAGCCATCCGGGCACAGCGGCTGCGCACGCGAGCCGGTGCAGAAGCCGACGCACGTGCCCATGTTCGTCCCGGCCTCGACGTTCCAACACATCGCGTTCGCCACGCAGTCGTCGATCCCGCTGACCGGCGATTCTTCGACCGTGCAGGGCTCGCCGACCGCGTGGGGATTTTCGTCCACCGGGGAGCAACGGGTCGAGTTCCAAGCGTTGCCACCATCGTTCGCCCACGGCATGCACTTCTCGCCGCGCGGGCAATCATCGTTCCACAGGTCGCACTCGATCGGCCGGGCGACGTCGTACTCGATGAGGAAGTCGGCACTGTCGAGCCCGGTGTCGGGTTCGACGCCGGAGGTCGCGGACGCCGAGGTGTCTGCGCTCGACGTGCTGCCGATCGTCGTCGTCGGCGGGGCATCGGAGGATGTCGACGGGCCGGCGCTGTTGCTGGTCGTCTCGATCACACCGGTGGTCGAGTCGTCGCCGGCCAGGACCACCGGACCGCATGCGATCACCAGCAGTGGGCACACCCCTACCATCCACGTCCTGCCTACCATCGAGATCGAGGATACGTGCACTTCGCCAATCGCGGGAAGGGGGCAGTGCAGATGCGGACCCGGCCTTCGCGGCGCGCCCGCGCTGCGAAGGCGAGGCCAAGCGCCGAGCGTGGCACTCACGGCTCGGCGGCGGGCTCGCCGGCGTTGACCGAGACCATCGGATCGGCGGCCGGGTCGAGTCCGCCATCGATCATCTGCTGCCGGATCCCCGCGAGCTCCTCCGGCGACAGCCACTGCTGACCGGCGACCTCGTCGAGTAGGCCGAGCACCAGCGTCGCGTCGCGTTCGAAGTTCGCCGCGGCGTCGCCGAGCTCGAGGGTGTACATGCCCTGCTGGAGGCACTGGGTGAGCTCGTCCATGGATTCGCCGGGGCCGGTGACGGTGACATTGTCGACGATGGTGCCGACCCCGGGCGCGCCGACGAGCCGCGCGTTGATCCGCACCGACTGCGGCTTCTCACCCATGAGCTCCTCGCAGCCACGTGTGAGCGTCTGGGTCTCGCCGACGAACGACGCGAACACGACGTCGCCGCCGAAGTCGGCCGGATCGGGCGGGCAATCCTCGCCGACACACTTCGGTGTCTCCGGTGCTGCGTCGCGCTCGGCCGGCGTCGCGTGGGCGGCGAGGATGCGGGCCCGTCGCTCCTCCCAGCGGGCACGCGCGACGCGTCGCGCCTCGGCTTCGGCTGGGCTGATGGGCGCGGCCGACTTCGCACGCGGGTGGGCGTCGGTCGTGCCGTGCATGCCTGCGCTCCGCGGCTCCTGCCGCACGACGGGCGCAGGACCGTCGGGCTCCGTTTCGCGCGCGCGCGGCCAGATCGTGACGATCCAGGTCGCGGCGACCACCGCCAGCGCGACGACGACGAGGATGAACTTTCGCGTGAACGCCATGGGCCGTGCAAACCATTGCATCCGTCGGCCGCGCATCTGACGGGCCCGCCGCGACACCGCACCCCGTCGGATGCGGAACGTCAGGCCGCCAACGTCACTGCCGGTGTCGTTCGTACTGCGCCGGCGCAGCGAGGAACGCGTCCTTGCACGCCTCGGCGCAGAAGTAGACATCCTCGCCGTCGTGGCGAGCGTGGTGCGCGTCCGGGGTGACGCGCACCTTCATGCCGCACACGGGATCGATCGCGAGGGCGGCTGGCGTCGCTGGCGGAGCCGCGTCGGTCATGGACCGCAGCTGGTCGAGGATCTCGTCGACCTCCGCATCGCTGAGGACACCGGCGTAGCTCGGCATGACGCCGGGATACCCCGCTACGACGTCCGCGCGCGGATCGAGCAGCGCTCGCCGCAGGTACGCCGCGTCGACCGTGACCCGTCGTCCGTCATCGGTCATTCGTGTTTCGCCGAGCGACCCTCCCAGCGGTGGTGCGATGGCGGGTGAGGCGTGACAGCCGGTGCATCCGAGGCTCGCGATGGTGCGCGGGGCCGGGTCGCTGCCGACCCGCGGTGCCGCCAGTACGCGGGCGTCCTCGACCAGCGCGTCGAGATCGGACGTCATGTCACTGTGGTAGATGCCGCGCACGGTGCCGGTGGCGTCCACCAGGAAGAAGAGGTTGGTGTGCACGATCGGTTCGCTCGGATCGTCGGTGGGGCGCGCAGCGACGCGGAACCCGGCGAGCACGTCGCTCAGCTGCGCCGACGAGCTCGATAGCAGCGTCCAGTCGTCGCCGACGGCACCCCAGCGTGCGGCGTAGTCGGAGAGCACGGCCGGTGTGTCATGGGCAGGGTCGACCGAGAACGAAACGAACTGGACATCGCGGTCGTGCAGTCGATCTCGCACGAGCAGCATGTTCGAGGTCAGCGTGGGGCACACGCTGGTGCACTGCGTGAAGATGAAATCGGCGATGAACGGGCGGCCGCGGAGCGCCGCGAGGCCGAACGGGCGATCGTGTTGGTCTCGCAGCTGGAACGGCGGGAGTGACCACAGCGACTCGAGACGCGCGTGGTCGCCATGCAGCGAGGCGAATCGATCGGCATCGCTGGCCTCGGCACGATAGTGTCGCAGGAACATCGCCGTGCCCCCCGCGAGCGCTGCGCACAGCACCAGCGCGATCGGGACCATGCGTGCGAGGACCCGCGATGAGACGCGGGGGGGCTGGTCTGCATCGCGCGCAGCGGCGTTCGGAGTCTGGTCGTGTGCATCCTCGGAGGTCCGCGTGCGTCGCATGGTCGACGGCGGTCTAGCAGCCTCTGATGGCGCGGGCGAGTCGAACGACCGTGGTGATTCACCGCAGCCGGCTGCGAGAGGACGCATGCGTCGCCGCCTCAGGTGCCGCAACGCTCGATCGCGCGGACGCTGCTACCGCGCCGCGACGCACGAGCGTCGGCGGCGGCGCAGCATCAGCAAGCCCGCCGCCAGCAGCACGGAGGGGGTCCGCGGCGAGGGCGTCGTGGCAGCGCACGCGCAGCCCTCCTTGTCCACGGTACTGGCATCCTGATTGCCGCCGTCGACGTCGGTGGTCGCGCCTGCATCCGACGAGCCGGTGCCGTCCTCACCACCGCCGCTCCCGCTCGAGTCGACGCCGCCGCCCTCCGAGTCGCCACCGCTGCCGCTGGTCCCGGCTGGAGCATCCACGCCGACGTAGATCGTCACCTCGTCGAAGGCTTCGTTGCGATCGTGGTCGATGGCCTCGACGCGCAGCGTGTACACGCCGGCGGGGAGGTTGCCGAGCGGCCAGCTCTTCTCGAACTGATACGCCACCGACTCCTGCCCCACCTCGGGGAGTACGAGCTTCCAGCCCACGCCCTCGTGATCGTCGGTGATCTCGGCCTCGACCATCACGCTGCCACCGACCTCGAGTTCGGTGCCATCGGCCGGGGAGAGGATCTCGACCACCGGAGGCTCGATGTCGGGGCTGTTCTCGCCGAAGTAGGCCAGGAGCTCGGCGTCCGAGTTCTGCGCACCACCGCCGCAGAACTCGTCGTGGGTCGGCTGGCAATTGATGCCGCCGGTGGCGTCGTTGTAGGGCGTGCACGTGGTGGCCCAATCGACGTCACCGCTACCGACGAATGGATTCATGATCCGCGTGGCATCGTCGATGTGAGCGAGACCGAATGCGTGGGCAGCCTCGTGCAGTGCCGTGGTGCCGAGCACATCGGCGTTGTTGGGGTTGATGGCATCGGTGAACGCAAAGGTGGTGTCACGCCACCAGAAGTCGCCGCAGTCCGAGCTGCACGACACGCCCAGCACACCGTTGCCGAGGCCCAGCATGTTGGGGGAGCCGCCCATCATCACCATCGCGTATGGCAGATGCGATGGCGGACGCTCGTCATAGGCGATGCGCACGCCGTACGGCGCCATCTTGACCTCGAAGATCTCGATGAGCGCGAGCGCCTGCTGCTCGGTCCCGCCGAACCCGGGCCACGGCATCTCGCCCTGCAGGCACGACGACTCGTCGAGGTCGGAGTTCGTGCCCGGCTTGAGGCTCTCGGTGCCGAAGAAGTTGAGGAAGATCGTCGAGCGGTGCGGCGGAGAGCTCCACGCCGCCTGCGGCATGATCGGCTGCGCGAAGCTGCCGTCCTCGGCGGCGGGGCGCACCTGATCGTCGATCTGCACCCAGCCGCGCTCGTCGAGCATGCGCTCGAAGCCCTCACGTCGCGTCTCGAGGGTCTGCTGCTCGGGCGGTGCGGGCCGGAAGACGGGCTTGCCGAAGAGCTCGTGGTCGGCGGCGAGCAGGAGCGGCAGCAGGGCGAGCAACGGCATGCTTCGATCGCTACCACGACCGCGCGTTCGCCGACGCGATCAATCTTGCCGCACCCCGTGCGTGCGGTCGGTGGGGGCGCCAAGGCCGGAACTCGGTGGCGGTGGCGACGGCTTCTGGGCGACGAAGCGCGCGAGGAGCGTCCGACCCAGACCCCAGTCCGCAACGTCCTCCGCGCGCTCGTCGCGGATGATGCTCCAGCCGCGGAACGCCCGCGCAAGCTGGCCTGGCGTCGCGCCACCGAGGTTGTCGCCGACCACGGACTCGCTCGCGAAGTACTCGATCACCACGATGCCGCCGGGTGCGACTGCCTGCTCGACGCGAGACAACAGCTCGGGCTCGACGCCGGCGTAGATCAGCGCGACGAGGTCCCATCGAGCGTGGCCGAAGTCGAAGCTGGAGGTGTCGACGAGCTCGGTTTGCAGTGCGAGGCCGCGCGCCTGCGCGGCCTCGGTGGCTTGCCGGAGCGCTTCGTCGGAGATGTCGATCCCGGTCACGTCCCAGCCCGCGGCCGCCAGCTGGAGCGCGTTGCGGCCCTGTCCCATCATCACATCGAGCGCTCGACCGGGAGTGCGCCCAGCGATGGTGCTCGTGAGCAGCGCGTTGGGCTCGGTGGAGAAGCCAGCTCGCTGCGAGAAGATGTCATTCCAAAGCTCGCGCGCGTCCTCGACCCCGCCGCGCTCGAGCTGGAGGCTCAGCAGTTGCCACGTGCCGCTGTCGCGCGACCAGTGCAGGGTGTAGCGATGGCTCGCTCGAAGGCCATCGGAGTGCGCACCGGGTTCGCTGCACTCGGCGACGTAGGCTGCCGTCGAGCCATGGGTGTGGACCTCCTCCTGGCTGCAGCTTCGCGGGCTCGTGGGGGCTCGGTCGTGCCGGTCGACCCCCGTCAGGAACAGCGGTCGATCGAAGCGGCGGCCGCGGTCGAGCACGAAGAAGCCGGGAGCCAGCTGCCGATCGACCGCGCCCGTGTCTCCGCGATCGATGGCGTCGAACAGCGCGTGCGTGCGTGCGATGGTTGCCGCCGTGTCGGCTTCGTCGCGCGGTGGCGGGGCTGTGCGCTCGCGCGGCGGGATGGCGCCTGCACACCCACCAGCGAGCAGCGCGATCCAAACGATCCGCAACGACGCATCGAGCATCGCGCAGACACTACCCGCGGCGTCGTTGGGGCGTCGAGCGGCTGCACCTGCGGTGCTTTCGCGCGGGGGCTGCTTGCGGGCCGCCGCGAAGTGACGCTGCGAAGTTTCACCACACCTCGTCGAGTTCGGACCCTGTTATGTCGATCGCGTGAGACGACTCGTGTGCGTACCGAAGCTCTGTTCGACGCTGGGCGAGTGGTTCGACTTCCCCTTCCGCGAGGTCGACATTGCAGCCGACCCACAGCTGCGAGACGTGACACTCACGGTGGCGCCGTGATCGACGTCTGGCGTGGGCGAATGAGGCTCGCGCTCACACTTGCTGTCGTCGCGTGCGCGCGCGGCCCATCGGATCGCCACGCACCGCTCGACGCGGCGGCCGAGCCGGTCGCGCGAGCGGCCACGCAGGTCCCCTCGCCGCTGCCGGTCCCGCCCGGCGGCGAGTTGCCGCTGGCGATCGTGCTCGGGCCCGACGCCGAAGTGCTCGACTTCACGGGGCCACTCGAGGTCTTCGCGGCGGCGTGGACGGAGGATGGACATCCGCTCTTCGAGCCGTACTTCGTCGCGCAGACGCGCGATCCGGTGCGTGTGTTCGGCGGCATGCAGGTGATCCCCGACTACACCTTCGCCGACGCGCCGCCACCCAAGGTCGTCGTGATCCCCGCGTTGACCGGCGAGACGCCCGACATGCTGGAGTGGCTCCGCACCGTCTCACCCGAGACCGACGTCACGATGTCGGTGTGCAACGGTGCCTTCGTGCTCGCCCGCGCGGGACTGCTCGACGGCAAGGCGACGACGGCGCATCACGGGGGCTACTTTCGCCTGGCAGGCGACTTTCCAGCGGTCTCCGTGCTTCGGGGGGCGCGCTTCACCGAGTCGGGCAACCTCGCATCGTCCGGCGGAATCTCGTCGGGGATCGACCTCGCACTCCGCGTGGTCGCAAGATATCTCGGAGAGTCCAGCGCTCGTTCGATCGCCGATGGCATGGAGTACCAAGGGCCGGGGTGGCACGACGCTGCGTCGAACGGCGAGTACGCTCGCATGCCCGATGCCGGCTCGGCCGCACCGAAGTGCCCGCTGTGCTGGATGGACGCCGATCCCACGTTGACCTCGACGCTGGCAGGCAAGACCTTCGCGTTCTGCTCTCCGCAGGAGAAGCAGTACTTCGACGAGCACGTCGACGTGGCCGAACGCTTCCTCGCCGAGGACGCGGTCGCCGAAGCGAGCGCGCAGCCGCCGGGGCGGCATCGGCCGCACCGGGTGCATCGACACGATCGCCCACGCTGAGGGCATCGCGCCACCCCGGATGCGGGCGATCAGACGGTGCCGGGCGGAGGCGGACCGGCCGGCGCATCGGCGGCTGTCGCATGCGACACCGCGACCGAGGTGATCGGCGGCGCGATGTCTTCGAGCGATCGCTGCTCGGCATCGACGCCGAACAGCCACGCCACCACGCCACCACCGGCCATGATCGCCGCGCTGCCGAGGTACGCCAGCGCCAGCGGCAGACGTGAGACGACCGCACCGGTCGCGGGGTCCTTTGCCGCCTCGATGATTGCCCCGAAGATCGCCGGTGCCGTGGCGCCGACCCCCTGCGCGACGGCGAACACGAGTGCGATCGACTGCGCGCGGATCTCGACGGGGAAGATCTCGCTCACGGTGAGATAGGCCGACGATGCCGCGGCCGATGCGATGAAGAAGATCACGCACCACAGCACCGTCTGGGATTGCGCCGTGAGCATGCCTCGGCCGAACAGCCACGCCGTGATCGCGAGCAAGAGCGCGGACGTGCAGTAGGTCGCCGCGATCATCTTGCGTCGCCCGATGGTGTCGAACGCTGGCCCGAGCACGAACGGGCCCAGCAGATTCCCGCCGGCGAACGCGAAGATGTACCAGCCGACGGATGCGCTCGGCACGTCGTAGAAGTCGCGCAGGATCAGCACGTAGGTGAAGAAGATCGCGTTGTAGAGGAACGACTGCGTGATCATCAGCGTCGCGGCGAGCCACAACCGTCGCAGGTACTTCGTCACGAGTATCCTGCCCACCTCGACGAGGCCGAGGTCGTGGCGCTGCAGCACGATGGCGTGCGCGGGATCGACGTCGTCGAGCTGCACGCCCGCGTCGCGCAGGCCGGCCTCGATGCGCGCGACGGTGGCCTCGGCCTCCTGTTCGTAGCCGTGTGTGAGCTGCCAGCGCGGGCTCTCGGGGATGAACCTGCGCAGCGGCCAGATCGCGAGGCCGATCACGGGACCGAGCAGCAACGCGAGGCGCCAGCCGAGGTCGATCGGAATGAGCTCGGGATCGAGCAGCAGCAGCTGCGCCGTCGCGGCCAGGAGTGCGCCGCCCCAGTACGTGCCGGCGATCGCGATGTCGACCCGGCCTCGGTACTTCGCGGGCGTGAGCTCGTCGATCGCACTGTGGATCGCCGCATACTCGCCGCCGATTCCCATGCCCGCGAAGAAGCGCGTCGCGACGAAGAACCACGTCGTCCACGACAGCGCCGTCAGTGCGTTCGCGAGCAGGTAGAGCGCGAGCGTGACGATGAACAATCGCCGGCGGCCGAGCTCGTCGGCCTTGCGACCAAAGTACAGTGCGCCGGTGACCTCACCCGCGAGGTACAACCCCGCGCTGAAGCCGATGGTCTGGGCGTCGAGGCCAAGCGTCTGCTCGTCGCGCAGCGTGTCACCGATCGCGCTCGCGAGACCGATCTCGACGCCGTCGAGCACCCATGTGATGCCGAGCGCGATGACGACCCGCCAGTGGAACCCGCTCCACGGCAGGCGGTCCATCCGCGCGGGAACGAGGCTGCGCACCGCGGTGGTCTCGTTCGACAACGCGGACAGGGTGCCGGACGACGCGGGGCATGCAACCCGAGGTCGCGTGATCGATCGGTAGCGCGCAGCGGACGATCGTTCGACCGGTGTCCCGACCGTCGGGTGCGGCCGGAGGAGAACACTCGCAACGGGGGCGCAGTGGTTCGCGGCGTCGACGGACTCGCGTCAGGCCGAATCCGGCGGACGCAGTGACTGCGCCCAGCGCTCCAGATCGGCCGCCGTCACGCTGCCGGTCACGGGATCGAGCCGCGGGAGCAGCTCGCGCAGGCGATCCTTGGCGCGCTGCAGTCGCGACTTGACGGTATTGGTCTCGACGCCGAGCACCGCCGCGATCTCCTCCCGCGACATGTTCTCCCAGTAGAAGAGCTCGATCACGAGCTGCATCTCGATCGGGAGGGTTCGCAGTCCGCGAAGCAAGACGCGCTGCTCCTCGCGGTGCGCGACGACTTCGCTGGGCGTCGCGTCGCCTGCGACCCCCGAGATCGGCGCGCCGCCGACCACGAGAGAGCGCCTTGCGCTCGCGCGCCCGAACGCGAGCAGTTGGTTGCGCGCGACCCCCAGGAGCCAGGCGCGAAAGCTGACGCCCGCAGGGATCCGCTCGTGTGACTGCGAGATGGCGAGAAACGTGCGCTGCGCGAGGTCGGCCGTGTGCTCGGCGACACGCGGCTTGAGGAATCGGAACAGCAGCGAGAAGTAGCGTCGCACGAGCACGTCGCCGGCAGCCTTGTCGCCGGCCTGCCATGCCGCGAGCAGCGCTTCGTCACCGATCTCCGTCACTCGGGGGATCCTATCCGCTCGGCCTCGGCGGCGGTGATGCGAGCGCGCAGCGCGTCGACTTCGGCCACCATGCTCGCATCGCGGGCCAGCAGGGACGGGTCGACCTCGCGCAGGCGGGTCGCGGCGGCCGAGACGTCACCGAGTTCGAGGTTGGCTTCGGCGAGGCCGACGAGCGCTTGGTCGCGGCGAGGGTCGGCGCTCGTGAGCACCGCGAGCGCAATCTCGAAGTGCTCGATCGCCGTGCTCCACTCGTGCATGCGCGCCGCCGCGGTGGCCCAGTTCTTGTGGTACCCCGCCCACGCTGCGTCGCGCAGGCCGAGCTGCTCGTGCGATCGCACCGCGGTCGCGAACGCGTCGGCCGCGGACGCAAAGTCCGGCCGCAGTGTTGCGATGACCCCGAGGTTGTTGAAGATCTGCCCGCGCCATGGATGGCCGGCAGGTGCCGCCGTGTCGAGCCGCGCAATCGCGTCGCGGATCAGCGCGTCGGCCTCGTCGAGGCGTTGTTGCGATCGTCGCAGGGTCGAGAGGTGCATCAGGGCGGGAACCGATGCGATGCCCTCCGGGTCGCCGAGCTCGATCGCACGCAGCAGCATGCGCTCCGCCTCGGCGTGCTGGCCAGTCCGTGTGAGCATCTCGCCGAGGTTGCTCGACAGGGTCGCGATCTGTCGACGGTAGTCGAGACCCTGCGCTTCGAGCAGTGCGAGCGCGTGGCGGAACTCGACGATGGCTGCCGGCTCGTCGTGCCACGCGTTGCGGTTCGCACCGCGGATCGCGGCGAGGCGAGCCTCGACGAACGGTGGTCGGCCCATGCCGTCGAGCGAGGCATTCGCGCGCTTCTCCCAGCGCTCCGCCTCGCCGCGGTCGCCTCCAGGACGGCCGTGCAGGTGGGCGAGATGCTCAGCCGCGCGCTCGGTCTCCGGCAGATTGCCGAGCTCGACCGCCGACCAGTAGGCGTCGACGAGCTCGATCTCTGCGGCGTCGACCCGGCCGAGGCCGAACTCGACGTGCGCGTGCACGATGCTGGCCTCGACGAGCGCCGGCGGCCAGTCGAGGCGCCGTGCGGTCGCGATGGCGTGACCCGCCTGGACCGCTGCAGATTCGAGCTCGCCTGCGTCGGCGAGTGCTCGTGCGGTGACGACGAACTCGTGCACGGCATCGACACCGTCGCGGAGCGCTTCGGGCGGTGCCGACGCGACCGCACGCAGCGCGACACACTCGTCGGCGGGGGGTAGCGCGTGGAACGCTCGGAGCATCGCAGGGGCATCGATGTCGCCGAGACTCGCGAGCAGGCGCTCGTGCTGACGACCACGCTGGCCCATGCACGCGCGCGTGTCCGGGTCGTCGAGGGTGAGGCAGGCCGCATGTGTGGCGCGAAGGCGCGATGCCTCGTCTTCGAGTGTCGCGGCGAGTGCGGCCGCCGACGGCATGCGCTCGACCGCACTGGCGGCCCGCGCGAGCGGTGCACAGGCGTCGTCGGGGGTGGCGATCCACCCTGCGAGTGCGATGCCGAGGAGCGCCGCGGCGCCGACGAGTGCGAAGCGCCGTTGTGGCGCCGGGGCGAGCGCTTCGCTCAGCTCGAGCATCGACCCAAATCGATCCGCGGGATCCGTGCACAGGCCGCGTTGCAGCGCAGCGCGCAGTCGCGGCGGCAGTCGCTCGAGCGCGGGGGCTCGGCCAGCGCGCTTCGCCGCGAGTTGTTCGCTCGCGTCACCGACGAACGGCCGTTCACCCAGCAGGATTTCCACCGCCGTGACGCAGAACGCGTACTGATCGCTTGCGGCGCTCGAGCTGCCGCCGAACTGCTCGGGCGCCATGTACGGCAGCGTTCCGACGACCGTGCCGTGTGCCGTCACGTCGTCGCGCGGCGCCTCGTCATCGTCCGCTGACCCGGCATCTCGGGTCGTCTCCGCCGGGGGGCGCGCGAGACCGAAGTCCGCGAGCTTCGGCGTCCCGTCGCGGGCGATGATGACGTTCGCCGGCTTGACGTCGCGGTGGACCAGGCCCGCGCCGTGAGCTGCGTGCAGACCGCGGGCGACGCCGATCAAGACTTCGATGCGCGCGGCGAAGCTCGCCCCCGAGGCCGCCCACCCGGCGAGGTCACCACCGTCGACGAGCTCCATGACGAGGTACAGGCCGCGCGCCGGAGCGTCGGCGAGCTCGTAGCCGAGCTCGCCGAAGTCGTAGCGACCGAGATCGAACACCGCGACGATGTTCGGATGGGCGAGACGCGCGATGGCTCTCGCCTCGCGGCGTAGTCGACCCTCGGAGGCCGAGTCATCGAAGCCATCGAGGCCGCCGACGCGCACGAGCTTGATGGCGACGTCGCGACCGAGCTTGTCGTCACGCGCGGCGTAGACCGCCCCAGAACCGCCGCTTCCGAGGCGACGACCGAGTGTGTAGCGACCTCCGAGGCGCGGGGCGATCGGAGCGATGCCCATCCGCGCGAACAGCTCGGCGCGCACGGTCGCTTCGTCCGCGAGCTCGAGTTGCCGCACGTCTCCCAGCGCACGGCCGAACGCCGCGTCGTCGCCATCACCACCCGTCATGCCACCCACCCGACCACACGAAATCATGCATCCGTTTCGACTCGACCGGCAATCCATCTGCGAACCCGATGGCGGCCGGCGGCCGCGGATGGTGGAAGCAAATGAACATGTGTCGACATCACCTCATGACCTTGCTCGTCCTCGTTGCTTGCGCGGACAACGAGAGTCCCCGCGCAGCCCTGGAGCTCGAGAACCCCACGCGGGCGCAGACGCCTGCGGCGACCTGGGCGGCCGTGCTCGACGGCCGCCTCGCCGCGCCGCACTGCTGGACCCCGCATGGGGAGGGCGCAATCCTGGCGGTCGGCTTCGATGGCTCGGTCGAGGAGACGGCGGGCGTCTTCGCGCTCGATGCGACGCTCGACGGCTTCCCGCTCGAGCTCGCGCCCAGCGGGTCGGGGCGCTTCGTCGCGCTCATCCTGCCCGACGCCGGCGTCGCGCCGGGCTACCACACCGTGACGGTGTCTGGCTCCGTCGATGCAGAGATCACGCTGCTGCGACCGCAGCCGGGCGATGCGAACTGCGATGGTCGCTTCGGGTCGGACGATCTCGTCGCGATGTTCGAGTCTGGGCACTACGAGTCGCCCGACGTCGATGGCGAGGTCGGCTGGGCCGAGGGCGACTTCGATGGGGATGGCGATGTCGACAGCAGCGACCTGGTCGCTGCCTACACGGCGGGCAACTACGAGTCGGCACTGCCGTATGCCGATGCGGGTGAGGCGAGCTGGGTCCTGCGTCCTGGTGCGCTCGGCACGATGACGGCATCGCCGATCGAGGAGCGGACGCCATCGATCGTCGACGTGCTGGAGGGCACGACGGCGGTGGAGATCGTCGTGACGCCCGGCGACTTCGACCCCGCGGAGAACCTGTACTCCGTTGCGTTCCCGCTGCAGGAGCTGCCCGAGTTCCGCATCGGTGTACGGCTCGCGGCCGACGAAGCGGCAACCCTCGACAGCACCGGTGGCCTCACCGTTGCCATCGATTTCGCGGGCGCGAGCTTCACGACCGCCGACCGCTTCAACCTCGGCGCGGCATCGCTGCTCGACGAACTCGACGGCGGCGACATGCGGACCGTCTGCGGCGACGTGTGGTTTCGCGGCGACGACGGCAGCCACGCGTTCGTGGGCCGCGGCACGACCGAACCGATGCAGATGCTCGCGACCACCATCGCTGCCGAAGCGAAGAAGGCGCCCCGCCCTGACGGTGGCCTCGGCGGACTCATCGGTGGCGCCGGCGTGGTGAAGGACGTCATCGAGCTGCTCCCGCTCGACACGTGTGGCGTGTATGTTCCGTTCGGCGTGTGTCCGGCCTCGGTCTGTGCGCACTCGCGGGGCCCGAAGGTCGCGATCAGCCACTGCGACGCGGGTCCCTACGGTGTGTCGCCGGGCGCGATCAACCTCTGCGCGTGTCTATGACGCGCAGCGGGTGGGCCGCCGCGCTCGGCCGCGCGAACCTGCGCGCCGACGCGGCGTCCCTGACCACCTCAGCCCATCCAGCGCCACACGAAATCCTAGCCGGATCAGGAACCGCGGGGCGCCCTGGGGTAACGTGGCCGGCACCATGCGCGCCGTGCCACTGCTGTCGGTCGTGTCCCTGTCGCTTGGGGCGTGTGGGACCACGGTGCGCGAGGATCCCGTCGAGGTCAGCGTCACGGCCAACACCGCGGGGAGCAGCCCGAGCACGGGCCCGATCGGGGTGGACACCGGCGAGCGCTTCGACATCGGCGAGGGGGGTGTGACCGGCGGTGGCGAGGAGGGCGGCAACGATTGCCCGCCCTTGCCCGGGTCCAACGCGACGCTCACGGGCACGGTCTACGCGCCCAACATGCAGATCCCGATCAGCGGCGCGCTGGTCTACCTCACCGACGACGAGGTCGAGCCGGTGCCCGACAAGGTCTACTGCTCGTCGTGCGTCGAGCTCTCGTGCGACACGCCGTTCGTGCTCACCGAGCCCGACGGCAGCTTCTCGCTGCCGGCGACCGCGGGCCCCGGCCAGCAGCTGGTGGTGCAGAAGGGCGAGTTCCTCCGCGTCGTCGACTTCGACGTCGTCGAGGGCGGCAACCCGGTGCCGGCCGAGCAGAGCAGCCTACCCGGCGAATGGAACCCCGCGGCGGGCATGTGGATCCCCAAGATCGCGGTGTACGAGACCGATCCCGATCGCGTGTTCAACGTGCTCGCGAAGTTCGGGCTCGGCGAGGTGTCCGCCAACGGCGAGCTCGTGCCCGGCACGCAGCAGTTCACGTTGATCTCGGATTCCGATCAGGGCGCGTTCATGGACGACTTCATCGGCATGAGCCAGTACCACATCATCTTCGTGCCCTGCGCGGCGACGAAGTTCTGGCTGGGCGCGCCGTCGGTGCCGATCCTCCGCGCGCAGAACATCCGCGACTACGTGGCCGGCGGCGGCAAGTGGTACGCCACCGATCACTCGAACGAGTACATCGAGGCCCCGTTCCCCGACTACCAGGAGTTCCACTCGCCGGGGATGCCGGACATCCAGCCCGCCTACGACGTGAACGGCAGCGTGGTCGATGACGAGCTGCTCGCGTGGCTGCAGGCGCTGCCGCCTGGCTTGAAGGACATCGGCGGCGGCAACCCGACACTGAACGCGCTGCCGAGCGTCGAGCTGCAGCTCAACTACTCTGGCATCGAGTCGACCACGCCGATCATCGTGCAAGACGAGGATGGCATGGACGTCGACGTCGGCCACCACACCTGGGTCGAGGGCCCGTGCACGAGCTGCAGCGACCCGACGAAGATCCGCCCCATGGCGATCAGCGGTCAGTGGGGCTGCGGCCGCATGATGTACAGCACCTTCGAGAACTCCAGCGTCGCCCACCCCGGGTTGAATCCGCAGGAGCTCATCTTGCTGTACATGATCCTCGAGATCAGCGTGTGCCACGACAAGCCGCCGCCGCCTCCGCCACCGGTCGGGTAGCTCTGCGTCCGCGTGTCACGCTCGCAAGGCGCGTCGCAGCACGCATGTGGCCTCGTCGACCGCTTCGCTGCTGCGATAGCGACCGAGCACGCGTCGCGATTGCTCGGCGAGCAGGCGCCGGACCTCGCGTCGCATGCCACGGACCCGCGGGATCGACATGCTGTCATAGGCGGTGGTCTGGTGCCGCAGCCATGCGATGGTCGCTGCCTCGGCGCGGCGCTCGATCGGGATCCGCTGCGTGCGCGCGACGGTGCCGCTGCCGACCGGCACCGCGTGATCGGTGATCGCCTTGGCGACCAACGCGGCGAGCTCGCGGTGGCGGTCGGCAAAGGCGAGGAATCGATAGACCGCCGCGAAGAAGGTCTCGACGTACTCCGATTGCGCGGCGTCACGACGGCGGCGATCGGCCTCGAGGCGCTGCGCCCAACGTGGATCGGCGCGCTCCTCATCGAGCTTGGCGCGCTCGCGGGCGATGGTCTCGCGCGGGGCCCACAGTCCGCGCGAGAACATCTTGCGACCCTTGGGTTCGCGGATCGTCCATGTCGGACCTGCCGCCTTCACGCGCCGCGTGAGGCCGGCATCGCCGGGCGGCAGCAGCTCCCAGCCCGCGGGTACCTGCAGGATCTCACCGGTGCTCGTGCGCGGGCGATCAGGGGCGGGTCCGACGAGGAGCTCACGGGTGCGGTCGGGCACGGGCCGCAATGTAGACGAATGCGCCGCGCGGTGGGGACGCGCGTCAGTCGATCGGGACCTCGAGCACGGCGGGGATCCGCAGCAGCTTCGCGAGCACCTCGCCGTCGGGGCGCATGCGCAGGTAGTACTCCTTGCCGCCGGCGGTGACCTCGATGGTGAGCTCGTCGACGCCTTCGCCCTTCTTGGTCTCGGCCTCGTGGATGCTGCCATCGGGGAACAGCGCCGCGACCTTGCTCGCGACCGCGGGCGGCATCGCGTCGAGCGCGATGCGGCACTCCTCGTAGAGCGTCGAGCCGTCCTGCTTCACGGCCAGCTCGCACTCGGCACCCTCGGCGGTGGTGACCTCGATCTCGTCGACGCGTCCATGCTCGGCGTAGCGCTCGGACTCGTAGCCGCGCACCTTGGCGCCCGGCCACCGCTTCTCGACCAGCGCGCGTGCGGCCTCGGGCACCGCGGCGGCATCGCTGTGGTAGAGCGACTGCTTCTGCAGGTTGCCGCTGCCGTCGACGCGCAGCTTGGCCTTCTGCGCGACGCCCTGCTTGCGCGCGATGGCGACGAGCTCGGCGTCGAGACTGCTGCTGGCGGCCGCGCCCGAGCCGGTCGCCGTCGTTGCCGGCTCCGGCGTCGTCGTGGCCGCGCGCTCGCAGGCGAGCGACAGGGAGAACACCATCAACCACCGAGCTCGCTGCGTCACCGTCGTCATGGCTCGATGCTTCCCGAGCGCCGCCAGCTCGTCAATGACCACGCGCCGTGCGACCATGGCTGCGTGCGCGCGAAGGATCGGCGTGTCGCGGTCGTCGCCCTCTTCGGGCTGCTGGCGTGCCGCACACCCGCGGACGAGCCGGAGGCGACGTGGGTGCGGTGGTTCCCCTTCGCCCGAATCGGGACGGTCGCCTCACCCGATGGCCACTGGCTCGTAGTCGGTGGCGTCGACGAGGGCTCGGTCTCGCCGAGGTACGACGAGTCCGCGATCGATCGGTGGGTGAGCATCATCGATGCCGAGAGCGGCGACGAGCTCACGCGGTGGGACGACCTCGGTGGTTCGCGGTACGGCGGGGTCGCGCCGGTCGCGATCGATGACGCGCGCACGGTCTATGCGCTCGCGTTGGATCGCAGCGGGCTACGACGACGACGAGCTCCGCGAGCTGGTGCTGCGCACGCGCGAGGCCACGCAGCGCGTGTTCACGGTGACCCCCGACCCGTGGCAGCCCTCGACCCAGGCGCTCGCCTGCGACGGGTCGTGACGGCCGCCACACCGGCGGCGCAATCGATTCGACCCGCTCGGTTCTCTACCGCGCGGCAATGTCATCCAAGCTGCGCGCTCCCCTGAACTCCTTGCTGTTCCCCGCCCTGCTCACCCTCGGCCTTGCAGTGCCCTCCGGCGGCTGCGTGTTGACCACCGGCGACGACGCCGACGATGGCGGTGACACCGGCGACTCGCAGACGAGCGCAGGCACGACGGCGGGCACGAGCGCCGGGACGACGGCGGGCACGAGCGCCGGGACGACGGCGGGCACGAGCGCCGGGACGACGGCGGGCACGAGCGCGGGCACGAGCGCCGGCACGAGCGCCGGCACCACCGCCGACACCGGCGCCGACACCAGCGACAGTGGTGACACCGATCCCACCGGTGCCGAGACCGGTGCGGGCGAGGATTGCCCCGCCGGCGGGTGCGGCCAGATCTGCGATTCCGGTCAGGTCTGTAGCTTCGCCTGCTCGGGTGGTGGCTGCCAGCAGGAGTGCGCGGCCGGGGCGACCTGCACGTTCAGCTGCGACGGCGGCGGCTGCCCGCAGGACTGCGATGCCGGGGCGACCTGTGACTTCACCTGCAACGGCGCGGACTGCCAGCAGAGCTGCGATGGTGGCGACTGCACGTTCGACTGCGCCGAGAGCTGCAATCAGAGCTGTCACACCGGCAGCGATTGTACGCTGACGTGCGGCAGCGATTGCGTCATCGGCTGCAGCGAGGCCGACAGCTGCACCGCCGAGTGCGTGTCGATGGTGTGCGTCTGCGACCTCGGCATCGGCCTGTGCTGAGCAGCGGATGAACACGCAGCGTCCGTCCGCGATGGAGCGGCCGAACGCTCACGCGGGGCGCAGGCGGCTGCGGGCCTGGCCGTGGGCGCCCGACGCTCGAGCGCCCACGGTCGCGGGTGCGCTCGAGCGTCGATCGATGCGCGGGCGCGGGGCTTCGGGCACCCGCGGCAGTGTCACCGTGAAGGTGGAGCCGCGGCCGGGGCCGTCGCTCGCGGCAGTGACCGTGCCTCCATGTAGCTCGACCAGCTGTCGAGCGATGGCGAGGCCGAGCCCGAGACCGCCCTGCTCACCGGTCGGTGCATGCGCCTGCGCGTACCGGGTGAAGACGTGCGGTAGGAACTCGGAATCGATGCCGACACCGGAATCTGTCACTTCGATTCGAAATCCATTTGGCCCACCCTGCAGCGAAGCCTCGACGCGGCCGCCCGGCGCAGTGTACCGAACCGCGTTCGACAGCAGGTTCCAGAGTACCTGCTGCAGTCGCGTGGCGTCGCCCAGCACCTCACAATGGTACGAAGGACTTCGAAGCGTGAGCTCGAGCCGCTTGGCCTCGGCGGCGGGCCGAATCGAGTCGACGCGCTCCGAGAGGATGGTGCCGAGATCGACCGGTGCGATCTCGAGGCGTAGCTTGCCCGAGCTCCCCCGCCCGACGTCGAGTAGGTCCTCGAGCAGCTGCGCCTGCAGTCGCGCGTTGCGCTCGATGATCGCGAGTCCGTGCCGCATGGACGGTGTGGCCGAGTGCTCCAGCACCTGCGCCCACCCGAGTATCGCGTGCAGTGGCGCCCGCAGCTCATGTGATAGCGTCGAGAGGAACTCGTCGTTGTCGGCGGTTGGCCCGCATCGGCCCGGTGGGCGCACGATGATCGACGCGCCGATGGTCGCGTCCGAGCGATCGCGAATCGGCGACAGCGTCGCAACGCCGTCCACGAGGGCGCCGGTGCGATCGATCAACTCGATGGTGCTGCCAGGGGCACCTTGGAGCAAGTCGGCCATGCGCGCGCAGGGCTCCTCGCCCGAGTGGGTGCGCAGCAACGTTCGCCACGGTCGCCCGACGATGTCGGCGAACGCGTACCCGAGCAATCGCGCCGCGGCGCCATTCCAGCTCACGACGACCCCGTCGAGATCGATGCCGATGATCGCGTCAGGGCACGATTCGACGATCGCCGCCTGCCAGGCCAGCTGTCTCGCCAGTGTCATGTCGTGGCTGGTCGTCGTGAGGGCCATGAGCAGCGAGTTCCAAGGGTACGCCGCGCGCGAAGTCACGGCCAGCTTCGGCGGAGATTCTGACGCGCCATCCACCCCCGCGCGAGCGAGCCGTCAGGCCTCAGGGATCACCCTCCGATGAAGCGCCGGACAGGTCCGGCGGGTCGCGCCCTATCCGTGAGCCGAGCGGCTCTTCGCGGACGAGCGCCTCTTCGCGGATGAACGCTTCTTCGCGGATGAACGCTTCCTCGATGACGGGCGCTTCTTCGCGGATGAGGGCTTCTTCGCGGATGAGGGCTTCTTCGCGGATGAACGCTTCTTCGCGGATGAGGGCTTCTTCGCGGATGAGGGCTTCTTCGTGGATGAACGCTTCTTCGATGACGGGCGCTTCTTCGTTGCTGTCTTGCGTCCGGTCTTCTTGGTCGTGCGCCGCTTGGCACGGCCCGACCCGCTCTTCTTGCCGCCGTGGTCTTGACGGTTGACGGTGGCCCAGGCGCGCGCCGCGGCGGTTTTCTTCGAGACACCCTCTTCGAGGTAGCTGTCTTCGATGTGTTCCGCCTGTCGCTTCTGCTTGTCGGTGTAGGCGTCTTTGGATCCGCGGGGCATGGTGGCGTTCTCCTCGTCGAGGTCGTTCGCTCGGGCAGGTCAATCTCCGCTGGGCGATCGGGTGTTCACGGTCTTGGGCTTGGGGACTGGCGGCAGCTGGTAGGCCTGAGCGTGTTCGGGCCGCCGTTCTCGCTGCACCGGGAGCACGGCGATTGCACGTCGCTCCTGTGCCGAGCGATGGATCGCCTGCACGACGTTGACGTCTGCGAGGCCCTCGAGCCCATCCGGTTCGATCGCGAGGTCGTCGAGGATGCACTTGCTGAAGTACTGGAGCTCCGCCCCGAACTGGTCGTGCTTGCCGAACCTGTGTACCTCCGGATCTGCGTCCTGCACTTGCAGCGCATAGCGGAGGCCCTCGGCGTACTCGAACGCGGGCTCCATCACGAGGCGCCCGCGATCGCCGAGTATCTCGTAGCGCGAGCTGTCGGCCGCGCCGAAGCTGCATGTGAACGTCGCGAGGCGCTCGCCGGGGAAGTGAAGCGTGGCGCTCACCATCTCGGGAACACCCTGAAAGCGGGGATCATCAACCGACGCCGCGAGCGCAACGACTTGCGTCGGCTCGTCGCGAAAGACGTAGCGTGCGGCGTTGATGCAATAGACGCCCATGTCATAGACCGGCCCGCCGCCGCGATCGCTCCCTACCAGCCGGACGTTGCCGGGCACGACGACCTGCGAGAACACAGAGGAGAACAGTCGCGGGCGGCCCAGCCGGCCCCTGCGGACCAGTTCGATGACCTCGAGGTTCGCAGGGTCGAAGTGGAGGCGATATGCGACCATCAACTTTACGCCTCCTGCTTCGGCGGCCTCGATCATCGCCAAGCACTCGGTGGCATCGACCGCCATCGGCTTCTCGACCAGCACGTGCACGCCACGCTCCGCGGCACGCACTGCGTACGTGCAGTGGAGATGATTGGGTAGGGCGATATACACAGCGTCGACGAGACCCTGTTCGAGCACGCGATCGTACTCATCATAGTCGTACGCGTGATCGACACCGTACTGCGCCGACATCGCGCGGCGCTTCGCGGCATCGGAGCTGAAGAGCGCGACCGGCTGCGCCGCCTCGGCGTGAGCGAAGCCCGGCAGCACCGCGACCTGAGCGATGTGGCCGAGGCCAACGACGGCGAATCGGACGTTGTCGGACGTGGACATGGAGTCGACAGACTGCGCCGCGCGGCCCGGCGCGCAAGCGAGGTCGTCATTCAGCGACCCGAAAGCGTCGAGCCCCGATCGATTGGATAGGGGCATCTGCTGATCTCTGCCCAGTCGCTTGCCGTGAACACTTGCCCATGGCACTCGATGCGGCTCGACAAGAAGATCACGCCTGCAGCATGACGTGCGCGAGCGCGCAGGGATCGGAGCCGATCGACGCCCAGCGGCACGCCACATCGTCCGACGTGGCCAAGGGGCACACGCATTGCACACCACCCTGCCGCGGATCCGCTCAGACGGGTCGTCCGCGCCGATCGTGGTCGACGGATCGAAGTCCGCCGCCGCATACGATTCTCGCTGACGACTTTGCCACGGTGCAGATCGAATCGATCGCGCGAAATCGCCCGCGACGCAAGTCGCTGTACGCGGCGATCTCCGGCGATCTCCGGAGGACCAGAGGAGGCAATCGTGCGCGGCAGGCATACCCATCCAACGCCCTCGATCCGCGGAGACGGCTTGGCTCGGGGGTTGCAAATCCGGGCCTCGCTCGAAGCGACCTCGCATGGACCGAGGATCTGAATCGCCTCGTTCACTTCGTGGAAGAGCACCTCGAAGCTCCTGGACTGCGCGTGCACTTGAAACTGCCTCCCGCGTCGCTCGCGCGGGCTCATATCGACGACTCCACGACTCGCCCATGCCGCTCGCCGGCTGGCAGACAGAGAAAGCACAGGCCATGACACACGACATGAATGGACGCCGACATCAGCACAGGTACGAGGACGAATCGATGCGGTCGCGTCCGCAGTTCGACCGCGGCGGTCGCGAGGGATATCCCGACTCCGAGTATCGCGATTCCGAGTATCGCGACGGCGGTCGATATCAGCGGGGCGCCAGCGGTCAATTCGACGACGCGCCGGGCTGGGGCTCGAGGACCTCGCGCGATGACTCGAGGACCTCGCGCGATGATTGGCAACACCGCGACGACTGGCAGCGTGACGTCTCGCGCGGCGAGGGCTGGCAGCGTACGCCGTGGCGCGGCGAGGGCTGGCAGCGCGAATCGTGGCAGCCCGAGGATTGGCAGCGCGAGCCGTGGCAGCGCGACTTCGGATCTCGCGGGCAGGGTGCACGTGACGGCAGCTATGGACAGCGCGAGTACAGTCCGCGCGACTACGGGTCGCGCGACTTCGGGAGGTCGCGTGGTTTCGACGAGCGACCGCTGGCGTCGGGCAGGGATGCCCGCTACTCGGCTGGGCGCGGCATGGACGACAGTCCGTGGGATGGCGGTCGCTACCATCGTCAGTACGATTCGAGCCCGCAGCACTACAGCCATGAGCGCGGCGACTGGCCCGGGAGGCCTTCTGGCCCGTATGGCCACACCTATGGTAGCGAGTACGGCGGGAGCCGGTTCGGCGGTGGTCGCTACGATCGCGAGCGCCTGGGAGGCCGCGATGACTTCGGCGGCGGACGCCAGCAGGGCAGCTTCAGCGGCAGCGAGTACGGGCGGGGCTCCCATGGCAACATGGGCGGCGAACAGCGACAGACGTACAGCCCCAAGAACTTCACCCGATCCGATGATCGAGTCCGTGAGATCGTCTGCGAGATGCTCGAGGACTCGGGCCTCGATGCCAGTGACGTCGACGTGTCGGTGAAGGACGGCGAGGTCACGCTGAAGGGGACCGTCAGCGGTCGCTCGGTGAAGCGACAGGTCGAGGACTGTGTGTGCGCTGCCCGTGGCGTGAAGGAGTGCCACAACCAGCTGCGGACCAGTGGCTCGCAGTCGAGCGACTCGGGCGCGAACAGCGGTCGCAACGCGACCAGCACATCTGGCAGTACCGCGGCGCAGACGAGCACGAGTTCGTCGCGCGCCGCGGACACCCGCTCGTAGCGCGTAGCAGTAGCGGGAGCAGACGAACCTGGTGGGGGTCCGCGGACGTCGCGGGTCCCCACCCATTCATCCGTTCACGGCTCGCCGGTGTTCTTGTTGATGCACTCGTACCCGATGGGAGCACGATCACGACGATCGACGAGGTGCAGATCGAGATCGTGGGTTTCCTCAGCCTTGACGAGGGAAACCGGTATCTGCACCAGCCCGAACGAGATTTGACCCTTCCAGATGGCGCGGCTCATGGTCCGAGCACGATGCAAGCCGTGGAGCACCGACGAAGTCGAAGGCAGCCGCCGAGCCGCCGCCGCCACGTGGCCGGCGGGGGCGTCACCATGTGCGCCGTGGCGACGTGCCTGCGGCACGGCTTTCGCGGCGCATCAAGCCGGGGTCGCGATGCGATCCCGCTCGGCCAGCGACGTGCGCGTCGAGGCACCGAGTACCTCGGGCACCACGCGGGGCTGCGCGTGCTCGTCATAGAACGCCGACGGCTGGCCCATGCCACGCCACCACCAGCGCAACATCAGTCGCGAGGCGTGCAACACCAGGCCGAGCGGACCCCGCGGATGCACGCCGGGCGGACAGCCACCGGGGGCGAGTCGGCCGTGGATGCCGATCGCGGCTCCGACCTCGGCGTCGCCGACCTCGGGCAGCATCGCCTTGGCGACCCCGATGAACGGTACCTTGCCAGACACCGCGTTGGCGACCGGCGTGCGACAGCACGCGGCGTACCAACGCATGAGGCCCTTCTCGCTCAGGCGAACGCAACGCAGCTGCTCCGCGCCGTGCTCGATCGTCAGCTGACGCGGCGCGAGCTGGATGATCTCGGTGCCGCCGTAGGCATCGAGCAGTGCGTCGGCGCCGAGCCACCGCAGGTACGCGCGGCAGTCTCGGCAGTAGCACACCACGCGCGAGCAACTCGCGGGTGACAGCTCGACCACGCGGCCCCGCACAGAGCCGCAGCGACATCGCAACGATGGGTCTCCGGACATCGGTGCTGCGCAGCCTAGCAGGTGGGCGTGCCCCATGGCGCACGTCCGGAGGTCGGGGCCCTTGCGAGCCTCCGTCCCCCCGACGTGCCACGCGTGCTGCGCTGGCGAGTCCAGGCCCGCACGCCGGCTGCTAGTGGCCGCTGCGCGTCGACTGCCCGCCGAGCGTGCGCTGGGCCCCGGCCGCACGCGTGCGTCGTTCGAGCTCGAGCATTCGCTGCACGTCGAGTCGCCCGTCGCGCGTCAGTGCGCGGCGCACGTCGATCGGTCCGGCGACGAGCTCGCTGGTGGGCCCGTACTCGAGCTCGTACGAGCACTGGCCCTGGCACGGCGTCTGCGCGAGGAACGACTCCATCACCGCCTTGCGATGGGGCAGGAAGCTCGACGTCAGTGCGTCCGAGATCGCGAAGCACTGCTCGCCGTCGAAGCACTCCTCGGTGAAGAACTCGACACTGTGGGTGAAGCCGGCCGAGAACGGCGCGACCACGCCGTTGCCGAGATCGGCGCCGTTGCTCTGCTCGTGGCAGCCGATGCAGGCGCCCGCGAAGTGGGCCCGCTGCGCGATGTCGATCGCCGTCAGCGACGAGCCGAGCTCGTCGAGGCGGGCCTCGATGGCCGCTTCGAACGCACCGGTGCCGAGCACCAGCTGCTGGGCGAAGTCCGATACGCCGTCGTCACGGCTCTCGGCGGCGCGACACATCGGGTCGATCGGGAAGCTCATCGCGTCGGGTTCATCAGTGAGCAGGCCCTCCATCGCGACCAGGAAGCTCTCGCGACACTCGGGCCCGAGCGGGGTCTCGAGCGCGTCATTGAAGTGATCGCCGATCGGGCTGTACGTCACCGGCACCTGCGCCGCGTGCATCAGCGACTTCTTGCCTGGTCGTGGCTGCTCGACCAGCTTGTACTCGCGCAGGGTCCATGGGCCCTGATCGAAGTTGTTCGTCCGCACCTGGCCGGTGCCGAACGCGAAGTTGCGCGCGTCGATGAACGGTCCGAAGCCAGCGGCCTCGAGCTTCGGGTGGCCGGTGAGGAACGCCTTCTTCAGCTGCCGCCGTCGCACATCGACGTCGGTGATGTCGTTCATCTTGGCCCAGAACTCGACCACGGGGCGACACGCCTCGATGCCACAGCCCGGGTTCGGGTTGGGGATCACCGCCTCGAAGATCATGAACATGCGATTCTGCGCGTTGTTGGCGAATACGATGCGCTGCTGGCCACAGTTGGCGCCGTCCTCGGGCGCGTGGTCGAAGCGGTTGCTGATCGAGATCGGAAACCACGCGTCGATGTTGTCGATCTGGTCGGCCTCGGCGCGCGGGCACTCGAGCGGGTAGCCGTCGATCGCTCCGAATCCCGCGCCGCCGCCGTCGTTGCCGCCGTCGCCGAAGGTGGTGGTGCTGCCGAAGCTCGTGCCGTCACCGAAGCTGCCGCCGTCGCTCGTCGCGGTGGCCGAGCCGTCGCCGGGACCGGTCGCGGTGGCCGAGGCGCTGCCCTCTACACCGCCTGTGCCGGTGAAGTCGCCGCCGACCTCGCTGCCGACCTCCGAGCCCCCGGCCTCGCCATCGGAGATGAAGCCGAAGCTCGTGAACGTGTCGCTCGCGTCGGTCGTCCCGCCCTCGCCACCGCCGCCACCGAAGCACAGGCCCTCGGTGTCGGTGGCGCACGATCCGACGGTGCCGTCCGAGAACTCGCACACCTCGTTGGTCGAGAAGTTGCACACCTGCGAGGGCGACGGCACGGCCTGCCCGTCGAGCTCGCACTGCAAGAGGTCTTCGCTGCACGCGAAGCAGAAGTTGAAGTCGGTGGTGCAGAAGAACTGCTGATCGCAGCCGAGCGCGCCGCACTGCGCCTGCTCGCACGCGGGGTCGGGCTCGCAGCCCGAGACCGTGCCGGCATCGACGTCGAACTGGCACGCGTCGACGTCGCGGCAGACCGTCTCGACGGGCTCGTCCGTGACGCCCTGATCGACTCGGCACTGGTCGAGCTCGGCCGTGCACGTGATGCACAGCTCGAAGCTCGTGTCGCACAGCGTCACTGCATCGCAGCCCAGCGAGTCGCAGCCTGCGTCGTCGCACGCACCCTCGGGCGCTGGTACGCAGTCGGTCACCTGACGTCCGTCGAAGCTGCACAGCTCCAGCCCGTCGGGTCCGAACCCGCACACCTCGTGCACCCCGGGGTCGAGGCCGGTGCTGGGCTGACACGCATGCCCGTCGGCCGCGCACGAGAAGCACGCGGGTTCGTGGGCGGCGCAGAAGAACTCCTGATCGCAGCCCAGCAGGCCGCACGGCAGGTTCGGATCGGTGAACGATGGATCGGGCTGCTCGTCGTCGCAGTGTTGCCCATCGAAGCGACCCTGCGCCGCGGTTGCGTAGGTGTCGATCAGGCGCTGGTAGGCGTCATCGGCATCGACCCGATAGCCGGCGTTCTTGGCCGCGTGGTGGAGCACCGCCCGCAGCGTGAACGGCTCGAGCACTGCGACGTTGGTCTCGAAGATCGCACGACGCGGATCGAGGTCGATTGGCTCGCACACCTGCCCCTGTGCATGGTGGCCTGCGCGCGCGTCGACCTCGCCGGTATCGCCGCCAGCGTCGCCCGGGTCGTCGCACGCAGCCACCATCGCAAACACCAGACAGGTACCCATCAGCTTGTTGTCCACCGCCACGCTCGCCTCCTTCGCGCACCCGCGCGTCCAATTGCTCGCCCACAGCGGACGCCCACGCGTCCGCCCGACCGCGTTCCGGCCTTCGTCCTGCGAGCAATGCCCACGACCGGGCGAATCCGTCATCGGTGACTCGTCCGTGGGACGAACGCCCGCGCGCAATGGCCGTTCGATCGCGATCGCGGCTGGGTCCGACGTCATCGCACGATCGCGTGATCAGCTGGACGCCTCGCGAGTCAGCAGGTCATGACCAAGTCACGAATCCTCTTGATGCTCTGGTTTGCTGCGAGCTGCGATCTCGACGACGATGGAGACCTCGACGACGTGGCGCCGGCGCCGGAGATCGAGCTCGATGAGGACGTCGACCTGCGAACTCGCGACGCCGTCGACGAGCCCAGCGCGAGCGACGAGCTGCACGGCGAAGTCGAGCCGGCGGCGGCCTGTGCCAGCTCGTACGAGGAGGGTTGTCGCTTCTACACCGGTACCTACGAGTTGGTGTGGCAGTGCGACTTCCATGACCTCGAACCGTGGACACCGTATGTCGGCGAGCCCGAGCCCACGCGGTTCACCGTCGAAGCGCCCCCCGCCGCGCCCAGCTTCGACATCCCGCCGGGGCCGTGGTGGCCGCCGCACAACTGCTACCAAGTCGATGCCGAGATCGTGGACGACATCGTGTGCCAGAACTCGTGCTCGAACTGCAGCCTCGAGATCTGCGAAGACCTGCAGACCGGGCAGCAGTGGTGGCACATCCCGATCCGGCGGCCCCACGAGTTCGTCGAGTGCACCGGTCGTGAATACTCGACCTGCGGCGGGGGCGACGACGGCGATCTGCCGATCGACTGACGTCGGAGGCGTCACCCGAGCCCGGCCTTGGGGGCGGCGCGGTGGACGTGTTACGCTGCCGCCCGGACTTGAGCGAGCCTGCGACCGCAACGACTTGGCGTCGACCCTCGCTGCGCTTCGTGCTCGCGTTTGCAGCCGTGATGGCGGCGCAGCTGTGGGTGCTGCGCTACTTCGGCGGCGCCGAGCTGTTCGAGCCGCGACCGGTCGCCGGCCTCGACTTCGACACGCACATCCACCAGACCTGGCGGATGGTGGAGGGGCTGCACACGTGGCGCCGCCACTGGGTGTGGGACCCGCGGCTGGTCGCGGGCTATCCGACCGGCACGATTTTCGAGGCCGACAACATCGGCTGGGCGACGTGGACGTGGTTGCTCACCGAGGTCGGCGTGTCGCAGCCGTTGGCGTTCAACCTGTTCGTGGTGTTCGCCCACGTCGGACTGGTGCCCGCAATCTACCTCGCGGCGCGTTGGCTCGACCTCCAGCGCAACGCCGCGCTGTTGGCCGCCGCCGCCGCGGTGCTGCTGTGGGCGTTCGACTCGTGGCTGCACTGGTGCTGGTACGTCGGCATGCTCGCGTACGCGACCGCGAGCTGGATGTGTCTGCTGCCGCTGGCGTTGTTCCTGCGCTGGTGGCAGCGGCGCGGCCTCGTCCGGGGCGTGGGCGTGGCGCTGCTCATGGGTGTGTGCCACCTCGTGCACCCGTACTCGTTCCTGCTGCTGGTCACGCCGCTCGCGGTGGTCTACGTGCGGGGGGCACGGGAGCTCGATCGGCGCGGTCACCTGGCGGTGTGGGGCATGGCGATCTTCACGGTCGCGATGAACCTGTGGTGGCTGCGAGTCGCCGCGCAGTGGTGGTCCTACATCCTCGACTCGTCGCTGTTCGGCGATCGCAGCCTGGCGGCGGTGCTCTACGACCTGTTCAACCTGCTCGACGATCCCGCGGTCACGGGCATCGTCGCCACCCGCGCGACGATCCGCATCACGTGGATCGTGCTGGGCACGCTCGGCGTGGTCGCGTGGTGGCGTCGCGGCGACGCCAAGGCGCTGCCGATCGGGCTGACGATGATCGTGCTCGCGCTCATCGCCTACTTCGGGGGTGGCACGCCGCTGTCGCATGTGCAGCCGTATCGCCACGTCGCGCCGCTCGGTCTGCTCGCGACGATCCCGGCCGCGTCGTGGGTGCACGCGCAGTGGCGTGCGAAGTCGTGGCGCAGCTGGCCGATCGCCGCGCGGCGGACCGCGGCGGTGCTCGGCATCGGAACCACGCTGTGGATCGCCCAGGACGTGCTCTACTTCACCGCGCGCTCGCTGCCGGACGTGCGACCGCTGCCCCACGGCGAGAAGGTGTGGTTCTCGGCGCTCGGGCACGTCGCGCCGGTCGACTACAGCTACGCCAACTGGCACCGCGACGACGTCGCAAAGTGGGTCAGCGCGCACGACGACGGGCAGGGCCGCTGGCTCGTCGATGGCTGGAGCTGGGGCGAGCAGCTGGCGTGGAAGACCGACGCGCAGATCATGGGCGGCTTCATCTGGCGCAACCTCGAGCACAGCTGGGCCAACATCCTGCGCCGCCGACCCCAGGGCATCATCCCGGCCGCCGAGCTCGAGGCCTACGCGAAGACCTACGGCATCCGTTGGGTGGTGGTGTCGTCGTCGCGCGAGGTGACGCCGTGGTGGGACAAGAACGAAGCGCTTCAGCGCGTCGCCGAGCTGCCACCGTTTCGCTTCTACAAGGTGAAGGCGGCGACGCACCTGCTCGAGCCACCGCGCGGCACGCTCGAGGTCACCACCAACCGCATCGTCGTGCGCGGCACCGACCCCAAGGTCGATGTGCTGGTGAAGTTCCATCCCGCGCCGACGCTGCACTGCGAGCCGGGCTGCGAGATGGTGCCGGTGGCGGTCGAAGGTGACCCGGTGGGGTTCTTCCGGGTACCGGCGCCGCACCCGGCCGACTTCGCGATCGTGCAGCGCTACTGATCGATCGCGCGCCTGCTCGGCGCGCGTGGTCGCGCGAGCGCCCGCGGTGCGGGCGATCATTGCGTACGCGATCGCACCGCGCGCCCGCGCCCGCCGTCGAGGTGCTACGTAATCCCCGAAACAGTCGATGCCGGACGCGGCGTATGATCGATGCCGTGGACGACGATCGCACGCCGCGTTTCGACGAGCCTGCCTGCGAGGCGCCGAGCCTCGAGCCGGGCGCGCGCATCGGTCGCTACGTCGTGCAGCGCACGCTCGGTCGAGGTGGCATGGGGGTGGTGCTGCTGGCCCACGACGAGCGCCTCGATCGCAAGGTCGCGATCAAGCTGCTGCGTGCCCGGGACTTCGGCACCGACCGCGACGCGATCGCGCGGGCGCGCCTGCTGCGTGAGGCCCAGGCGATGGCGTTGTTGTCGCATCCCAACGTCATCACCGTGCACGATGTCGGCAGCATCGGCGGTCGTGTCTACGTGGCGATGGAGTTCGTCGAGGGCGTGACGCTGCGACGCTGGCTGCGCGATGCACCGCGATCGCAGCAGGAGATCCTGCGCTGCTTCATCGCCGCCGGGCGCGGGCTCGCTGCGGCCCACGGTGCCGGCCTCGTGCACCGCGACTTCAAACCCGACAACGTCATGATCGGCGCGGGCGCCGACGCCGGCCGTGTGCTGGTGCTCGACTTCGGGCTCGCGCGGCCACCGGACGCGCAGGACTCGACCCCCGAGGCGATGAGCACCGCGGCGACCACCGGCACCAGCCACGAGATCGCCGCGCTCACGTTGTCGGGTTGGGTGCTGGGCACGCCGTTGTACATGGCGCCCGAGCAGCACGGTGGGCAGGCGGTGCCGGCCTCGGATCAGTTCGCGCTGTGCGTCGCGCTCTACGAGGCGGTGTTCGGCCAGCGCCCGTTCGCGGGCGACTCGGTCGAAGAGCTCGCCGCCGCCAAGCACGGCCAACACCTGCGCGAGATGCCGCCGGGGCGCGGGGTCTCGGCCCACCTGCGTCGCACCCTGCGTCGCGGGCTCGCGGCCGCGCCCGAGCAGCGCTTCGCGAGCATGACGGCGCTGGTCGACGCGCTCGCCCACGACCCTCGGCCTGCGCGTCGACGGCTGGCGATCGGCGCAGGCGTGCTGGCCTGCACTGCGGCGCTCTCGGCCACGGTGGTGCGCTCGCGCAGCGATCACGGCGCGTGCACGCGGGTCGACGCGGCGCTCGACGGCATCTGGGATCCGACCCGCCGCGACGAGGTCGCGCGGGCGCTCACCGCCACCGCGCCGAGCTATGCCGACGCGACCACCAGCTCGGTGTTGTCCGGGCTCGACGACTACGCCAACGCATTGCTCGCTGCACAGCGAGCGAACTGCGAGGCCATGGCGGCGGCGCAGCCGGACGACGGCCCCGAGCTCGACCGCGAGATCAGCTGCCTGCAACGTCGCAGACAGGGGTTGGCGGCGATGGTCGACGTGCTGGCGACGGCCGATGCTGCGGTCGGTGAGCGCGCGGTCGATGCGATGCTGTCGCTGCCCGCGGTCGATGGGTGTGCCGCGACCACCGGCGCCGGCGCATCGACGATGCCGACCGATCCGGCCGTCCTCCAGCGCATCGAGGCCGCTAACGCCGAGGCGAGTCGCGTGGCCGCGCTGCTGGGGGCCGGTCGCTACGACGATGCGAAGTCCGCGGTCGTGCCGCTGGTGGTCGAGGCCGCCGCGATCGGCCACTTGCCGCTGCTGGCCGAGGCGGAGCTCCTGTCGGCGGAGATCGAGAGCCGTCGCGGCGAGCCCGACCCCGCGATCGCGGCGTACCTACGCGCGACCGATGCCGCCGCGGCCGGTGGCGACGATGGGCTGGCGGCGCGGGCGTGGATCGGCCTGCTGTACACGGCCGGTCACACCAAGGCGCAGCACGGGCCCGCGGCCGACTACGCCCGTCACGCCGAGGTCGCGCTGCACAGGATCGGTGAGCCCGCAGATCTCGAGGCCGAGCTCGCCAGCACCCGCGGCATGATCGCCCACGACCAAGGCGACTACCCGGCCGCCCAGGCGCTGCACGAGCGCGCGTTGGCACTGCGCGAGTCCCTGGGTGCGGCCGCGGTCGATGGCAGCACGCTGGTCAACCTCGCGCGCACGCTCGCGGCCCGCGGCGAGATCGGTCGCGCGCGCGAGCACGTGCTGCGGGCGATCGAGATCATCGAGGTGCGCTACGGGCCGCAGCACCCCACCGTCGCGCGCACGCTGACGCACCTGGGCAGCATCGAGTTCGAGGCCGGCGAGTACGCGGCGGCCAAGGGGCGCTACGAGCGGGCGCTGGCGATCCAGGAGGCCTCGCTCGGGCCTCGCCACCCCGAGGTCGCGTTCTCGCTCAACAACGTCGCCAACACGCTGGTGACCGAGCGACGGCTCGACGAAGCGCTCGACCACTACGGCCGCGCGCGCGAGATCCTGCGGGAGAAGCTCGGTGACGAGCACCCCAACATCGCGCGCCTCACGTTCAACATGGCCGAGCTGGCCAAGCAGGCCGGGCAGCGCGAGCGGTCGAAGGCCGAGTACCGCGTCGCGATCGGGCTGTTCGAGCGCACGCTCGGCGCCGACCACCCCGAGCTCGGGCGCGGCTACAACAACCTCGCGAGCGTGCAGTACGACAACGGCGAGGCTGCTGACGCGCTGGCCAACTACACCACGGCGCTGCGCATCTCGGAGCAGGCGCTCGGTCGCGAGCACCCCGATCTCGCGTACCCGCTGACCGGCGTGGGGCTGGCGCAGCTGGCCCTCGATGCGCCGACCCGCGCGATCGAGCCGCTCGAGCGCGCGGTGGCGCTGCGTCGCGGCAGCGACATCGATCCGGTCGATCGCGCCGACGCCCAGTTTGCGCTGGCCCGTGCGCTGTGGGACGGCGGAGGCGATCGCGGTCGCGCGATCACCCTGGCCGACGATGCGATCGCCGGCTACGCCAAGGCGCAGGAGGGCTACCCCACCGCGCGCGACGAGGCCACCAAGTGGCGCGCCGAGCATCAGCGCTGACGGACGCGGGCCGGCTCGACCCGGCGCGCGGGCGTCGGGCGAGGCCGGCGGCCAACTTCCGCGGCCGCGCATTCCGTGGGACCATCCCGCACCCGCTCGCGTGCGCGCCGAGATCCAGATCCTCCTCGACGTCGCGAGCTATCGCCTCCGTCGGCTCGAGATGGCCAACCTCGCGGGCGCGCTGGCGCTGGCGCTGGTGCTGGGCCTGTCGACCGGCGCGGTGGCGGTGCGGCTGGCGTTCGGCTTCGCGCTGAACCTGCTGGTCTACCTCAACAACGACTTCTGCGACGGCGCGGCCGATCTCGACGCGGATGGTCGCGAGCGCGGCAAGACCGAGTACCTGTTGTCGCATCGCGCCGCTGCGTTGCGGGTGCAGCTGTGGCTGCTCGCGGTGCTGCTCGGGTGGGCGTGGTGGCAGGGCGAGGGCCTGTGGCTGCCGCTGCTGCTCGGCGGTGGGGTCTGCTGGGCCTACTCGGCGGTGCTCAAGCGCAAGCCGCTGCTCGATGTCGCGGCGATGATGGCGTGGGGCATGGCGATGCCGTTGGTCGGCGTGCCGAGCGAGCGGCTGCCGCAGGTGCTGCCGTTGGTGCTGCTGCTGGGGCTCTTCTCGGGGGTCTTCGAGTGCGTGCAGGTGCTGCGCGACGTCGAGGTCGATCGCGATCGCGGCGTGCGGACCACCGCAGTCGCGCTCGGTGTGCCGGCGACGATGGCGATGGCGCGCGTGCTCGCGGCACTGGCGGCCCTGCACGCGCTGATGCACTTCGGCCTGTGGGTGGCGTTGCCGGCGGTGGTGGCGATCGTCACACCGATGCGCGATCGGCCGATCCCGCGGGTGTGGAACCGACTGCGCCTGCTGTCGGGCATCTCGTTCCTCCTGGCATGCGTCGTGGTATGGCGAGAGCTCCCGTGAGTGCGCATCGCCCCGTCAGCTTGGCGCGCTGGCGCGTCGTCGATCGCGTCGTGCTCGCGCTGGTGATCGTCGGTGCGGTGATCCTCTACGCACCGGCGCTGCGCTTCGGGCCGCTTGCCGACGACCTCTTCCAGCTCGCCTACGTCGACGGCCTGTTCGGCCCCAAGTCGCCCTTCGGCCTGTACTTCTTCGCGCTCGACGATCCGGCCGCGACCGCGGTCCACACCGCCAAGGGCAGCCTGCCGTGGTGGACGGTGCCGCACTTCCGCTTCGCGCACCTGCGGCCGCTATCGAGCCTGTTCGTGTACGTCGACGCCAAGTACCTGCCGCGCGACTCGATCTGGCCCCATGTGCACTCGTTCGCGTGGATGGCCGCGATGCTCTACGGGGCGTGGCGCATGCTCGCCGGCTCGGTCGGGCGACGCATCGCCGTGGTCGCGTTGGTCGCAGTCGCGATCGACGAGCCGCTGGCCTGGACGGCGAGTTGGCTGGCCAACCGCTGCGCGTTGATCTCGGCGGTGTTCGGCTACGCGGCGCTGCTCGTGCACGCGCGCTGGCGGCTGCGAGGCCGCGCGGGCCGCCTGGTCGCGATCGAGCTGCTGCTGTGGGCGGCCGCGTTCGCGGCCGGTGAGTACGCGATCAGCGTGCTGGCGTTGTTGTTGGTGTGGGAGCTGCTCTACACCCGCGACGGCTGGCGCGCGCGCATCGTTGCGATGCTGCCGGCCGGCGTGATCGCGGTGGCGTTCGCGATCGCGTATGTCGCGATCGGCTGCGGGGTCTACGGCGCCACGACCTACGTCGATCCGCTGACCGACACCAGCACCTTCGTCTACGAGCTCGCGAACCGATTGCTGCGCATGGCCTCGGAGGTGTTCATCGGGTTGCCCGGCGAGACCGAGCGCCTGTGGCTGCGCTACGGCTGGACGGGGATCCCGCCCGCGGTGTTCCGCGGTATCGAGTTCGATCCCCCCGCGCGATCGTGGCGGCACGCGTGGCTGGCCGGAATCGTCACCGTGCTGGTGGTGACGTTCCTGTGGCGGGCATGTCGTTCGTACCTCACGCCGCGCGAGCGCCGTGGCGTGGCGTGGCTGGTGTGGGGCAGCTTGCTGGGGTTGTTGCCGCTGGCTGCGATCCCGCCAGCGACGCGGGCGATTGGCATCCCCAGCCTCGGCGGTGCGACCTTCTTCGCCGCGGTCGTGGTGGCGCTGGTCCGCATGTGGCGAAGCCGTCGCGCGGGGCACCTGCTGCGTCGCCTCGGCACCAGCTTGCTGGTGGTGCCGCTGCTGTGGGAGCACGTGGTCGGCGACGCGCTGTTCGTGCGCATGCAGCTGGCCGCGCTCGCCGACGTACGCGAGGCCCATCGCGAGTTCTTCGACAGCCCGGACGTGCACGCCATCGACCTGCGTGGCCGTCACGTGATGGTGCTGACCACACCCGATCTCGTCACCGGCATCTACGGCCTCGCGACCATGGACATGCTCGGCCGTCCGCTGCCCGAGTCGTGGCATGCGCTCGCCATGGACATCCGTCGTCATCTCGTGCGGACACTCGACGATCACACCATCGAGCTGTCGGCGATCGGGCCCTTCATCCACGTCGACTTCCAGGAGGCGCTGTTCCGCAACCCCAAGGACGCGCTGCACGAGGGCGAGGTCATCGACGTCGGCGTGTTCCGTGCCACGGTGCTGCGCGCACCCGAGAACGAGGGTCCGCAGGCGGTCTCGTTTCGCTTCCGCGAGCGGCTCGACAGCGACGAGCTGGTCTTCCTCGAGGCCACCAAGCAGGGCCTGCGGCGCTTCGAGCTGCCGCCGGTGGGCCAAGCGCGGGTGATCCAACCACCGCAGATCCCCCGTGGGCCGCGGTAGCACCGACGAGACGTATCCCCAGGGCCCGACGCTCGACGTGTGGTTCGACGCGATCGTGTTCTCCCACGAACCCGCCGGTTGTCGATCGCGCGGCGCGAGCCCGGTGCGATGCATCAAGCCTTGCTTCGGGGCCGAGCGCCGCGCTTGGCCGGCTTCGTGTCACGGGCGCCCTCGCGGCTGAAGACTCGCAGGCCCCCCGCACGCTCGACGAAGGCCGCGATGTCTCGCTTGCCCTCGAGGCCGATCACGCCGTCGTCCTTCGCGACGCCGGCGGCGGTGAGCCAGCGCGGATCGACAAGGCCGATCACCTTGCAGTGGGTATGGGCATCGCGGATCCACGCGGTCGCGGCGGCGCGGAGATCGGGCGGGAGCGCGGCGTCGCCGGGCAGCAACACGACGATGGCGTCGAACAGGCACGACGGTGCGCCGAGCAGTGCCTCGTCGACCGTGATGGCATCACCGGCATCGTCGTGCACGCCGGCGACCTGCGGCGCGATGATCGTCAGCACGGCGCCGGCCTGCTCGAGCCGGTCGCGCAGCGCGCCCAGCAGCTCGGCGTCGCAGCCATCCCCCACGAGCGCCGCGACGTTGCGGCCCGACAGCGTCGGCGCGCCGCGGCCGAGCATCGACAGCGACGGCGCGGGCGGGAGATCGATCGGCTCGCGCGCCGGCGTGATGACCTCGGCCTCGCCGCGCATGCCGAGCTTGCCCGCGACGGCCTCGCCGAGCGCGGGCTCGATCAGGTCGAGGTGGCCGAGCATGCGCCGCCGGATCGCGACGACCTCGACCTTGCCGAGCTCGAACGCGAATGCCGACGCGATGTGGCGCTGCTCGACCTCCGACATCGAGCGCCAGAACAGGCGCGCCTGGCTGTAGTGATCCGCGAAGCTGGCGGGCCGCACACGCAGCTTGTGGGGGCCGTCCTCGGCGGGGTGGCTGGTGAAGCCGCGCGCGCTCTCCCGCGGGCCATCCGTCGCCAGCGAATTGGGCTCGTAGTTCACGCGACCGGTGGCGACCTCCATGCGCGCGATGCCGTCGCGCTGGAAGTTGTGCATCGGGCACCGCGGGCGATTGATCGGCAGCTCGTGGAAGTTGGGCCCGCCCAGGCGACTCAGCTGCGTGTCGAGGTACGAGAACAGCCGGCCCTGCAGCAGCGGGTCGTTGCTGAAGTCGATGCCCGGCACCACGTGGCCGGGGTGGAATGCGGCCTGCTCGGTCTCGGCGAAGAAGTTGTCGGGGTTGCGATCGAGCACCAGCTTGCCGATGACCTCGAGCGGCACCAGCTCCTCGGGAATCAGCTTGGTCGGGTCGAGCACGTCGAACTCGAAGCGCTCGGCAAAGTCCTCGTCGAACGACTGGATCGCCAGCTCGAACTCCGGGTAGTCACCGCGCTCGATGGCCTGCCACAGGTCGCGGCGGTGGTAGTCCTGGTCGGCGCCGTTGATGGCGACCGCCTCCGGCCACAGCACCGACTGCACGCCCTGGCGTGGACGCCAGTGGAACTTCACGAAGGTCGCGTGCCCGGCGTGGTCGATGAAACGGAAGGTGTGGATGCCGAAGCCATCCATGAAGCGCAGCGATCGCGGGATTGCGCGGTCGGACATCGCCCACATCAGCATGTGCATGCTCTCGGGCATCAGCGACACGAAGTCCCAGAAGGTCGCGTGGGCCGAGGCCGCCTGCGGGAAGCCGCGATCGGGCTCCATCTTCACCGCGTGCACGAGGTCGGGGAACTTCATCGCGTCTTGGATGAAGAACACCGGGATGTTGTTGCCGACCAGATCGAAGTTGCCCTCCTCGGTGTAGAACTTCACCGCGAAGCCCCGCACGTCGCGGGGTAGATCGACCGAGCCCGCGCCGCCGGCGACCGTCGAGAAGCGCACGAACACCGGGGTCCGCACCTCGGGATCCTGCAGGAACGCGGCGCGGGTCAGGTGCGCGAGCGACTTGGTGGGCTGGAAGTAGCCGTGGGCGGCCGAGCCGCGCGCGTGCACGATGCGCTCGGGGATGCGCTCGTGATCGAAGTGCGTGATCTTCTCGCGCAGCACGAAGTCCTCGAGAAGCGTCGGGCCCCGCTCGCCCAGGGTGAGAGAGTTCTGATCGTCCGCGATCGCCACGCCCTGGTTGGTCGTGAGCACGACACCGCCCGGACGAGCGGCCTGGTGGAGCTCACCGCCACGACCGAGGGCGTCGCGACCTTCGGTGGCCTTCTCGACGCGTGCCTTGCGACCGCGCTCGTTCGACGCCGCGGGCTTGCCCGCGCTGCGCTTGCGCGTGGGGGCGGTGGACGTCTTGGCGGCTTTCTTCGGGGTCGTTCGCGCGGGCACGGGCGCGCCCGCTGCAAGTGAGGTGCCGCGAGGTGCGATGCTCAATCGCGCCGGAGCAGGGCGCAGGCGCCCGTCCGAGCGCGTGCGCACGTGCGCAGTGGCCAGCGTCTGCGACAATGCGGGCATGACCTACGGCCATCTCGCCCTCGGCGTGCTGCTCCTGCTCGCGTGTCACCGCGGCGACCCTGACGGCGACGACGCAGCCGACAGCGGCGGCACCGGCACGATGACCGCGGGCACGATGACCGCGGGCACGATGACCGCCGGCACGATGACCGCGGGCACCGACGGCACCATCGGCGACAGCAGCGACAGCGCCGATGCGAGTAGCGGCGACACCACCGAGCCACCGCCGCCCGATTGCGATGGCATCGGCGACGCCGTCGATGCGCTCGGTACCACACCGGGTGAGGCGACGCTGCCGTCGCCGACCCTCGAACATCTCACCGTGCAGTGGCTCGTCGACGGCGACACCAACGAGAACGGCGTCGTCACCGTGCGCTGGCGCGAGCCCGGCGGCAGCTGGCACGAGGGCACGCCGCTGCGTCGCACGCCGGCCGGTGCGCTCGAGGGCTTCGAGTGGCCCAATCGCCACGTCGGCACCGTGTTCGGGCTGTCGCCGGGCACCGCCTACGAGGTCGAGCTGGCGCTGTCGGATCCCGATGGCGGCTGCGAGATCCGGACGCTCACCGCGTCGACGCGGCCGGTGCCCGCGGCGATGCCGGGTGCACCGGTGATCGCGGTCGATCCCGGCAGCTTCGCGGCCGCGGCCGCCGCGGCCCAGCCCGGCGACGTGCTCGAGCTGGCGGCCGGCACCTACGCCAGCTTCACGTTCCCGGTCGACGGCACCGCGGACGCGCCGATCGTCGTGCGTGCCGCAGGCGCGGTCGTCGTCGACGGCGAGGTGCGCCTCGATGGTCGTGCCCACGTGATCGTGCAGGGCCTCGAGGTCCACGGGCAGATCAAGTTCAACGATGCGCTCGACCTCGCGTTCATCGGCAACCACGTCATCACCGAGGGCGACGGCATCGTCACCAAGACCCGCTCGGAGAACCTCTATATCGCCGACAACCTCGTCGAGGGCGCGACGGTTTGGGCCGAGGGCTCGCTCGGCGTCGACGGCGACAACATCGGCGAGGGCATCGAGGTCACCGGCCCCGGTCACGTGATCGAGCACAACCGCGTGCGCGGCTTCCGTGACTGCATCTCGTTCATCGAGGACGACGGTGCGATCGATCAGTGGTCGATCGACGTGCTCTACAACGACATCTCCGAGGGGGCCGACGACGGCATCGAGGCCGACTTCTGCTTCCACGACTGCCGGGTCATCGGCAATCGTCTGACCAACGTGTTCATGGGCATCTCGTCGCAGCCCGCGCTCGGGGGGCCGAGCTACTTCGTGCGCAACGCGATCTACAACGCCGCGTTCCAGGCCTTCAAGCTGCAGCGCGGCAGCATCGGTGACGTCGGCTGGCACAACACCGTCGTCAAGATGGGCGATGCACTCAGCACCTTCACGGAGGACGTGTTCGCGCGGCAGCACTTCCGCAACAACCTCTTCCTCGGCGGCCCGGGGGCGACCTACGCCGGCTACGACAACGGCGAGGGCGACGTCATCGACCTCGCCGCCATCACCCAGTTCGATCTCGACTACGACGGCTACGGTTCTGCCGCGGGCATGTTCACCGGCGACCTCGGCGGCACCGCATTCAGCAGCCTCGCCGAGCTGCAGGCCAACACCACCGAGGTGCACGCGATCGAGATCGACGCCTCGGTGTTCGCTGCCGCCGTCGCGGTGCCGAGCGCAGCGTTCCCCGCCGCCGCGGCGCCCGACCTACGCCTGGCGGCCGGCTCGGTCGCGGTCGATGCCGGTGCGGTCATCCCGGGCTTCGCCCACGACGGCGCCGCGCCCGATCTCGGCGCGTACGAGCTCGGCGACGAGCTGCCGACCTACGGTCCGCGGCCCTGAAGCCGCGGCGCGTGGGCCCGCGTCGTCTAGCGATAGACCTCGTCCTGCTCGATCTTGCTGAGCACCCAGTCGTAGGCGCCGCCGGTGAGCTTCACACCGCAGGCGTCGCAGTTGCCGGCCATGCCGACCTTGGCATCCGCGCCGCAGTTGGGACACACCGGGGTGTCGGTCGTCGCGGCGCGGCGACCGACCGAGCGGATGAAGGTCCAGTACTCGCTGTACCGGCGAGCGCTGCCGTTGCCGCCGACGCGGCGACCGGTGGCCTCGTGCACGGTCGTGTCGATTGCAGACGCGAACACGCGCACGGTCAACGCCCAGAAGAACGCATCGCGCGTGGCCTTGGTCAGCTCGATGCGCCGAATCGAAGCCTCGTCCATCCGGTTGCGCAGCCCCTGGCTGCGATAGGCCTCGATCCAGTACGTCTGCGCCAGCCAGAAGCGATCGGTCGTGAACGGGCGGACGGCGGCCCAGTCGAGCGAGCTCCAGGCCTGGTTGAGCCGGTGGTAGACCATCGTCACGTGGCGATCGAAGGCCTCGGGATCGAACGCAGGATCCTCGATCTCGAGCGCCGTGAGGTGCTCCGGCAGCGATGGATCCACGATGGTCGGACCGCCGTAGACCTCCTCGGCGTAGCCGCCCAGCTGCGGCGGCAAGACGTTGCATTCCTCGACCCGAATCCCCACGACGAACCACTCGTGGTCGCCGCGCTCGAACGGCGCGTTGCAGTACTCGCACGCGCGCTCGTGGGCGAGCGCGACCGGTCCGCCGCACTTGGGGCAGTTGAAGGCGCGCCATTCGTCGGGGGCGCGGCTCTTCGCGTTCAGGCTGCGCTCGAGCGTCCAACGCTCGCGCACGTAGTAGCGCTGCTGCGTGTCGCCGTGTGCGAGCAGCTCGGTGTAGTTTGCCGTGAAGTCGACCGAGAGCAGCGCGCGTGCGTCCAGCACGGTGAGCTTCGCGAGGTCCGACGCGCCCACGACGATGTCGCGGACGGCGAGCAGTGGGCCCTGATTGCGGGCGAGCAAGGCATCGCGTTGCTTCGGGTCGATGTAGGGTGCCAGTAGGGCCAGCGAGGCCGCGTCGGCACGGGCCTCGTGCGCGCGCACGTACAGCTCCTGCACGAAGTCCTCGAGCAGAACGATGGAGAGATTGGGATCGTGCCGGGCCAAGCGCGCCAGCTCCGCGCGATCGAGGCCCGGCGTTGGCGGTTGCGCCAGCGTGTCGACGGTGCTGCTGCTCCAGTCGGCGCCCTGCGCCACGATGCGGCCGCTCGCGATGGGGACCACGAGCACCACGATCATCGCCACCGCGATGACGAAGAGGGTCCAGCCGAGGTCCATGCCGCCCCCGCCCGAGTGACCACCGCCGAACGAATGCGAGCTGAAGCCGCCACCACCACCACCGCCACCGCCACCGCCACCGCCACCACCACCGCCACCGAAGCCGTGGCCGCCGCCGGGCCGTGCCCACGCGGTCGCGGCGTAGGTGAGCACGACGATCGCGAGCGCGGCGAGCGATGCGAGCCGCTTGCGACTCATCCCCACGCCCCCAGCTCGTCGACGTCGTCGGCTGCGCGCGGCAGGCGTTCGTGCAGCACGTCGCCCAGCCGTTCGAGCCCGCGTTCGAGCGTGCCGAGGGCCTCCTCGGTCAGACCGACCTCGTGGCCGATGGCCTCGATGGCCGCGAGTGCGCGGGCGAGCTCGGGATCCCGGCCGCGATCGATCGCCGTGTCGGCGACGACGACGATCTGTTGCTCGCGCAGCGCGATGAACACCAGCAGCCCGGTACGACCGCGGGTCGTGTGCACGCCCAGCTCGACGAAGCACGCCCGGGCCGCGGCGCGCACCCTCGCCACGAGACCGGCCTCGGCGCTCAGCAGACGGGCGAGCCCCGGCATCGCCGTCACGGCGAGCACGCCCACGAGAAACCACGCCACGTCGAGCGCGGCGATCGACGCGAGCGAGAACTCCGGCGGTGCGAACAGCGAGACCAGCAGGCCGAAGAACGAGCACGCGGTGCCGCCCAGCAGTGCCGCCGCTCGCATGTCGGTGGCGGCGACTCGCACGGCGATGACGACCTCTGCGCTGCTGCGGGCCTCGATCGCGTCGGCGGCCGCCTGCAGGCGTCGACGCGCGGTGTCGGTGGTGAACGGATGTGCCATCTCAGCGTCGTCGCGGCGACCATCATCGCCGATCTCTCGCGGATCGGCTCGGCGCCCGGCTGTCGCCCACGGCCGTGGTCACGCGTCGTCGGCGAGCAGCGCCTCGATGCGGATCAGCTCGCCCAGGCCCCAGGCCTGGAACGGCGCGCCGCGGGGGGTGTGCGGCGCCTCGGCGTCGGCGATCTCGGACACGTGGCCGAGGCCGGCATGACCGAGGTGCTCGCGCAGCGGCGCCAAGAAGCGCTCGCGCGCCTCAGAGATGCTCGAGCGGGTGCGGCCGTGCACGCGCAGCCAGGCATCGACGAACGCGCCCATCAGGTGTGGCCACACCGTGCCCTGGTGATAGGCGCCGTCGCGCTCGCGGATGCCACCGAGGTATCGCGGCGCGTAACCGTGGTCGCCGGGGGCCAGCGAGCGCAGTCCGATCGGCGTCAGCAGCTCGCGCTCGATCGCGTCGACGATGCGGCGTGCGACCGCGCCGTCGACCACCGCGCGCGGCAGACCGCCGACGGCGTAGATCTGATTGGGCCGGAAGCTGCCGTCGGTGCGACCCGCCTGGTGGTCGACGTCGATGACGTCGAAGAGGATGCCGCGCTCGTCGTTCACGAATTTGCCGAACGATGCCCGCGCGAGCTCGCAGCGCGCCGCGAGCTCGGGCCGGTGCACCGACGCGAGCGCGAGCAGATTGCACCACAGCGCCTGCACCTCGACCGGCTTGCCGATGCGCGGCGTGACCACCCAGTCGTCGACCTTGGCGTCCATCCATGTCACCTGCAGGCCCGGCTCGCCGGCGGCGACCAGGCCGTCGTCATCGACGCGGATGCCATGGCGGGTCCCGGCGGTGAAGCCGTCGATGATGGCGTCGACCGCCGACAGCCACGCGCGCTGGCGTGCGTCCTCGAGCGGACGCGCGGCCTTGGCAAACGCCGCGACCAGCTCGCACACCACGATGCCGAACCACAGCGAAGCGTCCACCGAGTTGTACTCGGGGGTGCTGCCCCGCTCTGCGAGGCGGTTGGGCACCATGCCCTCGCTGACCTCGGCAACCCACGCGTCGATCATCCCCGCCGCCTCGTCGAGCGCGCCGGTGGCGATGCACAGCCCACGCATCGCCATGAAAGTGTCGCGGCCCCACTCACCGAACCATGGGTAGCCTGCGATGATCGAGGCCCCCTCGCCGCGGCGCACCACGTAGGCGTCGCGCGCCCGCAACAGTGCGTGCTTGCGGCGCTCGAGCTCGCGGGTGCGCAGCTGCGCGGCCGCGGCCTTGGCCGAGGGCTCACCCGCCAGTCCGTCCATCGCGGCGGTCGTGCCGAGCAATAGCTCCGCGCGCTCGTTGCCCAGCTCGAAGGTGAACTCGCCGGGCGAGAACACGTCCTCGCGATCGGGCAGGCCGCGCGCGCGTTCCTCGAGGTACAGCACCCGACGAAACCACTCGGGTGCGTGCTCGTAGGTGCCCGAGCAGAGCGCCTCGATTGCGGGCACGCCCTCGTAGGGCCGCCAGATCACGCGACGGTCCCGCATCGCCACGCCCTCGACGAGGTCGTCGTTCATCACGTGCAGGCCGTGGGGGTCGCGGGGCCCGAGCATCGGCCGCACGCGCAGGAACGCGGTGCCGCGACCGCCCTCGCGGGTCCAGCTGCACGCCACCATCGCGAGCCCGCGCGGCACGAACAGCTCGGCGACGATGCGCGTGCCGTCGGGCAGGTCGTAGCGCCACTGCGGCCACGGGTCGTGTCGGAACTCGCGCAGATGCGCGACGCCGTCGGGGTGCACGACCTCGCCGTCGTAGAGGTTCGAGCTCAGCGCGTACACACCGGTGTCGGTCTCGAGCCAGGCCTCGAGGCCCTGCACGAGCACGAAACGATCGGTGGGTGGCTGCGCAGCGACCAACAGCGCGGCGTGGTAGCGGCGCGTGCGGACGCCGAGCACCGTGCCAGAGGCGAAGCCACCGAGGCCGTCGGCTTCGAGCCACTCGCACGTCGCCGCCTCGACGCCACCGATGTCGCGTGCGGGTTGGTGCTGCCCGGGCTCGAGGTGCAGCAAGGCGCGATCGATGACGGTGCGCATCCGGTCTCCATCGCGTCCGACGATGCGGCGCGGCACACCGAGGTTACGCCAAGCGTACGTACACGTCTGCCCCGTGGCGGTTCCGCTCGGGTGTCTGGGGATCGTGCCGGCCCGGGCGCCCGTACCGGTGCGCGTGGCCGGACGGTCGGCCGCGCGGGGTTTCGCGCCGCATCGCGCTTCGCGGTTGCTTCGCGCGGCGGCACGGCGGTAGACCGCAGGACATGCAGCGTCTCGCGCTCTCGTTGTGCATCGGCCTGGTCGGCATCGCGTGTTCGAAGAACAAGGACACCAGCACCGTCGACCCCGATGCGACCGCCACGACCATCTCGCCCACCACGGATCCCGATGCCCCCGGGATGTACGACAAGCAAGAGGACGAGAAGCCCAAGGACCAGCGCACGCTCCAGACCGAGGCCTGCGACGGTGGCAAGGGTGACATCTGCACGTCGGTCGGTGTGATGTGGGAGCAGGGCAAGGAGGGTCCGGCCGACGCCGCGAAGGCGCGCGAGTTCTACGAGAAGGGCTGCGCGCTCGGGCACAAGATCGGCTGCACCTACTACGCCGCGATGCTCGACGCGGGCGTCGGTGGGCCGGCCGATCCGAAGGCCGCCCGCGAGCTGCACCTGACGGCGTGCGAGACCGGTGACATGAACGAGTGCCACGCCGCGGCGAGCTCGTTCGAGACCACGGGCACGCCCGAGGACAAGACCCAGGCGCGCGAGCTCTACGCGCAGGTGTGCCAGTCGGGCCAGATGCCGGCATGCGTGTCCGAGGCGCGCCTCATGATGCTCGGCGAGGGCGGGCCCAAGGACGCGAAGAAGGCCCGCGCGGCGTTCCAGACCGCCTGCGACGCGAGCGATGCGGTCGGCTGCTTCAACCTCGGCCTCGCGATGGAGAAGGGCCTCGGCGGCAAGAAGGACAAGAAGGGCGCCGTGGCGATGAAGGAGAAGGCCTGCGGACTCGGCCACAAGGAGGCCTGCCCGGCCGACGCCAAGGCCGACGCCAAGGTCGAGGCGAAGGCCGAGGCGAAGGACGGCAAGGCGGAGGCGAAGGCCGACGCGAAGGACGGCAAGGTCGAGGCGAAGGCCGACGCGAAGGACGGCAAGGCCGACGCGAAGGCCACCAAGTAGCCCTCGCCGTGCCAGCCGGGCTGCGTCACGCCTCGAAGAGGCGGCGATGCAGCACCGGCACGACCTTCGCGATGTCGGCGTCGTCGATCACCACCGTGAAGTTGATGCTGCCCATCCCGAAGGTCATCATCTCGACATTGACGCCGGCCTCGGCGATGCACTCGAGGATGCGACCTCCGATGCCGCGGGTGTGCGGCAGACGCTGGCCGACGATCGACATGATGGTCTTGTTGCGCAGCAGCTGGCACTGGCCGAAGCGCTGCAGCTCCTCCATCGCCGACTCGAGCGCCGCAACGTTGTAGCTCGAGATCGACACGCTGACCTCCGAGGTCGCGATCATGTCGATGTCGGCGTGGTGGCGGCCGATGACGGCGAACACCTCGGCGAGGAAGCCGACCTGCTCGAACATCCGCAGCGAGCCCAGGGTCAGCACCGCCTGGCGCTCCTTGTAGGCGATGCTGGTCACGATCGGGCCGTCGGCGGCGTCGCTGCTCTTGCCGGTGATGACCGTGCCGGGGTGCCCAGGCCGGTTGGTGTTCATCACCCGCACGGGGATGTCGCTGCCCATCGCGGGCAGCAACGTCGCCGGATGCAGCACGCGGCTACCGAAGTAGGCCAGCTCGGCGGCCTCGTCGAAGCGCATGGTCGGGATGCTGCGCGCGGTCGGGACCACCGACGGGTCGGCCGACATCACGCCGTCGGTGTCGCTCCAGATCTGCACCTCTTGCGCCCCGAGCCCGGCGCCGAACAGGCTCGCCGTCAGATCGCTGCCGTTGCGACCGACGGTGGTGATCTCGCCGCGTTCGTTCATGCCGACGAAGCCGGTGACGACCGGCACCATCCCCGCGGGGATCTTGCTCTTCACGGCCTCGCGCACCCGCGCTTCGAAGCCCGCGGTCGGCCGCGCGCGACCGAAGTTCGCGTCGGTGACGAACCCGAGGTCCCACGCGTCGTAGGACAGCGAAGGCAGGCCGTTGCGCGCGAAGAAGTCGGCGATGCAGCGGCTCGACATGCGCTCGCCGAAGCTCGAGATGTAGTCGAGGCTGCGGGGACTCAGCTCCTTCACCAGCCGGATGCCGCGCAGGAGATCACGCATCTCCGCGAACAGCGGCGCCAGCAGATCGGTGGAGCAGTCGAGCGACGATGCGATCTCGCTCTGCTTCGCGATCACGCGCTCTCCCGCATCGACACCGCTGGCGGCGGCACGCGCCGCGTCGATCAGCGCGTCGGTGATGCCCTTGTGCGCCGACACCACGACCATGGGCGCACGCGGCTGATGGGCGGCGACGATCGCCATGACCTTCTCGATCTGCTCGCGGTTGGCGACCGAGCTGCCGCCGAACTTCATGACGATCATGGATGCTTGCTCCGGTCGTTTGCGCGCGGTGCCCTCTCGCGACCGCGGGGGCCAGGCGACGACGGCCGGAGTTTCCGGGGCTTGGCCGCGTTCGTCAACGTCGCCACGACGGGGCTGCGATCTCCCACGCTGTGCCGCTATGCTCGGCGGCGGTGTCTGGGCTCGCGTCGTGCGAGCCCGGTCGGCTCGCCGGAGTTGCGCATGCTCGAGACGCTCCTGCTCTACGACGACCGGATGATCGAACACGATCCTGGTCCCGGTCATCCGGAGCGACCCGATCGCCTGCGCGCGATCGAGGCGATGCTGAGCCTGCGAACCACCACCCACCTGCGCATCGATGCGCCCAAGCCCGCGACCGAAGAACAGATCGCGCGGGTCCACACGTTCGAGCACATCGCTCGCGTCGGCGCGTTCGCGGGACAGTACGGCAGCCTCGATCCCGACACGCACGTGTCACCGAGCAGCGTGCGCGCAGCTGCGTTGGCGGCCGGCGCTGCGGTGCAGGCGGTCGACGAGGTGTGTGCCGGCAACGTCGGCAACGCGTTCGCGCTGGTGCGCCCGCCCGGTCACCACGCGGTCGCGGGCCGACCGATGGGCTTCTGCCTGTTCAACAACGTCGCGGTCGCGGCCGCCCACGCGCGCGCGGTACATCTCAAGCGGCGCATCCTCATCGTCGACTGGGACGTCCACCACGGCAACGGTACCGAGTCGATCTTCTACGACACCGACTCGGTGCTGTTCTGCAGCCTGCATCAGTTCCCGCTCTACCCCGGCACCGGCGACACCTCGGCGGTCGGCATCGGCGCGGGCCTGGGCCACACCGTGAACGTGCCGCTGCAGGCCGGCGCCGCCGATGGCGACTACGCGCGCGTGTTCGACGAGCTGGTACTGCCCATCGCCGAGCAGTACGACCCCGACTTCGTGTTGGTGTCGGCCGGCTTCGACGCCCACCGCGACGACCCCCTGGGTGGCATGGCACTCACCGAGGACGGCTTCGCCAACCTCTGTGGCAAGCTGCAGAGCTTCGCCAAGCGCCGCGAGATCGGCATGGTGCTCACGCTCGAGGGCGGCTACGACCTCGCGGGCCTGGCCAAGAGCGTGCACGCCTGCATTGACGTGCTTGCCGGCGCCGTGGCACCGACCAACGACCGCCGGACCAGCGGTCGCGCGGAGCAGGATCTGCGTGCGGCCCAACAGCGACAGCAGCGGTTCTGGAAGCTCTGACCGCCACGGTGGTGTTTTTGCGCGCCGTGGCGGCTTGACGCTCGCCGCCCGCGGCGGGTACTGGGTGCCGCATGACGCACCGCCTCTCCACTTTGCTCGTCGTCGCCGTGGCCCTCGCGGGCTGCTCGAAGAAGGACACCACCACGCCCAACGACACCGCCGCGACCGCGTCGGCCGGTGCCGAGGGCGAGCACCAGGGTGAACATCAGGGCGAGCCCGCCCATCAGCACGCCTTCGAGGGCGGTGTGAAGAACTTCCACGACGTGCTGTCGCCGCTGTGGCACGCCGACGCCGGTGAGAAGCGCGTCGCGGACACCTGCGCGGCGTCGGCCGATCTCGCGGGCAAGGCCGCGGCGATCGAGGCCGAGCCGGTGCCGGCCGCCGCGAACGGCCAGGATGACGCGTGGAAGACCAAGGCCGCCGCGCTCACGGCGTCCGTGAAGGAGCTCGAGACGGTGTGCGCCGGTGATCGTGCGAGCTTCGATGCCGCGTTCACCAAGGTGCATGACGGCTTCCATGCGCTCATCGAGGTCGCGGGCGAGAAGCACCAGTAGCGGCCGCTGTCGCGAAGGTCATCAGCACGGTCGACGTCGCGGCGTCGACCGTGGCTACCACTCGCCGAGCGGGGCGACCTGTGCCTGCAGCTGCGGATCGTTGGCGAGGATCCGATCGAAGAACTCGCGGGTCGCCCGTCGCAGGCCGACCGCGGTGTGCAGCAGCAGCTGGTTGCCGTCGTTGGCGACACCGTTCGTCCAGCCCTCACCGTTCACCAGGCTGAGCGCGCGGCGGAGGTGGGCTTGGGCCTCGAGTACCGCGCCGTCGACGTGGGTCTGCGCCGCCGCGATCTCATTGCTCACCGAGTCGCCCGTGAACCAGTCGAGCAGCGACCACCGACCGATCATCCCCGACAGTGGCACACCTGCAGACCCGGTGCCGACCCCGAGGAGGATGAGGTCCGCGCTCCTCAGCTCCTCCAGTGCACGTCGCTTCGAATCCAGGGCGGCATGCGGAGGCGATGACATCCTGCATCACCACCCGTCGCGCGCCCTCGGCATTCCCGATGGCGCGGGCAGGGACACCTTCCGCAGGAGGCCGGCAGCGCAGAAGACCTCGAGCTGCTCGCTGCGCGCTACAGCGGCTTGCTGAGGTAGACCGCTGCTTCGTGGGCGACGGGGGTGTTCTCGTAGTAGTGGGCATCGACGCCGCACAGCGTGTAGCCCAGGCGCGCGTAGGCGACGATGCCAGGCACGTTGACGGTGCTGGTCTCGAGCCACACCCGTGTCGCGCCGCAGGCGCGGCCATGGGCTTCGACGTGCTCGAGCAGCGCGCGGCCGATGCCCTCGCGTCGGCGCGCACGATCGACATACAGGTGCCAGAGCACGAGTCGTCGGTGCCACGGTACGTACTCGACCGCCGCAAAGCCACAGATGGTCTCGCCGTCGCACGCCACGAAGCCGTGCTCCCACGACGACCACGGCTCGAACACCTCTGCGATGGGGTAGCGTTTGACGTGCGGTGTCGCCAGCGCCATCTCGCGCAGGACCAGCCGCGTCGACTCGATCGCGAGCTCGTAGATGGTCGAGGTCTCGAATGCGGTGTCGATCGCCGCGACGCCGGCGTGCTCCTGGGAACGATCGATCGCGCGAACCTCGATCATCCTAGCCGCGCTTGCTCTGCTCGAAGCGGCGCTGGATCACCTGCGCGAGCGCCTCGACGCCCTTGAGCGACTCACCCTGCTCGACGAGGCGCTGCACCGCGAAGGTGAGCGCGGCGAGCTGGGCGGCCATCGCGGCGAGTTGCTGCTCCACGCGTTGCTCGAAGCCCATGGGTGTGGCCGCGGGGATCGACACGGGCGTCGGCGCGCGGGCGGCGGTGGGCGTCGCCACGAAGGCCTCGGGGGTCGCCGGCGACACCGGTGACAGGCGGGCGGTCACTGCCGGACGCACGGCAACCGGCGTTGCCATCGGCTGCGGCGCTGCGACGGCCTCGAGCTCGGGCGGCTCGAAGCTGCAGACGATTCGGTGCCCCGACAGCACCAGCACCTCACCGTCGGCGATCGGGTGATCGTCGACGCGCATGCCGTCCACGATGATGCCGTTGGTGCTGCCCAGATCGACCACGAAGAACAGGCCGTCGCGGCGCTCGATCGCGCAGTGCTGGCGCGAGATGTTGGCGTCGACGATGGTCAGGTCGCACTGGCTCGAGACCCGGCCGATCACGAAGCGCTCGGTCGACACCACGTGCAGGCGACCGTCGACGGCGAGGTAGAGCCGACGTGGCTGCGTGGCCTCCTCGGGCGGCTCGGAGGCCTCGGAGGGCTCGACGGCCTCGAGCAGCTCATCGAGCTCCTCGAACTCTGCCTCGAGGTCCTCGAGGTCATCGCCGCCGTCGAGTTCGTCGTCGCGGGCGCCGCCGAGGTCGATGTCGTCGTACGCCGGCGTCCGTGACGCCGCTGTCTGCAGGTCGGCCGCGAGTGCGTCGACGTCGACCTCGACCTCCGGCACCGCGCGGGCACGCAGGGGAACGTCGTCGTCATCGTCGTCGTCGTGGGGATCGGCCACCACCTCGAGGGTACCGCAGCGGGCACCCGAGCAGCGCCAGCACGACGAGCGCCGCCGCGACTGGCCCGCGCGTGCGGAGGGTGCGTGCGAGCCGCAAGGCCAGGGCCGTGCGCTGCGTGCACCGACGCTCCCTTCCAAGGGTGGTGTCTTCGTCGTCTTGCGACGGTGCGAGGGCCCCGCGGGTGATCGAAGCGCGGATCCGCAGGTCTACCGCGCGCGAGGTCGGCCCTACTCATCATGGTGCGTTCCGAATTCTCGGACGCTTCGGCGGCCTCGAGGAGAAACAATGACGAAGCAAGACAAGAAGCCGGCACCGGAGCCGGCGCCTACGACGAAGCGATCGTTGACGTTGGAGCAGCTCACCCAGATCAAGGGTGGCGTCGGACAGTCGACGCCGCTCGAGCCTGGCGGCCCGCTGATGTACACGGTCCCGCCGAGTCGGCGGTAGCTCGCCAACCTCGTGCGGACGGGTTTGTCCGTCCGCACACTTCACATCGCACGCCGCGATCCACGGCGCGACCCCAACTTGGCCGCACCGTGGTGTGGGTGCCGCGTCGTCGAGGTCTCCATGCATGTCCGTTGTCGTCGAACCCCCTTCGAGTTCGCCCCGGTCCGCGAATTCCTCGATCGCGTCGGGTACCGCCCGAGCAGCGTGCCCGAACAGGTTGCGCACCTGCTGGTCCGCGGGACCGATGGCGGCGTCGAGGACGTTCGCGCCGAGTCCCACCTCACCGATGCGACGACCGTCGACACCCAGCTGCGCTACTTCACCGAGCCGCTGGTGCGGCAGCGTCTGTTCACACTCGCGGCAGCGAGCAAGCACGCCTGCCGTGGGCTCGATCGCATCGAGATCGAGGGCTGCGAGCACATCCACGAGGGCACCGCGCTGTTCTTCCATGCGCTTGGTCACCACCTCCCCAGCTGTCGCATCGAGATGACGTTCTCGCGAACTGCCGAGGTCGAGGCGGCGTCGGACGACCCCGCCGGGCGGCGCGAGGCGGAGGTCGCCAGCGCATGCTTGCGCGAGCGGCCGCTGACCGACGACGAGTTCGTGCGAGTCCTCGATGCCGCGCGAACGTGCACGTACGTCGGCGACTACCACACGAGCGAGCGTCTCGCGCGTCGACTTGCCCGCGAGCGGTTCCACGTCGAGGTCGAGATGCTGCTCGGCGTCGCGGCCAACGCCACGCTGCGGCCGTTCGAGGCCGAGTACCACTTCGGGCGGGTCTACGCCCACGCCGAGCCGCTCGACCGCGCGCGGGCCTGCTACTCGCTCGCGATGCTCGCGATTCGCCACCATGCCTCGAGCTTTCGCGACCTCGATCGCGGCGAGGCGTATCTACAGGAGGCGTACGAGATCATCGTCGGCCTCGACCCCTCCGATCGCGACCCGGAGCTCGCGTTTCGTCGCGTGTTCAACCGCAACGGCCTCGCGCTAGTATGGTTCAAGCGTGGGCGAGTTCGCGAGGCGCTCGCATCGCTCGATCTGGGGATCGCGCGTCTGCGTGAACTCGCGGGCGCCGAGGTCGATCTGCACCACTCGGTGCTCGAGTACAACCGCATCCTCTGCCTGCGGGCGCTGGGGGACGCCGCACGTGCGGAGGTGAGCTATCGGCGATTGCTCGATCTCGATCCCACGTATCCGTACTACCCGATGGATTGGGCCCGTTGGGAGCTGGCGGCTGGCCGTCCGGAGACAGCCTTGCTCGCTGCCCAGCGGGCCCGGGAGATCGACCCGTACCTCGCGACCGCGCACTCGCTGATGGGTCGTGCGTTCGTCGCCGCGGGCGACGACGTGCGTGGTGAAACATCGCTCGCGCGCGCCGCCGAGCTCGAGCCGGTCAGCCCCTATCACATCTGCAACCTCGCTTCGCTCTGGAACCGCACAGGGAAGTACGAACGCACGCGTGCGTTGCTGTCGCGGCACGACCTGACCTCATGGGACGAGGATCACCACGAATGCGGGGTCGCGCTGCTGGCTCAGGCGATCGCCGTCACCGACGGTCATCTGGACACGTCGCTCGCGCTGCTCGAGTCGTGTGCCCGTCTCCGGCCAGACTCGCCGCGCCTGGAGCAGAACCTCGCGCTGTTTCGCTCGATCGCGGAGGCACCGTGAGCGCTCCCTGGGATCTCACGGCCGCGCGCGCGCACGCCTTCGGTCCCGCGCACGATGCCGCGGCGGTACGCGCATGGGCCCAGCTCGTCGCGGCGAGGATCGACGGCCGCTGGACCCGTGCGGGTCGGGCCGAGGCGGCGTTCGATGACATCGCCCACGACGTGCTCGTGCAGACACCCACGACCGGGATCGGGTTCTGTCGCGGTCTCGCCCACCTCGTGTTCTCCGACGGGAGTTCGTCCGCCGCCGAAGGCGATGGGATCGTGGTGGAGCTCTACGCGGCAGATGGCCTCCAGATCGAGGCGGAGCTGTGGTTCGAGCAGACCACCGAGCTGGTGGAGCGCCACGATACGGGAGTGCTCGCGGTCGTCGAGGGACGTATCGCTCGCGCCCAATGGCGTTTCGCCGAGGTCGCGCGCGAGCACGCCGACGTCCGCCTCGGTGAGCTGAGCTGGGCCGGCGCCGAGGTCCTGACGCCGGGGGACCTGCGAAGCATCGTGCGAACCGCACCACTCGCGTGTCAGTGCATGACGCTCGACGCGGCCGCGGCGACGGTGCTCGTGCGCACGACGGCGCGCCAACCCGAGTGGACCATCCTTCCGCCGGGCGTCGCGTACGTGCGTCGGCCGCCGACGCCCCGCGAACGGCTCCGATACCGGGCGCTGGCCGAGGTGCCGCGACGATTCGCGCCCTTCGCGATCGAGGCTTGCCTCGACGTCGCGATCCGCGAGTCGCCGCTCGCCGCATCCATCGAGCTGCTCGCGAGGGCCGCAGCGCTCGGTGTGCCGTCGGCGATGCTCGCCGACCTCTGTGAGAGCGGTCGCACCGTGCACGGCGACGTCATGCTGCGCATCGAAGCGGCGATCACTCGGGTCCACGAGCGGCACTCGCTGCTCAGCGTGCGCACCGACGTGAACCCCGAGCAGCGGCTCGCACTGTTCCTGCTGATGCTGGTTCCCGACCGCGCATGCATGCGCGCGCTGCTCGGGCAGCTCTACCCCGAGCACGCGATCGACGAGGTCCTGTGGGGCTGGCTCGGTCAACTGCGTGACCCACTCGCTCTCTCCGAAGACCCCGTCTCGGAGATCTTGCTGCGAGGCCTGTTCGACGGCTGCGACGAGGACGCGCTGCTTGCCCGTGTCGCCGCAGTCTTCGACGCCGAGGACGTCGAGCGAGGCAGGGCCGACATCCTCGCGATCGCCCGACGGATCCGCACTCGACCGGCACTTCGGCGCGTCCTCGGCGACGCGCCGACGCTGGGTACCGAGGTCTCGCAGGATTGGGTGGCCGAGATCGGCGCACGGCCGTCAGGGGCCACCGCGTTGTCGGAGTCGACGGAGTTCGCCGTCAATCCCGAGCACGTGGTGCAGACGACCCCCGACGTGCCGCCACAGATCGCGACCACGCTCGGGTTCGCGTTGCGGCTCGCTCCCCACGGACCGACGGCGTGGGTCAGGGATCCGGGCAGCGGCATGTGGGCGCCCTACCGCGCGGCCCCGCGCGAGGCCGCGCGGTTCGACTCGCTGTGGGCCTCGGGACCGCGGGCGTGGGACTTCGACGCATCGGAGATCGCGATGTTGCGCGAGGCGGGCATCTTGCTCGCGCCCGGAGATCGCGAGCGGCGAAGCGAGCAGTGGCGCCGCGAGGTCGAGGTTGCGCGCGAGCACTACCGCAGCTTCGGCTACGCACGCCTCCCGCGGTGGCTGAACCGCCCGCAGCTGCAGGGACTCGGCCGCCATCTCGAGGGCCTGGCTCGCGCGGGGGCATTCCACCGCGAGCACCGGTATCTCGGTCACCTGGGCATTCACTTCGAGGTCGCGACCCGCTTCTGGCAGCACCAGCTGGTCCCGATCATCTCGTCGATGGTCGACGAGGAGGTTCGACCCACGTTGTGCTACGTGCGGATCTACGGCGAGCGTGCCGAGCTACTCCGACACACCGATCGGCCAGGCTGCACCTGGAACGTCTCGATCGCCTACGACGTCACGTCGCCACCCGATGCTCCGCTGTGGCCGTTGTGGCTTCGCGGCGCCGCCGGTGATGTCGCCATCGGGCTCGAGCCCGGCGAGGCCGTGCTCTACCGAGGGACGGCAGTCGAGCACTGGCGCGAGCCGCAGCCGTCCGCGAGCACCTCGATCTTCGGCTTCGCCATGTTCGCTCCGCGCGACCACGCGGGCACCGTGTACTAGGGTCCCCCATGCGGCACTTGCGAATCGGCGACGTACTGCCCGGCATCAGCGTCGATGCACTGCTCCACGCCTGGCTCGACGCGAGGTCGTTGGGGTTCGAGGCGACCCCCTGCGGCTCGGACCACTCGCAGCGCTCCCGCATGACCCGGCTCAGCTGCTGCCCTGCCTGGACCGCCGCTGCACCCTCTCGTCATTCGCGGCAGATGCCCAGGGGCGGCTCGTCACGCGACACGAGCTCGAGCGGGACGACGCGCTGCGGCGCTTCGAGGACGGCCAGAGCATCCAGATCGCGCACGCCGAGATCCACCCGCCGCTCGCCAACGTGGGTGCTGATCTGGCGCGCGAACTCGGCTTCCCCGCGTCGATCGTCACGACCCGGATCGTCTACTCGCCGCCCGGTGCCAGCGACGCCTATGGCTGGCACTTCGATGGTGCCGACGTGATCGTCGCGCAGGTGGTGGGCTCCAAGCAGTGGCAGCTCGCGGACAACCCGGATGTCCGACACCCCCATCGTGCAGGACACCCCGACGAACCAGTCCGTGGTCCGCTCGATGGTTTGCCTGGGCTGTCGCCGCCCGAGTATGGGCCGCGACGTTTCGATTGCTCGGCCTTCGACACACCGCGAAGCGTTCGTCTCGTGGCAGGCACCGCGATGTTCGTCCCGAGTGGCATGTGGCATCGCACGGGAGCGATCGGTGACACCGTCTCGTGTTCGGTGTCGTTCATGTTCCAGCCCGACTCGTGGGCGCGGCTGCTGGCTCGCGCGATGACCTCCTTGCTGACGGCAGATCCGCGGCTGCGTCGCCCGGCGGTCGGTCTCGGCTTGCCGGGGCGAGCACGGTCGGACGCGCATCGGGAGCTCGCCGCCGCCGTGGATCGCTTGCACGCGCTGGTCGAGTCGTTGGACGTGCGCGAGGTCATCGAACGCGCAACGAGCTCCCGACTCGCCCACCTTCCCGCGAGCTCGACGCAGTTCCGACTTCGCCACGCGGCGAACGCCAGGATCGAGGTCGCCGAGGGGGGCGGATGCTCCCTGTGTTGCGACGACATCGAGGTCGAGCTCGGTCCGACGCTCGTCGATCCGAGTCGATGGATGCTGGCGACCGAGGGCGTGCCGTTCTCGATCGCGGAGCTCCTTCACGCTACCGCAGAGGCGCCGTTGCGCGTCGATCCTGCCCACGTCGAGCGCGTGAGCGTGCTGGTCGATGCGCTCGTGCAGCTCGAAGTGCTCGAGCCTGCCAGCAGGCCACCACGAGCGACTAGGCCTCGCCGTAGCAGCGGTGCCACTGCTCGATCGCGATGAGCGACCACAGCCGCAGCCCGTGGTCTCGCAGCCCCTCGCGATGCTCGTGCACGATCCGGGTGACGGCGTCGGCGTCGAACCACCCCCGCGCGCGCACGAGCTCCGGTGCGAGCCACTGCGAGACCAGTCGATCGAGATCTCGGCGCAGCCACACGCCCAGCGGGGCGTTGAAGCCGAGCTTCTTGCGCTCGAGGATCTGCTTGGGCAGCAGGTTCTCGGCGATGCGTCGCAGCACGCGCTTGCTCGCGAGCGCGCCGACGCGGTGCCGCGAGGGGATCTGCATCGCGAGCTCGACCAGCCGCACGTCACAAAGCGGCACCCGCAGCTCGAGACCCCAGGCCATGCTCATGCGATCGGAGCCGCGCAGCACGTTCTCGGGCAGGAAGCCGTGCAGATCGGCATAGGCGGCGCGCTCGACCGCATCGCCGTGGGCAGGCCCGGCGAAGCACGCTGCGACCGGATCGACGCGGCCCGCCGAGACGATGCGCTCACGGAAGGCCGGGGTGTACATGCCGTCGCGCTCGGCCACGCTGGTGTAACCGACCCAGCGGGCGTAGCGCTCGGCGGGGGGCAATGCCGCGCCGGCGAAGAACTGGCGAGCCCACCGTCGATAGCTGCGTGCGACCGCGGCCTCGCGGCCCTGGGCGAGCCGCTCGCCGGCGTTGTAGACGCCCTCGGGCAGGCCCGACACGCGCTCCGACAGCATCATGCCGCGGTAGCGGGGGTAGCCGCCGAACAGCTCGTCGCCACCGTCGCCGGCGAGCGCGACGGTCACACTGCCACGGGTGAACTTCGATAGCGCCGACGACAGCAGCGCAGTCGGGCTGCCGAACGGCTCGTCGAAGCCGCGCACCATCGCCTCGAGACCCTGCAGCACGTCGATGTCGAGCACGACCTCGTGGTGATCGGTGCCGAAGTGCCGAGCGACCACCCGCGCCATTTCCCGCTCGTCGTAGCTCTTGCCCTCGTCGCCGTAGCCGACACAGAAGGTCGAGACCGGCGCGCTGCCGTGTTCGGCCAGCACCGCGGTGATGGTCGAGGAGTCGAGCCCACCCGAGAGGAACGCGCCCAGAGGCACGTCGCTGCGGGTCTGGATGACGATCGCGTCGCGGAGCACCGGCTCCACGATCTCGGCCCAGGTCTCGAGGTCGTGGCGCTCGTCGATGGTCGGTGGCGCGTCCCAGTAGCGCCAGATCGCGAGCTTGCCATCGCACCACGACAGCGCCGAGCCGGGCGGTAGCTGTCGCACGCCGCGGAACATCGACAACGGCGGCGGCACGTAGAAGAGATCCATGTAGGCGTCGAGCGCGACCGGGTCGAGCTCGCGCGACACCCACGGGCACTGCAGCAGTGCCTTGGGCTCCGATGCGAACGACAGCGGTGTGTCGCCCTCGAGCGGCGAGCGCTGCTCGGCGTAGTACAGCGGCTTGACGCCGAGATGATCGCGGGCACACAGCAGCCGCCGTCGTCCCGCGTCCCACAGCCCGAACGCAAACATGCCATCGAGGTGCCCGAACATCTCGTCGCCCCACTCGCGGTAGGCCGCGAGCAGCACCTCGGTGTCGCTGTGGGTCTCGAAGCGGTGGCCGGCACGGATCAGCTGCGCACGGAGCTCGATGTAGTTGTAGATCTCGCCGTTGAAGGTGATGCACAGCATCCCGTCGGCGCTGTGCATCGGCTGCGCGCCCGTCGAGAGATCGATGATCGCGAGCCGCCGATGTCCGAAGCCGAAGCCGTCGCCGATGTGCACGCCGCGACCGTCGGGGCCACGGTGGGCGAGACTGTCGGTCATGCGATCGAGCAGCGCTGCGTCGACGCTGCCGCCGGTCCGAATCATCCCGGTGATGCCGCACATGACGGTGGCCTAGTCGTTCCCCTCGCGAACGACATGGCGGAGCTTACCCGAGGCCGTGCGCGGCAGCTGCTCGCACAGCTCGACGTGCATGCGGGTGTCGCTGCCCAGCCGTGCGTCGACCGAGGCCCGCAGCTCGGCCTCGTGTGCGGCGGTCCAAGCACCGCGGGGGACCAACGCGACGGTGATCTCGCCGGCGGTGCGCTGGCGGATCTGCGCCTCGCGGATGAACTCGAGCTTCTTGAAGATCTCGCCGGCGCGCCCGACCTGGCGCCCGTCGGCGAGCTCGACCAGGTCTTCGCGGCGGCCATCGACGTCGAGCACGATGCGGCCCGGACGGCCGCAGGGGCAGGGCGCATGGTCGAGCACCACGAGGTCGCCGAGATCGTAGCGCACGAAGGGTTGGTGCCAGCTGTCGAGCGACGTGCCGATCACGCGGTGCAACGCCTGCCCGCCGTCGTGGCCGTGCGGGATGAACTCCACCATCGCGTGGTCCTCGTCGACGTGCAGGCGACCGAGCGGGCACTCGCTGAAGTTCGCGACCGACTCGGTCTGGGCGTAGTGCTCGCGTGGTTGCACGCCGAGTCCGTCGACGATGCGTCGGCGCTGGCCAGCGCTCACCGACTCCGAGGCCAGCGTCACCCAGCGCAGTGCGGGCAGCTGCGCGCCGGTGGTGAGCGCCGCGTCGGCGAGTGCCGCGACCATCGACGGATAGCCGTGGATCCACGGGATCTCATGGCGACGCAGCACCTCGAGGTACGCCGGCGCGGTCGCGGGCCCGAAGTGGTGGCCCGACATGAGCAGCTGTCGACCGGGCACGTTGAAGCGCCAGTACGGCGGACGCCGCTCGTCGGCGGGCACGATGACGCGTCCGCCGAGCGTGGCGCACCAGGTGCCGCGACGCAGACCGTGCCACTCGCGGTAGCGCCAGCAGGTCGCCCACTGCTCGCGCAGCGCCTCGACCGAGGCCACCAGCTCGAGTCCGGAGCCGGTGGTGCCGCTGGTGTGTAGCTCGACCGGCGTGCGCAAGACCGCGTGGGGCAGCTCGCCTGCGCGTAGTCGCGGACTCTCGCGTACGACGATGTCCTTGGTGAGCAGCGGCAACACCGTCAGCTCGTCGGCGTGTTGCATGCGGGCCGGCTGCAGTCCACAGCTCGCGAACACGTCGCGCCAGTACGGAACGTGACGCTGCGCATGGACGAGCATCGCCCGCAGGCGCACCAGACGGTGGGCCTGTAGCTGCGCCATGGTCCAGCCGCTGCGAATCCTTGCCTGCGCGAGGCGTTCTTCGAAATCGGCCGAAAACCGCAGCCGACGCAGGCGGAAGCCCTCGACCGAGCACATCACATGTTGCGCCCATACCGGCGATCGGCGGTACACGTCCGCGAGGTCCAACGCCATCGTCAGAACGCAACATAGCACCTCGGCACTCCGGTGGCGGTGCGAGTGTCGACGGCGCCGGCGGGACCACGCGCGCGCACGGCCCGACGCGGCACCCTCACGTCGTGCTATGCTGCGCACGTAGTTCGATCGAAGTTGCGCCGGCTCGCGATCCCATGACGATCTCGACACTGCTCCCTCCGCACCACGGCTCGACGGCCGCGCGCCCGTCCGAGGCCTCGGCCAACGACGGCTCGGCCCACGTCGGTGAGCGCGGGCCTGCGTCCGACGCGGGTGCCCGCGAGCCCCTGGTGATCATCATCCTCACGCTCGACGAAGAGGCCAACATCCAGAAGGCCATCGCCTCGGTGCAGGGGCGTGCGCCGGTGATGGTGGTCGACTCGGGCTCGCGCGATCGCACCGTCGCGCTCGCGCGGGCGGCCGGTGCCGAGCTGCACGAGCACGCATTCGTCGACTACGCCAGCCAGCGCAACTGGGCGCTCGAGCAGGCGCAGTCGCGCTACCGCTGGGTGTTCTTCCTCGACGCCGACGAAGAGATCACGCCCGCGCTGTGGCGGGCGATCGAGCAGGCCTGTGCCCGCGACGATCTCGACGGCGGCTACGTCGGGCTCACGTTCGTGGTGCTGGGCCGCGAGCTCGAGCACGGTGGCTTCGGTGGGGCCTCGATCCTGCGGCTGATGCGGCCCGACGTCGCGCGATTCTCCCGCGGCACCAACGAGCGCGTCGACGACCGCCACATGCGGGTCACCCGTCTGGGTGCCAAGCTACGCCACGACGATCACAAGCCGCTGGCGGAGTGGTTCCGCAAGCACGTGCGCTACGCCCAGCGCGAGGCGCGACACTTCGTCGACGGTGACGATCACCGTCGCGGGCTCGACGGCTTCTCGTTGCGCACCAAGGCCGGCCGCACGGTCGGCGTGCGCTGGGCCTACAACAAGTTGCCGCTGTTCCTGCGGCCGTTCGTGCACTTCGGTCGCACGGTGGTGGCGCAGCATGCCTGGCTCGACGGTCTGCCCGGCCTCATGTACGCCGGCATGCAGTCGCTGTGGTACCCGCTGATGATCGACCTCTTCATCTACGAGGAGCGCTGGCGTCGCAAGCTCGAGCGCGAGGAGCACGAGGGCACATGACGGCGCAGGCGGTGTTGGTCCACGAGTGTCCGGCCTGTGGCAGCGCCGCGCGGACGCCGGTGCTGGGCGACGGCAGCGGGTGCTTCGACCTCGCGCGATGTGATCGCTGCGGGCTGGTGCACTCGCTCGGACACCATCCGCCGATGTTGCTCGACGCCGGCTACGGCCTGCGCGCGGCGACCCACGACGGCGTCGATCGTCGCCGGAAGCAGCGCTCGATTGCGCTGTACGACCGGCTCACCGAGGGCGTGATCGCGGAGCCGCCCGCCGGCGCGCGTGCACTCGATCTGGGCTGCAACACCGGGCTGCTGCTCGACGAGCTGCAGGCGCTCGGGTGGCGCACCGAGGGGGTCGAGCGGGCCCCGGGCGCGCGCGAGTTCGCGGCCGCCAAGCACGTCATCCACGATCTCGATCTCGAGGACGACGACGCACGCGTGCACGCCCGCGCCGACGGCTTCGATCTCGTGACCATCACCCACGTGCTCGAGCACATGAAGCGACCCGTCACGGTCGCGCGCTTCATCGCGCGGCACTTGACGGCCGACGGCCTGGCGGTGATCGAGGTGCCCAACTGGGACGACGCCGCGCGGGGCCTGTGGGGCAAGCGCTACCGCCCACTCGAGCTCGGCGATCACGTGTGCTTCTTCGATCGCGACAGCCTGCGCGCGGTGCTCGAGCAGGGCGGCCTGCGCGTGCGGACGCTGTGGAGTCAGCCCCAGGGGGCCACGACGGTCATGGCGTCGCTGCTGACCGCGGTGGACGCGGTGAGGGCGCTCGCCCCTCGCCGCCGCACCGCCTCGGTCGGTGCCACTGCGGCCCGCTGCGATCGCGAGCAGCGGGCGCCAGGGGGCCTGCGCGCCAGCGTGCTGCGGGGCTTGGACGCGCTGGACCCGATGCTCGACCGGGTCGCCGGGCCCGACGCGCGCTGGGGCGCCAACCTGGTCGCCATCGCGCAGCGGGCGTGATCGGGCCGAAGTCACCGCCCGCGAGCACGCGCTCAAAATCCCCCTTGACAGCGTCGGCCTGATTCGCGGATTCTCCCGACCCCACGCATGGGGTGGTAGTTAAGTCGGTTATAACGCCGGCCTGTCACGTCGGAGGTCGCGGGTTCGAGTCCCGTCCGCCCCGCAAGGGAAAGAGAAGCCCCCGAGATCGAAGGTCTCGGGGGCTTCGCCTTTTCTACGACGCACTCGCAGCGTCGGCGAGCTCGAGCCACGCGAGTAGGTCGTCGGGCAGATCCTCGAGGTCGCCCTGCGCCAGGTCGAGCGCGACCCTGCGCTGCCACACCGCGTACGCACGCCCGCGTTGATGCATCGCGACGAGGGCTTCCTTCGCCGTCCAGGCCGCCTTCCCCGACATGCGCGGCGATGCGGCGGGGTCTTCGAGCACCCGCAGGGCCCAGGATGCCGCACGCCCATGGTCGCCACTGCGCAGGTAGTACAGCGCGAGATTGACCTCGACCTCGTTGCGATCGAGGGAGGTGAGCAGCGGCATCTGCCAGATGTCGTGCAGCAGCGCCAGCGCGCGGCCGTATTGCTTCTGCTCGCCGTAGGCGATCGCGAGGTTCGACTTCGCGGTCAGCTGCACGTGGGCACCGAGCCCCCCGCGTTCGGCCTCGTCGATGATGCCGGCGAACATCTGCTCGGCGGTCTCGAAGTCCTTACGCTGGACGGCACACACCGCCAGCCCGTTCATCACCAGCGTGCGCGCATAGGCGGGCAGCTCCTGGGCGAGCGCCGCGTCGTAGAGCGGCACCGCCTCTTCGCAGCGCCACTGTGCGGCGAGCAGGTTGGCCAGCAGCGCCGTCGCGGTGCCGCGGTCCTCGTCGGGGGCGTCGGCGGGCATGGTCGCGACCGCTTCACGCAGGTCGAGCTCGGCCTCGTCCAGCCGCCCTACGGTCTGACGCAGCTCGCCGCGCAGCTTGAGCCAGCGGGTGCGTCGAAGCGGGTCGGACAACCGTGCGAGCGCAGCCTCGGCGTGACGCGCCCACACCAGCCCGAGCTCGGGCTCGGCGAGGTGCTGGTAGACCGGCATCATGCCGAAGGCCGCGTCGAACTCGGTGTCGGTGTCGTCGGCCTCGCGCGCGAGGTGGTACGCGGCTTCGAAGGCCTCCGCGGCTCGATGCCAGTCCTCGCGCTTCGACGCGTGCTGTCCGAGCAAGGCGCGTGCGCGCGCCTGTAGCGGTGGCCACGCCAGCGCATCGGCGCGCTCGACCAGCGCCAGCGCGGCGATCTCGTGGTCGCCATGGGGGTCGCTCGCGATGGTCGCCCGCAACGTCGCCACGCGTCGGCTGCACGCTGCGATCTCCTCCGTCAGGGCGGGATCGAGGCTCGCCGACGGTGCGACGCTCGAGGGCTCGTCGCAGCGCTGCATCGGCAGCACCGCGGCCAGGACGACCGGTGCGGGCTCGCCGTCCTCGGCCCGTGCCAGCGCAACCTCGATCTCGGCGCGACGCTCCTCGACGCACTGCGCGAGCGCCGGTGGTGCCGCGCAGCTCGCCCGCGCGGTGTCGGCCCACGCGCGGGCGTGGGCCAGCAGCGGGTGATCGGGGGCGCGGGCTGCGAGGGCCCGCGTGCGCGCGTCGAAGGCCATCGCGGTGCGCTCACACGCGGGCGCGCTGGGCCACGCCCACCATGCACAACACGCGACGCCCATGGTCGCGATCGCGCCGCGCCGCCATCGACGACGCGGGGGCGCGAGCGCGACCAGCAACGCGTCGATGTCGGCGTGGCGCTCGCTCGGCTCGCGCGCGAGGCCGCGTCGAAGCGCGCGTTCGATGGCCAGATCCAGCCGACCCCGCCGCTGCGGCCGGCCCTCGAGGGTGGCCATCGCGATCGCGGCCGGCGAGTCGCCGACGAAGGGTCGTGAGCCCGTGAGCGCCTCCCACAACGCCACGCAGAACGCGAACTGATCGCTCTTGGGTGTGCTCGGCTGCTCGAGCAGCTGCTCTGGCGACATGTATCCCAGCGTCCCGCCGCGGGCGCTCAGCGTGGTCTCGCCGGGGCCCGAGGCACTCGCGGCCGAGGCCGGCGCGCCGACCATGGCGGCCAACCCGAAGTCGAGCACGCGCACGCGACCGTCGCGGCCGATCATCACATTGTGCGGCTTGAAGTCGCGGTGCACCACGCCGCTGCGGTGGGCGTGCGCGAGCCCGAGCCCAGCCTGTCGATACGCGGCGAGGATCTCGTGCGCCCCACGGCCGCGCACCCACGTCGCGAGCGTCTCGCCATCGACCAGCTCCATCGCGATCCACACCCCGAGCGGCGAGCTGCCGACGTTGTGGATGGCCACGATGTTGGGGTGGACCATGCGCGCGAGGATCCGCGCCTCGCGAATGACGCGCTCGTTGCCGCCATCGACGTGTCGCAGCAGCTTGATCGCGACGTCGCGGGCGAGCCGATCGTCGCGCGCGAGCCAGACCTCGCCCATGCCACCGCGCCCGAGCCGGTGGCGCAGGGCGTAGGGGCCGATGCGGTCCTCCGCCGCCGGCAAGTCGGGGCCCGCGGTCGCGATCACTCGTGCGAGCTCGGCCAGCAGCTCGCGGCACTCGGGGCACGTTGCGGCGTGGGCCAGGCACGCACGGCGCGTGGTGTCGTCGACGCGCTGCTCCAGCAGTGCCAGCGCGCCTTCGTCGTCGATGCACGTCGCTTGCGACAACCCCTCGCTCCGCCAGGGAGCTTGGCCCGTGGCGGCGGCAGCGTCTACACGTTGCGCGGCGGGAGTGCGACACTGCGGCCAGAGAGCCGGGCAAGCCTTGGATCCGCTGATCGAGAGCTTCGTGGGTGGGATCGCGGTCGAACAGCGCGAACGCTGGACCGGGGACCCTGCGCTCGGCGAGCGGCTGCGTGCATTGTGCGAGGCAGCACGCGCGCGCTGGCCGGAGCTGTTCGACGCGCCGGCGTTGTTGCAGGCGCTCGCGACGCACGCGCGAGAGCCCGCCGAGCTCGCGGGCATGCACGCCGCCGAGCTGACGCTCGCGCTTGCGTGTGCGCGTGGTGATGCGGCGGCGTTGCGGGCGTTCGAGCTCGAGCACGGCAAGGACATCGCGCTCGCACTCACCCGCGCCGGTGTCGCGCCCGCGGCGGTCGACGACAGCGCCCAGCTGGTGCGCGCGCGGCTGTTCGTCGGGCCGAGCCCGAGGATCGCGGCGTACTCGGGCCGCGGCGCGCTCGCAAACTGGGTGCGGACGACGGCTGTGCGTGTCGCGATCTCCAGTCGTCGCGGTCGCGCGCCGTTGGACCGCGCCGTGGCGTCGCTACCGTCGCGGTCGGGGGCGACCTCGGAGCCCGAGCTGTCGTGGCTGCGGCAGCGCTACCACGCGCAGTTCAAGCAGGCCTTCGACGATGCCGTCGCCGCGCTCGACGATGACGACCGCGCGCTGCTGCGCTTCAAGTTCCTCGATGGTCTCACGCTGGACGAGCTCGGCCGACTCTACGGCACCCATCGCGCCACGGTCGCCCGACGCGTCGCCCGCGTGCGCGAGGCGTTGTTGGCGTCGATGCGTCGAGATCTCGGCGTCGCGATCGGAGCCGAACGGCATCGCATCGACAGCATCGTCGAGCTGCTCGACTCCGAGCTCGACCTCAGCCTCTCGCGGCTGTTCGCCGCCCGCCCGCCGGCATGACGCGCTGGAGCCCGAGCAGATCGGCAGCGGTGGTCGGTCGTGTCGGCGCCCGCGGCCCCGCTCACCACACCGCCATCACGGCGGTCGCGTTGTGGAAGCCGTCGATGCTGCCCGCGAACTTGGCGATCTCGCCGTAGCCGGCGACGCCGACGAGCGGGAAGTGGCGACCACCCGAGAACGCGGTGACCTCCTCGCCGTAGCGCGCACCGAGGCGTTGCAGCCGCGCGCCGCAGTCGAACACCAGCGCGCCGTGTAGCGCCTGGCGCTCGAAGGGCTCGAGCGCGCGACTCGACAACGTGCGCGCGGCCTCGATGAGCTCGTCGGCGCTGGCGGTTGCGATGCACACCTTCGCGCCGACGGGGATCGCACTCGCGAGCTTGATCGCGCCGTCTTCACCCACGGCCATCGCCGCCCGGATTTTGAGCTGGTCGCCGAACATCGTGCGCATGCCGAGCTCGTGGGTCGCCGTGACACTCATGAAGTCGTCGCCGTCGCGCATGCAGCCGAGCCGGATGAGCTCGGCGCGGTAGGCCTCCAGCGCCGGGCGATCGTCGAGCCGACGCAGGATGTTGCCCTCGACCTCGGTGACCGTCATCTCGGCGCTGCCGTCGACGCCGCGCCAGCCGTGGTGGGCGACCAGCGAAGGCGCCGCGTCGGAGAACAGGCCGATGAGGATCGCGGCGTCGCGGAGGATCTCGCGGCCGGCGAAGACGTAGGCCTGTCGCAGGTGCTGCCCGCCGCCAGCGTTGGTGCCGAGCATTCGCCAGTGCGGCGGGACGCTCTGCTGCAACGCGCCGTAGAGCACCTCGCCATCGCAGGCGAACCCGTCGGCCAACGTCAGCAGCACCTGGCTGCGCGCGCTGGTGCGATGGGCGGCGTCGACCAGCCGTCGCGCGGCGGTGCGGACGGCGGTCGCGGGATCACGCGAGAGATCGGAGGCGACGCTGATCGAGTACGAGAAGCCGCGGCCGGACAGCACTGCGCCGACCGGATCGGTGGTGCTGAACCCACGCTCGGTGAACGCGGCGCCGGCCGTCGTCGCGCCCACGACGGGCCCGCCGATGCCCTCGCTCGCGGCCGCGAGGTACGCCGCGTGATCCACATCGAAGGGAAGGTACACGATGGCGAGCTTGGGCCCGTCCACGCGCGAGCCCACGGCTGCGAACTCGCGTCGCAGCGCATCAGGTCCTCCACTCACAGGTCCGACGCTCACGATGTCCATGGCACCTCGAAGTGTTCACAGCTTATGCGATGCAACTGGCCGGTCAACGTGACCCCGTTCGCCCCGAGCGCACGTGCATGCGCGAGTGCGGAAGCGCGCTGGGACTGAAGGCGGCGGCGTGGCACTTTGGCACGCATCGTCGCGCAGTCGTGCCGCGCGCCCGAGCCAACGCACGACGATGATCGCAGCACGGGCGTAACATCGACGTGCGATGCAACCGTCACGGCGCGAAAGGTCTGCTTCAGATTGTCGGCTGCGCGGCCCGATCGGTGGGATTCATCGTCGCGGCGGCGGCTGGGCTAACATTGCCGTCATGGACGTCCGCATCATCTACTGCGTGAAGTGAAACTACCTGCCGCAGGCGACCCGTGTGGTCGCCGAGTTGAAGGCAGCGTTGGGTGACGATCTGCGGATCGAGCTCGTCGAGGGCGCGCGCGGCATCTTCGATGTGTTCGTCGCGAACGAACGCGTGTTCAGCAAGCACGAGCAGCATCGCTTTCCGGAACCAGGAGAGATCGGCGAAGCCGCCGCCCGCGTTCGCCGCAATGCGCCGGCGTGAGGCGAGCCGGCGCAGGTGCCGGCGTGATGAGGGGTCGTCGTCATGGATCCCGCCGCGCCGGCCAGCGGCTCGCCGCACCACCCTCATCGACGAACCGCGTCGGCCCGTCGTGGCCACCGGTTCGGCGCGCTGCGTGGCGCCCTGACCGCGGCAGATTTTCGCAGCGAACGCCTGGACCCGCGAAGTCGACGGGCCCACCGACGCCGCCGGGCCCGTGCGTGGGGTGCACCTACACGGTATGCTACGCGCCCGATCATGGACGACGCGCTGCGTCAGACCATCGAAGCGCGGCTCCGCGGCATGCGCGACTCGCTACGAGCCGGCGGCGACCTCGAGCTCGGGCAAGAGATCGATCCGGCGCGCAAGATCGACGAGGACGCGCAACCCCTGGCGGAGATGGCCCAGGTCATCGCGTCGAACCGCAACCGCACGCGCGCCGAGCAGCTGCGGGAGATCGAGGCCGCGCTCGAGCGCATGCACGATGACCCGGAGTCGTTCGGCGCCTGCGAGACCTGCGAGGAGCCCATCGGGCGTCGTCGACTCGAGCTGATGCCGTGGGCGCGCCTGTGCATCGAGTGTCAGCAGGCCGACGAGCGGGAGCACGGCCGCGCGGGAGCTCGCAAGCACCTCACCGACTATCGCTAGGCCGTGGCGCGCGGGCGTGCGGTGTCAGGCCGCGAGCGGCACCGCCAGGGCGGTGACCACCGCACGTCGCCGTGCGCCTTGGCTGTGGCGCGACTCGCCCCAGTGGGTCGAGCCGGGCTCGTACCGCCGCGTGTTCCAGCGCCGTTGATAGGCGAGATAGGCGAGATCGCGGCGCGGCGGTGCGTCGCCGCGGTAGTGCCCCATGCCGCGGTGCGGCAGTGGCCCGACGTTGCGCGTCAGCGACGAGTCGCCGGTGGTGCCCGGCACGACCCGTGGCTTGTAGAGCAGCTCGCTGTCGAGCCACAACGTCTGCACCCGGCCCTCGTCCGGCGCTGCGATGCCCTCGAACTCCAGCTCGATGGCGTCGCCCCTGCGCATCACGACCACGCAGTCGTCGGCGCGGTCCAGCAGCGGCGCAACCTCGCCGTAGGCCGTGAAGTCGCCGTAGGTGCACTGCGCGTCGGTGAGCTCGCCGCGACCGTCGGGCACGTTCCACCGCGGCTGCGCGCGGTCGCCGTCGTCGAGGCCCGAGGGCGCGCCCGCGAAGTGAAGGCGCGCGCTCGCGGGCGACAGCGAGGCCACCTGCACCGGGCTCGGGGCTCCGACGCACAGGCGCACGCGATCGACGTACCACATCGCCAGCCCACCCTCGTGGGTACCCGTCCACAGGCGCACGCGGTACCGCGGTCCGTCGAAGCGCACCGCGGACAGATCGATCGCGACGGTCTTGCGATCGCCACGCGGCGAAGGCACCTGCATCACCGTGTGCCACGCACCGTCGGCCCGCTGCACCTGCACGAACGGCCGGCGGCGGCGCACATCGGGCCCGAGCGCGCGCTCGTGCTTGAGCTTCCAGCCGTCGACCACGAGGTGGATGGCGGCGTCGGTGTGCTCGACCTCGCCGAAGTCGAGTTCGTAGAAGTTCTCGTGTGCGCAGTCGAAGGCGACCGCATGATCGTCGCGGCGTGCAATCGCCTCGGTGACGTCCACACGACCGCGCCAGCTCGCGTGATCGGGGGTGCGCATGCCGGCGGTGGGTAGCGCGATGAACGGCGCTCGCTCGGCCCGCTGCGAGGCCGACCACTGCAGCGCCGAGCTCGCGACGACCTCGGTGCCTCGAGCGTGCTCGACCACTGCCAGCGCGAGCCGATCGACGTAGGCGATCTCGTCCTCGCCGACCAGCAGCAGCGCGCGCGCGCGACCGCGGCCGTCGTGGTCGCGCTGCACCGCCGCGCTCGCGAGCGGCACCGCGAGCGGCGCGAACTCGACGCGCTTGCCGCGGCCACGCTCGACCTGCTCGGGGCGACCGATCAGGCTCGCGCCACCGACCGCGCCCTCGTAGTGCCAGCGTCGGCCGTCGTGTCCGTACACGAACGGGCACGACATCATGCAGCCGTCGTCGGGCGTGCCGTTGCAGTTCTGGTCGATGCCGTCGCCGCAGACCTCTGCCACGGGCTCGACATCGGGCACGCACATCATCGCGCCCTCGGTGCACATGCTGACGCCGGTGGCACAGGGGCCGGCCAAGCCGGTGTTGCAGGCGCCGGCGTTCAGACCCTCGTCGGTCATGCCGTTGCAGTTCTCGTCGACGCCGTTGCACATCTCGATGCCGGGCGTCTCTTCACCCATGCATTGCCCCGACCACATGCCGCCGACGCACGACTCGGTGCCGGCGGCACAGATGCCGACGTTCTGCGTGCCCGCGGGGCCGGAGTAGCAATCGCGGGTCTCGCCATCCATGCACTCGCCGCTGCTGGTGTCGTCGGCGGTGGTGGTCGTCATCGTGGTCGACGTGGTCGGATCGCCGGTCATCGATGCCGAGCCATCGGAGCTCGAATCGCCGTCGACGGACGAGTCGTCGCTCGACGAGTCGCTTCGCGGTGCCGGGCCCGAAGCTCGCCGGGTTGTCGCCGGCATCGGAGCCCGCACAGGCGGAGATCAACGCGAGCAGGGCGGGGGACAGCGAGGTGCCGCGGAACAACAGAGCCAGTCGGCGCATGAGGCCTCCAGCCGTTCAGCCTATCACGGTTGCCCGCAGCGGGCGCCCGAGTCACGTGCCGCGATAGGTGCGGTTCAACATCGGGTGGACACCATCGGTCGGGCCCCAGTCGGAGTCGGGGTGGTAGGCGATGACGTCCATGCCGTGCTCGTTGCCGTCGTGCTCGCCGCTGTCACCGGTGGTGCGAAACGCGTGCAGCTCGTGGGGATGCAGCAGGAACACCGCCCCGGGCCGCAGCGGCTGCTGCCACTGCGCGCCGTGGCGACCGTCGGCTCGCGCGGGACCGAACGCATGGCCCTCGCCGCGGGCAACGACCCCCAGGCGGATCGACGGATGCGAGTGCACGGTCTGTTGGATGCCCGGCGGAAAGTGCAGGAAGTTGAACACCGGATCGCCCTGGCGGGGCGGTGACACCAGGATGGTGTCGGAGCAGCCGTCGATGTACGTCAGGCGGCCGGTGTCCTCGATGACGCCGGCGGTCGGCAGGCCGCGATAGCCGAGCCGCTCGATCGCGACCGCCATGCCGTCGATCTCGACCTGCACCGGTCCTGGCGCGCAGAAGAACGTGCCGGGCGCGAGCGAGAGCTCGAAGCTGCCGGCCTTCATGCGCCCGCTGCCGCCGACCACGTAGCCGAAGAAGGTCGAGGTCGAAGGCCCCAGCTCCCGCCGTCCGCGCACGACCACGAGCCTGCTGGGGTACATGGTCGAGGTCGCATCGATGACGTCCCCGTCGCGTGGTTCCAGCAGCAGCTGCATGATCGTTCGTCGTTGGTTATCAAAGCGACGGCGTCGGTGGCAAGCCCGCGCGCGTGTGCTGCCGCTCGCGACGGCGCGGTTTCATGCCGATCGTCAGCCGAAGCCGACGTCCTCGGCGCCCCGCGCCACGCGGCGGTAGACCCATCGCATGAGTCGCATCGGCGGCATCTCTTGCAGCGACGCGTAGCTGCCGACCATCAAGAGGCCGCGCCATTCGTGGTCCTCGGGGATGACGACGTGGGGGTCGGGCGCGCGCCCGGTGGCGCGCACCGGCAGGCGCAGGCGGAAGGCCCAGGGGAATGTCAGGCTCGCGTCGCGCACGCGCACGTGGGGCCGCTTGAGGGTCGCGTGCATGCGTTGCCGCCAGGATCGCGCCGCCGTGCCGCAGTCCCCGATGAGGAAGAAGTCGGTTGGCAGGCCCTCGTCGAGCTGGGCGCGCAAGCGGTCGCACACATGGGAGGGGAAGCCCGCGGCCCCGGGTTCTGCGGCGCCGTCGGGCCAGACCACCAGCCCGACCTCGATGCGCCGGTGGAAGCCGTTGCAGACGAAGAACAGGCACGTGTCGAGGCGGTCGAACACCAACACGCGGCGCACCGTGTAGTCGAGCACGTCGGGTGGCAGCTCGGGCGGCGGCGGGAGATCGACCAGGCGCTCGGGTCGGATGAGCCCTTCGAGCTCGCCGTGGTCGTGCTCGAAGGCGGCCAGACGCGACTCGAACGCCTGCATCGCGCCGTCCAGATCGGCGCCTGGATCGGCGAGTGCGCCGCGGCGCACCAGCTCGAAGAACAGCTGGCTGCGCGTGAACACGAAGCCGGCGGTGGTCGCCATCGCCGATGCCGCCGACTCGACCACGCCCCTGGGCAAGCCTGCGCTCATGGTCGTCCCTCACCGTCGACGAAGACGCGGTGCCACAGCTCGATCGCCAGCAGCATCCACAGCAGCTCGCCGGTGCGATCGCGGCCGACCATGGTGTGCGGGGCCTTGCCGGCGACCAGGCGCTCGACGAAGCGCATGTCGAAGTAGCCGCGCCCACGCGCGTGCGACGACAGCAGCACGTCGCGGGTGTAGCTGCGCAGCGGCTCGCGACGGAACCAGTGGTTGAGCGGCACACCCATGCCGGACTTCTTGCGATAGACGACGGGGTGCGGCAGCAGGTGCTCGATGGCCTTCTTGAAGGCGAACTTCTCGACATCGCCGCGGCGCTTGAGCACCGGTGGGATCTTGAACGAGAACTCCGCCAACCTGCGATCGAACAGCGGCGAGGCCGGCTCGACGCCGTTGGCCGACAGCATCTTGTCGACCTTCACGAGGATGTTCTGGCCGCCCTTGAGCTTGATGTTGAGGTGCATCAGGCGGTTGAGGAAGTTGCCCATGCGCTCGTCCTCGAGCAGTGGCCGCACGTAGTCGCACAGCGCCTCGGTGCCGCCACTGCGCGCCATGAGCTCGGGCGTGCACAGCTCGTGGGCGTGCTCGAAGAACTTGTGGTACGAGGCCAGGTAGGCCCGCGCGCGGTCATAGCCGCCGTAGGCGCGGTACCACTCGCCGAGGATGAGGAACTTGTTCTTCGGCCCGCCGAAGAGCGGATCGCCGCCCTCGCCGTTGAACACCACCGGCGCCTCCTGGGCGGCCGCCTGTGCCAGCAAGTAGTTGGGCACGGTGATGCAATCGCACAGCGGATCGTCGAGGTTCCACATCACCCGCGGCAGCAGGTCGAGGAAGCCCTCCGGCTCGACGTCGATGACGCGGTGCTCGACCTTGCAGTGCTCCGCGACCAGTCGCGCGTAGCCGAGCTCGTTGGGCTGTCCGTCGCCGAAGGCAGCCGAGAAACACACCGGCTTGCAGCCCCGGCGCGCCAGCAGGGCGACCACTGCCGACGAGTCGACCCCACCGGAGAGCGTCGCGGTCACGCGGCCGTCGGCGGGAATGCGGCGATCGACCGCATCGATGCACAGCCGCTCGATCTCGGCGGTGAAGTAGGGCAGCTCGTGGTCTTCGACCTGCTCGTGCAGCTGCCAGTGCGAGACCAGCGGCGAGGCCCCGCGAGCGCCGAGCTCGATGTGGCAGCCCGGCTGCAGCTCGAACACGTCGTCGAACATGCTGCGTTCGCCCGGGATGAACGAGAACACCAACAGCGACACCAGCGAAGGCTCGTGGGGCTTCACCACGAACGCCGGATCGGCGAGGAACGCCTTGATCTCGGAGGCGAACGCGAAGCGGCCATCGGGTAGGGTCGCGTAGTAGATGGGCTTCTCACCCAGCGGATCGCGGGCGAGCAGCACGTGGTCCTCGAACAGCGCGGCGACGGCGTAGGCACCGTCGAGCTGTCCGAGCGCCGCGGGGCCCTTGGTCGCCAGCAGCTCCGCGACCAGCTCGGCCGCGCTGGCGGTGGCCGGTAGGCCCAGCTGGCTGGCGAGCGCGGCGTGCTCGAACAACGCGCCGTCGAGCACGCAGTGCACCTTGGCGTCGCGGCTGCTGCCCACCGCGGCGACGCGCCCCGGCGGCGAAGCGACGGCGAGACCACCGGCGGGACCGATGCGGGTCGCGTGCGCGTGCGCGCCGCGATGGCGCAGCAGTCCCAGCTGGCGCAGCAGCAGCGCCTCGTCGCCGCGACCGACGTAGCCACAGATCGCTGCCATCGTCACTCGCTCTCGGAGCTGCGCACGCGCTTGTCCTGCAGCAGGTCGCGCGCGCTCTTGCGTCGCAGCCAGCGCGAGAGCTTGCGCCGCTGTTCGTCGTCGAGCACGCGATGGAAGCCGAGCAGCGCGCCGCGGGCAGCGCCCTCGATCTCGCCCTCGAGCTCGAGCACGCGGGTTTCGATCTCTGCGATGCGGGCGGCGTCGGGGGTCGCCGAGGCCCACGCCTGCGCTGCGCTGGCGCGCAGGTTCTTCAGCTCCACCCGGCGCTCGCGCGTGTCATCGCGAAAGACTCGGATGAGGGTACCGAGCTCGCCGCGCTGCGAGTCGGTGCACGCGAGCTTCTTGCAGATCTTCGCCTTGGCTTGCATGGCGGCCTTCTCCCCGTCGTCGTCCGCGTCGGTGTCGTCGGCGTCGTCGTCGTCGGGCACGACGACCGACACCGGCGCGTGCGCGCCGTCGGTGCGGGCCGCGTACCACGCCACCGCGCCGCCGAGGGCGAGGCAGGTGAGGGCGACCAGACCGATGGTGCGCGTCGACAAGGGACGTTCCGCCGGAGCATCGCGCCTTGCGGTCCGGAAGGGAATCACCGCCTTCGCGCGCGGCCGCCCGCGAGGGCGAGCCCCGGGACTATCCGATGCACACGTGGTTCACGTCGTCGGCGGTCCACACGACGGTCTCGCCCGCGCACACCGTGGCCTCGAACGGCATCTCCGAGGTGCAGCCGTCGCCGGAGTAGCTCATCAGCCAGCAACCCGGGCCCGGCAGCGGCACCTCGACGTCCTGATCCGTCGGCAGGCCCGGTGGCTGTAGTGGAAACTCGCTGGGCATGGTGCCGTCGCAGGCCACGAAGGCGAAGGTCTCGACGGTGTTGCCGGTGCGATTCTCGAACTTCAGCACCGGCTTGGGATCGGTCGCCTCGCAGTCGGGCGCGGTATCGGTGCCGCTGTCGGCCGCCGAGTCGCCACTCGAGCTCGAGCCGGAGGCCGTGTCGGCCCCGGACGAAGCACCCGAGTCCGAGGCCTGCGAGTCGCCGTCGCTGGACGAGCTCGAACCATCGGGAATCCTCGCGCAGCGGAAGCCATCCGCGCAGCTGTCGTCCTGGAACGTGCAACCGCCGGCCAGCCCCGCGCCGCTCGCCACCACCACCACCCATGCAACCCAACCGCGCATCACCATGCCCCGAGAGTGCCGGGGGACCGCGGCGCGATCACCTGCGGTGCGGCAAAATCGACGGAGGACGAGCGCGCGCTAGCTCACGGGGTCGCGTGCGTCGGCGGCACGCGAGGGCCGTCGAGGAGGTCCGCGGCCCCCAGCACGCCGCGCTCGATCTCGGCGTAGTCGACCGCGACGTCGAACCGCGCCAGCACCGAGTAGAACCCGAACTGCAGCCGATTCATGAACACCAGGCCGGGCGGCAGCGAGGTGAAGCTCTTGTCGCGCTTGAGCACGAAGCGCTTGAGGTCTTGGATGCCGCGCACGACCTCTGCCGCGTACGCGCGATCGATGCGAAACGGCGCCTCGAACAGCGGTGCGAAGCAGCGCCGCACGTACTCGAGCACGGCCGCCTCGAAGGCGCCGCCCTTGGTCGCGAGCATCGCCGCGATGCAGCGGCGGAAGCTGGCCTCGTCGCGCGCGAGCGCGGCGCGGTGGGCCGAGCGTGCGAGGCTCAGCTCGGGGTCGAACAGCGGCTGTACGCAGCCGAAGTCGAGGAAGGTGATCGTGCCGTCGTCGTGGAAGATGTAGTTGCCGGGGTGAGGATCGGCATTGAACATCTGCCCCACGAGGTTGCCGCGGAACACGAACCGCCACAGCACCTCGGCGAAGTGGCGGCGGTCGTCCTCGCTGCGTGCGGCGGCCTCGTCGATGCCGAAGCCCCGCGCGAGCGCGGTGGTCAAGACGCGTCGGGTGCTGCGCTCACGGTAGACCTTGGGGATGCGCACGTCGGGGTCGCCGGCGTGCATGCGGGCGAACTGCTCCTGCCGTTCGGCCTCGAGCGTGTAGTCGAGCTCTTCGCGGAAGCGCTCCGCGATGATCGCGAAGACCTCCTTGGTGTTGAGCGTCTTGGGGCCGAGCGTGCCGACCAGGCCCTCGATGATGCCGGCGTTGCGCAAGTCCGACTCGATTGCGCGGTCGATGCCGGGATGCTGCACCTTGACGGCCACCTCTTCGCCGCCCTTCAGCGTCGCGCGATGGACCTGGCCGATCGACGCACTCGCCATGGGTTCGTCCTCCCAGGTCGTGAAGAGCTGATCGATCGGCGCGCCGAGCTCGCGCTCCACCACCGCGCGGATCGCCGCCGGTGACGAGTGTGGCGCGGCGGCCAACAACGTACCCATCGCGCGCTCGTAGGACGCGCGGTGGTCGTCGGGCACGAAGCCATCGACGTAGCTCGCCATCTGTCCGACCTTGGCCGCGAGGCCACGCAGCGATCCCAGCACTGCGGCGGCGTGCTCGGCGGCACCCTTGCCGTCGCTCGACAGCAGCAGGCTGGCGCCGGTACGGGCGCCGACGCTCACCAGCCGGCCGAGGCGGGCCAGGCGGCCGGTGGGTACTTCGCGATCGTCACTCATCGTCTTGGGGATCCGGGGTGCGGCCTGGAGGCTAGCAGCAGTGCTCGCCGCCGCCGCTGCGCGGGCGGTGGCAGGTGCGTGCGTGGGCACGGCAGGCAAACGGAGACGACTGCGGTCGCGGTTACGTTCGCCTTCGGTATCGCTGGGCAACTTGCCCAATGTGGCGGACGGTTGCGTCGTCGTGGCCCACTCGCGCCCGGGCGCGCGAGGCCGCTGCTACGATGTCGAGGGCACCGAAGATGACGGATGCATCGCACGACGATCGCACCGTACCCGCCGATGATTCCGCGGGGCCGCTGCCGGCACCCGCACCGCGCGCAGGCGATCGCCTCGGTCGCTACGTGCTGGGCGACTGCATCGGGCAAGGCGGCATGGGTTCGGTGTGGGCCGCCCACGATCCCGAGCTCGGGCGCGAGATCGCGATCAAGGTCGTGCGTGCCGATGCGCACGACGCCAGCTGGCGTGCCCGCGTGCTGCGCGAGGCGCAATCGCTGGCGCGCCTGGCCCACCCGCACGTGGTGCCGATCTACGACGTGGGCGTGGGCGACGGCGTGCTGTGGCTGGCGATGCAGCGCGTGCGTGGCCCCTCGCTCGCGCAGTGGCTCGAGTGCTCGCGGCCGTGGCCCGAGGTGCTCGATGCGTTCGTGCAGGCGGCGCGCGGTCTCGCGGCCGCGCATGCGTGTGGGCTCGTGCATCGCGACTTCAAGCCCGCCAACGCGATGTTCGACGGTGAGCGCGTGTTCGTGCTCGACTTCGGTCTGGCGTGGGCGCCGGGGGTCGATGGCGCGCGGCCGACCGTCGCCAGCGGCGGGCTCGCGCACCGCGATGCCGCCAGCGGTCGCGATCCACTCGCGATCACGCTGACCGCCAGCGACGCCGTGGTCGGCACGCTGCCGTACATGGCACCCGAGCAGCATGCCGTGCGCGAGGTCGATGCGCGCTGCGATCAGTACGCGTGGTGCGTGTCGCTGTACGAGGGCCTCTTCGGCGCACGGCCGTTCGAGGGGGATCTCGAGCGGTTGCTCGCGGCCAAGCGCCGCGGGCCGCCGGCTGCTCCGCCGACGGTCGGCCACGGCGTGCCCGAGGCATTGTGGCAGGTGATCGCCCGCGGGCTCGAGCCCGACCCCGCACGGCGCTGGCCGGATCTCGCGACCATGCTCGATGCAATCGCACGGCTGCGCGCACCTCGACGGGCATGGCCGTGGGCCGCGGGCGTGGTGCTCGCGGGCGGCCTGGTCGCGACCGGCATCGCGTTGCCGCCGGCGTACGGTGGCAGCTGTGATCGCGCCGACGCCATCGATGCGGTGTGGTCAGCGAGCCGGCGCGAGCGACTCGCGCAGTCGTTCGCGGGCCTTGGCGAGGGCGGACGCGAGGTGTTCTCGCGCCTGCAGCCGCGCATCGCGGCCGCGATTGCCGACTGGCGCGCGCAGGCCCAGGGCCTGTGCGACGCGCCTGCGCCGCGCGAGGCCTCGAACACCGCGATGTGCCTCGATCATGCCGCCGTCGCACTGGATGCCTCGCTGGCCGTGTTCGACGAGCTCGACGCGACCCGGGCCGCGCGCTCGGTGCGGCTGGTCGAGGGCGTGCTCGCCGAGCACGACTGCGAGCGCGAGGCCGCGGTCACGACGGCCATGGCTGACGAGACCCGTCGCGACTACGCGCGCGCGCGGGCGCTCATGGTCACCGGTGCGCTCGACCGCGCGCGGGAGCTCGGCGAGCAGATGGGACGTGATGCGATCGAGCGCGGCGATCGCAACGGCGAGGCGTGGGCGATGCTCGTGCGCGGCGGTGCCGAGCTCGACATGGGCGAGGTCGCCGACGCTCGCACCCACCTCGTCGAGGCCCAGCGCATCGCGACCGCCGAGGGCGACGATCGTGCGGCGACGACCGCCGCGATCAAGCTCGTGCACCTGTGCGCAATCGAGTTCGATCCCGCGTGTGCCGACCAGTGGCTGCGCGTGGCCGAGTCGGGCCTGCCGCGCTTGGGCGACGACGAGCGGGCGCAGGCGAGTCGCGAGCTCGACCTCGCGCGGGGCGACGCCGCGCTGCGCTCGGGCCAGGCCGAAGCCGCGCTGGATCACTACCACCGCGCGTTGGCGTCGTTGCGCGCCAGCCCGGGTGATCACGCCGTGATGGAGGTCGTGCTCCTGCATGCCATCGGCCTCGCCCACGCGGACGCCGGCCGACACGAGGCGGCGCTGGCCCAATTCGACGAGGCCGATGGCATCGAGAGCCGCGAGCTGGGCGAGCGCGACACCAGCCGCGTGATGACGCTCGAGCTGCGCGCCGGCAGTCTGTATGCGCTGGGTCGGATCGACGAGGCGCGCGCGGCCACCGAGGCCGCGCTCGTCAACCTCGACGCCGCCTACGGCGAGGGGCATCCCCACGCCGTGCGCATGCGCGGCAACCTCGTGTTGCTGCTGCTCGCGTCGCACGAGCTCGAGGCCGCGCTGGCACTGGCGGAGCAGGTCGTCGCGCGCAAGCGCGAGCTGTTCGGCCCCGAGCACGTGCAGGTCGCGATCGGGCTGCTCAACCTCGGCGAGGTGTCGAGTGCGCTCGGTCGCCACGACGACGCACGCAAGCAGTACGACGAGTCGCTGCGGCTGTGGGCGCGCACCGTCGGGGAGCAACACGTCGATCTCGCCGGCCCGCTCGCGGGGCGTGCGAATGCCGAGCTGGCGCTGGGCGACGCCGCGGCCGCGCGCGCCGACGCCGAGCGGGCGGCCGCGCTGCTCGAGCAGGCCGGGCGCGAGCTGCCGGCGCAGCTACGCGACGATCTCGCAGCGGCGCGCGCACGTGCGCCGCGCTAGCGCGCCCCAGCGAGCACATGTCGCGCGGGCTCGTGCTCGACGGACGAGCGCGGCGGGCTCATCCGCGCGCGGTGAGCTCGCAGCGCGAGCGCGCCGGCGGCTTGCGCAGCGGCGCGCTCGAGAGCTCGGCGGCACGGGCGACGAGCTGCATGAACTCCTCGCGCAGACAGCCGTCGCCGTCGTCCGTAGCGCCGCGCGCGAGCGTCAGTGTGCTCTCCCAGGTCGCCTCGCCGCGAAGGTCCGAGTCGCGCAGGAGCATGCCGAACTGCGCCACCGCGGCCGCGAAGCGGAAGTCCGGCGAGGCGGCGGCCATCGAGCGCGCGTCGGCGGTGACCTCGCGGCTGAACAGCGCGCTGGTCTCCTCGTTGGGTCGCTTGTAGCGCACGGACACCTTCATGACCGATCCACTGCCGACCGACTCACCGGTCTTGGGCACGATCTCGTACAGCGCGGTGACGCTGTGACCGGCTCCGATCTCGCCGGCGTCCTTGCGGTCGTCGGCGAAGTCGGCATGGGCGAGCTTGCGGTTCTCGTAGCCGATGAGGCGCCAGCTCTCGACCTCGGTGGCATCGAACTCGACCTGGATCTTCACGTCCTTGGCGATGGTGACGAGGTTGGCCGCGCCACCCTCGACGAGCACCTTGCGGGCCTCGGACAGCGAGTCGAGATAGGCGTAGTTGCCGTTGCCCTTGTCGGCGAGCGACTCCATGGTCGCATCCTTGAGGTTGCCGCGGCCGACCCCGAGCACCGACAGGAACACGCCCGACTCGCGCTTCTTCTCGATCAGCCGCGTGAGCTTGCCGCGGTTTGAGATGCCGACGTTGAAGTCGCCATCGGTGGCGAGGATGACGCGGTTGCTGCCGCCCTCGATGAAGTGCCGCTGCGCGAGGCGGTACGCCAGCTCGATGCCAGCACCGCCGTTGGTGCTGCCGCCGGCCTCGAGCTCCTGCAGCGCTGCGCGGACGCGACCCTTCTGGGAGCCCGGCGTCGAGTCGAGCACGATCCCCGATGCGCCGGCGTAGACCACGATCGCGATGCGGTCCTGCGGGCGCATGCGGTCGGCCAGCAGTGACAGCGACTCGCGCAGCAACGGCAGACGATCGGGTGCCTGCATCGAGCCCGACACGTCGAGGAGGAACACGAAGTTGCGCGCCGGCAGATCTTCGTGGTTGAAGCCCTCGCCAGCGAGCGCGACCCGTACCAGCTTGTGGGTTCGATCCCAAGGACAGTCGGCGACTTCGCTCTCCAGCGCGAACGGTCGGCCGTCGGTGGGTGGCTCGAGATCGTAGTGGAAGTAGTTGATCAGCTCCTCGACGCGCACGGCATCGGCCGGTGGTAGCTGACCGTGCTCGAGGAAGCGCCGCACGTTGCTGTACGACGCGGTGTCGACGTCGATGCCGAAGGTCGACTGCGCGTCGTCGCCGACGCGGACGAACTGCTGCTCGGTGATCGTGGCGTAGTCGTCGCCGCTGTCGGACTCGGGTCGCTGCGCGATGGCGGCCTCGCGCCATGAGTCGCGGCTGACACGATGCCCCCCGCGACCCCCGAAGCCCTGCCCGGTACCGCCGCCGCCGCCATGGCCGATGAGACCGGTGGTGCCGAGTCCGATCGTGCCCTCGCCGCTGCCACCACCACCGCGCCCGTTGCCGCGCAGCCCGAGCCCACCGACGCCTGCGGCCTCACCGATCTCGGTACCGCTCAGCCCGCCCCACACGTCCTCGTCGTCGTTGCCGGTCGCGAACGCGCCGCCGTGGGGGCTCGCGAGGAAGTGGCCGGACTCCTGCGTCGTGACGCCGAGGATGCCCGAGGGCGCATCGCGCAGTGCCGGGATCGCGGGCTCGGCGGTGGGCGGACTCGCGCCCTGCGGGGCGTGCGATGCATCGATCGCTTCGACGACCACGTCGGCCTGCGCGCTCGCGGTGCCCTCGCTCGCGCTCGGCGACGCATCATGCACGGCAATCCAACCCAAGACCCCAGCGGCGAGCACGGCGGTGCTGGCCATGGCTGCGACCCCCCACGTCCTGGCGCGCCCCATCGCGCGTTGGGGCTGGCCGTGCACCGTGTCGTCGTCGGCGAAATCTTCGGGTCTGCGCATCACGTCGTCGCTCCGGTGGCGGTCAAGGACACGGTGCGGCGGGTTTGGTTCCACGGCCGGGCGAGGGTTTTGGTGATCGCGGATTGGCTCCACCGGCCGATGCGTCTACGCTGTGGGCTCCCGTGCCTCGCACCCGGATCGCGTTGCTCGTCGTCGCTGCGCTGACCTGCGGGTGCGGCGACGAGGTCGTGGGTGCGTTCGAGAGCGGGACCTCGATGGGCCCGACCAGCGTCGCGACCTTCTCACCGACGAGCGGCGGGAGCAGCGACGGCGCTAGCAGCAGCGAGGGCAGCAACGGCACCGGCACCGGGAGCGCGGACGGCAGCACCACCGCGCTCGATGGCGGTGGCTTCATGCCGCCGGGTTGCTACCGCGACGATTTCGAGAACGACGTGATCGACGCGATGTGGAACACGTGGCAGGAGCCGGATGCCGAGCTGCTCGAAGCCGCAGGCGTGCTCAAGCTGCGGCCGCCGACCACCGGCGTGTTCGACACCGGCATCGTCAGCGCGTTCGATCACGTGTTCCCGTTCAGCAACGCGACCGTGCGAATGCGCGTGGTGACGCCGCCGGATCCCACGCGGCCCGAGCTGCTCTTCCTCACCGTGCTCAACGACGTGCGGTCGATCTCGATCGAGCTGAGCGGCGGCGAGGTCATCACCGACGCCAGCGAGGCCGAGGTCTCGATCTATCACGAGGCGTTCCCGGTGGCGCCGTACCCCGCGTACATCGGGCTGCGCGCCGACGGCACCGTCGTGCACTTCGAGACCTCCGACGACGGCGTGACGTACACCAGCATCACGCAGGCGGACATGCTCGGCGATCTCGTCGATGCCGCGGCGTTGGTGATGGCGCAGACCTACGCCGACAACCCGACGCCGACGACCATGATGGTCGACGAGCTCGAGGTCTGCGCCAACTAGTACCTCGACACATTGATTGTGACGGGCCGCGCGGGCTGGGGCCCGCGTTCGCCTCACCTCGGCGTCGCGAGGGCGCGGGCCTTGGTGAGATACACGCTGCGGGGGTGCTCGCGCGCGAGCTCGTCGATCGCACGATCGCGGGCGGCCACCCGGCCGAGGGCGTGCAGCGCCTGGATGCGACCGTACTGCGCCTCCTCGGCCAGCGCCCCACCGCCGTCGGCGAGGTAGCGCTCGAAGGCTGCGAGCGCAGCGCTGTGGCGCCCGCGCGAGGCCTGCACGCGACCGAGCGAGACCAGCGCGGCGCGGGACTCACCCGCGCTGGGGTACGTCGTCACGAGCTTCTGGTAGGCGCTCGCCGCCGCTGCCAGCTCGCCCTTGGCGGCCAGCTCGCGCGCGGCCGCCAGCATGTCGCCCGCCGACGGAATCGCCGGTGCGCGCGCGGAGTCCCGCGAGCTGGGCTTGCGCGGCGTGGGTCGGGTCTCGCTGCTCGCGGTGTCGTCGAGCAACGTGATCGCCGGCTCGTCGGCGCTGGTGTCCGTCGCAGGGCGTCGTGCGAGCGTCGTCGCGCCCGGCTCGGGCTCGGCCGCCAACGTGGTGCCGGGGGCCAGCTCGATGCGCTGCGAGCCCTGCGAGAGCGTCGCCGCAAACTCGCCGAGCACCAGCGCGCCACCGTCGAGCGCGATGACGAGGCCGTCGTCGCGGCCCTCGACGACCCCGCGGGTGGTCTCGACCGCGATCGCTGCGTCGATCTGCACGCGACCGTGGTCGAGCTCGATGCGCCGATCGTCGAGCACGCGTAGGCGCGTGCCGGGCTCGCCGCACACCCGTGCCCGCGCGACCCGCAGGCAGGCCGTGTTCGCGCCGACCTCGACCCACTCGCCGCGCGCGACGCTGCTGCCGTCGAGCACGCGGTCCTGTTGCACGAGGAACTCGCCCTGCTCGACCGCGAAGCCCGACGCGCGCAGCCGTGGCGCCACTGCGACGGCCAGCACCAGGGCTGCGGCCGCTGCGAGTCCGCCGATGGCGATCGCACGCATGCGTGCACCACGTCGCTGCGTCAGCGCGAACGCCTGCACGGTCGCGAGTCCGCGCGCGAGGTCGTCGTCGCGGGCGGGCTCGAGCCGGCCGAACGCCGCGAGGCCGTCGGTCACCGCGTCGCGCTCGTGCTCGAACGACTCAGCCACGGTGGCCCCCGATCGCGCGGGCCACGAACGAGTCGCGTCGGATCGACTTGCGCAGCGCACGAAGGCCGAACAGCAGCCGCGACTTGATGGTGTCGACCGGCACGCTGGTGAGCTCGGCGATCTCGATCACCGAGTAGCCCAACGCGTGGCGCAACAACAGCGCCTGTCGCTGCGCCGCCGGCAGCTGTTCGAGGTAGTTCTCGAGCGGCCCCGGCAGGGTCTCGATCAGCGCGTCGTCGCCGTCCTCGGGCTCGGCGTGATCTTCGATCGCGTCGTCGGTGCGGTCGTGGCGGCGAGCCGACTCCGCGAGCCGCAGGCACGCGCGCACGGCTACCGTGCGCGCCCAGCGTTCGAGTGATGCATCGCCGCGGTAGGTCGATGCACGCTCGAGCACTCGCATGAGCGACACTTGCACGCCGTCGTCGGCATCACCACCCCGCCCGAGGATCGCGGTCGCGACGGCGCGCAACGTCGGCGTCAGTCGACGCACGAGCTCGAGCTGCGCGCGCGCATCGGCACGCAGCGCCGCGCGCAACAGGGCCACGTCGGCCTCGTGGCTCAAGGTCTGGTCCTCCGGTGCGGCGAAGGTCCAGGGCAGTGCGAGGGCGTGGCCCACATCGACCAAGAGGCACCGGGCCCCCGATCCGGGTGAATGAACCTCGCCACCCGCCTAGAATTGCACGGAAAGGCCCGCGCGTGCCCTGGGACGCACGCGCCAGGCGTCGAGCACCACCCGCCGGTCGGCCCCGGCGCACGCCGCCGCCGTCGCCGCGCAGGTCACGAAGTCGACGTCGACGAGCGCGATCGCGAGCCCGACCCCGACATCGAGGGCGAGCACGGTCCGACGCCCGCGCGCCAGCACCGGCTGCAGACCCACATCGGCGCCGACCCTCGGCACGGCGCGCACGCGCCCGCGGACATCCGCCTGCGAGCGCCACCGGACCAGCTCGAGCTCCGGCCCCGCGCGCAGCTCGAGCGCCAGCTGGGGATGCACCGGTAGCGCCGCGGCGATCCACAGCCCGATCTGGTGCTGCCACCACGTGAAGCCTGCGGGCTCGTCGCGGGTGGCGGGCAGCAGCAGTGCGTAGCCCAGCGCAAGCCGCAGGCGTGGTCGCGGTGCGAACGACAGCCGCGCGAGCACACCGTTGCGCCACCGCGGGCGCGTCGACATGGCCTCGCCGCCGTAGCCCGCGGTGAGCTGCCATCGCAGTGGCCGCTTCGGCGCGTCGCGGGGTGGTGGCGGTGCCACCGGGCTCGGCTTCGCGGCCGCGGGTGGTGGCGCCGTCGGGGGATCGATCGCCGCCGGATCGGCGCCCTGCATCGCGACCTCGTGACCCTCGGCGATCGCCACCGAAGAGGATCGCATGATGACCCACGCGGCCTCGATCGAGGCCTCTTCCTCGCCGCGCGTGACCACGATCTCCCGCACCAACGGTGCGCCGGTGTCGCAGGGCAGGGCGTACACTCGCCACTCGTCATTGCGCCGCGCATCGAGCCAGAAGACCGCCACGGTGGGCGCAGCGTCGCACTGCGCCCGTGCGGTCGTCAGGCGTGCGCGCGTGCCGTCGTCGGGCGCGACCTGCATCGGTGGCGGCTCGGCGAGGCCATGCCGCTCGACCAACGCGGCCAGCTCCGCGGCCGCAACGCCATCGGTCTCGGCGACCTGCACGACCACGCGTCGCGGCGGCGCTGCGGGCTCGGCCGGCGTCGCAGACAGCAGGGTCGCAAGGGCGAAGGCCAGGACGATCATCGCAAAGGCTGCACGCCGCATGCGAGTCGCCGGGCGCTAGCGCGCGCGACTGCAGCGTTCGTGCGCCACGATGCCATGTCGGCGAGGGCCAGGGAATCGCCCGCGCGCGGCCGAGAAACGTTCACCCGCTTCCGGCGAGGTGCGTCTCTCCTCTCGCGCACGCGCATGACACGTCGAAGCAACGCCCCGCTCGTCACGCTCGCGTCCATCTGTGGTTGGCTCGGGCTCACGGCCCCCGGCTGCTACCACGGGGTCGGTGATGCTGGCTCCGCCGGCGCGGCGGATGGCACCGCCGGCGCCGAGGGGGGCTCGGCGGGCTCGGCCGACGATGGCTCGGGCTCGGACAGCGGTGGCGCGAGTGCGGCGTGCGGCGACGGGCCCGTGGCGGGTCCGGCTCCGATGCGACGCCTGACCGCGGTGCAGTACCGCAACACCGTCACCGCGCTGTTCGACGGCGCGATCACGCCCAGCGCCGCGTTCCCCGAGACCCAGACCCACAAGAACTACAGCAACAACCCCAGCCTCAACGTGGTGTCGCTGCCGACCGCGATGGACCTGCTCACCGCCGCCGAAGACGTCGCCGTGCAGATCATCGACGACGTCGACGCGGTCGTCACCTGCGACGGTGCACAGGATCAGAGCTGCGCCGAGGCCTTCATCGACGAGTTCGGCGCGCGGGCGTTCCGGCGCCCGCTCGAGGACGACGAGCGCGCCGCACTGCTGGCGCTGTACGTCGACGCGGCCGCCACCGACGGGTTCGCCGACGGCATCGGAGCGGTGGTCGCGGCGGCGCTGCAGTCCCCGCAGTTCCTCTACTTGGTCGAGCGTGGCGGCGACGAGATCGCGCCGGGCGTGATCGCGCTCGGCGACTACGAGATCGCCGCGCGGCTGTCGTTCCTGCTGTGGGACTCGATGCCGGACGACCAGCTGTTCGCGGCCGCGGCCGCGGGCAGCCTGCAGGACCCCGACGAGATCGCCGCGCAGGCCGAGCGCATGCTCGCCGACACCTCGCGCAGCGGCCCCGCGATCGAGCGCTTCGTCCGCGAGTGGAACCACTACGACGGCGTGCCCACCTACGACAAGGACACCGCGGTCTACCCCCAGTTCACCGCCGAGCTCTCGGCGTCGATCGATCAAGAATTCTCGCGCTTCGTGCAAGGCGTGCTCGCGAGCGACGAGCCCACGCTCGCGCAGCTGTTGACCTCGAACCGCAGCGAGGTCGATGCCGAGGTCGCGGGCCTGTTCGGCGTCGACGCGCCGGCGCCCGGCACCTGGGCCAGCGTCACGCTGCCGGAGGAACGCGGCGGTCTCCTCACGCGGCCCGCCCTGCTGGCGGAACACTCGCACCGCAACGACACCGGGTCCATCTTCCGCGGCGAGGTCGTGCGCACGCAGCTGCTGTGTGAGCCGATTCCGCCGCCACCCGCCGATGCGATGGCGAACGTGCCCGAGTACCCCGAGGGTTCGACCGAGCGCGAGCGCACCGAGATCCTCATCAACCACATGAACTGTGGCGGTTGCCACAGCCTCATGAACCCGATCGGCCTCGGCTTCGAGGACTACGATGCGATCGGTGGCCTGCGCACCGTCGATGTCGACGGCAGCGCAATCGACAACAGCGGCGACGTGCAAGGCGGCCCGGCGGCGGTGACCGGCAGCTTCCACGGGGTGGTCGAGCTCCAAGCCAAGCTCGCGGCCAGCGACGAGGTCACGACCTGCTTCGCCAGCCAGCTGTATCAGTTCGGCTTCGGCCTCGAGCCCGGTGCGGTCGACGACTGCGTGGTCGATTCGTTCGCACCCGAGTTCGTCGCCGCCGGCGGCGACATCCCCACGCTGTTGGTCGCGCTCGCGCGCAGCGAGGCGTTCCGCACCCGCAAGGTGGAGGGCTGACCATGCTCCGACGTCCAGGTCCCGTCTCGCGCGGCCGCACCACGCGGCGCAACTTCCTCCGTGGCGCCGGTGGTATCGCGGTGGCATTGCCGTTCCTCGAGAGCATGCAGCAGGCCCGCGCCGCGGGCGAACCGACGCTGCGCTACCTGCAGTTCATGCACGTCGAGGGCACGCTCAACGACGAGTGGTCGCCCAGCGGCCCCAACAACGCGATGGTGCTGTCGTCGATCCTCTCGCCGCTCGAGAGCCGCAAGTCCGACATCGTGGTGGTGTCGCAGGTGGCGAACGAAGCCGGCGCGGCCTACGGCGAGAACGGCCACATCAGCAACGGCCACAGCATCTTCACCAGCGCGCACAACACCTTCAACAACGCCATGCCCGACGGGCCGTCGATCGATCAGGAGATCGCCAATCGCATGGCCGCCCCCACGCCTTACCGCTCGTTGCAGTTCGCGATCGGCGGGGGCAACCTCGGCGAGTACCAGGCGATCTACGCCGGTGCGGCGGATCCAGTGCCGTCGGACACCGAGCCCACCGCGATCTTCAACCAGCTGTTCTCGGACCTCGAGGTCGACCCGATGTTGCCGGCGACCACCATCGCGCGGCTGCATGCGCGGCGGCAGAGCGTGCTCGACACCGTGATCGGCTCGCTCGACGGGCTTTCGCCCAAGGTCAGCGCGGCCGATCGCATGACGCTCGAGAACCACGCCGACAAGATCCGTGCGCTCGAGATGCAGCTCGGCAACGAGGGCCAGGCGGGTGCCGGCTGCACCACGCCGATGCTGAACCTGCCCGGCGACTACGACACCAACCCCTATGGCAGCGCGTGGGATGCCAACCGCGACGATGTCTCGTCGCGCGTGCTCATCGATCTGATGGTGATGGCGCTGGCCTGCGACCTCACCCGCGTCGGCACCCTGCAGTACACCAACTACGACGGCCCGACGTTCCCGTGGCTCGGCGTCGGCGTGCCCGGGGCCTACACCGGTTGGCACGCGATGGTGCACGACATCCCCAACATGGGCGACGTCTCGGTGCCGCGCGCGGTCTACACCTGGTACATGGGCGAGCTGGCGTACCTCATCGATCAGCTGGCGGCGATGCCCGATCAAGACGGCACGTTGCTCGACAACATGTTGCTCTACTCCACCGCCGAGATGGGCAGCGGCGCCACGCACAGCCCTTACGATCTGCCGATCGTGCTCGCGGGCCGGGTCGGTGGCGCGCTGCAGACCGGTCGCCACTCACCGCAACCCGGCCGCACCACCGGCGATCTCTACAGCACGTTCATCGGGTTGCTCGGGCTGGGCGACGCGAGCTTCGGCGCGCCGGAGTTCACGTCGGGGCCGCTGACGCTGTAGCGTGTTCGCACGTGGGCGGGCGCGATCGCGCGTGCGAACGCGATGCGATACAGTGCCGGCCTGCCCATGGCCGACGATCCCGCTGCATCCACCTCCGAGTCGTGGGATTTCGCGGGCTGGGGCACCGCCACGCGACTGACGGGGCTGGACACCTCCAAGGTCGCGGTCAAGCACCTCGACCAGCCCCACAAGAACTACCTGGGCACGTGGGCGTCGACTGCGATCTGCGGCAACGACATCACCTCGAGCTGCCTCTACGTCTCGGCACTGTGCGCGGCCCAGGCCGGGCGCTACGCGCCGATCGTGCTCGCGGTGGTCGCGGCGGTGTTGTACCTGTTCCGCACGGTCTACGCCGAGGTCGGCAGCGCGCTGCCCCTCAACGGTGGCACGTACACCGTGTTGCTCAACACCACCAACAAGAAGCTCGCCGCGGGTGCGGCCGTGCTCACGCTGCTGTCGTACGTCGCGACTGCGGTCATCAGCGCCGGCGAGGCGATGCACTACGCCCACAACCTCGTGGCCGGACTCGACGTGTTCTGGGCCACGATCGGGTTGCTGGGGCTGTTCGCGTTCCTGAACGTCGTCGGCATCAGCGAGTCGGCGGTCGTCGCCGTCGCGATCTTCTTCTTCCACATCGTGACGCTGACGGTGCTGTGCATCGCCGGCATCATCACCATCATCCGCGACCCCTCGCTGCTGTCGGCGAACTGGGGCGAGCCGCCGCCGGGAGGGCTCTCACACGCGCTGTTCTACGGCTTCGCCGCGGCGATGCTCGGGATCTCCGGCTTCGAGAGCTCGGCCAACTTCATCGAGGAGCAGAAGCCCGGGGTCTTTCCCAAGACCCTGCGCAACATGTGGCTCGCGGTCGCGACCTTCAACCCGCTGATCTCGCTGTTGAGTCTGGGCTTGTTGCCGCTGGTCGTCATCACCACGGTGCCACCCGACATGCTCGCGCAGATGGGCGACGTGGCCATGGGTCCTGTGCTGCGCACGTGGGTCAGCGTCGACGCGGTGCTGGTGCTGTCCGGCGCGGTGCTCACCTCGTACGTCGGCGTCACCGGCCTGGTGCGGCGGATGAGCCTCGATCGCTGCCTACCGCAGGTGTTGCTGCGGGAGAACGAGCTGCGCAAGACCAACCACTGGATCATCATCGGCTTCTGCGCGGTGTGTTGCTCGATCCTCGCGGCAACTGCGGGCGACGTGGAGGTGCTGGCCGGTGTCTACACGATCTCGTTCCTGTGCGTGATGGCGCTGTTCGCCATCGGCAACATGTTGCTCAAGAGCAAGCGCGCACGCCTGCCGCGTGACATCCGGGCGAGTTGGCTGGCGGTGAGCGTCGCGCTCATCGCCGTGCTGGTGGGCTTGCTCGGCAACCTGTTGCTGTCGCCCGAGAACATCCGGGTGTTCGCGATCTACTTCTTCTCGGCCGCGGGCATCGTGGCCGTGATGTTCCTGCGGGTCGTGCTGATGCGTGCGGCGCTGTCGGCCACGCGCTCGTTGATCGACGGCCTACGGCGGCTGAACGAGTGGGTCGGCACCAGCGTGCGTGGCGCGATCGATCACATCAACAGTCGATCGATCATCTACTTCACCAAGGGCGACAGCCCCGCGCAGCTCAACCGTGCGGTGCAGTACGTGCTGGAGAACGAGCAGACCACGCGCATGATCGTGGTGCACGTCTTCGCGCCCGGCGGTGAGCCACCGCCCAACCTCGGCGAGGACCTCGCGCGCATCGATCACCTGTATCCGCAGATCCGCATCGACTTCGTGGCGGTGGAGGGCACCTTCACGCCCGAGATGATCGAGGTGCTGTCGCAGACCTTGTCGGTGCCGAAGAACTACATGTTCATCAGCACGCCGGGCGACCGCTTCCCGCATCAGATCGAGACCCTCGGCGGCGTACGAGTGATCCTGTGACGGCCACGACGCGCACGAGCTTGGTCGGTCTCGACGTCGAGGCGGTGCGGTTCTCGCTGGAGCGGCAGCTGGCCGCCGCGCTCGACGGCTTCCCCGGCTTCGCGGTGCAGCGGGCCTCGCTGGTGCCGCGTGATGCCGAGGCGATTCGTCGCCGCCTGCACGCCGACGCGCTCGCGCTGTCGCCGACGATGGCACCCGCCGCCCATGCCCAGGCCGAGGCGGCGCGAGCGGCCCTGGCGATCGATGGCGCGCTCGAGCTCTACCAGTCGAGCGGCCGCGAGAACGCGGCGCTGCACTTCGTGCAGTCGCCGATCCTGCTCGAGATCCAGGGGCGCATGTTGACGCTGCTCGACGACGGTGCCGCCGTGGCGTTGTTCGGGCACGAGCTGGGTCATTGGCTGGCGCACGGGCCTTGGACGGAGCTCGGGGCCACCGCGCTGGCGGGGCTGCAGCTGGCCGAGGCGGGGGTGTTGCCGAGCGCCCAGGCCGAGGCCGCGCGTCGACTCGCGGTCGCGCGCGAGATCACGGCCGATCGCTTCGGCCTGCTCGCGTGCCAGGATCTCGACGCAGCGCTGCGGCTCGAGATGATCGCGACCACGGGCCTGCCCGGCGACGCGTTGACGTGGGACACCGCGGCCTACCTCGAGCAGGCGCGAGATCTCATGGATCGCACGCTAGCGGCCGGTGAAGCCGCGCTCGCGACCACGCACCCCGAGCACAGCCTGCGCGCCTGGGCGCTGTGGCTGTTCTCGGAGAGCGATGTGTACCAGCGCCTGACGGGGCGCGGCGCGAGCACGCGCAGCCTCGCCGAGGTCGATGCCGTGATCGCGCGCGCGCTGGGTTCGAGCCGCGTCGACGTCGACTTCGACGCGCGCGACGAGCCGCCGGCGTTCCTGGGCGAGTGCGCGCTCGCGTGCGCGGTGCTGGTCGCCGCTGCCGATGGCGTGATCTCGCCCGAGGAGCTCGACGCGATCGAGGACGCCTTCGGTCGCACCATCCCCGGCTGGTCGGAGTTGCTCGATCCCGAGGTCGCGCTCGCCCGCTTCTACGAGACCGGCGGCATGGTCCGTGCCGGCGGGCCGGATCTCGTGCGCAGCCTGTTCTTGCTGCTCACCCACGTGATGGGTGCCGACGACGTGGTCGACGCGCGCGAGGTGCAGACGATCCTCGCGATCGGTGAGGCGCTCGGGCACGGCGGCGAGTTCCGCCGCTGGATCCGCCCTGCGATCGCCGCGATGCAGTCGCCGCTCGAGCTCGAGCTGCTCGAGCAGGTCGCGATCCCGCTGCCGGTGCGCAAGCACGAGGTTGCCGACGCCCTCGCCGCGCTGTGCGACAGCGTCGAGCGTCGCGGTGAGTCGTCGATCGCACCGCGTCGTCTGCTGCGGCTCGCCGGCGTGCAGGCGACCACGCCCGAGGCCCTCGCACCCCTCGCGCAGCTGTTCCGTGATCGCGGCATCGAGGTCAGCCCGCCACTGCACGGTGCGCCGCTCGACCAGCCGGTGCGGCTGGTGGCGACCCGTCAGCCGCCATCGGCCGCGGCGGCGCCGATCGACGCCTCGAGGCGGGCGCTGACGGACGCCATCACGCGGCTGCGCGACGAGCTGATCTCCGGCGACGGACGCAGTCCCTCGGTGCGGCTGCGTCGGCTCGTGCGCGGGCGCTGCTTCGATCTCGTCGCGCTCGATGCGATCCGCCCCGGCACCGCCGAGCGCACGCTGACCTTGGTGCGCGGCGGCCGTGAGGCGGTGTTGGTGACCGCCGACGACGCCGGCCGACACGACGCCGCGGAGGCCTGCTCCGCGCAGCTGCGAGAGCTGCACCGCGAGGTCCGTGATCGCATCGAGGAGACCGGCGCCAACGAGCTGTACGTGGGCTATCCCGTGTTGGTCGGCAACATCGCGCCGCGCGGCGTGACCGAGGTCGGCTACGGCGTGCGAGCACCGCTGGTGCTGTTCCCGGTCGAGCTCGAGCGTGACGGTCGCGGTGCGCGGGGCTTCTCGCTGCGCCGGCGCAGCGACGAGGAGCCGATCGCAAACCAGTCGCTGTTGCGCCTGCTCTTCAACAAGGCCACGCTCGCCTTCCCCGACGAACTCGGACGCGAGCTCGACGACATTGTGGCCGATCCCGCGCGCGGGGTCGAAGCCATGCTCGCGAAGCTGCGCGAGATCGGCGTGCCGGTGGCGGTGGAGTCGACCGCATTGGTGCCGTTTGGCGATCGCGACCGCGACCTCGATCAGGCCCCGCCGCGGCTGTCGATCGAGGAGTGCGCGCTGTTGGGGTTGTTCCCCCAGTCGAGCTCCGATCTCCTGCAAGACTACGACGCGCTGCTGCGCGAGCTCGCCGACCTCGCGAAGGAGCCCGCCACCGTGCTGGCCTCGGCGGCCGCGTTGCTGCCCGCCACGACCGGCGTGGTCGGTGAGCCCGCGGTGACCGACCCGGGTGCGCCGGGCTGGCCGGTGGTCGCGGCCGATCCCAGCCAGCGCGCCGTGCTGGCGCAGTGTCGCAGCCACCGCGTGACGGTCGTCGATGGCCCGCCGGGGACCGGCAAGAGCCAGCTCATCGTCAATCTGGTGGCCGACGCGCTGCGTCGCGGCGAGCGGGTGGCGGTGGTCGCCGAGAAGCGTGCGGCGCTCGACGTGGTCGGGCAGCGACTCGAGGTTCGGGGCCTCGGACAGTACCTCGCGGTGGTGCACGACGTGCACGAGGACCGCAAGCCGTTGTTCGAGCGGGTGCGGGTGCGCCTCGAGGCCAAGCGACCTTCGGCCTCGCCGCCGGGCCGCCTCGAGCTGCTGCGCATGGAGTACGAGCAGGCCAAGGCCGCGCTCGAGGCCGATCGCAACCTGCTCGCGCAGCGGATCGACGACGCCGGCCTGTGCGTCGGCCAGCTCATCACGATGGTCGCCAGCGGCGAGCCCCACGTCGTCGATCCCGCGCTCGCGGGTATCGATCGCGAACGCCTGCTGCGACTGCTCGAGCTGGTCGAGCGGCTGCATCCGCACCAGGACCTGTGGGCCCCGAGCGCGTGGTGGCGCCAGCGGGGGCTCGCGCGCGGCTCGCTGCGCGGGTACGACGACGCGGCGCTCACGGCGATGCGCGTGCAGCTTCGCGACGCCATCGCCCACGCGGACGCCTTCGACGCTGCGCTGGCGCCGGCGCCGGTCGATCGCGACGCGTTGGCGCGCGCACGCGAGGGTCTGCTCGCGCTGCACGCCGCGCGTGCGGCCTGCCAGGGCCCCGACGACATCGCGTTGCTCACCGCGCTGTGCCTGCACGGCGACGACGGTGTCGCGTCGCTCGTGGAGCGCTGGCGCGGCGAGTCGCAGGCGCTGGCGCAGTGGAGCCCCGGCGGGCTCGTGGTCGACGATCCCGCCGAGCGCGCGGTGACGGTGCTGCAGTCGTTCGCCGGTCGCTGGACGCGGATCGTCTCGCCGCTGTGGTGGCGCACGCGGGCCGAGGTGCGCGCGTCGCTGGTGCGACTGTGGCCCGAGCAGGCGGCGGCCGGCTTCGATGCCGAGTTTCTCGCGCGGCTGCAATCGCGGCTGCACGCCGCGCGCGCGTGGGCGCAAGCGCGGGCGCTGTTCGAGCGGCTCGGACTGTCGGCGCGGGCGCAAGGTGATGCCGCCAGCGCGGGCGCGGCGATCGAGCGCTTGCAGCTGCTGGCCGGACTCGCGGCCCCGGTGCGTGCCGCGGCCACGACGCTGGCGGCGATCGGCATCTCGCTCGAGCGCGCCGCCACCGACGAGTGGGCGGCGCACCGTCTCGCGCAGTCCGAGGCGCAACAGCGGCTGCTGCAGGCGCTGGCGGCCATCGCAGGGGTGTTCCCGTGGGTCCTGCGCGACGACGCCACGGCACTACGCGAGCTCGCGGACCGGCTCGCCCGCGACGCGACGCGGCTGCGCGAGCTCGACGGCTGGACCGCGCTGGCGTGCGAGACGATGACGGCCGCGCCGGCGTTGCTCGATCGCGTGGCCGCGGCGCTCGCGGGTCGCCCCTTCACCGACTGGCGCGAGTCGATCGCGCGGGCATGGGCGGCGGCGCAGCTGGAGCGCGCCCGCAACCTGCAGCCACGCATCGACGATCTCGGCACGATCGCGACCGCCCAGCGCGCGGACCGTGCGATCGAGACGATGACGCGGCTCGAGCCGGAGATCGCAGCGCTCGAGGTTGCTGCCATCGTCGCTCGGGCCGACCAGGCCGAGCTGCTGCAGACGCCGAACGCGGGCTATCGCGCGCGCCGGAGCGACCCGCAGCGCGCCAAGGAGTCGCTGCTCAAGGAGGTCGGCAAGAAGAGCCGCTTGATGCCACTGCGCCGCTTCGTCCGCGAGTTCGCCGACGTCGGCCTGCTCGATGTGATGCCGTGCTGGTTGCTGTCGCCCGAGACCATGACGGTGCTGTTCCCGCGCGAGCCGCTGTTCGACCTCGTGATCTTCGACGAGGCCTCGCAGTGCACCGTCGAGTCGGGTCTGCCGGTGATGCTGCGGGCGCAGCGGGTGGTCATCGCTGGCGACGAGAAGCAGATGCCGCCGTCGTCGTACTTCGAACTCGGCACCAGCAGCACCGACGACGAAGATCGCTCGGCCGAGGAACTCGCGGTGCGCGACGTGTTCGCGGCCGAGTCGTTGCTGGCGCTGGCGCGCGCGCGCTGTCCCCACGCGGGCCTGCAGTGGCACTACCGCTGCCGCGACGAGTCGTTGATCGCGTTCTCCAACCACGCGATGTACGACGGCGAGCTGCTCACCATCCCCTCGACGCAGGGGCCCACCGCGCCGCCGGCCCTGCGGTGGATCGCGGTGGAGGGCGGGCAGTACGACGCCGGGCTCAATCGCCCCGAGGCCGAACGCGTCGTGGCGCTCATCGCCGAGCTGCTGTCGCGCAGCGAGCCGCCGACCATCGGGGTCGTCACGTTCAACCTCCGCCAGCGTCAGACCGTGCTCGACGCGGTCGAGGCCCGCGTCGCCGCCGACGACGGATTCGCCGCGGCGTGGCGGGCTGCCACCACCGTCGATGCCATCGATCGACGACCGTTCGTGAAGAACCTCGAGTCGGTGCAGGGCGACGAGCGCGACGTCATCCTGTTCTCGCTCGGCCACGCGCCGGTCGAGCGCACCCGCAAGGGCGGCGCGAGCGAGCGCTACGTGCCGGCGCGCTTCGGTCCGCTCGGGCAACGCGGCGGCGAGCGGCGCCTCAACGTCGCGATCTCCCGCGCCAAGGCCGAGTGCTACGTGGTCGCCTCGTTCGACCCCGAGTTGCTGCACGTCGGTGACGCCACCCACGATGGCCCGCGACTGTTCAAGGCCTACCTCGAGTTCGCATTCCTGCTCGGCAAGGGGCAGCGTCTGCAGGCGCAGCAGGTGCTCGACGACGTGCGCGGGCGCCGACGCAACGCCGCGGGCGAGCGCGAGCGTGCCTCGTTCGAGGGGCACGTGCCGCTCGCGGTCCAGATCGCGCTGGCGCTCGAGCGCACCGGCCTGCGCTGCGAGCTGGGCCTGGGCGCGTCGGAGTTCCGCATACCGCTGGCGATCGGCGCCGCCGACACGCCGGACTTCGTACTCGCGGTGCTCACCGACGAGGGCGCCGATGCAGCCGACGCCTTCGAACGCCATCTCCACCGACCTGCGGTGCTGCGGCTGCGGGGATGGGATGTGATGCACGTCGATGCGGCGACCTGGTCGCGCCGCCGTGCCGACGTCGTGGCGGAGATCGAGCGGCGCGCGACTCGTCGCCGCTAGGCGCCCCATCGGGCGCCGCACGCCGGCCGCGCCAGCTCGCGCCACCCCAGGCGGGGGTTCGAGCTGGTGCAGGCGCGCCGGCGGCGGAAATTCTGCACCTCGCCGGGAACCGCAGCCGCTGCGCGGCACATACCCTCGGGAGCTCGATCACGATGGCGCACGCGAACTTCGACGGCCTCGGGCCGCGGCAGCGACAGATCCTCTCCAACTCGGGCATCTCGGGCGCCGCGTTCGATGGCCTCTCCAAGCATCGCCGCGCGGCGTTCTTCGACATCACGTTCGCGCTGGTCCTGCGGGCGCAGCTGGGCGTCGCGATGCTGCGCCTGCGGGACGGCGTGGGGGGCATCCGCGACGACCGGCTCTTCTTCGACTACAGCGCCGAGTTCGTGGCGGCGGTGCGCGACAACACCGATCGGGGCACGCATGCCTTCAAGTGGGACAGCTTCGCGCGGCACCACGGCATCACCGACGCGGTGCGACAGACCACCGCCGTGATGTCGGTCCAGATCGGCTGGGCCGAGGGCGAGACCATCGAGGTCGACATCGACGTCGGCAACCCGCAGCACCCCGGCGGCATCGTGATGCACTCGCTCGAGCTGCTCAACAACCATGGGCTCGGCAAGCTCGGGCGCCTGCTGCATCTCCCGGGTGTTCGCGATCACACCGATCACACGGTGCTGATGAAGCTGCTGCACGCGCAGCCGGTGTGACCACGGGTACGCGTCGTCGTGCGCACGCTCGTCGCTGACGTGCGAGGGCCCTGCACCAGGGGCCGCGGCGTGGCAGCGCGGCGTCAGCCTTCGGGATCGAACTGCTCGCACGCCGAGTCGATGACCTCGACCGCGTCGGCGAAGAACGGCGCGTAGTCGACCGCGCAGATCGAGCCCCAGCTGCCGAACTGCAGCGACTCCGCGAAGGTGCGCAGGCGCGGTGAAGGCTCGGCGAGCCCGAGCGGCCCGCACGTGCCACCCATCACGTCGGGATCGCCGACCAGGCCGAGCACCACCACGGCCGCCTCGTTGCCGGCCTTGGCCGCGACCAGGGCCTGCTTCCAGCTGGCGGGGTCGCCCAGCGAGTCGCCGTCGTCCTCTTCGTCGGTGATGAACGTGACCACCAAGATTGCGTCGTCGCGCAGGAAGCCTTGGTTGCAGGCGCCGGGCTCGGCCTGGCTGGTCACGGCCTCGACCATCGCGTCCATCGGGCGCTCCACGTCTTGCCCGGTGATGCCGACCTTGCCCATGCACGCGAACGTCCCGCCGACATCCGGCTGCGCGTCCACCATGAAGCGATCCGGTGCCGTCACGCCGCACTCGAGGCCGGCGCTGCTCTTGGTCACGCCGGCGCCCAGGGTCTCGTCGCAGACGGTGGGTGTCGGGATGCTGTTGCACGGCGTGCCGAAGCAGTTGGGCAGCGTCATGCACACGTCGGTGCAGAGGTTTGCGTGGGCCGCATCCGTGTCGACCACCATGATCTGGTAGTTCTGTGCGTTGACCTTCTGCTGGATCGCAGCGATGAACCCGGGGAAGCTCGACACCAGCGCTTGCTGCTCGTTGAACATCGAACCCGAGTTGTCGATCACGAACAGGAAGTCGATCTTCTGGCACTCGTCGTCGTTGATGACGGGGCCGGTCTCACCGCCGCCCGAGGGGCCGCCGACGTCGAACACGCTCGCGCCCGTGCCGTCCAGCGGACCGTCATCGGCGCCGCTGTCCGGGCCTGCGTCGCCGTCGCCGTCGCCACCCAGCGTGCCCTGGGCGACGCCGGAGTCGTCGGCCGCGCTCGCGATCGTCGCGACCGCGCCACCCTCCGCGCCCCGATCGCTGCGCACGTCGTTGCATGCGCATGGCAGTGCGACGAGCCCCATGAGCACCGCGCGTCGCACGGTTGATCCGACATCCATCCGCGAGTTCCCCCGCGCCGGCGTGGTTCGCTGCGCGCCAAAGGTTCCCGCGATGCCGCGTGCGGTTGCGCAGGTTGGTCGGCCCGACGCGGAGTCCACCGCCGCGGCGTCGCGCGACGTCGCGCATGCGGGCGCCGCTCGCAGCCCGGCCGGCAAACCCTGCTCAGCCGTCGGCGCGGCCGAGCTGCTCGCGGAGCTGCTCGGCCCACTGCGCCAGCCCGTCGTGGGTCGCGTGGAAGTGGGCGGCGTCGTGGGCCTGGCGTCGCAGCTGCTGCCGCAAGAGCTCATCGGCGCGGCGCAGCCGACTGGCGACCGTGCCCGCCGGCAGCTCGAGCGCGGCGGCGATCTCGGTGCGCGAGAGGCCCTCGAAGTAGACCAGCTCGAGCACGATCTGATGCTCGAGGGGGATCGCGCGCAGCGCCTGCAGTAGCAAGGCCTGCTCGCGTCGGCGCGCCGCGGCGGTGCGCGGGGATGGCCCGAGGTCACGCACCGCACTGCTCTCGAGATCGATCTCGCCGATCTCGGGCCGGCGCCTGCGGATGTGGTTGCGCAACACGTTGTGGGCGAGGCCGAACAGGAAGGTTCGAAAGCTGCTCTCGCCGCGGAAGCTGCCCAGGGTGCGGGCACACAGCTCGAAGGTGGTGCCGACCAGCTCCTCGGCGTCGTCGCCGTCCCAGATCTTGTTGGCGAAGAAGCGAGCGATCGAGCGCAGGTGTCGATCGACGAGTCGGCCGCCGGCGGCCCGATCACCGGCGGTCCAGGCCGCGTAGAGCTCTTCGTCGCTGCTCATCGCGCGCCCTCAGGGACATCGGTGCACGCGACGGCGCCAGCGACCCACGCCTGTAACGCCGCGGCCGGCACCGGTGCGTCGAAGTGGCGCCGCCACAGCAGCCCGTCGGCGCCGGCGTAGGCGAAGTGACGACCATCGGCGCCGACGGCCACGCTGCGATCGCCCAGCGTGGTCGTGCCGGTGGGAATCGCGTACGCGAGCGTGGTGCCATCGCGGGCGTCGATGACATAGGCCTGCTGGCCGACCGCGAACAACGTGTCGGTGTCGGCACCGAACGCGACGTCCTCGAGGCCCACGACTGCCGTGGTGATGATCCGCGACTCGCCGGTGACGGCGTCGAAGATCGTCATCGTCGGTGAGACCCCGGCTGCCAGCACGCGCTCGCCGCTGCGGTCGACGATGACGTGACGCCAGGCAGGCTCGACGTCGACGCGCCAACTCGGTGCCTGGGCGCCCTCGTCGAAGCGCGCCAGCTCGCTCCCGAGTGTGACCACGCTGCGCCCGTCGGGGCTGACCGCACTCGCATGCCACGAGCCCGCGCGCAACATCACCGCGTCGCCACCCGGCCGCCACCGCTGCACACCGTCGACGCCGCGCCATGCCACGGTCTCGTCGTCGGCGAGGAAGCGGAGCTCGTCGGTACCGTGCAGGTCGCCCAGCCGTGCGATCTCGACACCGTCGGGGCTGCGGATGGTGATTGCGTCACCGCTGCCGACGGCCAGCCGCGCTGCGTCGCGCGACAGTGCCAGCGAAGGCGCGACGCCGGCGCTCCCCTGCACGATCACGACGCTGCCATGGGTGTCGGTGCGACGCACCGCACCGTCGTCACCGCTCGACAGCAGTGTCGTCGTGTCCGCGTCGATTGCCACGTCACCGGCAGGGCCGGCGCCGCGCTCGAGCACGGCGCCGTCGGGCCATCGCCACCAGCGCGCCTCGGTGCCCTCACCGACCGTCACGATCGCCGGGGCGCCGTCGAGATCGGGGACGATCGCGAGGTCGGTGATGCCGGGCTCACTGCGAAGCGTTCGCTGATCGTGGCCGGTGCGATCGAACAGCGTGCTGCTGCCGTCTTCGCGCAGGCCAACCACGCGGCCGTTGCCCATGACCCACAGTCGCTGCGCGCGTGCGCCGGTGTTCATGGTCCGCGAGCGTCGGCTCGCGAGATCCCACGCGACGATCGGACCCGCAGCGCTCGCGAGCGCGACGGTGGTGCCAGCGGGATCGAACGCGATCGTGTCGCCCCGCAGTCCCGCGGGAATCGGGAGCAGCGTCGGCGTCGTGGCGCCGTCGTGCCACACGGCCAGACCGTCCGCCGCGAGCGCTGCGATCCAGCGGCCGTCCGGCGACAGCTGCGGCCCCGAGCGCACCGCACCTGCGAGGGTTCGTCGGCGATCGCCAACGAGATCGTGCACCCACAGTCGATCGATGCCGTTGCCCCCGACCACCTCGGTGCCGTCGCGGTTGATCACCGGTGCCCACTCGACCTCGGATAGCGTGCGACGTAGCGGCGCGACGTCATCCGCCAGCGGCGTCACGATCGCGACGGTCGTATCACCGTGTTCGATGACCGTCACGCGCGAGCCATCGTCGGCGAAGCGGCGCGCGCCCGCGAATCCGGCCAGCTTGCCGAGCTCGCGGGCGTCGCCGCGCGCGAGGTCCCACAGCCGGATTGCGCCCGCTTGCGCGGTCACGACTTGGGTCTCGTCACGCGAGAAGGTCAGCTCGGGGAACACGTCGGGGGGTCCCGCGTCGAGCACGACGCGGCGGCCGCTCGCGAGCTCGATGAGCACGTACGCGCCGCCTTCGTCCTGCGTGTGCCAGGCCCAGCGGCCGCCGGGTGACAGCACGCGCGCGCTCGTGGTCGGGGGCAGCTCGGCGATCCGCTCGGCGACACCGGCCTCGATCGCCTCTGCGGCGAGCATGCGAGCGCTGGGGGCCGACCACGCGGCCGCGGCCTCGGGCAGTCGGCGCAGCGAGGCCAACGCACGTGTCGGATCGGTGGGCAACAACAGCCGCGACTCGGCGACGATGACCGCTTCTTCGCGGGCGCGCAGCGCCAGCTCGGCCTCGTCGGCGCGGGAGCGCTGATCCACGACCTCGCTGCTCAACGCCTCCGCGCGGGCGTCGTGGGTCTGCTCGCGCTGCATGAACATCCCCACGCCGCCCAGCAGCAGCAGCCCGCTCACGACCGCGCCGGCGGCCGCGACGCGACGGGCGTTCGAGCGCAGGATGCTCTCGAGCTGCCCGAGCAACGCGTCCATCGACGCGTGGCGTTGTGCGGGCTCTCGCGCGAGCCCGCGCAGCAGACAACGTCGCAGTGCACGGGGCACCTGCGCGCCGTGGCTGGGCTCGTGCAGTCGCGATTGGATCACCGCGGCCGAGAGCTCCGCGAGGCTCTCGCCCACGAACGGCCGCTCGCCGAACAGCCCCTCCCACAGCGCGACGCAGAAGCCGAACTGATCGCTCTGGGCGTCGGCGCGTCGCGCCAGGTGCTGCTCCGGAGCCATGTACGCCGGCGTGCCGAGCACCATGCCGGTCCTGGTGAGCGGCGCTGCGGGGCCGAGCGCCGGCTGCGGGGCACTCCCATCCTCGACGTCGCCATCCGACGGCGATGCCATGTCGCCCGCGAGGCCGAAGTCGAGCACGCGGACGCGACCGTCGTGTCCCACCAGCATGTTGTCGGGCTTGACGTCGCGGTGCACGAGGCCCGCCGCGTGGGCAGCTGCGAGGCCGCGGCCGGCCGCGACGTACATCGCCGTGATCGCGCGCCAGCCACGGCTGCGTTCACGCACCCACGTGCCCAGCGTGACGCCGTCGACGAACTCCATCGCGATGAAGAGCTGCTCCTCGTGGGTGCCGACCTCGAACACCTGCACGATGCTGGGATGGGACAGGCGCGCGAGCGCCTTGGCCTCGCGGACCAGCCGTGCACGGCGCGAGGCCTCGCGCGCGGGGTCGAGCGTGTCGGCGTTCAGGAGCTTGAGCGCGACCTTGCGGTCGAGCGCGGTGTCGTAGGCGGCATAGACCACGCCCATGCCACCGGCGCCGAGTCGCTTCAGCACGGTGTAGCGACCGATCCGCACCGGCTCCACCACCTCGCCGAACACCCGTCGGTGAACGGCGGCGCGCACCCGCTCGACCGAGATCGTGTCGGGGGCCAGCCCGAGATCGTCGCCGGGCGTTGCGGGCTGGGCGGGTGCGCGTTCGATCGCGGCGGCGTCGACCGTGTCCGCCTGCTCGACCGACCCCGCCACCTTTCCAGGGTAGGAGTCGCTTCGGACAGGCGTCAATCGCAGGCGCTCGAGCAGTCGTGGCATGGGTCTCCCGCGGACGTCGCGGCCTCTTCGAGCTGCCTGTGTCGCGCCGGCGCCGATCGGATCGAGCAATCTGCGAGGCCGGCGAATTCGGGCGCCTGCGTGGGCGCCCGTCCTCCACCCGCGGGGAGGGGCTGTCCGCGTCGTGGCTGCGCGTCGGGGCCGGCCTGCAAGTGGGCCCGCACCCGGGCCGACCAGCGGGCCTACGTGCGCGTGGGTGGATCGCAGGACGGCGATGCAGGGAGCGGAGCGACACCGCGGCTGCGCCTCGCGAGCGAGGCCCTGGCGAGCTCGTGCGATCGCGTGGCATCGGCCGCGACCGCGCTGCACGTCGCCGCGTGCTCGCTGCATCACGCGTCCGCAGGGCTCGCGGTCGTCGACGGGCGCGAGCGCGATCGGGCGCGCCGCGTTCGTTCACCATCGGAGCCGGGCTCGTCCCGGTGAACGCCGCGAGCCCTTGCCGGACCTCGGGCGCCACGTGCCGGCTCGCGGTCGCCGAGCTCGAGGGGGTGCTTCAGGCGGCGGACCCGTCGCGCTCAGCCGGGGCCGAGCGCGGCGAGGGCCTTGCGTACGGCGGCGTTGCCGGGGCGGGCGGCGAGCGAGGCCTCGAAGTGTTTGCGCGCGGCTGCGGTGTCACCGGAGCGCTGCGCGATCACGCCGAGGTTGTACAGCAGGGCCCCACGCGCGGCGGGCTTCGTGGTCTCGTCGAGCCCGTGCTCGCAGGCCGCACGCGCGTCCTCGAGCCGACCCGCACGCATGTGCTCGACGCACTGCGTGCCCCACGAGACCGGGGCATCACCCACCTCGCACGTGGTCGTGCCGCTGGGCGCTCGCGTGGCCATGGTGGTGATGAGCGCTCGCGCATCGGCGTGGTAGCGCACGCCCAGGATGTCATCGTCGTGTTTGCCCACGGGTATGGTGCCGCTGGCGCTGACGATGGCGAGCGCACCGTCGCGCTGCTGCGTGAGTGCATGGGCGCCGTCGTTCGCGACCCACCAGCCGTCGGCGCGCTCGACCTGCGGAAACGCCGTGGTGCTGCCGCAGGTGTCCGCGGTGCTCGGGCAAGTCTTCGGTGTGAGCGCGCGCGACGACCAGCGCCGCACGCCGCCACCGACGGTGTCCGCGTCTTCCTCGAGGTGCACGAGCTCGCCGCGCTGGATCGCGAAGACCTCGAGATTGGGGCTCATCGCGTCGCAGACGTCGCAGCCGCCATCGGTCTCCCGCGGGCCGCAGGGCGGTGGATCGGGTCGTGGCGCGAGCACGTCCACGCCGGTCGCGACGCCGGGGTCGCAGCCGCGCGGCTTCAGCCCCTTGCCGCTGTGCTTGGTCGGTGACGCGACCATCGTCAGCGGGTACCAGTCTTCGCCGTAGAGGTTCATGCCTTCGCACGTGTTGTGCGTGTCGACCTGCATGTACAGCACGCCGCCGACGAGCGCTGCCGGACGAGGGTCCATGAACTCGCACTCGCCACCCTCGTCGACGCCGTCGTCGACCGGGCCCGGCGCGCGGCAGCTGCAGATCGGGCCCTCGCCCACGGCATCGCTCACCGCTTCGCCACACGCGTCATTGCGATCGCAGGCGCAGGTTGGGATCGCCGCGCCGACGCCCGCGTGGAACGACACCTTCGGAGTTGCCGTCGCGTCGTCGAGCACCCAGATGCCGGTGACGCGCAGCGGCGCGATCGCAGGATCGATGGGCGCGACGATTGTCTGATCGGGCCCCACGATCGCGAACGCAGCGATCGGACCGGGTGGCAGCGGCGAACGCAACGCGCCCGCGATCGCTGCGCTCGCCGCGACCTCGCCCGCAGGCGCGTCGGCAGGCGTCACCTCCGGCCGCGGCGCGTCCGCGTGCGGTGCAGCGGGGGGCGCCGCCGCGGTGCTCGCCGCGTCGACGGGCGTCGCGGGCGTGGGCGATGCATCGGTCGGTGGCGTCACCGGGTCGCCGGACGCGCCCGGCGACGGGCTCGCGTCCGGCGCTACGCGACCGCAAGCGAGGGCGACGACGCACGCGAACAGCGGCAGAGCAGGGCGCACGCACGCCAGGTTCGCACGGACCGCCGCGCGGTGTGTCGTGTCGTCGCCGCACCGCATCAGGACGGAAGCCATCCGCCCCGCGTCCCGCTCGACGCTCCCGTACGACGTCACGACCGGGGCTACGAAGCTGCGTCGCCCACCCAGTGCGCCCGGAGAGATTCGAACTCCCGGCCCTCAGGTTCGAAGCCTGATGCTCTATCCAGCTGAGCTACGAGCGCGTTGTGGGCGGGAGCCTATCAGCGACCCGCGACGGCAGCAACCGCGCGGGCGCGCGGGGGCGACGCGTCACGGGCAGAGGCCGCACTCGTGCAGCGCGACGTCGCCGACGCAGACGTCGTCCCAGGCGACGTCGCAGCAGTAGGGGTCGTGGTCGCAGACGCAGGCCGATACCTGGGCGTCGATGCAGCCGGCGCGCTCGGAGGCGAGACAGCAGTCGGTCGGCGGGATCTCGGGGCCGCTGCAGCCGCCGCCACACTCGCCCCACGTTGCGATGCCCACGCAGGTGTCGTCCCAGGCGGTCTCGCAGCAGTAGGCATCGAAGCCGCAGACGCAGGCCTCGAGCTCGGAGTCCTGCGCGCAGCCGGGCTCGATGCTGGCGCTGCAGCACACCGCGTCCAAGGTGCCGACGGTATCCGTATCGGTGTCGTTGCCGGTACCGTTGCCAGTGCCGACGTCGAGCTTGTACGGCGTGTCGGCCCCGTCCGAGCTGCTCGATGCGTCGGTCGGCATGCCGGCGCCCGCGCTCGAGGTCGCGAGGTCGTCGTCGGTGTCGCGGGGGCGCTCCGGCCCGTCGGGTCGCTTCTCGGTGCCACCCGTCGAGGTGGCCGAGTCGCTGCCGCCAGCGGCGAGGTCGTCGACGCCGCCGATCGAGCCGACCACCTCGCACGCGCTCGCCACGACGACGAGGCCCGCAAGACCTGCGAGGACGACGAGGGACGCTGGCACAGTCGAAGACACGCGACGGGAGCATCGCGCGGCGCGATGGCGCGACGACGACGTGCGCGTCGCAGTTTCGCACCGGCTCGGCCCATGCACACCCATCACGAATCGACGTCGATGCATGGTGCCGTCGCGGCGAGTCCTTCGCGAAGCGGGGATCTGCGCGCTCGTCTCGGGATCGTCGTCGTAGGGCCGCCGATCGCGCCCGCAGCGGCCCACCGCGGCACCCCGCGATGCTGTACGCCTGCGCCCTGGCAGCTTCGCACCCGTGCGCCTGCTATTCTCGGATGCGATCGCGGCGCACTCTGCACCGCGACCGCCAAGACCGCCCCTGTCGCACGCGCCGGGGCTTCGCAGGGGAACACCGATGTCCAAGCTCCCGACTCTGCACCGCCGCGCACGCGCCGTCGTCGCGGGCATGTCCCTCGCCGCGCTCGGCGGCGTGTTGTTCGTCAGCCACGATCGCAGCGATGCGGGGCTTGCCGCCGAGGACATCACGCCCGAGTCCGTGACGGCGCTCGCGGCCGAGCTCGGCGTGGGCTCCGAGGCCACCACCGGGCGCCTCGTGCTCGACCTCGTGGACCCGCAGGAGGGCGAGGGTGCCTCCGAAGACGAGATCGCCGCGTGGGTCGCGGCCCTCGACGCGCGCCCCGACGTGCGCGTGCAGTCGGCCGGCTTCTACAGCGAGGGCGAGCACCTCTTCGTGCTCGAGGCCGAGGGCGCCACGCGCCCCGATCTTGCCGAGGCGCTGGCCGACGGCATCGTCGAGGGCTTCGAGCCCGAGATCATGTACGGCCTCGACGACATCGACGCCGCGCCCGCGGTCGACGACGAGCTCGAGGCGAACAAGGGCACGCGACTGCCGGTCGACGACCCGATGTTCAAGCTGCAGTGGCACATGGAACAGATCCACGCGCCCGAGGCGTGGACGACGACCCGCGGCGAGGGCACGGTGGTCGCGGTCATCGACACCGGCGTCGCGTACAAGGACGCCGACGGCGTGCGCGGCCTGCCGGATCTGAACAACACCGGCTTCGTCGAGGGCGAGAGCTTCATCGATGGCCTGCCCAAGGGCCTCGATGATCACGCCCACGGCAGCCACGTCGCCGGCACCATCGCGCAGAGCACCAACAACGGCATCGGCGTCACCGGTGTGGCCTTCGGCGCGAAGATCATGCCGCTCAAGGTGCTGTCGAAGGACGGCCGCGGTGCGGTGCCGGGCATTGCCAACGCGATCCGCTACGCCGCCGATCACGGCGCCCACGTGATCAACATGAGCCTCGGCGGCCCGCTACCCTCGCGCGTGCTGGCCAAGGCCATCGAGTACGCGCACAAGAAGGGCGTCGTCACGGTGTGCGCGGCGGGCAACGAGCGCCGCTCTCGCGTGGGCTACCCCGCCGCCAACAAGTTCTCGATCGCCGTCTCGGCGACCGACTACGGCCGCGAGCTGACCCACTACAGCAACTGGGGCAGCGACATCGACGTGGCCGCGCCCGGCGGTGACACGCGCGCCGACAAGAACGGCGACGGTCAGCCCGACGGCGTCCTGCAGAACACGATCCGCATCGGTCGCCCGATGGAGAACGACTATCTGTGGTTCCAGGGCACCTCGATGGCCTCGCCGCACGCCGCTGGCGTCGCGGCGCTCATCGTCTCGAGCGGCGTCACCAATCCCGACGAGGTCGAGCGCGTGATGAAGGCGACCGCGGTACACCCGAAGAAGGTGAAGTGGGACGATCGATTCGGCGCCGGCATCGTCGATGCGCAAGCGGCCGTGTCGGCGCAGCGGGACTACGCGCCCGAGCGCGCCGGCTTCACCGGGCTGCTCTTCATCGCCGCGATCGGTGGGCTCGGCCTCGCGCAGCTGCGTGGCCGCGCGCGTTGGCTCGGCGCGGCCGGCTTCGCCGGTGCGGTGGCATGGACGAGCGGTGCGCTGGGCACCACGCCGATGGCGTACCAGGCCGCGTCGCTCGCCGGCGGCGGTGATGGTTGGCTCGGCTTTGGCTCGCCGCTGTGGTTCTCGGCCGCGCTGCCGCTCGCCGCGAGCGTCGCGTTGCTCAAGGTCCGCGCGCTGCGACCGGCGCTCGTGGGGCTCGGCCTCGGCACCGCCGCGATGCTGCTGCACGGCGCCTTCGTGCTGCCGACCCTGGTGACGGCACTCCCCGGTGGCGCGTGGGTCGACCGCGCGTGGCTGCTCGGCAACGGCGTGCTCGCGTGGGCCCTGGCCCGTCGCGTCGGTCGGGTCGGCGGCACGTCGCCGGACGCCTCCTAGGCCGCGCGGCCCTCGGGGAGCCCCCGGCCGGGCAGCTGGCCGGGGTCGGGGGCAGCCTCACGGCGGGCCCGCAGGTTCGAGCCCATCGATCCACATCGATCGGCTTGCGCCGCGCGGGCCCTCGCGTTACATATTGAGTGGTTTTGAAAATCACTTTCAAGACCGCCCGGCCTCGCGGCCGCTGCTTCGACCCGGATTCGCGATCATGATCGTGTGCCTGTGCAAGGCGGTCTCGAGCCGCACCATCCAAGCGGAGATCCGCCGTGGCAACTGCACGGTGAAGGGCATCGCCACCGCGTGTCAGGCGGGCACGGGGTGTGGCGCGTGCGTGCAGCAGATCCGCGAGCTGATCCAAGGGTCCGCCGGCACCGCACGCGGTCAGAGCGACGTTCCGCTCAAGCGTTGAACGACGCGCGCTCGGCCGGGAGCGACTTCGACTTTCGTTCTCGATTGCCGCGAAGGGGCATGCGCCCGCGCCCGATCGTCAGCCACTGCGCGCGCGTGCTACGTTCGCGGCCGTGAAGGGCTCCGCCAACGTCATCGACGTCCTCAACGAAGTGCTGACCGCCGAGCTGACGGCGGTGAACCAGTACTTCATCCACGCCAAGATGTGCCAGAACTGGGGCTTCAACGTCCTGGCGAGCCACATCCGCGCCGAGTCCATCGACGAGATGAAGCACGCCGACGCGCTCATCGAGCGCATCCTCTTCCTCGAGGGCGTGCCGAACGTGCAGCGCTATCACAAGATCACCGTCGGCGAGACGGTGCAGGAGCAGCTCGAGCTCGATCTCAAGATGGAGTACGACGCCGTCGATCGCTTCCGCAAGGGCGTGAAGCTGTGCCGCGAAGAGGGCGACATCACCAGCGCCGATCTGCTCGAGACGATGCTGGCGTCGGAGGAGACCCACGTCGACTGGCTCGAGACCCAGCTGCAGCTGATCGAACAGATCGGCACCAAGCACTACCTCGCGCAGCAGCTGAAGTAGCGCTCGGGCGCGGGTGAAGTAGCGCTCGGGCGCGGGTGAAGTAGCGCTCGGGCGCGGGTGAAGTAGCGCTCGGGCGCAGGGCGTCCACGCTGCGGAGCGCCCCGTCGATGGACGCGGCGCCCCGTCGACGACGACGAGCTAGGCGGGGCAGACCAAGCCCATGAACTCGGGCGGCACCGAGCTGTCGCCACCGGCGACGCCGTCGTCACCGGGCAGCCCCACGGCACTGTTGGAGTCGCCGGGTGCTTCGCCACCCGCGCCGCCACCCACGTCGATCACGCCGGCGAAGGTGTTGGTGTCGGCGAACAGCTTCACGCGCCCGCCGCCTCCGCCACCGCCACCCCAGCCCCACGTGGCGCCGACGTCACCGGGGCTGTCGCCGCCGTTGCCACCGTGGGCATTGAGGACGCCGCTGGCCGCACCGGCGATCTCGGGCGCAGCGATCAGCAAGCCGCCGCCCGAGCCACCGCCACCACCGGGGCGATAGCCACACGGGCTCTCGTCGCCAGGTGGGGTCTCGCCGCCGACGAGCACGACGCCGTCGATGTGCGCCCACTCGTTGGCCACGATCGCCACGCCGCCGCCGCCATTGCCACCACGGCCACCGGCGCCGCTGCAACCCGCCGAGTTGCCGCCCGCGCCGCCGCCGGAGCCGACGCTGACGTCGATGCCGTCATCGCTGTCGTAGATCGATCCCGCCGCGCCCTCGCAGTGGGCAATCGTCGCCTCGCTGCAGAGATCACAGGCGTTGCCCACGGCATACGTGTCGCCCGGCGCCCCGCCGATGCCACCGTAGGTTCCGCCGGTGCCGCCCTGACCCACCGAGTTGCCGGGCCCACCGCCGCACGAGCCACCGACGCCGTCGCCCACGAAGCCGCCCAGCGTCACGCCTTGGCTGGGTTGACCACCGACCGGACCGGCACCTTCGGCATCGATCACGCCACCGTCGGCCAGCGCCACGCGGTCCGCGACGATCACCAGCGTGCCAACGCCGCCGTCGGCCATCTCGAGCACATGCAGCGTGCCGTTGATCTGCACCTGCTCGTAGCAGAGCAGCCCGCCGAGATCGACGACCGCATCGACGGGGATGTACAGCGTGACTCCGTCGTCGATCATCTCGTCGTCGCAGAAGTCGCCGACGCCGTCGAGATCGATGTCGCTCTGATCGGGGTTGAAGATCACGACGCAGTTGTCGGTGTCGTCGAGGATGGTGTCGCCGTCGGCATCGAGCACTGCGCCACCCGAGCTCGACTCGGAGCCGCCGGAGCTCGAGCCGCCCGACGAGTCCGAGCCACCCGAGCTCGAACCGCCCGACTCGGAGCCGCCGGAGCTCGACTCGTCACCGGTGGTGGCAGCGGTGGTCGACGTCATCGTGGTCGAGTCGCTGGTGCTCGAGTCGGCCACCGTCGTGCTCGTCATCGTGACGCTGCCGCTGCTCGAGTCGGCGCTGCCGCTGCTGCTGTCCGAGCCGGCGTTGGTCGTGGTGGTGGTGCCGTCGTCACCGCCGCAGGCAACGACGACGAAGCTGAGCAAACCCAAGGAGAACGCGTGGCGTGAAGTCATTGCGAACTGGAATGCCACGGTTTCGCGCGCGGCGTCGCGCTCGTGCGGGCCGACCCGAAGTTCGGTGGGAGCTTGCGCCACCAGGCATGACGCGGCGAACCCCTCGGGCGCGTGCAACCGCGCGCGCCGAACCTCATGAAACGAAACACCCCGCGGGTCGCGAGCGGCGACCGGCGGGGTGTCTGCGCGGCGGCGCGCCGGGGAGGTGGCGCTAGTCGAGGCGGACGTACTCGAACTCGACCGGCTTGCCCTCGATGCCCTTGTTCGGCGCGGCGATCCAGTTGGCGAACTTCCCCGGCTCGTAGCAGGGCTTCATGATCGACAAGAGGTACGCGTTGTCCTCGGGCACCAGGATCCACTTGTGCTTGTTGGCCTCGTACTCCTCGCGGCTGATGAGGTTGCCCGCGGGATCGAAGCTGCTCTCGGCGTAGATGCCCTGGTGACGGTGGAAGCGACGGCTGGGCAGCGACAGGCGCGTGGGCGAGCCGGCGGCCTCGAGGGTCTTGTTCCACTTGCGCAGCGCTCGCTCGCAATCGGCGACGTAGGCGTCGCGCAAGACCTCGTTCATCGCGTTGCGCACCGGCACGTCCTGCTCGATGAGCTTGCCGCTTTCGACCACCGGCATGCGGTAGCTGCCGTCGATGGCGCGGTGATCGGAGTACTGGTCCTCGCGGTAGCGACCCTTCAAGCCGGTGGCGAAGAAGGTCGAGGCGTTGCTCGAGATCTCGCCGCCGAACAGGTCGAGGCTGTACGTGTACCAGTAGTTGATCGTGCGCTGGATGAGGTCGAAGTCGATGCCGCCCTGGTTGCGGACGTCGCCGTTCTTGTCGAGCTTCTGCAGCTCGGCCGAGCGCTTCACGATGCGGTCCATGCCGGTCTCACCGACGAAGAGGTGGTGGGCCTCCTCGGTGAGCATGAACTGCGTGGTGCGGGCGAGCGGATCGAAGCCGCTCTCCGAGAGCGCCGCGAGCTGGTACTTGCCGTCGCGGTCGGTGAACATCGTGAACGCGAAGAACGACAGCCAGTGGTCGCAGGGCTGGTTGAACGCGCCCAAGATGCGCGGCTTGTCGGGGTTGCCCGAGCGCCGCAGCAGCAGCTCGTCGGCCTCGTCGCGACCGTCGCGGCCGAAGAACTTGTGCAGTAGGTAGACCATCGCCCACAGGTGACGGCCCTCCTCGACGTTGACCTGGAACAGGTTGCGCAGGTCGTAGAGGCTGGGTGCGATGTGCCCGAGCATGCGCTGCTGCTCGACGCTGGCCGGCTCGGTGTCGGCCTGCGTGACGATGATGCGGCGCAGGGTGTTGCGGTGCTCGCCCGGCACGTCGGCCCATGCGGGCTTGCCGGTGTCGTCGCCGCACTTGATGAGCGCGGCCTCGGGGCTCGGGTCGAGGAAGATGCCCCAGCGGTAGTCGGGCATCTTCACGTAGTCGTAGTGGGCCCAGCCGCCGGGCTCGACCGACACGGCGGTGCGCAGGAACACCGGCTTGTCGGCGAAGTCGCTGGGGCCCATGTCGTTCCACCACTCGAGGTACTGCGGCAGCCAGGTCTCGAGCGCGCGGCGGAGCTTCACATCGTCGGCGAGCCCCACGTTGTTGGGGATCTTGCCATCGAGATCGACATTCGGAGTCGTCATGGTGTGCGGGTCTCTTCCTTGTGAGCGTGCACTTGGTGTGGTCCGACCGTGGGTCGACTACACGCGCTGCCAGTCGAATTGGGGCCGTTCCGGGCGCCCGTAGAGGGTGAGTGCGCCGGCCGGGCCGGTCGCGTTGGGACGGATGAAGATCCAGTTCTGCCACGCGGTGAGGCGCGCGTAGATCTTGCTGTCGGGCGTCTCGGGACCGGGGAATCGAAGGTTCTGTTCCATGCCGGTGAGCGCGTCGGGCGACAAACTCGCGCGCTCTTCGATGGCGATGCGGGTGTCGTCGTCCCAGTCGATGCCGTCGAGTCGCACGGTCACCAGGCCCGCGTCGTCGGCCGCCTCGGCGTCGAGCGGACTGCGGTTGCCGACCAGCTCCTCGAGCTGCGCAGGCGTGCCCAGCAAGCGCGTCTGCAGCCGCGTGAGGCCGGTGTGCATCGGCAGCGCGCCCTCCTCGAGCTCCGAGACCGCGACGTGCACCGGGTGGTCCTCGTCTTCGAGCATGTAGAAGCGATCGGAGGCCAGCGCGAGCTCGAGCAGACAGCCGGCGAAGCAGGTGCCGGCGTCGCCGAACGCGAAGAACGAGCGGCTGGTGTTGTCGAAGCGCCGCAGCACGCGGCCCATGTGCAGCAGCACCTCGCGCGCAAACCAGTGCTCGCGTGCCTTCACCAGCGCGGCGTCGTGGGCGAGCGTCTGCTGCAGGTCGCCGGTGGTCCGCACGATCACCAGCCCGACCTGCATGTGATTGACGCGCAGGTGCAGCAGCGCGTCGTCGAGCTCCCGCCACGCACGCAGCGACCACAGATCGCTGCCGGCCGTGCGCATGGCCTCGCCGCCGCGCTCGACCACCGCGACGTCGTCGGCGGTGGGGCCTGCGACGGTCAGCTTGGCCACGCGGGTGGTGTCGTCCCACTCGAGCGCGACGTGGCGATAGCGGCGGCCGTTGTCGGTGATCTCGGGTGCGAGCTTGCCGAGCGCGACGCCCTTGCGCTCGCCCGGCGCGAGCCCGACCGCGGCCTTGTCGGCGACGGCCTTGGCGCGCTCGAGCACCTTCTCGTCGAACTTGGAGCGGGGGAACACCGCGTCGACCAGGTTCCACTGCACGGCCTTCTTGCCGCGCACGCCCTCGGCGGTGGTCGAGAACACGTCGGCGCGGTCGCGACGGACCTTGCGCTTGTCGACCAGCCGCGTGAGTCCGCCGGTGCCGGGCAGCACGCCCAGCAGCGGCACCTCCGGCAGGCTGACCGCCGAGTTGCCGTCATCCTGCAGATAGATCTCGTTGCAGGCCAGCGCGAGCTCGTAGCCGCCGCCGGCGGTGGTGCCGTTGCATGCGGCCAGCCACACCTGCGCGCTCGCGTCGGTCGCATCCTCGATCTCGCAGCGGGTCTCGTTGGTGAACTTGCAGAAGTTCACCTTCCACGCGTGGCTCGAGAGCCCGAGCATGTTGATGTTGGCACCGGCGCAGAACACCCGGTCGTTACCCGAGGTCAGCACCACCGCGCGCACCTCGGGGTGCTCGAATCGCATGCGACGCACGATGTCGGCCAGCTCGATGTCGACGCCGAGGTCGTACGAGTTGAGCTTCAGCTCGTAGCCGTCGCGAAGTGGCGCCGCCGGATCGACGGCCATCGCCACGCGTGCGATCGCACCGTCGTAGCTGACCTTCCAGTGGTGGTAGTGGCTGGGCTCGACTTCGAACTCTACAGGTGCGAGCACTGCACCTTTGGCAACGTCGTGCATCGTCGTCGAAGAAGCTAGCAAGGAACCTCGCGCGCGAAGACATCGCGCGTGTCACGTCGCGAGTGTGGAGCCGCACGGCTGCGCGTGTGATCGTCGCGATCGGCTCACACGCGTGGAGCCGCGAGACCGCAGCGCACAGCATCGGCGGGCGCGAGCACGGCACGCGTGGGTCGGGCTCGCGCGTGCGGCAATCGTGTGCTGTCGCACGGCATGCAGGCGCGCGCCGTCGGTCCGCGACGCTCGGGTCCGACGACGAGGCGTGCGCTCTCCGGACGCTCGATCGTGCGTGCACCCACGCGCGGACCCGCTTGCGCGCGGCGACAAAGCCTGTCCTCGCCACGCCCGCCCAAAGCCGCTGCGAGCGCCCGCAAAGGATGATATGGGGAGGGAGCATGTCCCTTCGCCGCCTGCTCCCTGCACTGTCCCTCACGGCCCTGGTCCTGCCCGCATGCCAGCAAGGCGACAGCCCCGGCGACGAGCTGCTGTCGCGCTCGGGCATCATCACGGCCGGGTCGATCGAGGGCAAGTACGAGAAGCGGATCGCGTCGATGGACGACGGCACTGCGCGCATCACCCATCACGTGCAGACGCCCGACGGCGTCTTCGAGCTCGCCGGCGAGGTCGAGCAAGACCTCGCCTACGAGACCTTCGTGCGCGTGTGGGGCGAGCCGCTCGACGAGCGGACCTACGAGATCGACGAGCTCGAGGTGCTGGCACTGCCGCCGCAGCCGCTCATCGATCCCGAGAAGTACACCTACCGTCGCATCGCGACCGTGCTGCTGTTCTGGAACCCGGCCAACCAAGGTCCCAACAACGGCACCGTCACCCAGGACATGTTCATCGCCGGCGACTCGACCAACGTGTTCTACGGCGAGAACTCCTACGGCAAGGAGACCATCGCGGGCGACGTGTTCGGCCCCTACCAGATCGACGACCCCGGTGACTGCTACGCCGACGTGATCGCCGATCGCGGCCTGCAGGCGTTCGTCGACCACGGCCACGATCCCGACGAGTACAAGCAGTACATGTGGGCCTTCTATCCCAGCCTGCCGTGCGGCTGGGGCGGGCTTGCCACCCTCGGCTCGGTCGAGGCCCCGGCGCGCAACAGCTGGTACAACGGCAACCTCGGCTGCGTCGTGCGTGCGCAGGAGATCGGCCACAACTACGGCATGGGCCACTCGCACTCGTACGACTGCCCCGCCGGCGTGATCGCGCCGACCATGGACGGCGAGTGCGAGCACGTCGAGTACGGCGATCCGCACGACCCGATGGGCGGCGGCTGCGATCACATGAACGTGGCGCAGAAGGCCTACATGGGCTGGCTCGAGGGCTGCAACGTCGTCAACACCGAGACCAGCGGCACCTTCAACTTGCTGCCGACCGAGCTGCCGTGCAACGGCACCCAGGCGCTCGAGTTCGCCTCCGGCGACGGTCGCTTCTACTACCTCGAGTACCGTCAGTCGATCGGCGTCGACGCTGGTCTCGACGGCGTGTTCCTGCACCTGTCGAGCAGCTACGACTACTCGCCGTCGCCGTACATCCTCGAGGCCGCCAGCGACGGTGGCTACTTCATGCAGCCGGGCGACTCGTACACCGACCCGACCGGCAACGTGTCGTTCACCGTCGTCGACATGCTCGGCACCCACGCGGTCATCGACGTGCAGTTCCCCGACGGTGGCAGCGGCTCGCCGACCTGCCGCGACGGCGGTTCGCCCGAGATGGCCGATGGCAACATCGGCTCGCTCGAGTGCTCGGCCGAGCCGTGGCCGCTCGACATCTCGCCGCCGACCGCGGCGATCACCTACCCGGAGGACGGTGCGATCTTCGAGCCCGGCAGCGACTTCACGATCAACGTCGAGGCGATGGACGATCGCCTGGTGACCGAGGTCGAGCTCTACGTGCAGGTGGTCGGTGTCGACGATCAGCCCAAGCCGTACTTCAAGCTGTTCGAGGCGCCGTACGACTACGACGTCACGAACATCCCCGAGGGCACGTACATCTTCGGCGCGAGGGTGTTCGACGGCCCAAACGACGCGTATAGCGACCCTATCGTTGTCGAAATCAAGCACGTCGAGAGCGCCGACACGTCGGGTGGCGAAGGCGGCACCACGACTGATCCGACCGGCACGCCGTCGGACAGCTCGGGCGGCGACGCCGACGAGTCGAGCACGGGCGATCCGAGCATCAACATGGACTCGCCGGCCGGCTGCGCGTGCAACCAGCCCGGCGAGGGTCGTGAGGGCCTCGTTCTCGCGCTCGGTGGGCTGGCGCTCGGTTGGTCTCTGCGACGTCCGCGAAGAGAGTAGCCACTTAATCGTCGGCGAAGGCCGATCTTGAAGGCGCTGTTGCCGAAGCCTTCATGCTTGGTCTGGTCGCGCCAGGGACGACGGCGGACTTTCACGCCGTCTCGATCCAGCGCGGCGATCTCGGCATGTGCAAGAAAGCCGTGGTCGATGAAGAACTCGTGGAACTCGCCGTACGGCGCTACTTGGTCAACGAGCGAGGGTTCACCCCGCGTTCGGGTTGGTTGGCGGGTCGCGCTTCGGCTGCGAGCACGAGCGGCGCGTCGATCGAAGTCGCGATCTAGCGCTTGTAGCCGTTGAAGGCGTGTGAGCGGCATTTTTCGGCCGTGGCGCATGTTCGGGTCGCAGACGCGGTGTTCAGCGACGCCAGCGACGCCCCTGCGGGTCTGTACTCGTCTTGGTCGGCCGGGCTCGGGCTCGGTCTCTTGGTTGAGGACGCGCTCGAGCAGAACCGCGGCCTGCTCGACCTCACGCTCCTTCATTGCGTCCGGAGCCCCGGCGCGTACCCAGTCGAGCAGCGCGCCCCCTGTGCCAACGAGGGATGAGACACTGCCGAGCCGGAATTTACTGAGGGGCGCGAGGGACCATGTACGAAATGACATCGAGCGCGAACCCACGGAAGGTCGAGACGGAGACCCGAGAGAGAGCGCATCGGCGGCGCTTCACGAAGGAGTACAAGCTGCGCGTGCTGCAGGATGCCGACGCCTGCACGAAGCCGGGCGAAGTGGGCGCACTGCTGCGGCGAGAGGGCCTGTACTCGTCGCACCTCACGAGCTGGCGCGGGCAGAGGCTCGAGGGTACGTTGAAGGCGTTGGAGCGCAAACGCGGACCCAAGCCGAAGCAGACGGCGGAGCAGGCCGAGCTGGAGAAGCTGCGGCGTGACAACGAGCGCCTGCGCGAGAAGCTGCGCAAGGCCGAGAAGATCATCGAGGTCCAAAAAAAACTCTCGGAGGTGTTGGGGCTGGACAGCGACGACACCGAGGAGCCGACGTGAAGGCAGCGGTCGACGAACTCGCGGACCAGCTCGGCGTGGCGGTCGCCTGCGAGGCGCTCGGCGTGCCGCGGAGCACTGCGTACCGCTGGCGGCAGCCGGCCCCTGCATGGCCCCCCGCCGACCACGTCGACGACCTTCACGCGCGCTCTCCGAAGCCGAGCGGACCAACGTGCTTGAGGTGCTCCACTCCGAGCGCTTCGTCGACAAGGCGCCGGCGACCGTGCACGCCACGTTGCTCGACGAGCAGCACTACCTCTGCCATCCCCGCACGATGTATCGGATTCTGGCGCTGCAGGACGAGATCCGCGAGCGCCGCGATCAAGCCCGGCACCCAAAGTACGCGCGACCCGAACTGATCGCCACGGCACCCAACCAGGTCTGGACGTGGGACGTGACGTGGCTGCGCGGTCCGGTGAAGTACACCTACTACCCGCTGTACGTGATCATCGATCTCTTCAGCCGCTACAACCCGGGCTGGATGCTCGCCCACGAGGAGAGCGGCGAGCTCGCGGCGAAGCTGATCCGCGAGGCGTGCAACCGCCACGGGATCGAACCGGGCACGCTCAAGCTGCACGCCGACCGCGGGCCCGTGCCCAGGGGCAAGACTGTGAAGCAGCTGCTGCGCGACCTCGAGATCACGGCGTCGTTCAGCCGACCGCGCGTCAGCAACGACAACCCGCACTCCGAGTCCGAGTTCCACACCCTCAAGTCGCACCCAGATTTCCCGGAGCGCTTCGAGAGCTTCGACCACGCGCGCGACTTCTGCCGGCGCTTCTTCGCCTGGTACAACGACGAGCACCGGCACTCCGGCATCGCTCGCCTCACTCCCGCCGACGTCTTCTTCGGGCGCGCCACCGAGGTCCTCGCGCAGCGCCAGCTCGTGATGAACGAAGCCTTCGCGAAGAACCCAGAGCGCTTCGTCGCAGGCCCACCGCAGGTGCCCACGCTCCCCAAGGCAGTCTGGATCAACCCACCCGAGAATCGCTCGGAGAGCGAGCTCGGACTTCACTAAACTCTCAACCCAAAAATCTCATTCTCGTTGACACATGCCGCATCGTAAGTTAGCGGCGCCGGCCCTACGAGGGCGGCTCTGCGACGCCGCACAGACAACTACACTCGGCCGGCGCGTCGGCGCTCGAGCAAGCGGTCCAATCGCCGACTGGCTCGGGGCCGCACTCTGGGCTGCCGAACACTTCGACCTGCGGGCCATCATGGCGGAAGTAGAGGTTCGCCGATTCATCTTCGGACCCTGGCTCGCACCCAAAGAGACCGCAGCCCTGTTGGGTGCCTCCGATGCCGACGCACAAGCCGGTCGGCTCGCCCACTTCGCATGCGGTTTCCGACACAGACGGCCGATAGGCCTCGACCCAATGACAGGCACCCGCGCCATCAACATCGGCATCTTCACATTTTGACTCGTGCTGAATCTTCTCGCAGTCTTCAAGCTCAGTCTGGGTGCAGGCTGTCACTCCCAGCAAGGTAACATGCAGGATCAGGCATGCGCGCTTCATATGCCTCCTAATTAGCAGAGCAGGGACAAGAACACTCGGGGATGTTTGCCTGGCACGCCATCCACCCCCCGACAGGTTCCGGGCCGCACAGAGGGCTGACGAACAGTTCAATTCCGCCATCTGCTTGTCGATAGTAGATATTGACGCCTTCATCGCCAGGACAAGAATACAGCCCGCATCCCTGCTGACTACCGATGATTCCAACGCACGCCTCCGTTGCGTCTTGTGCTCCGCAGCTTGTCACGCCGGGCGCCGGTGCGTATCTCGGGACCCACATGCATTGGCCAACATCGGCGAGCATGGCGTTGTTGCAGTCGGCCTCGACAAGGAGACCTTCGCAATCCTCGACCCCGAGTGCTTCGCTCGTCGTGGAAGAACCCTCGGAGTTCCCGTTCTCGCCATCCCCGTCCGAGCTTGAGGCGGTGTTAGACGCCACGCCCTCATCGCCGCCTTTCCGGTCCGAACAGCTCAGTGATAGGAGACAAACAAACGAAGTCGCTGGATGCGACCACAATCTTGCCATGCGCTGAGCATGCCACCACCGCCACGTCATGTCCAGGTATGCCAAGCGCAGCGAAGCGCTGCGCTTGGTGCGCCTGTCACAGATTCGCGACATCGACACGGGTGGCTGCGCGCCCTCGGTCCTCATGTCGCTACTCGACGATCTACCCGACCGCCCACGAACTCTCTCCCAGGGGAACGGCCTCCACGGCAAGACGAGCAGTAGCTCAAGGCCCCCGGTAACCGGTGTTGAGGTCCAAGCCGAGTGATCCAATGGCCACTTGTGAGCTTCTACACGGAGCGCTCGCTGTCTTCCTTCTGACTGACTTCCTGCCGAGCTGCACAACCAGTGAATGCGCACCGGCCGAGAGACGAGGGGGGCAATCGCGATCGCGGTGAGCCGCCTGGTGTCGTCCACGACGTCTGCGACGTTGCCATCCCACTTCGGACGTAGCGTGCCACAGGAGCTGAAAGGTCGGTGGCGCTCGCTCCCCGGCCGCCGGCGAATTATTGAAGCATCACGCTGGTCTCTTCCTTACCTCGCCTTGGTTCAGCGCTGGCGAAGGTGCGCAGCGTACGGAAACCGCGCGACTATTCTCCCGGAGAGCGTCACTTTGACACCCAACGATGCCAACCGTGTTGCATTGCCGACGCCGCAAATTGTCCGGCTAGACCCGGCTAGACGCCGAGTAAAGAACTCATACTTCTGACGCAAAATCATCGGTTGACACATCTGCCCAATCGGCCGTATGCTCGGCCGCAGAGTTTTGGCCAATCTGGGCCACCGCGCGCGGACATGTGCGCGGCGTGGCAACGATCTGTACCGACGAACCGACCGAAACACCGGTCTGGAGAATTGTGCATGTCAACCTCGGCGAAGAAGCTTGTTGCGATTGGCAATTCCCGTGCGAACCGCTGGACGTGCCTGCGTCGCATGTGGGCTCTATCCACATTGGCTCTCGCGCCCGCCTGCGATGACCGAGCGCCCGTCGACAGTGCCGAGGGAGGGCTGCATAGCCCACGCTCGGAAGTCCTCCCCGCGGATGAGATTGAGGAAGGGAGCTCGGGCGGTGCTGGCGATGTCGAGACCGAAGTACGAGATCCGGACGCAGCTAATGCTGGACGCGAGTTGGTGTACGAGAAGGTTCTCGTAGAGAACGAAAGTGGCGAGATGGTCTCGTCAACGGAGGTCGGTGAGCTGGACCTTGAGACCTGGCGGAAGGTCTCGCGTCCCTATACGCACCTACAGGACGAGTACCTGTACGAAGAGACGGTAACGTCGGTCGTGGACGCGGAAGGCACGCGCACCGACACCTATCGGGTGACTCGAGTTCCAAACGTCGACCCGCCTGCGGAACCATCCGACGATGCGCCTCTCGTGGTGCGTCCTACCCTCCTCGCTGCGGCCGAGGAAGCTGGACCGGATGACTCCCTCGACGTGCTGATCAAGTTGCGGGGTGCCCCCGATTGGGATGTTCCGCTACTTCCTGAGGTGGGGATGTGGAGCGCAGAGACGTATGCTGCCGCGGTCGAACAGCGCGAAGTCGCGCTGGCCGAGCGAGAGGAAGCATTTTTGGAGCGGTCGTCGTCATTGGCAGCACAGATCGTGGAAAGCGGCGGAACGATCCGCGTCTATCACTGGACCACGGGGTGGCTAGGCGCTTCTGTCTCGAAGGGCCTGTTGGAGGAGCTGCAGGCGCGCGAAGACATCACGAAGATCGATCTCGACGACGTTGGTCTTCAGTCGCACGGCAGCCGCGCGATCGGAATCCATCGAGATTCGCGCTCCTACACTGACGCTCAGACGTACATCGACGCCGGATTCAACGCTGAAAACGGTGCGGGACAAATCACGATCGGCATCCAAGAGCAGTGGCACTTCAATGACGAAGCGTGCTTCTTTGACGACGACAGTGGATGCGAGACTGAACGGCTCCTTGGCCGGTGGAAGTGTTGGGTTGAGTACTGTGAGAGCTACTCACAAGCCAACTACTCGGAGGCCTCGAACGTCAACCACGGCACCGTCGTGTCCTCCATCGCTGTCGGCGACTACACCCAGGATCAGGCTCAAGGCTTGACGGTTTGCGACAGCACCACGAACCACAGTGCCTCGTGGGAGAACTCGGCGAGCGGCTACGGAAAGGAGGCGGTCGTTCAGTTCTTCGATCACCAGGGTAGCACCCTGATGAGCCGTCACGTGATGTCAACGAGTTGCCTTCAGGGCATCGACATTGAGCTCACGCCATCCGGTCCGGGTAGTTGCTATCTCACGAGCATCATCAGCAGTAGCAACGGCTGGAATGATGGTGATTCGTATCCGAACGCCACCTGTGACGCGACTTCGAGCTATGATCTCGAGGACGCCTACGAGGGCGCGTTCGACGACGGCATCTTCATCGCGGTATCGGCGGGGAACAACGGCACGACGGGATCGTCGTGCAACATGTCCAGCCCTGCGGACATTCCCAAGACCTTCTCGGTCAACGGGCTCAGCACGGACGACACGTTGTACTCGGTCATGGATATCGACGACACCTACGCGAGTCGCGGCGGTGGGTCTATCCAGTCGCCGGACGGAACGACGGTGGGCGGGGCGTTGTCCATGGCAGACCTCGCGGCGCCATCTGCCTACGTGAACTACGTAACCTCGGGCTCCGGCACCAACGGCTGCGTGAGCACCGGGCAGTGGGTCGGTACGAGTTTTGCCGCGCCGGCTGTTGCCGGGATGGCGGCTCTCGTCAAGGACTGGGGTCTGAACGATGGCCAAACGTGGATCTCGAACGTGGGACGCTTGCACACGGTGATGCTCGGCATGGGTGACCGGGGCAACAGCTCGGGAACGAAGAACGTCGTGGGTGCGGACAACCTCTTTGGTCTCGGACGAGCGAAGCTCCGCTTGCTTTCGAACGGCTCGCCGAGCTTTGCGGGAGGTGCGCTCTCGTACAACACCTACACATTCACCAGTGGTACCGCAGACCAGCAATACATCGCCTTTGGTGGCCCTGTTGCAACGGGCACCGAAGAGGTCAAGTGCGTCATGATGGCGATCGAGGACATGTCCGGAAAGGACAACATCAGTCGCATCGATCTCGAGCTGCGCCTGCGCCCGAAGCAGGGGAATGGCACCTGCGCGGTCGGCTACGGTACTCCTAGCTACACGCGCATCAACGCTGATCACGATCACAAGAAAATGGTAGCGTTCGAGGACTCGCTGGTCAACGTGGAGGACACGTGCGTCGAGGTGACCGTCGACAAAGAATGGGTGAGTAGTTCGGGGTCTGCGGTTGTTCATGTCTTCTGCATGGCCACGTCTGAAGTGGACAATGAGCCTGATGGCGGCGGTGATTAGGAGGATGTCATGCAACGCTACTTCCTCACCTTGCTGATCGTGATCTGCCCGGCGTGCAAAGGCCCGGTTCCTGGTCCGGCGCCCGGTCCGTCTGAGGGCGAGGACTGCTCAGTCGCTCGAGTCGGCACCTACACTCTCGACGCCCGACGCGTGGCTGAGATCCGATCGCAGTACGTGCCTGCGCCGCCGAAGTCGGAGGCCACCGCGCTCGCGATCGACGTCCTCACGGCGGAGTGGGTCTCGTCCGGCACTCTCGGCCAACTGACCCCACGTGAAGCTGTGCGTAACTACCGTGGCTTTATGGTAGGGCGCATGGCGCAAGTCCCACACTCAACCATCGTGGCTGAGCTGACCTCTGCACGTGGCGAGCTCGGGTTCGAGAGACTCTCTCCGCCGGCCTCCTGCCTCGAGCAAATCTGACGCTGCCGCTTGACCCCGGAGACGCGCCCACGCGAGCCAGCATGCTCATAGCACGCCGGCCGCGTTGGGCGCGCGCCGCTTTGGGCCGCCCACCGACAACCCTGAAGCGCGACCATCTCGACCGACCGCGCTCGTGCTCGACGACCGTGGGTGTCCGTCCGCCGGACCGCGTGCGTGGTTGACGCAGCCGCGGGGCTTCCCGGTTCAGCCACGCGCGTGTCCGTCCGCCCGAGCGCACCCGCGTGGCCGCCAGTGATCGTGCACGCTCGCGGGCATGTCACGCGGGAGGTGTCCGTCCGCCCGAGCGCACCCGCGTGGCCGCCCAGTGATCGTGCACGCTCGCGGGCATGTCACGCGGGAGCGAGTGGACGGCGCCGGCGAGCGGGGTGCGATGGACGACGGCCGATGGCCGCGCAGCAGTTCGCGCGTGGAAGCGCAGTGGTTTGACGCTCGCGGAGTTCGAGCGGCGGCATGAGCTCGGCAGCGGGAGGCTGCGGTGGTGGAAGCGGCGCGTCGCGACGGAGGGCACGCGCGGCGCGGTCAAGTTCGTCCCGATGCTGGCGTCCGAGCCGGCGGTGGTGGCCGAGGTCGTGGTGCACGTCGGCGAGGTCGAGATCGAGGTGCGCGCCGATCGTGTGTCGGCACAGTGGCTCGCTCAACTCGTCTCGGAGATGATCACCTTGAGGCCGAAGACGTGATCCTGCTGCTGCGGGCAGTGAAGGTGTACGTCGCGACGTCGCCGGTGAGCTTGAGGCGATCGTTCGACGGGCTGAGTGCCGACGTTCGCAGCGTGCTCGCGCAAGATCCGCTGAGCGGGCACGTCTTCGTCTTCCTCAACCGGCGCAAGACCCAGGTGAAGCTTCTGGTGTACACGCGCGGCGGCTTCACGATCGTGCACAAGCGGCTCGAGCGGGGCACTTTCACGTTTCCACAGCGCGTGGCCGAAGAGGTGTCGACGGTCGAGATCGACGTGCACGAGCTCTCGATGCTACTCGAGGGCATCGACATCACACGTGCTCGCGCGTCACGTCGATGGGAGCCGCCGATGCACGCACGCGCGTGATGCCGGGCGACCGCGCGCAACCACACGCGGGCGTGCGATGATTTTCGGTTGCCGCGGCGCCGGACGCCGCTATGGTGTCGACGTCGGCATGAGCAAGACGGGATCGGCAAGCACGACGACGAAGCGCGCCCCCGTGCTCGAGGTGCTTCGCGAGCTGCTCGACAAGGGCCAGCTCGACACGGTGCTCGAGCTCGTGTCGAAGCTCGTTGCCCGCAACAGCGAGCTCGAACGCAAGCTCGCCGAGCTTCGCTCACCTCGTCGCACGAACGAGGGCGTGTCGACGGCTCAGCTCGCGTTGCTGCTCGAGAGCCTCGCGAGCACCGGCGACGCGACCCGCGACGCAGCGGATCAGAAGCTGCGCGAGACCAGCGAGGAGGTCGCACCTGCGGCGCGCGGAGGCACGCCGGCGCCTCCTCAGCCGCCGCTTCGCCGCCCGCTGCCGGCGAACTTGCGGCGGATTCCGAACCCGATCGTCGTGCCGACCGCTGCTCGGCCGTGCCCGCGATGCGGCAAGGAGCGGCGGTGCATCGGGCACGACACGACCGAGATCCTCGACTTGATCCCGGCCGAGGTGATCGTATACGCGTCGACAGCCGCGAGAAGCTGGCGTGCGACGACTGCGAGGCCGAGGTCGTGCGCGCGCCGCTGGGCGACAAGGTGGTCCAGGGCGGACGGATGGGCTGTGCGCTCGTCGCCAATCTGCTCGTCGAGAAGTACCGCGATGGCCTGCCGCTGCATCGGCAGCGCGATCGCTTCGCGCGTCTCGGTGTCGAGCTATCGGTGTCGACGCTCGCCGATCAGGTGACGTGGGCGACGGAGCTGCTGGCACCGCTCGTGCGCGCCGCGAAGGAGCGCACGCTCGCGGCGAAGATCATGCATATCGACGGCACAGGTCTGCCGGTGCTCGACCGCGATGGCACCAACAAGCGCGTCGGCACGGGCAAGCGAATCGGCTCGCTGTGGGGCTGCGTCGGCGACGACTCGGCGTTCTACTTCTACGCGAGCACCGGCAAGAAGGTCGGGCAGCGCGAAGGCGAGATCGGTCCCGAGGATCTGTTGAGGCTGCGCAAGGGCTATACGGTCGCGGACGCTGCGACGCTCTTCGACAAGAGCTTCGCGCGCGACGACATCATCGAGTGCGGGTGCAACATGCACGCACGTCGGAAGTTCGTCGCCGCGCTCGAGGCCGGAGACGATCGCGCCTCGCTGCCGGTCTCGGCGTACAAGGTGCTGTACCAGATCGAAGACGAGATCCGCGGTCTCGATCGCGAAGCGCGGCACGCCGAGCGCGCCACGAAGAGCGCGGCAGTCTGCGGCGAACTGATCCGCTGGTGCGAGACGCACCAACCCTTCGAACCGCCGAAGTCACCGATGGGCGGTGGGATCCGATACGTGCTCAACCACCAAGACGCGCTGCTCCGGTTCCTCGACGATCCAGACATCCCGCTCGACAACGGTGCCGTGGAACGCATGCATGTCCGCGTCGCACTCACCCGCAAGAACTTCCTCTTCGCGGGCTCGGATGCCGGCGGCGTCCGAGCTGCGGCGGTGTACACGATCCTCGGCTGCTGCATGCTCGCCGACGTCGACCCGGTCGCGTACCTCACCGACGTGCTCGCTCGGCTCTCGCGGCGCGTCCGCGAGGCCGACGCGGCAGATCTACTGCCGGCGAGCTGGAAGTCTGCGCGCGGCTGAACCGGGAAGCCCCGCGGCTGCTTCAACCACGCACGCGGTCCGGCGCACGGACACTGCACCAACGACGAGCCGAAGCCGTCCGCCTGGACCAAGAGCGCCGACGACATCCTCGCCTCCATCGCGCACCACTGCTCGCGCATTGCGCGCGCAGCGGCTTCTCCCGCGAATCTCTGAATCAGCACACGAAGTCGATCCAGGTGGACCCGACCTGGCAACCGCACCAACGTGCACACCCGCGAGTTCGCGATGGCGGAGCCGCGGAGTCGACCCGGGAGCGAACGAACGAGACGACCTCCGCCTCAATCACAGTTCGCTGATCGCGAACACACCGACGATCCAGAGCACCTCTGCCTGGACGAGATCCCGTGCCACATAGTCACCCGCGCGGCGCGTCACGGCAAGCGTATCACGGACGCCCGCCAACGCAAAATCATGTGTTCCTGCGAACGCCAGAGTCAGGACAGCGAGCCTTCTATGATCCGCAACAAAGTACGCCGATCTGTGCTGACACCGAAGCGTCGTAAGCGCAGCGCCATCCCGCCGTGCTACTAGTCGAGTACCAGGACTCCCCAGCTTCTGGGAGATTCGATGCATTGCTCGCTTCGAACGGGTGTGAATCCGTTAGCTGCGCGGAGCCGGTGTGCATGCAATGGCCTGCAATTGGCCGTCTTGACGCCGGGCAGTTCACCGTAAAGTCGGTGCCGACCGACGTGCCACCATTCGGTGATGCTACCCACCAGCAAGTGTCCAATTCATCGGACGCCCCTGCCCGTTCCACGGCTTCATCGTCGTCGGCCGATTCGCTATCTCCGTCGTCATCGTTCGGGGTCGCCGGAATAGGCTTATCGTCGCCTTGGTCCAACGAAGAGCAACTTGCGGAGCACAGGAACAGCAAGACAAGCTGAAAGTGGTGTCCCCGACCTGGCCGGCCTTTGGAAAGATGCACTGGTGCCATGACGTATATGCCTATTCGCGATGAGGACCTTGGACGTGCTATCCACAGCAAAGCGCCGTGACTTCAATCGTAGGAAACACTGGCGGCCAACCGGAAGGCATCGTGTCTACGTTGTCAAATTCGCAGCTCCAGCCAGTATTTGCGCTCACTCCCCACCAAACAGTCGCATATAGTAGCTGAAGTGGTGACGAGTTTGAATACACACGACTTGAAAGAAGTTCGACGCTTGAGTCGCCCGAAATTCGGCAGCCGCCGGAGATTGCCGCCTCTCCAACCGGGCATGCAACCGTGTACCCACAGTGATTCGGAAGTGCTCCGCAATCATTCGTGATGCAGTCACACGATGCGCTGGTCGTACGCCAGCCGCAACTGTTTAGATGGTCAGTCGAGTCTGCGAGCACCGCGACTGCATCGCTGCGAAGTTCGTCGGTGTTGGCCGCTGGCGTGTTGCTGCTGCGGCCATCGCGGCCATCCCCAACAGTCCCGTCATTGAGACGGGGTGAATAGTTGTCGGCAGAGTTCGTGATCTCGGCCTGAGCGCCCGCCACTCCTGCTCCGACTAGCAGAAACAACGCAAGCCCGGCGCCGGCTACAAGACTCATTGTTGTCCGTGTGTTCACTGTGCTGATCGTCTTTCAGCGCCTTCTGGCAGACGCGATCCGTAGTGGCTGACTACGCTGATTGCAACTAGGTGCCGCAACAAAGCGCCAGCGCGGTATTCGTAGTCCCAGACGAGGAGAAGTTGCACGACCAGCCTGTGTTGCCGTCGGTTGCGTGCCACCACTCTCCGTTGTCGGGCAGTGGAAGCGACCCAATTGCGGCCTCCTCGTATGGGTGCATCCAAATCAGTTTGCGCCCCGAGGCGCTACTGATGCAGCCGCCGGAGATTACGCGCTTGGCAGGTATCGGACACGCCGCATTGACGAGAGCCGATGTTGTGCTGCTGAAGGTTTCCCATGTGCACGAGCTCAGCGTGTCAGTTGCGCTTGCGCGCGAGACCTCTGCTTCCCCGCTCTTCGAATAGGGGGCCGGGACGGGCGAATTGCGCGGGGTTTCAGCCATCGCAAACGACCAAGTCGTAGGGTGAAGCGCAAGGCCTAGTCCCGACCCAGCAACAAACAGAATGGCTATACACGATCTGCGATTCATATGGCCGCCCAGGGTTGGTTTGCGCATTGCGTGGGATGTCCTTGCTGCCTGAGCCACATGCGTAGTGCATATCTAGCGGGGTTCTGGGACTGCGTCAAGTCAATTGGGTCGTTCAATGCTCCGATTCGAGCGTACGCGCAAGCTGCTGACTAGTGGCCTTTTGGCCGAGCGAGGGGACACGGTGACTACAACGGCCTGCCGTAGGTCGAGAGTAGATGGTTCTTCCGTAAGTCGTGAGGAAAGATCGTACTCGCTCGTGTGGTCTGACGATTGGCCAATCGGCCCGCGGCTCGGGTCCCGTGCAGGGGGACGACGGGGGCAGGACCGACAACTCGGCCTCACGCAACGCTGCGATCGACCCACGAATTCTCCCGGGGAGCCGCAAATCCATGATCTTCGAGGCCTCGTGATCGACTGGCTGAACGAGGCCGGCATCTCGGGCGTTGCGCGCCTGCTGCGGGTGACGTGGGACGGGCTGGACGGCGTCATGAAGCGGGCTGTCGCCCGTGGTCCGTAGTCTGTTCTCGGGTGTCCGCCAAGCGTGCTAAGGCCGAGCACGACGACCGCGGGCAGCGCAGCGGCCGAATGTCGTAGTGCGTCGCGGAACTCGGCGGTGCCCCGCGCGATCGACCGGTCGAGCTGCGTCGCTGCGACCGCAAGGTCCTTCGACGGTCTCTCCTGCGACTGTCGGCAGGGAAGGTCGCAGCTGCGGGCGCGACATCTTCGCGCGCATGCATCGTGGCATCACCTCGCGGGCGTAGCGACGCCCTAACGGTGACTTCTGGGTCATCGACTATCCGCCGCACCTCGTGCCCGAGCTCATCGCGCGCTGCTACGCGACCGCCGTGCAGGCCGCGCTCGAGCTCGGCGGCGAGAAGGACGTCCGCGTGCGCGTGGCCTCGTTCACGCCGACGCGCTGCGATCTGCACATGAGCTATCGCTGAGCAACCAACGCAGAAGGCCCGGCGGGGGTTAGCCGTCGGGCCTCTCGGGACCGGAGAAAGGCTCAGGTCGCGTGCGCGTCCTTGTGCGTCGAGCGTCAGATCTTGACGGCGTCGTCCCAGGTCTTGCAGAGCTTCTCGAGCGAGGCGTCGAGGTCCTTGTCCTCCATCGTGGCGGACATCAGGTCGACCTGAATCTTGCTGCACATGAAGGCGGCGTCGACCAGCGACGAGGCCATCTTGGACTGCATCTCCTCGCTGACCTGGAAGCCCTTCAGCTCGCCCATCTCCTTGATGCGCTTGGCGATGTCGTCCTTGTTGGCGTCGATGTACTTCTGCGCCTCGGCCACGCCCGCCTTCTTGTCGGTGGCGTCGGTGACCTTCGCCTTGATCTCCTTGCTGTGCTTGTCCAGCAGGTCGATGGTCTCTTGGACGGCCGAGTCCTTCTTGCACGCCGAGAGCGCGAGGACGGGGGCCAGCAGCAGGAACAGGATTCGATTGCGGGGCATGGTGGTGGTTCTCTCCGGTTGTGTTGTCTGGACGGGCGCACGCGCGCCGGGTTGCAAGCGGTCCCGCGGCGGCCGAGTGCGCAGCCTCGCGCGCAGCGTCGGCGGGGAACGAACGACGATCTCAGCGCTCGGGCGGGCGCGCTGCCGCGGGCGAGGCGGGCGGAGGCGTCAGCGAGGACAACGGCGGCGCGATCGTGCGCCCGTTGCCGGCCTTGGCCGCGGCAGGGGCCGCCGAGCCCATGTTGCACTGCCCCTGCAGGGTCCCGCCCTCTTCGATGTGGAGCGAGCGCACCGCGATGTCGCCCTGCACGAAGCCGCGCGCGGTGATGAGCAGGCGGCCGGACGCGTTCACACGGCCTTCGACCTTGCCGGAGATCGTGACCGCGGGGCCGGAGACGTCGCCGCGGACCGACGCGTCGGCGAGGATGGTCACGTCACCGCCGGCGTTGATGTCGCCTTCGACCGCGCCCGCGACCGTGAGCGAAGACGCGGTCGTGATGCTGCCCTTGATGGTGGTGTCCTCGGAGATGAAGTTCTGCGGGTTCGCCATCGGGCACCTCTTCTGTGCGTTCGATTGTCGCCCCAATCGCCCGGCGGCGGCAAGCACCCTCGTTCGGGTCGGCCGCGGAACCGTCGGTCGGCGCGGCACCAAGCGGCGCGGGCGAGCGCTTGGATCAGCTTCGGCCGACCAGCCAGACCACGACCTCGATGTGGTTGGTCTGGGGCAGGGTGTCGAACGCTCGCGCACCGATGAGCTTGTAGCGGCCGTGCTCCCCGGTGAGGCGACGGAGGTCCTCGACCAGGGATCCGGGCGAGCAGCTCATGATGTGCAGGCGCGGAACTGCCAGCGTGTTGAGCTGCTCGCAGACGGTGGGGCCGAGCCCACCGCGCGGCGGGTTGGCGACCACCAGCTCGGGGTGGCGATGCAGGTGGTGTGGATCGGCGAGGATGCGCGCCAGGAACTCTTCGACCAGCTCGGGCTCGGCGCCCAGCGCCCGCGCGCTCTCGGGGAACGACTCGCACGGCGCGACCATCTGGAAGTGGCGTCGCAGCAGGCGCGTGGTCACGCCCGCGCCGGCGTAGAGATCGAGCGCGGTGCGTCCGTGCAGGGCGCCGCCGGCCGGCACCCGCACCAAGTCGTGGTAGGCCAACGACGCGACCTGCGGGTTCGGCTGCAGGAAGCCCAACGCGCCGACATGGCTGACGATGGCCTCGTCGCGGAGCGGATCGGCGAACTCGATCTCGATGCTCTGGCGGCCACGCAGCGGTCGTAGTGTGGTGCCGCGCATGTCGTTGCCCATGCGCGCGTTGACGCCCCACGCGATGCCGACCGGGATCGTCAGCCGCGAGGCGACCTCGTGCACCGCGGTGTGACACGGCTCGGCCGTGATGATCGCGAGCAGCACGCGGCCCCGACCGTCGGCCTTGAACCAGGCGTAGCGAAGGTCGCCCTCGCCGTCGGTCTCGTCGTAGGGCACGGCGTGCACGGCATCGGCGGCCTGCGCCAGCTCGTCGGCACAGGCCGCGATGTCGGGATGATCGACCAGGCAGCCGCCCATGTCGGCGACGTTGTGGGTGCCCCGCATGTAGCTGCCGAGTCGGATGTGTCCGGGGCTGCCGGCGAACACGCGCTTGCTCGAGTGGCGATAGCCGCGACCGTCGAGGGTCTCGCCGACCATGCGATCGATGAAGATGCCGTAGGTACGCTCGAGCTCGACGCGCTTGAGCTGGCGCTGGCTCGGCAGGTCCATGTCCATCAGACCACAGCCGTTGCAGCGTCCGTGGTGGCGGCACGGTGCCGGACGACGACCGGGATGGGTGTTGCGTCGCAGCACCACGCGGGCGTGGGCGCGCGGCTTCTGGCGGCTGACGTAGTCGATCTCGACGTCGCCCGTCTCACCCGGCAGCAGACCCGCGACGTGGATCTCGATGCCGCCCTGTCGGGCCACGCCGTCGCCGTGCTTCGACAGCGTCTCGGCCATGACGGTCAGCGTGTCGCCAGGCTTCATGCGAGGTCTCGGTCGGCAGCCGCACCCACTCACCTCGGGGTGCCATTCGCCGAAGTATCACGTCGAACGCGGCTGCGCGACCATCGGCAGCGATTTCGCGGGCGCACGGGCGCCTGCGCGCGGGCGCGGGCGCGGGGCTATCCGGGTGTGCGTTGCACCGGCACGCCCAGGCGGGCCAGCTCGTCGAAGTAGCCCGGGAAGGTCTTGGCGACGCAGGCGGGGTCGCGGATCTCGACGGCACCCGCGAGGCTGAACGCCATCGCCATGCGGTGATCGTCGTAGGTGTCGATCGCGACCGGTTGCTCGGGGCGCGCGCTCGGCGGTGTGATGCGTAGGCCATCGTCGAAGACCTCGACGGCGGCACCGAGCTTGCGCAGCTCGCAGGCCGCCGCCGCCAGCCGATCGCTCTCGTGGTGGCGCAGCACGCCGACCCCCGTGATGTGCGTGGGCCCGCGCGCGAACAGGGCCACGACCGCGAGCGTGAGCGCGGTGTCGGGCATGTCGTCGAGCGCGAACGTGCCGCCCTGCAGCGCCGCGCCGCCGTGCAGCACGGTGACATCACCGCGTTGCTCGACCTGCGCACCCATGCGCCCCAGCACATGGACGAACGCCGCATCGCCCTGCAGGCTGTCGTGGCCGAGCGCGTCGATGCGACAGCTGCCGCCGTAGATTGCCGCCTGCGCGAGAAAGTACGTCGCCGCCGACGCGTCGGGCTCGACGCGGTAGGGCATCGCCGTCAGCACGGTGGGGGTGACGAGGATGCGGTCCGCGGCCGACCAGCGCGCTTCGCCGCCGAAGCTGCGGATCACCGCCAGCGTCATGTCGACGTAGGGCCGCGCGGGCGTGCCCTCGCGCAGGACGATCTCGAGCGGGGCGTCGGCCAGCAGCCCCGCGAACGCGAGCGCGCTGACGAACTGCGAGCTGGCGGGTCGCTCGAGCACGATGGTGCCGCCGCGCAATGCGGCCGGATGCGGGCCGCTGCGCAGCGGCAGCGCGTCGGCGCGCTCGAGGGCGGTCAGCACCGCGCCGCGATCGCGTAGTGCTGCGACGAGTCCGCCCATCGGTCGCTCGCGCATGCGTGCGCTGCCGTCGAGCACGAACACGCCGGGGCTCGCGGCCACCGCGGCCAGCAAGAACCGCGCGACCGTGCCAGCGGTGCCGACCTGCAGCGTCGGCGCGTGGTCGCAGCGCAACGGCCCGCCGCGCCCGTCGATCTGCAAGGGTTGCCCAGGGTCGTCGCCACCGGTGATGGACACGTCGAGCGCCCGCAGCGCGGCCACCATCAGGCGCGTGTCGTCGGCGTCGAGCCAACCGCTGATCGACGAGCGACCGCGCGCAAGCGCGGCCAGCAGCAGCGCGCGGTTGGTCAGGCTCTTGCTGCCCGGGATCCGCGGCACGCGATCGCACGCGGGGCCGGGGCCGACCCACAGGCTCGTTCGCACGTCGTCACCTGACTGCACCTGGTCGAGGATAGTCGGTCGAATGTGTGCGTGCAGGCGAACCATCGTCCTGCCGGCACGCGGCCGCAAAGCCCGCGGCGCGCTCAAGCAGCCCGAATGGCCGCCGATGACCGGATCCGTGTCGGGTCGTTCGAGCCTCGCGGTCGTGTCTGCGGACCAGCGCACCGCGTTCCTGGGCGGTCCGCCCGACGACCCGGGGATGGCGGCCGCGCGCGCGGCGGGAAGCCGGGCCGGCGACAATCGCATCGGTGCGTTGCTCGCCGACACCTATCGCATCACGCGAGCGATCGCCGCGGGCGGCATGGGTACCGTCTACGAGGCGGTGCACGTACGCCTGCAGCAGCGCTTCTCGATCAAGTTCCTCGAGCACCACCTCGCCCGCGATGCCGAGGCCTACGCCCGCTTTCGGCAAGAGGCCGAGATCGCCGCGAGCCTCGATCACGACGCGATCGTGCAGGTGTTCGACTTCAACACCGACGTCGACGGCAGCCCGTACATGGTGATGGAGTTCGTCGACGGCGTGACCCTCGACGATTGGATGCACGGGCGGCGCGCGACGCCTCGCGAGGTGTTGCGGCTGTTCGATCCGCTGTGCTCGGCGCTCGCGGCCGCGCACGCGGCCGGCATCGTGCATCGCGACCTGAAGCCCAGCAACATCATGATTCGCACGCAGACCGCCGAGGCCGGCATGCGCATGGGCGTGAAGCTGCTCGACTTCGGCATCAGCAAGATGAAGAGCGCTGCCGAGGCCATGACCCGCACCAACGTGGTGATGGGCACGCCGAACTACATGAGCCCCGAGCAGGCCTCCGGCAACACCAGCTCGGTCGACGCCACCACCGACGTGTTCGCGCTCGGTGCGATCCTCTACGAGCTGCTGAGCGGGCGGCGGGCGTTCGACGCTCCGTCGACCCCGGCGTTGCTGCACGCGATCGTCTACGACGCGCCGCCGCCGTTGACGACGCTGTGCCCCGAGCTGCCGCCCGCGGTCGCAGCGGTCGCGGAGCGCTGCCTCTCGAAGGCACCGAGCGACCGCTTCAGCGACACCCACACGCTCATGGTCGCGCTGCGGGCCGCGCTGCGCACGTCGGTCCAGCCCAAACGCACCGCCGAGGTCACCACCATCGAGCCGGTCGTGCAGCGGCGCAGTGGTGCCACGCCGTGGATCGTCGCGTCGGTGATCTCGTGTGTGGCGACGGCGGGCGCGTTCGCGTGGGCGTCGTCGCAGGCGGGGTCCAAGTCCGCTGCCGAGGCCGTCGAACCGGTCGCCGCGCCGGCGAGCTCGGCGGCCGCGGTGCCGGTCGTCACCGACGTCAGCGCGGGCTATCGCGAGGGGCTCGCGACACCGGGCGCGCTCGTGCTCGAGAGCGGGACCTCGCTGTACCGCGCCGACGCGCGCGGCCTCAGCTACTGGGCCGATGCCGACGCCGAGACCGTGATGCGCCCGCTGCCGAGCCCCGCGTTGGTCACGTCGCTGTCGCGCGCACGCGAGGGCGACCTGCTGGTCGGCCAGGCCGACGGCACCGTGACGCGTTGGGATCGAGAGCTGCGCGAGGTGCCGTGGCAGCAGCGCGTCGGCGCGCAGGCCATCCACGGCGTCGCCGCGGCGGCCGGATACCTCGCGCTCGGCATCGGCAGCGAGGTGCAGCTCGTGCACAGCGAGTCCGCCAAGCTGCTGCGCAAGTTCGATGGCAACGGCGCGGCGATCGGCCTGGTCTTCACGCGCCACCCCAGCGAGACGCTGCTGATCCTCCGGCGCGGCGAGCTCGAGCTGGTCGACGCCGACAAGCGCAAGAGCCTGGGCGTGACGCCGCTGTCGGGACACGCACTCCGCATGGAGCTCGTCGCCGAGCCGATCGACGCGCCAGCCGAGGTCGACATCGACTTCCTACAGGGCGATTGGATCCTGCGCCGTCGCTACCGCGTCCACTCGGCGCGCCGCGGTCATCCGCCGCGGCTCGAGCCGGTGTCGCAGGTACGGCTCTGACCGGGCGCGCATCACTGCGCCAGCGCCTCGTACTCGTCGACATCGTGGGCGCAGAACAGACGCACGTCTGCCCGGTGCTCCGCGGCGAGCTCGCGCAGGCGGGCCTGGTTGGCCACGCGCAGCGCGTTGTCCTGGGCCATGAAGCGCTGGAACCACCGCAGGCCGGCGGGGCAGCTCGGTGTGGCGGCGACCTCGTTGCGGTGGAAGTACGCGTCGCCACAGTGCAGCAGCCAGCGCGCGCCGGTGTCGATCGCGATACCGACATGCCCGCGTGAGTGGCCCGCGAGCTCGATCAGCAGCAGCTCGGGCGGCAGGTCGTCGAGCGAGCGCACCGCGGCGAAGCCGAACCACGGCTCGCCTTGCGCCGCGTAGGTGCGGAACTTCGCGTCGTGGGCCCACTGCGCCGGGTGATAGCGCAGACGATCGTCGAAGGTCGGCCGCGTGGTCGCGCGATCGAGCTCGGCCTGGCTCACGTGGATGCGGGCGTGGGGGAAGTCGGCGATGCCGCCGATGTGATCCACGTCCATGTGCGTGAGCACGATGTCGCGGACGTCGGACATCGCGAACCCGAGGGCCTCGATCTGGCTCACGGCGGTCGCGTGCGAGTCGAGCTGCGGCCGAATGCCGCCGAGGAACAGCCCACCCAGACGCCCGCGCGGGTCGGCGATGTCGGCCAGGCCGAAGCCGCTGTCGACCAGCACCAGACGATCGGGCAGCTCGAGCAGCACGCAGTGGCACAGCAGGTGGCGGTGCCGCGCGTCCGCACCGAACACGAGACGGCCCGCGATCGGTGTCATGCGGCCGCACTCGAGGTGGTGGACTCGAATCGTCATCGGCCGCTGGCATACCCGCTCGCGACCCCGTCCGTCGAGGCCGAATCGACAACTCACGACCCGCTGGCACGCAGCGCCAGACCCGAGGCGATCGACATCAGCTCGTCGCCACTGCGCAGCTTGTCGGCGCCGAAGCGCTGCTCGAACAGGCGCCGCACCGCGGGCACGAACGCGGTGCCGCCGGTCATGAAGACGCAGTCGATTGCTCGCGGGGCCAGCTTGGCCCGCGCGAGCGTGTCGTCGAGCGCCTTCGCGATGGCGTCGGTGGTGTCGACGATCCAGCGCTCGAAGTCCGCGCGGGTGACCTCGGCGTGGATGTCGATGGGCCCGTCGGTGAAGTGGAAGGCGGCGTGCTCGTGGCGTGAGAGCTCGAGCTTCACGCGCTCGACCGACTTGTGCAGGTGGAAGGCCTGGTTGGTCTCGATGATATGCATGAGCGCGGCGATGCGCTCGGGGTGCTGGGCGCCCCGACGCAGCCGCTCGAGCTCGGTGCGCGTCCGCGTGCCGCCCAAGAACGACAGGTGATGCCAGCGCGCCAGCTTGTAGTAGTACGAGCTCGGGATGGCCTTGCGTTGCCCGCCCATCTCGACGTAGCTGTCGCCCTTGCCCAGCAGCGGGCACACGATGTGATCGATGAGCGCGGCGTCGAGATCGTCGCCCGCCGCCGCCACGCCGCCGATCGCCACGATGTCGCGCGCAGGTGCGGTGTCGTGCCCGGTCGGGCCGACCTTCATCACGCAGAAGTCGGTGGTGCCGGCGCCGAAGTCGGCCACCAGCGCCAGCTCGGGACGCGTCAGCGTGCGCGCGTAGTGGTGCGCGGCGCCGACCGGCTCGAGCTCGAGCTCGACCTCGTGGAAGCCCGCCAGCGCAGCCGCGGCCCGCAGTCGTCGCTCGGCGAGCGCGTCGTCCTCGGGGCTGCGGCCACCGGCGAAGCGCACCGGCCGTCCGATGAGCGCGCGCTCGATGGTGCAGCCGAGATCGGCCTCCGCGCGCTGACGCAGCCGCAGCAGGTACAGCGCGATCATGTCCTCGAGCCCGAGCGCGTGGTGGGCGATCTGCGTGCGCCCGAGCGACTCACTGGTGAGGTGGGTCTTGAACGACTGCACCAGGCGACCCTCGCCTGCGGCCTCGAGGTACGCGGCGATGGCCTCGGCGCCGGCGTGGTACTGCACCGGCAGCTCGACCTTCTGCGCGTCGGGGTCGAAGAACAACAGCGTGCGCCAGCTCGGGCCCATGCCGGTTGCGACCGCGGCGGTCGGATCGACGCCGGCGGGGAACTGGGCGAATCGCACGGCACCATCGGCGTCGGCCATGGCGATCGCCGAGCTCGAGGTGCCGAAGTCGATGCCGACGCGGGGAGTGGGGGCGGTCACGGCGAGGGGCCGCGAGTGTGCCGGAACCCGGCCGGGCTTGCACGGCCGACGGCACGCGCGTCGACGCGCGTACGCTACGTGCGGGGCAGCGCGGCCAGGGCCAGGCCTTCGTACAGCAGGTGTGCCGCCAGCAAGCACGTCACGTCGGCGTGATCGAGCATCGGCGTGACCTCGACCAGATCCATGCCGCACAGGTTCACACCCGCGAGGCCACGCAGCAGGGCCATCGCCTCGCGTGCTCGGGCCGCGGAATGCTGGCGGTCCGACCACGGTACCGCGCGACCGTGAGCATGGCCGATCTGATGCGCGCACTGCTGGGGGGCGGCGCGAGTTCACTCGTGGTCCTGGTGGCAGTGCCGTTCATGTTCGGTGCGGCCGCGTGGATGCTGGCGCGCGGCGGCCATCGACGGGGCTCGCAATCGGTCGCCAACCTCGGCATTGCGGTGGGCCTCGGCGCGGTGCTGCTGGCGATCTGCTCGCTCGTGTGGATTTCGCAGCACGGTGCCAGCACGGTCACGGACGTGCCCGTGACCTGGCTGCTGGCGCCGGTGTGGATGCTCGGCGCGGCGATCATGATCGAGCACCGCATCCACCCCGGGCGCCAAGAAGCCATTCGTGCGCGCGTGCGCGGCGGCGCGATCATGGTGATTGGCTTCGCGGTGATCTACTGGCTGCTGTCGGCGATGCGCGTGTTCATGCTGGTGCATACCGGCGTGCTCGGACTGGTGGGCTTCGTCGCGGCGCTCATCGGCCTGGGCTGGGTGATGCTGCGCCGCCTCGTGTGAAGCTGGAGTAGGATGCGCGGGCGCGTCGAGGGATGCGCCCGCTGCCATGTCCACTGCCTTGCGTGTCGTCCCCCTGCTGTGCTCGCTCACCGTCGCCTGTGGCGATCGATCCGCCGCCGCCGACAGCGAAGTAGGCTCGACCGCGGGTAGCTCGGGCTCGACGCACGGCGATGGCACGGGCGCCTCGTCGAGCGAGGCCAGCGGTAGCAGTGCGGAGAGCTCGACGGGCGCGCCGGAGCTGCCGACGTGCCCGAGCTTCGCCGACGGCGAGCCGATCGGGATGCTGACCGACCCGGCGATCGTCGAGACCTCGGGGCTGGTCGCGAGCCGCACCCAGCCCGACGTGTTGTGGCTGCACAACGACTCGGGTGACACGCCGCGCGTGTTCGCGGTGCGACCGACGGGCGAGACCATCGCGAGCTATCTGCTCGAAGGGGCGTTCGCGCTCGACTGGGAGGACATGGCGCTGGGCCCCGGGCCCGAGGCCGGCGTCGACCATCTCTACCTCGCGGACATCGGTGACAACGGAACCATCCGCGGCTACGTGACGGTCTACCGCGTGCCTGAGCCCGTCGTCGATGCGGCCGGCGGCGAGGGCCTGCCGCTGGGCGGCGTGGTGCCGATCGATCTGAAGTACCCCGATGGGCCGCACAACGCCGAGACGCTGCTGTCGGACCCGCTGACCGGCGATCTGCTGATCGTGACCAAGGAGGACGCGGGGCCTTCGCGGGTGTTCCGCGCCGTCGCGCCGATCGACGTCGAGAGCAAGACCACGATGGAGGAGATCGCGACGCTGTCGTTCGGGGTCGAGCCACTGCCGGGCAGTCCGCTCGCGACCGGTGGCGACATCGCCGACGACGGCAGTCTTGCGATCGTCCGCACCTACTCCCACGCGTTCGCGTGGCGGCGACCCACGGGCGTCGACCTCGCGGAGGCCTTCGCGGGCCCGCCCTGTCCGCTGCCGACGTTGCCCGACGCCGATGGCGAGGCGCTCGCGGTGCTCCCCGGCGGGAGCGCGTTCGTGACGATCAGCGAGGGCGCGATGGTGCCCGTGCGCCGCTTCGCGGCGCAGTGAAGGTCGCGGCGTGAACGGCGAATTCCGCGGGACCCCGCGGTAGGTGATGCGCTGGCCCGGTTGCGCTACGCTCCGACGATGCGTGCGCAGTGGCTGCCTCTCGTCGGCTCGTTGCTCGCGACGGCGTGCTTCAACCCGTCGTCGAGCGCCGGTACGGCGGCGCAGGGCGAGTCCCATGGTTCGGAGACGGGCGTCGGCAGTACGTCGCAGGCGTGCGCGGCCGGTGACGCCGGATGTGATTGCTACCCCAACGCGACCTGCAACGACTCGCTCGTCTGCGACCCCGCCACCATGTTGTGCGTCCCGGACGACTGCGTGTCGGCGACGCAGGGCTGCCCGTGCATCGAGGCCCAGTGCCTGCCCGGTCTGATGTGCGACGGCGGGCTGTGCCAGCCCGAGACGAGTGCCACCGACTCGAGCACGGGCGCGGCTGCAGACAGCAGCAGCAGTGGCGGTGGCGAGTCCGATCTCGTGCTGCACCTGCCGCTCGACGATGACTTCATGGCGCTCTCCGGTGCCACCGACATCGGGCCGTTGGAGCTGCCCGTGGTGTGCGACGGCCCCGGGTGCCCGGCCAAGGTGCCCGGCCGCATCGGTGACGCCGCCAGCTTCACCGGCTCGAGCTACCTGACGGTCGCGGGCACGGGCCCGCTCGATCTCGCGGGCGCCTTCACGATCGCGTTGTGGGTGCGCGACACGACCAACTCGACGAGCACCCGGGTCTTCCTCAATCGACTCGTCGGCGATGGCAACCTCGCGAGCTATGAGATCGAGTTCTACTCGGGGCAGCTGTTCGCCGCCGTGTCGGATGGAACCACGCCGTACACGCTCGGCGCGGACCATGCCTTCGACCCCAACCAGCCCTGGTTCCACGTCGCGTTGGTGGTCGATGGCGCGACCGCCACGCTGTACCGCGACGCCGTGGCGGTCGCGACCGTCGACGGGGTCAGCATCGGCTACCAGGACGCGCCGCTGGTCTTGGGCGCCGACAACGATACCGGCAACATCTTCGATGACTTCTTCGTCGGCGAGCTCGATGATCTTCGCGTGTACGCGCACGCGCTCGACGTGGTCGAGCTCGAGGCGTTGATCGTCGCGGCGGGTTGACGCCCCGTCGACCTCCAACCGCCGTCGCGGGGGCTCGAGGGTGGTGGTGGGCGTGCCCGCGCCCGGCTCTATTCGACGTTGGGGCGGTAGCGATAGCCGACCCCGCGCAGCGTCTCGATGAAGTCCGACGCCTCACCGATCTTCTTGCGCAGGCGTTGCACGTGGGTGTCGACCGTGCGCGTGGGAATGCCGGACTGATGGCCCCAGACATCGTGCAGCAGGGTCTCGCGGGTCTGCACGCGCCCACGTCGCGAGGCCAGCGTGTGCAGCAGCTTGAACTCGAGCGCGGTCAGCTGGATCTCTTCGCCGCCGATCCATACGCGGTGCCCCAGCGCGTCGATGCGCACCGGGCCGAGCTCGATCAACGTCTCGCTCGACTCGGGCTCGGGGTTCTGTGCGCGTCGGAGGATCGCGCGCACGCGCAGCACCAGCTCGCGCAGGCTGAACGGCTTGGCGATGTAGTCGTCGGCGCCCACCTCGAAGCCGACCACGCGATCGATCTCTTCGTCGCGCGCGGTCACCATGACGATGGGCAGGTTGCGGGTGGCGTCGCGTGCCCGCAGTGCGCGGCAGACCTCGGTGCCCGAGAGATCAGGCAACATCAGATCCAAGAGCACGAGATCCGGCAGCGGCTCGCGGGAGGCCAGCGCGAGCGCATCCTGGCCGTTGTGAGCCGCGACGGTACGGAAGCCCTCGCGACGCAGAGCATGCTCCATCGTCGCCACGAGATCTTGTTCGTCATCGACCACGAGGATGGTGGTGGACATCGGGATCATGACCGTCGCGTGCCCACGTCACAGGCAGGTGACGCCACCGAACCATTGTCGGGCGTCCGCGTCGATCGGCGCGCGTGGGCCACGCCTGTGTGACGCGGGCCGCAGTTACGTCACATCACGGCACCACGACACTCTGCGTTCGTGACACACCTGAAACATCGCCGCCATGCGTCGGATACCGGGCGCGGCCATAGTCCCGCTGCGCATGCTCGGCGGATTCGATCCCAGCAGCGAGAAGCTGTTCTTCCAGCGACGCCGTGGCGGCGCGCTGCTGACGGCGATCGCCATCTACGCGGGCGCGTTGGCCTACGGGCTCACGCGTGACCACGACGAGGAGATCGTCGATGTCGGGCTCGAGCCCGAGCTGAAGGACTTCGCGGTCGAAGAAGAACCGGTCGTCGAGGAGGAGCCACCTCCGCCGCCGCCGCCCGAGGCGAAGGTGCAGGTCACCAGCAAGCCGAAGCCGAAGCCGAAGCTCAAGCCGCCGCCAGCCAAGCCGCAGGACGTCGCGCCCGAGACCAACGTCGGCAAGACCTACGACGCGCCCGCCGGTGGTGGCACGCCCGGTGGCACCGGCACCGGTACCGCACCGCCCAAGCCGGCCAAGCCGAAGCTCGAAGCACCGCCCAAGCCCAAGGTCGAAGCGCCGCCCAAGCCGAAGAAGCCCGAGGCCGAGCCGATCGATCCGACCAAGCCGATCGACAGGCCCGAGAACGCGACCGCGGCCAAGCCCGATCCCGGCAACAAGTCGCCGGCCTATCCCGAGTCGCTGCGCGACCAGGGCATCACCGGCGAGGTCGTGCTCAAGCTGCACATCCACCGCGACGGCACCGTCCGCGGCGCCAAGGTCCTGCGCAAGCGCAGCACCGCGGCCACCGAGGAAGAGAAGGACGCCGCGGAGAAGCTGTTCCTCAAGGCCGCGATCGATGCGGTCAAGAGCTGGAAGTTCACGCCCTCCACCATCGCTGGCGAGCCGATCTCGGTCTGGCAGCAAGCGACCATTCCGTTCTCTCTCACCGGCGGCTAGACGCCCGCTTCGGTCCGCCAGGAGTCATCGTCATGGAGCTGTCACTCGTCGAAATCTGGGAATCCATGGGCCTCATGGCCCGCCTCGTCGCCATCTCGCTGGTCGGGATGGGCTTCGCGAGCCTCGTGGTCGCCATCGAGCGCATCATGGTGCTGCGTCGCGCGACCGCGCTGTCGTCGGCGTTCGCCACCAAGGCCCGGCCGCTGCTCGAGGATCGCGACGTCGACACGTTGCTCGATCTGGCGCGCGGGGCCGAGTACGCCAAGGCACCGCTGCCGCGGCTCATCCGCTTCGGCCTCGAGAGCTTCAAGGCCAACCGCAAGGACGAGGCCGTGGATGCGGTCGAGATGTCGCGCCGCGAGCTCGCGCGACGCCTCGAGCAGCTCGCCGCCGAGGCCCGCCGTGGCATGGGCATCCTCGCGTCGACCGGCTCGACTGCGCCGTTCATCGGCCTGTTCGGCACCGTCATCGGCATCATCACCGCCTTCCAGGGCATCGCTGCCTCGGGTGGTGGTGGCATCGGTGCGGTCTCGGCCGGTATTGCCGAGGCGCTCATCGTGACCGCGGTGGGCCTCGTGGTCGCCATCGGTGCGGTGTTGGTCTTCAACTACCTCACCGCGCGTTTCGACAAGTTCGACATGACCATGCAGCACGCCGCCAGCGAGCTGGTGGACTACTTGGAGGGCGCCGGTGGGCGTTCAGCTTGACGCTGGTGGCGGCCGCAAGCGCGGCATCGCCCCTAACATCAACGTCACGCCGTTGGTCGACGTGGTGTTGGTGCTGCTCATCATCTTCATGGTGGTCATCCCCAACATGCAGGATGGCAAGACCATCGAGCTGTTGAAGGTGACCGCGGCCGACAAGGTCGACACCGAGAACGAGCCCATCACGCTCACGGTCGATCGCGCCGAGGTCTGCACCTACGAGAAGGTCGACATGAGCAAGGACCAGTGCATGGCCGCGCTGCGGCAGGCTTGGTCGGAGAATCCAAGGCGTCGCGTGTTGCTGCGCGGCGACGCCACGCTGCCGTATCGAGTGATGCGCGGCTACTTCCACGAGGCCCAGCAGATCGGCTTCGCCGGGGTCTCGCTGGCGGTCGGCGTGGGTCGCGAGTGGTCGTCGGAGGAGAGCTAGCACCATGGGCATGAGCATCGGCACCGGCTTCAAGGCCAAGGTCCGCCCCGACATGAACGTCACGCCACTGGTCGACGTGGTGTTGGTGTTGCTCATCATCTTCATGACGCTGGCGCCGGTGATGACCGAGGCGTTCAACGTGCGGCTGCCGCCCAAGGACGACACCGACGAGCAGCTCGATCAGGTCAACGACGCCGACAAGCCGCTGGTGCTGAGCGTGCTCGCCGATGGCTCGCTCGAGGTGAACACCGTCGCGCTCGCGCGCGAGGAGCTGCCGGAGCGTCTGCGCCGCATGTTCAATGCGCGCCCCGACAACGTGCTCTACCTCGACGGTGACGACGAGGCGCCCTACGGCGCCGTGCTCGGTGCCGTCGATCTGGCGCGCAGTGGAGCTGCGTCGCCGGTGGTGATGATCACCAAGAAGCTCGAGTAGCGATCGCGATCCACTCGCGCTTGCAGAAGGCCAACATGACGATGTCTCGCCGGGTCCAACGGGTCCTGCTCGCGATGGGTCTATCCGCAGCTCCGCAGGTGGCACGCGCCGCGCCGCCGGCGTCGCGTGACTACCAGGGGCCGGGCGCGGTGACGCCGACGCCACCGAGCGCCACGCCGCCGCCGTCGACACCACCGTCGACGCCACCGGGCGCGGCCCCGACGACGCCGCCGGCCGAGACGCCGCCGCCGGCCGAGACGCCGCCGCCGGCCGAGACGCCGCCGCCGGCCGAGACGCCGCCGCCGGCCGAGACGCCGCCGACACCCGCCAAGCCCACCGGCCCGGTCGCGCCCGCCGAGGAGGAGAGCTGGGACGGTGGCTTCGAGGTCGTCGATCTCACCGAGGACAAGGAAGCGCTCGCGAAGGAGCTCGAGGTCAAGACCGTCGAGGTCAAGGGCGACGCGGGCACGATCCGCGGCAAGCTCAAGGACGCGACCACCGGCGCGCCACTCATCGGCGCCTACGTCGAGGCGCTCGGCACCCAGTACAAGACCAAGAGCGATCTCGAGGGCAACTACGTGCTCGAGCTCCCGCCGGGCACCTACGACCTGCGCATCCGCAGCGACGCCAACGAGCCGCGCCGCATCTCGGGCGTGGTCGTCAGCAAGGGCAGCGACGAGACCATCAACAGCGAGCTCACCCAGCTGGCGGGCGCGAACATGGTCGTCGCGGTCAAGGCCGAGATGAACAAGGAGAGCGAGGGCGCGCGGCTGCAGCAGCGGCGCGAGTCGGCGGCAACGCGCGACATCCTCAGCCGCGAGAGCATCTCGAAGTCGGGCGGTGGCTCGACCGCGTCGGTGGCGGTGCGCATCGTCGGTGCGACCGTGCTCGACGGCAAGTACCTGTTCGTGCGCGGCCTCGGCCACCGCTACGGCAACACGCTCTTCGACGGCGCGCGCCTACCCTCGCCCGAGCCCGACATCCGCACCGTGCCACTCGACATCGTGCCCTCGGGTGCGCTGTCGGCCATCAACGTGCAGAAGACCTTCACGCCCGATCGGCCCGGCGACTTCGCCGGCGGCTCGGTGCAGCTCGAGAGCCGCGAGATCCCGCGCAAGCTACTGTTCGAGCTCAACCTGCGCACCGGCGGCAACACCCAGACCACGTTCCGCGACCGCACGTTCGAGGGCGGATTTCCAGGGCCCGATGCGTTCGGCTTCGGCAACCTGCCGCGCCGGCTGCCCGACGCGATTCCCAACGATCATCCCGCCAACCGCAACGCGCTCGGCGACGACCTCAAGCCGGTGTGGACCGCGAAGCAGATCGAGCGCTTCGGCGAGTCGCTCTACACCGACACCCGCGTGCGTCGCGGTCGCGTCGCGCTGCCGGATCTGAACGGCCAAGCGACGGTCGGCTACGGCTTCAAGCCCACCAACACCAGCAAGCTCGGCTTCCTGGTGTCGGCCGGCTATCGCAACCAGCGTCGCACGCTGCGGGAGAACTGGAAGTGGTACTCGGTGGTCGAGGAGCCGACCGGCTCGGGCAACTACGATCTCACCGCGCCGCGCATCGACTTCCGCGGCATCCGCACCGTCGCCAACGCGCAGTGGTCGACCGTCGCGATGGTCAAGTACGACGTCGACGAGCACAACAAGCTCAGCGCGCTGGCGTTCTACTCGCGCGATGCCGACAACGAGGCCCGCTCGCTGACCGGCCCGGCCGAGAACGGCGACCTGCTGACCACGCGCATCCGCTACGTCATGCGTTCGATCTTGCTGACGCGCCTGGGTGGTCACCACGTGATCCCCAAGGCGAAGGATCTCGCAATCGACTGGTTCGGCTCCTACGCCCAGGCGCAGCGCGACGATCCCAGCATCCGCGACATGGTCTACCAGCCCGATCCCGGCGCCGGCGACTGGCGGCTGTCGGGGTCGGGCGCCAGCGTGATGTTCTTGAACCTGAAGGACCACACCGGTAGCGGCGCGGTCGACTTCACGCTGCCGTTCAAGCAGTGGCGACAGCTCGATGGCAAGGCCAAGATCGGCGTGTGGGCCGAGGGCAAGGATCGCACCTTCACGGTGCGCCGCTTCACCTTCCAGACCGTCAACGGCATCGATGCGCCGCTCGGCACCGGCAACCTGCTCATCAACAAGTACATCGGCGGCGGCCTGAGCCCTGCGGCCGGTGGCCAGCAGCCGTTTTACCTCTCCGAGACCACGCAGCCCTACGACAGCTACCGTGCGGAGCAGCAGATCTACGCCACCTACGGCATGCTGGACCTCCCGATCGTGCGGTGGTTCCGCATCGCCGGCGGCGTGCGCTTCGAGGCCAACCGTCAGAAGGTCGAGCCGTTCGATCAGTTCACCGGCCAGACCGACGCAATGCGCTCGTCGAAGATCAAGAACAACAGCGTGCTGCCCTCGCTGTCGTTCATCTTCCCGGCGACCGACAAGATGAACGTGCGCATCGGCGCCACGCAGACGGTCGCGCGACCCGAGTTCCGCGAGCTGGCGCCATTTCTGTTCTCGGACTTCGCCGGCGGCATCACGGTGCTGGGCAACCCGAGCCTGAAGTCGGCGCAGATCTGGAACGGCGATCTGCGCTGGGAGTGGTTCCCGAGCGCCGAAGAGGTCGTCGCGGTGTCGCTGTTCGGCAAGTACTTCATCGATCCGATCGAGCGGACGATGTCGGCCGGCGCCAGCAACCCCAACGTCTCGTTCCGCAACGCGCGCTATGCCTACAACGTCGGCGCCGAGCTCGAGCTGCGCAAGAACCTCGAGTTCATCACCAAGCAGCTGCGCGAGGTCTCGGTCGGCGCCAACTTCGCGTACGTGTTCTCCCGCGTACGTTTGAACGACAACTGCGCGATCGAAGATCCGCTGTGCGATCCCGAGGCCGCCAAGGACGTCTCGACCTCGCGCGTGCGGCCGCTACAGGGGCAGTCGCCGTTCGTGGCGAACGCCTACCTCGACTGGGAGCACAAGAGCAGCGGCACCAGCCTGCGTCTGCTCTACAACATGGTCGGCCGCAACCTCGCGTTCGTCGGCGGCAACAAGCTGCCCGACATCTACCAGCAGGCGATCCACCAGCTCGACTTCGTCGGCAAGCAGCGCATCTACAAGAACCTCGCCGGCCTGCTGCAGGTCGGCAACATGCTCAACTGGCCGATCGTGTGGCGACAGGGGCCGCAGAAGGCGCTGAACTACCGCATGTATCCGGGTGCCACGATCATGTTCGGCATCTCGTATGAGCTGTAGCGCCCCGCGGCGTGACGATCGCTCGGCCGCTTCGTGACAGAGAGTTCGCTTGCGTGCACTCGAACGGTCACTTCGGTCAGCCATAACGCTGGCCGAGAAGCGGGACCACTTCTTCACCCGCAGGAGCTTTTCCATGCAGCGCCTCAGCAAGATCTGCGTCGCCATCGCCCTCCCCCTGGGGCTGGCTGGCTGCCCGTCGGACACCGACAACGAGACCAATGCCGACGACACCGGCGCCGACACCACCGACGGCTCGGCCTCGGCGACCGACTCGGCCTCCGCCTCGGCCTCGGCGTCGGCCAGCGCGTCCGCTTCGGCGACCGATTCGGCTTCGGCCTCGGCGACCGACTCGGCCTCCGCGACGATGACGACGACCAGCGTCGACACGACCGACACCGACACCGACACCGGCCCCCCGCCGGGCTGCGTCGACGGTGACGACCCGAACGCGCCCCGCATGGAGGTCGCCGCCGAGGTCACCGCCGACACCACGCTGACCTGCGACACCGTCTGGGTGCTCACGACCGCGACCTTCGTGCGCGGCGCGACCCTGACGCTCGAGCCCGGCACCACCGTGGTCGGCGCCAACGGCAGCGCGCTCGTCATCGACGTCGATGCGCAGATCAACGCCGCCGGCACCGCCGACGCGCCGATCGTGCTGACCTCGGCGCAGGCCAAGGGCGAGCGTCAGCGCGCCGACTGGGGCGGCCTCGTGCTGCTCGGCACGGCGGTCACCAACCTGCCCAACGGCGTCGGTGATGCCGAGGGCTTCGCCGACCCGCCGACCTACGGTGGCAGCGACGCTGCGCATGACTGCGGCACGCTGCAGTACGTCCGCGTCGAGTGGGCCGGCTTCGAGCTCGTCATGGACAACGAGTTGAACGGCATCACGTTCTACACCTGCGGCACCGACACCACCGTCGACCACGTGCAGAGCCACATGGGCTCGGACGACGCGATGGAATTCTTCGGCGGCGCGTTCGATGCCACCTACCTGATCCTCTCGGGCATGGCCGACGACGCCCTCGACGTCGACCTGGGCTTCACGGGTTCGTTCCAGTACGTCGTGGTCCACCAGGATCCGGGCGAGCCCGATGGCAACCACGGCCTCGAGTGGTCGAACGGCCCCGACAACTTCACCGCCGAGCCGCTCACCAGCCCGACCATCGCGAACCTCACCTTCGTCGGTCAGGGCGAGGGCGGCAATGCGATGAAGAGCATCGGCTACAACATCAAGCAGGGCGCGACGATGGCGGTGTACAACTCGTACTTCACCAACGTCACCGGCCCCGGCGCGACCTTCCAGGATCAAGCCACGCTCGATGTCGCCGACGGCGGCATCATCAACGAGGGCGTGCTGTGGGGCACCCACGGCGCGTTCGGCCACCAGGGCTCGGGCCCGTACACGTGGACTGACGGCGAGTGGGCCGACTTCTTGCTGGGCCAGGACGGCGTGCAGGACAACGTCGACCTCGGGCTCGACGGGACCTGGACGGCGCCGAACCTCAAGCCCGCCGCCGGCGGTCCGGCCGACGGCGCTGGCGTCACGCCGGGCTCGCTCGAGGCCACGACCTACGTCGGTGCCGTCGATCCCAACGGCGACGACTGGACGCAGGCCGGCTGGATCAACTGGGCGATCGACTGAGTCGACGCGGACGCAATCGATGGGACGACGGCGCTGGATCTTCTCGCTCTCGCTGACGTGCTTCGCAGGTTGCGTGGCCGAGCAACGAGAGCGCGACCCGGCGCCGGTCGTCGTCGCGTCGGCGGACGTGGCGAGCCCACGCGCGAACGCGGCGAAGCCCGCGGTCGCAGCGTCGGCCGCACCCGCGGACGCGCGCGCGGTCGAGACCGAGACCGAGGTCGGCGATGCACCCTTCGCGGGTGCGCAGCCCTCGACCGAGGCGCTCGGCCGCGCGGTCGTGCAGGCGCTCGCGAGCAACGATCGCGTCGCGCTCAGCGCACTGGCGATCGACGCCAGCGAGTACAAGACCCGCTTGTTCGGGGCCATCGCTCGCCATCCATCGGCGTTCGCGATGGGCCCCGATCTGTTGTGGGACATGCATGCCGGCGAGAGCTTCGGCCACCTGCAACAGACGCTCGATCGCCTGGGCGGTCAGCCGCTCGAGTTCGTCGCCGTCGAAGTGCGTGCCACCGAGGCGCACCACGGCCTCGTCTTCCACAAGAAGCCCGTGCTCCGCGTGCGCGATGCCGACGGACAGGAGCTGCGCCTCGGGGTGCTCGGCACCATCATCGAACACCCCGCGAGCGGTGGCTTCAAGCTGCTCAGCTTCCGCGACGTCGACTGAGGCGGCGGCCATCGGCGCGAACGCTGTCGGATCGATCGGGCACGCGCGATCGTCACTGACAGGCGAGCACGTTCTCGCAGCCGGCGGGCAGGAAGTGCTGCGCCATCGTCTGCGTCAGGTCGCACTTCAGCTTGGCGTGGTTGGCCTGGGTGACGCAGCGCTGCATGGCCTTGTGGACCGAGCACCACGCGAACTGGTGGCCGAAGTCGGAGTTGCCCATTGGGCCCTTGTCGCCGTTCTCATAGCAGGCACGGCCGACGTCGAGCCGCAGGTCGGCGAGCTTGGCGGCATTGTCGAAGTTCTTGCGGATCTCGCTGCACGCCGCGGCGATCGAAGCCGCGTCGTTGCCGACGTTGCCGATGTCGATGTCGCAGCTGTGGGGCTCGTTCTGCTCGAACTGCTTCATCGTGCTGTGGCGCTGGTCGCAGTCGGCCTGATCGCCCGACAGCGGCACGTCGACCGGGATGCCGCACCGCTTGGTCTCGGTGGTGCCCGAGGCCTCGACCTTGTAGGTCGGGATCGAGCCGACCGAGAGCACCGCCTGCAGTGCTGAGCCCGCCTCGGCCAGCGCGTCACCCTCGCAGCTGGCGATGCCGCCGACCAGGCCCGCGACCGCGCCGAAGATGCCACCGACGACCGCGTCGATCTGCGTGACGTCGCCCGCGAAGCACACGGTCGCGGCTGCGAAACCACCACCGCCGGTGGCGAGCCCGACCACGACGCCGCCGCCTTCGCAGGCCTTCGAGATGGCCTCGCCCGCCGCTGCTCCGGCCGCGCCGCCGCCGACGGTCCACTTTGCGATGCAGTCGAGCGCGGGGCCTTCTTGCACGCGCGGCGGCTGCGTCAGGCCGAGCGATGCGTCGGCATCGACGCTGCAGCCCGATTCGTCCTCGCTGACGGCACAGTCGGCATAGCCGTCACAAACCCACGACCACTCCACACAGAGACCATCGTCGCAGCGAAAGCCGTCGCAGCTGTCGCCGCCGGACGGATCGCCGCCAGACGGATCGCCGCCGGACGGATCGCCTCCGCTGCCGCCGCAGCCGCTCTCGTCCTCGCCGCCGCTGCAGTCGGAGTAGCCATCGCACTGCCAGCTCGCGTCGATGCAGCTGCCGTCGTTGCATGCGAAGCCCGAGCAATCACCGCCCCCGCCGCTGCCGTTGCCGCCATCGTTGCCGCAGTTGGCCTCGTCTTCGCCACCGCTGCAGTCGGTGATCGCATCGCACCGCCAGCTGGCGTCGATGCACTGACCGTCGTTGCACGAGAAGCCGCTGCAGCCCAGGCCGCCGCTGGGGTCGCCGCCGCCATCGCTGCCGCTGCCGCCCGCGCTCGGATCGACACCGCCATCGCTGCCGCCGCTCTCGCCCTGGCCGCTCGGCACCGGGGTGTTGGCGTTGTCGACGAGGTACTGCGCGATGGGGCCGTAGTCGCCCTCGACGACCTCGCGGACGTCGTCGGCGGGGCCGAGCCCGAGCTCGCGCCCGCGGCCGGCTCCGTCGTCGCATGCGCCCAGCGCGAGGCCGAGGGCCGTCAGCAGGATCGAGTGGGTACGGCGCTGCGCGGACATCTCGCGAACATGGTTCGCCCGGCCCTGCGCGAGGTTCCCACGGGCGTCCCACGACTCGTCGCGGGGCGATCGCGACGGCGCGGCGCGTGTCGCCCTCAGCCCGGCACGAAGCGCGCGACGTGCACGTCGACGTTGAGCGGATCGCTGCCGGTCTCGAGCACCTCGAGCGCGAAGCTCGGGTTGCCGTCGGCATCGAAGCCGATCGAGGTCGGGCTCTGGTAGTCGTCGTCGGTGTCGCTGGGGCTGATGCGACCGAGCGCGGTGAAGCTCGCGCCGTCGTCCTCGGACACCGAGAGATAGACCCCGACCACGCCGTCGACCGACGCCTGGTGCAGCACCAGCACGCGACCCCACGGGTCGACGCCGACCGCCGGGCGACGCTCGTCGAGGTTGACCTCGTCGGTGACCTGCACCGGTGAGCCGAACACCTCGTCGTTCGTCGCGGCGTGGAAGACCTCGGCGCAGGTCTCGGTGCCGCACGGCAGGCTCTGGATCCACACCAGATGCACGCCGGCGACCCCCCGTGCCATCGACGGCGAGAGGATGGCGGTGCCGAGCCCCGACAGCTCGTTGGTCTTCCAGTCGCCGCTACGGTTGGTGGCCTGCAGCAGCGTGCTCGCGCTGGACTTCACACAGACGAGTACGAAGTGGAACACGCCGGTGGGCGCCGAGGCGCCGGCGATGTCGGTGCACGTCGTGGTCGCCGCGTCGACCAGCGGCAGTCGCTTGCTCGGCGCGTCCTCGAGCAGGAACTCGCTGACGAACACCTCGGGGGTCGCATCGGGCTGCGAGCCGTCGATCGCGGCCGAGATGTACGCGATCGCGAGCTCGCCGTCGTCGGTGGCCACCAACGCGGGGTGCTGATCGGCACGCGCCTCGGTGGCGGGCTCGAGCGCGTCGCTCAGGTTGCGCGGTGGCGTCCAACCATCGAGCTTCGCGATCGAGACGAAGACGTCGTCATCGTCGTCGACCGCGGTGCGGCCCGACCACGCGACGATCGGAAACGGCGCCGAGACCATGAACGGGAACGTGTTCTGGACCCCGGCGTAGGACGTGAGGCTCTCGCTGATCCAGCTGCCACCGTCGTGACTGGCGGCCATGATGTTGAGCGTCCCGATGTCGTCGGGCGCCGTCTCGGCCCAGGTGACCAGCTCGCGGCCGTCGACGGTGAGGGCGCGGCGCGGGTGGAAGCCCATGATCGGCGTCATCGAGACGTTCTCGAACATCCACGTCCCGCCCGCGAGATCGGGCGGCTCGCCGCCGGTCGAGTCGGCGCCGCCGCTCGAGACCTCGGCGTCGCCGCCCGAGTCCGCACTGGTGGCCGGGTTGGTCGCGCTGCCGCTGTCACCGGGGCCCTCGGATCCGCCGTTGGAGATCGAGCCGATGCTGCCGCCCGTGACGCCGGGCTCGCCACCGCCGGCACACGCGGTCACCAGCGCGACGACGAACGACCCGGTGCGGGGCAAGCTCATGCACCGAGCATATCAGCACCCGCCGCGATCGCGATCGCGCGCAGGGAGGCGACCGCGCTCACGCGCCGTCCCCGGACAGCAGGCGGGTCGTGGGCTCGCCGTTCCTCCACCCCAGCATCGCCTCGTACGCGCCCTCGTAGTACTCGTCGTCGTAGAAGACCTCGTCGATGCCGTCGCCGTCGATGTCGAGCACGGCTCGGACTGCCAGCCAACCGTCCACGCCGGGGCGCGTCACGTACTCCAGTGAGCCGTCCTCGCGGCGCATCAACATCGCCGACGCGCGGTAGAGATCCGTGTCCTCACCCGCGGGCAGGGGTGCATCCAGGATCACCACATGGGTGCGGCCGTTGCCGAAGCGGCCTGCGTACACGCTGATGTGGCGCTTGCCGATGCGGGCGCGGCGGAACAACGAGCGCGCGTCACGGGGTACCGCTGCGAGCACGGCGTCCCGCACCGCGCCGACCGGGTCGTCACCGAGCAGCGAGAGCTCCGACTTGGCGGGCTTGGTGAAACGCAGCGTGTCGGGCACGTCGTCGCCGCGGATCGCCACCACCCGCCTCGTCGCGGGGGTCTTTGCGCCGCCGAGCACGACCAGGAAGTGACCCTCGCTGGCGCCGCCTTCGACACGGAAGCCGCTGACGCTGCGACGCAGCACGCCGCCGCGGGTCACGAGGGTCCAGGTGTCGCCGATCCGCCAGCCCTTGGGGATCACGGCCGCGTCGGCCGGGAGGAACTCGGGCGCCGACTCACCGGCGGCGGCTTGGGCCTGGAGCGCGCGGCCCATCGCGTCGGCCTCGAGGTCGATGATGTCGACGGTCCAACCGCGCTCGGGATCGGGGTAGGCCATGTGGATCGTGCCGCGGCGGCGACGCTCGGGCGTCGGCGGTGGGGTCTCGGCGGGTGCGTCGGCGATCGCGTCCGCCCCCGCGTCCGCGTCCGCCGACGGTGGTGCGGTGGACGGGGCATCTCCGGGGTCCTGCGGCGCGGTGCCAGGCACTGCTGCGTCCGCGCGGGACGTCGCGTCCGCGCCAGCCGACGCGGCGTGCGTGTCGCCCTGCGCGCGTCCGCCCGAGGGTGTACAGGCAAGCAGGAAGCAGGGCAGCCATCGATGCGCGCGCATGGGGTCGTAGCGACGACGCGCCGATGGTGCCCGTCTAGTTCCGCTGTCGCGCTACGGGCAGTCGTTCGGGGCGCCCGGGGTGCCGGTCTGGCCGAGCCCGTAGACGTGGCTCGACAGGCACCAGGCATCCCCCTCGTCGTTGCCGTCGGCGCCGAGCTTGCGGGTCGCACGGGCCACGCCCGGCTGCGCCGCTGGCCACGCGCCGTCGCTGCGGTACTGCACCGCGTCGAGCACGACGTCGTGGCACGCGATCGTGATCGAGTCGGCGTCGGCGCGCAGATCCACCGTCTGGGGCATCAAGAAGTCCGGCACGAAGCCCAGCTCGTGCGCGCTACCGCTGCCGATGGTCGCGTAGCCGCCCTCGGGGATCACCACGTAGCTGTCGATCTCGAAGCTGTCGCTCGCGATGTCGCCGCTGACGACACACCCCGTGAGCACGCGATCGCCCCGCGTGGGGTTGTATAGCTCGAACCACTGGCCCTCGGCGGCGTCGGGGTCGGCCAGCGGCGCGGGGAAGAACTCGGTGATCACCAGCGACGGCGGTGCGCACTCGCTGCCGCTCAGCTGACAGGTGTCGCTGCACTTGCAGTCGCCGCCGAACTCGCCGGCCTCGCAGGTCTCGTCGCCGTTGACGACACCATCGCCGCACGTGCTGCAGTGGGTGAGCTCGAGCTCGCAGGATGCGAGGCACGACAGCGTGCCGACGTTGAAGCCAAGGCTCGCGCAGGTCTCACCGCGGACGTCGTCGCCATCGCAGGCCTCGTTGGTGTCGGCGTGCCCGTCACCGCACTTGGAACAGTGGCTCTCGTCGAACTCGCAGGCGTCGTTGCACAGCAGCGTCCCGTGCAGCCAACCGAGGTCGGCACAGGTCACGTCGCCCACGGACCTGTCGCAGGCTTCGCCGTGCTGCACGACGCCGTCGCCACACACCGCCAGTGGCTGCTCGCCGTCGCTGCTGCTGCCGCTGGCGTCGCTGCTGGCGGACGCGTCGGTGTCGGTCGGCTCGTCCTGGGGATTGCTGCCCGGGCCTTGGGTTGCGCCGACGGTCACCGCGTCGTCTCGACCGTCGGACCCAGAGCTCCCCGGCACGCCCGAGCTGCTGTCACTGCCACCGTCGGCCCCGATGCTGTCTCCGGTGCACGCGCACAGGTACATCAGGGCCAGGCACATCGCCCTGCTCACGTCGTTGCTGCTCATCTTCACCCCTACGAACGGAACCATTGACGCGCGGGGGTCGAGTCATGACGCGGGCCATCCCTCGGCCGCGAATTCGTCCCAAGCACACCGTTGTCGCCCCGCGCGGGCGTCGTTCCCTGGGATAGACCCGCATCGCTGGGGTTTGATCAGTCGAAGTCGTCCCTGGGCGCAGGCGGGAGTTGCGGGCGCGGGCGGGGGCTGCGACGGTCGTGTTCGCGATGCAGACCCTGCCGAACATTCACGACCCCAACGCCGTGGTGACATTCTGGCGCGAGGCCGGACCGACCCGGTGGTACCGCAAGGACCCGGCGTTCGACGACGACTTCCGCGCGCGCTTCGCCGATGCCCACCGCGCCGCCGCTGCACGAGAGCTCGATGGTTGGCAGGCCGCCGCCGAGTCGACGCTCGCGCTGTTGCTGCTGCTCGATCAGTTCCCCCGCAACTGCTTCCGCGGCACCGCGCACATGTTCGCAACCGATCCACTCGCACGCATGTTCGCGCTCGGAGCAGGTGAGCGTGGCTTCGATCGCGCGACCGCACCCGAGCTCCGCGCGTTCATGCTGCTGCCCTTCATGCACTCCGAGTCGCTCGCCGATCAGGATCGGTGCCTTGCGCTCTGCGAGGAGATGGCACCGGCCACGGTCGAGCACGCGAAGACGCACCGCGACATCATCGTCCGCTTCGGTCGCTTCCCCCACCGCAACGCGGTGCTCGGTCGCGAGACCACGGCGCAGGAGCAGGCGTTCCTCGACGCCGGCGGCTTCGCGGGGTGAACGGATCGCCGACCCGTCTCGGCTATCGCGCGCCTTCGAGGTCTTCGCGACGTTGCAGCAGCAATCGCAGCCGCTCGATGTTGCCGGCGATGGTGCGATCCGACGGGGCGATGGTCTGCGCGTCGAGGTAGGCCGTCAGCGCAGCCCGAAGATCCTTGCGTAGCAGCGCGTCGACGGCGACCTCGACCAGTGCCGACACCGCGCGCACGGGGTCGACCGCCAACCTCGCCTCGACCGCGTCGACGAGCGCCGCGACCTCGACGGTGACGCGCCGATCGTCGCGATTCGATCGCGGCCGAGTGTAGGGCGGTGGCTCGCGCCGGAACATCGACGGCGCGAGGTCATCGAGCGCGCCCTCGAGCATCAGCAGCGGCATCGGCAAGACCGCGCCGTCGCTCCCCGCGAAGGCCGGCGGTGCGGGGAGTGGCGAGTCCGCTTCGAGAACGGCCGTTCGTGGGCTCATCACCGCAACAGCATGGGCCGATCGGCCATCATGCGGTCGCGCAAGCGCTGCGGCAGCGTGCTCGGAGCGCAGGTGCTCGTGCGCGGGGAAGAACGCTACGGCCGCGGTGGCACCGCGAGCTTCGATGCCATCACATCGATGCCGCACTCGAGACCTTCGCACCATCCGATGAAGCGCTCGACCATCTCACGGCCGCGGAAGAGCGCGCCGTGCTGCGGGGCGATGAGCTCGATGTCGAGCGAGCGGACCATGCGTCCCCACGCGCGCATCATCGAATTGCTGCCCATGTAGCGGCGATGGAAGCCGTCCATGTACTGCAGGTGGGCATCGAAGTCCTCGACCTCGCGGTAGGGCTGCCCGAGCGACGCGCCGAGATCGCCCGAGTAGAGGATCTTCGAGGTCGGGTCGTAGACGTGCAGGTTCCCGCACGAGTGCAGGAAGTGGGCGGGCAGCAGCGCGAGCGGGCTGCCGCCGAGGTCGATCCACATGCCCTCGTCGGGGACGGGCAGCAACCGCTTCCCGAGCAGCTGGTCGAGCCCAAAGTGTGGGATGAAGCGCGCCCACAGCACCGATGTGTAGGCGACCGCGTCGGTGGTCGTGAGCCAACCGTTGATCGCCGCCACGATGTCGGGGTCCTGGTGGCTGAGGAGGATCGTCGTGAGGGTCGAGCGGCCGAGCAGGGCGAAGGTCTCGCTCAGCACCTTGGCGTAGACCTTGTGCCCACCGGGATCCAGCAGCATGCCCGCGCTGCCGTGCACGATCAGGTGCTGGTTGGCCTGCACGGCGAGGGTCCCGGTCTCGAAGTCGGGCAGCAGGAAGTTGCGGTGCTCGCCCGCGGAGAAGAGGGTCAACGGCTTGTTGTCGGACATCGTGGCCTCGTTCGTGGCGAGAGGTGGGTTCAGGCGGCCTGACTCTTGGAGAGCACGTCCTCGAGGGCGGCGAGCGCCGGGTCGAGGGCGTTGGTGGACACTTCGGTGCCCTTCGACACGCCCGTGAGCAGGAAGCGCTCGCCGGCGGCGGTGAAGATGCGGTGCAGGATGAGTTGGTTGGCGGTGTCGCGGACCAACACCGCGGTCGGGGTCGGACCACCGGTCTTGGTCACGCGATCGGCGAGCGAGAGGATGAGCGAGGACACGCCCGCCAACACGTCGGCGTTGCGCGCACTCGAGCTGGCGGCAAGCGGCAGCCCGACCTCGTCGCTCAGCAGCACCGCAGCGAAGCCACCGCGGCGCGCGATGCTGTCGAGCAGGATCGGCAGCTGCTCGCGACCGCGCGCGGGTGCGATGAGGTTCTTCAGGCCTTGCGCGCGACGCTCGCTCTCCATCATCGGACCGAGCAAGTCGAGCACGAGCTCACGCAGGCCCTTCTGCTCGCGATCGCGCTCGAGCATCGGCGCGAGCGCGCGGTGGATCTCCTGACGCACGCGCTCGACCTCGTCGGCGGTGCGCTCGCCGGCGCCGAGCTGCATGAGCTGGACGATCTGACGCTGGAGCGCCTGCATCTGGCTCTGGAACTGGCTCTGCATTTGGGCCTGCATTTGGGCCTGGATCTGGGCCTGCCGCTCGTCGCTGGTGGCCTGCTGCTGGCCCATCATGCCTGCGAGCACGCCCTGCACCTGCTCGCGCACGCCGGCGGTCGCTGCCATCGTGGCCTGCTGCTCGGACAACGCGAGCTGTAGCTGCGCGATCTGCTGTGCCTGCCCCTGCGCGTGCGCGGCGAGCCGATGTCGCGCGCCGCGGCCGAGCACGATGCCCAGCAGGTAGCCGGCGGCGCCGGTGGTCACGATACCCGCGAGGGCGAAGAGCAATGCGGTCGTCGTCATGGTGGAGTCTCCTGCGGGCACTCGGGCAGCCCCGGGAAGCGCACGATCACGCGGCGGTCTTCGTCGCTGCCGCGACCCTGGAGCGACGGGCGGTACTCACCATAGGCCTGCACGAGCACGCGCTCGCTCGCGAGCCCGTGCTTCTCGAGCTGCCTCGCGATCACCTGCGCGCGCTCGTGGCTGAGCCGCAGGTTGACCTCGGGCGAGCCCTCGGCGCTGGCGTAGCCCTCGACAGTGACGGTTTGTTCGGGATGTCGTCGTGCGAAGCGGGTCACGGCATCGACGCCGTCATCGGTCGAGCCCGGTGACGCGCCGCCCTGTGCGAACGCGAAGCCGGTCACCGGTGCGCAGGTGCTGGTGGCGCCGACCTGCGCCGACGCGACCGCGGTGCCTTCGCTCGCGGCCGTGGGGCGCGGCTGCTGCGGCGCGACGTCCTCTCGCGGCGCGGCCTCGGACGTCGGCGCCGTCGAAGCCGCGATCTGCGGTGGCGCCAGCGTGTCGGTCGCCGAGGGGGTCGCGCGCGTCAGCTCGAGGCCGACGCCGATCCAACACGTGATCCCCAACGCGAGCGCGAGCGGGACGAACCACACCGGCGTGTGCTCGCCCGGAGGCATGTCGATGGCGATGGTCGAGGCAGACATGGTTGCTTCCGAGGACGAGAGCGCCCGTCAGAGCACGCGGCGGATGTCCTCCACCGCACGGCGCATGTCGAGGAACAGCAGGCCCAGCTTGGCCTCGCGGGTTGCCATCGCCAGCAGCAGCGTGCCCGACCCCGCATCGAGCATGCAGGCATAGCCCTCCTTGCCGCGGATGAGGACCTCCTGGAGGTCGCCACGCGAGAGCTCGGTGGCCGCGCGGGTACCGAGCCCGAGCAGCGTCGCGCTCATGCCGGCGACGCGAGCTTCCTCGACGTGCTGCGGCAGGGCGCTGGCGATCATCAGACCATCTTCGCTGATGAGGGCGCTGGCTTCGACATCGGGGCTGCCCGATTGCAGGCCACGCAGGATCTTGTTGAGGCTGTCGACTCTGGACATGTGCGTGCTTCCTTGTTGCGCTTCGCCTTAGTGCGTGGCGGGGTTCTGACGGGCGATCAGCTGGGTGAGTCGCTCGACATTGGCGTGGACCATTCGGTCGTGCGGACGCAGCGTCTGCGCTCGCCCGTAGGCGCGTAGCGCAGACGCATAGTCCTTGTGGAGAAGTGCCTCGGCGCCGCGCTCGAGCTCGGCGAGAAATGCCTCGTCGTCGCTCGATTTCGCGTCGTCGATGCGTGTGGTGTCGTCGATGCGGGGGATCTCGAGCTCGGTTCGCGCGGCCGCGGTTGTCGGTGCCGCAGGTTCGCCGTCGAACAGCGACCCGAAGTCGAAGGGGTCGTCGGCGCAGACGATCTCCTGCGTGACCGCGCCGCGGCTGTCTTCGTCGTGCTGACGGGCGGCGTCGAGCAACAGCTGTTCCCAGGGCTTGTCGGGCAGGTTGCTGCGCTCGACGCTGGTCTGCTTGAGCGTCGAGCAGCGCACCGTCGCGTGGGACGCAAAGGTCAGTTCCTGCAGCGCTTCGACCCCACGCAGCTGGCCGACGCTGGCCGACCACAGTCGACCATCACGGACGACGATGGCGCCGTGGGTGTCGCCGATGCTGACATCGATGCGGACCGAGTGTCGGCCCATGCACGCCAGCTGGATGTAGTCGCCGGCGCCGAACGGCGCCTCGGTCTCCTGCGCGGCCTGCTCGAGGTGCGTGGTCGCGAGGCGTTGCAGCTCCTGCAACGAGATCGGCTTCTCGCGCACCGTGATGCCCGGGAAGTCGCGCAGCTGCGCGCGGAACTTGGGTAGATGTGCCGAGACGTAGATGATGGGGATCTCGCTGCCGCAGCCGTGGTGGCCCATGAGCTCGATGCCCGAGCCATCGGGAAGATCGAGGTCGGAGACCACGAGGTCGTGGGCGAGTTCTCGCAGTGCCGCCTTCGCGCGGGCGATGGTTCCCACCGCCGTGACCGCGGTGTGGGGCAGCGCGGCGAGTGCCTGCGACATCGACTGTCGCAGCGTCGCGTGGTCCTCGAGCAGCAGGATTCGATTCACGACGGCCTGCCTCGCCCGGCTGCGCGGGGGCGCGAGAAGACGTCCCCGAGGATCACCATGCGGGTGTGTGTGCCCTGCGATGTCGTGCCGAACTCGAGTGTCCCGCCGGCGGCTTCGATGACCTGCTGACACAGGCTCATTTCACCGCGTGGCGAGGCCTCGGCGAGGTCGTGGGCGCCATCGTCCTCGACCTGCACGCGCAGGCCCCGTTCGATCAGCTCGGCCTGCACGCGTACCTGCGCTCCGGCGTCGCAGAGGCGGAAGGCGTGACACACGAGGTTGACGAGTAGGGCGTGGATGACCGACGGCTCGAGCCGCATGGGTGGCAGGCGATCGACGAGCCACGTGAGCCGGACGCCGGCGCGGTCGGCCCGTTCGCCGAGTCGCAGGCGGGCATCCTCGAGCACGCGCGCGGGGTCGTTCGGCGTGGTGGTGCGCAGCGGTCGGCCGAGCGCACCGAAGCCATCCAGCGACATCACGAGGTCGTGGGCTTCGCCGAGCGTGGCGTGGATGGCGGAGTCGATGCCCGCGTCGTCGGCGACCTGGTCGAGCAGCTCGAGGCCCATGGTCACCGCCATCAGCGAGTTCTTCGCGCGGTGCACCATCGCCGGGACTGCGGCGCCGACCGACGCGAGCCGGTGCATGTCCTCGGACTCGAGCGAGGTCGCGGCGCGGACGATCACCGCGTAGGGGCCGTACCCGCCGGTGGGTGAGCTCGAGACCTGCGAGCATGCGTAAGCCAGCTCGATTGCGGCGCCGTCGAGTCCTCGCACGCACACCCGTGCTTCGCCACGTCCGATGCTCGCGACCAGGCGCTCGAGGGGTACGAGTGCGCATGCGATCGGGTGCATCTCGAGCTGCGCGCGATCACGGCGGAGCAGCCTGCATGCGAAGTCGTTGGCCGAACGGATGGTCCCCGCCTCGTCGACCAGCAACAGCGCGACCGGTAGACGATCGAGCAGCCCCTCGCAGACCAGTGCGCAGCCCGGAATGAGGCCGAGCGATCCGGGACGCGTGGTGCCGGCGTGCGGCGGATCATCCTGGGTGCCCGCGTCGCGGACGATCCGCAACTTGTTCGGCACACGATCGGAGGCGACAACCACGACAGTTAGAGGTATGCCGGGCTCTCGGGCGAAACGCTCGGAGCTCCTGTCGGCAAACTCTGCCGAGACGGACCGCTACGGGCCGCTCGATTCGGGGTCTCGCATGTGCAGCGTGCATGCAGTACGGACGAGGACGCCGATCGCCCACATCGCGGCGGGGTAGGGTCGATCAGCCCGCGTCGAGGCTCGTCAGCAGCGCGCGCGCTCGGTCCATGCGATCACGCACCGCGGGATCGCGGGTTCGCTGCAGGTGCAGCGCCCAGCCGCCGATCGCCGCTGCGAGCCGAGCCCGCGCCTGGTCGCGTCGGCCCAGCGCGAGCTGGGCCCGTGCGGCAAGCCACGCGACGTCGGCGATGTCGGCGTAGTCGCGCGATCCGACCTCGACGAGCGCTGCGGCTGCGGAGTCAAGATCTGCGAGCGCGAGCTCGGCATCGCCGCGCAGCCACGCGAGCCACCCCGCGAGCTGGTTGCGCGTGATTGCACGGAATGCCGGCGATGCCCCGTCGTCGCTCGCGTCGAGCGCAGCGCGGGCGAGCTCCAGCTCGCGGATCGCATCGGTGACGTCGCCGCGCACTTCGTACAGCTCGGCGAGGCGGGTGTGGCACAGCTGGCGCGGCCACGCAGCGCCGGGCATGCGCGCGTCGAACTGCGGGCACAGGGCCTCGAAGCGTCGGCGTGCGAGGTCGCGCGCGCCGGTCTGCCGCGCGCGGACGTCTTCGATGTCGAGCAGCATGAGGTGGTGCTCGCCGAGCGCCTGGCGTAGCAACGTGGCAGCGCGGTCGAGGATGGTCTCTCTCTCGTCGTCATCCTCGGTGAGCAGCGCGAGATTGACGAGGTTGCCGGCAACGTCGACCGGGTTGGCGTGCTCGACGTCGGCGAGCGCCGCCGCGGCCGCGAAGTCCCGCCGCGCGCCCTCGCGCTGTCCGAGCAGGCTGCGCAAGACACCGCTGTTGTTGGCCAGCAGCGCCGCGAGCTCGGGTGGATCGCCGGCACGGTGGACCATCGCGCGGGCGATGGCAGCATCGGCGAGCACGCGCTCGACGTCGGGTGCGTCGATGCCGTCGACGAACAGCTTGCGCGCGAGCGCCTCGGCCACCAACGCGTCGAGCTGCGCGATCAGGCCTTGCGACGCGGCGACCTCGAGCTGCGATGCGGCCGCGGGCCAGTCGCTGCGGTCCATCGCCAGCACGGCGGTGACGAGCGCCACCTCGGCGACGAGGCCAGGGTCCGCCAGGCCTTGCGCCTCGCGCTCGATCGCGGCCAGCTCCATGGTCGCCCCGTCGACGGCGCCACCGTCGTGGCGGACCTTCGCGCGTGCGAGCCGGTCGCGCAGAGCGTCGATCGTGCGAGCAGCGTCCGGATCGGTGCGCGTGCCCACGGACAGCTCGACGGCGGTGGGATCGTGGCAGCGCGAAGGGTCGGGCAGGCGCAACGCAGCGGTGACGGCATGCTCGAGGCCGGCGTCGGGCGCGGCGGCGAGCTCGAGGAGGGTCGAGAGCGCATCGCGGCGCCGCTCCATGCAGGCGCTCGCGCGATCGAACATCGCCGACGACATCGCACCGTCGCGATGGGCCGTGCAGGCCTCGAGGTGGGCCGTACGCCACCGCTGGGCGTAGCCGTCGAGGTGGCTCGCGAGCCGTTCGCCGGCCTCGCGCGCGTCTGCGGTTGCGGCGAGGCCTCTGCGCGCGTCCGCGTTCCAGATCGACGCGATCGCCTCGGCACCATCCGAGCAGGGCGCGGTCGCAACGCTGCGTGTCGCGGCCCAGGTGCCCGCTGCAACCAGGCCCGCGCCTGCGATCGCGGTGAGCCAGCGACGACGGCGGCGGGCCGGGTCGCGCGCGAGCGCGTCGAGTAGCGCGAGCATGTCGGGGAAGCGCGCGCGGGGCTCGAGCTGGAGTCCGCGGCGCACGATGTGATGCAACCAGCGAAGCGACGCGGGCACGCGATCGGGCTCCCGGTAGCGACCCGCGATGACTGCCGCTGCGACGTCGTCGGTGCGCCCGCCACCGAAGGGGGCCTGACCGAACAACGCGTCGTGGAGTGCGACACAGAAGGCGAACTGATCGGCGGCGGGGCCGATCTCGGCGCCCAGGTGTTGCTCGGGCGCCATGAAGAGCGGCGTGCCCATGACCGCGCCGGTGGCGGTCAGCGTGCTCGCGCGTGGCGCTGACGCGAGCGACAGCGCGGTCGTCGGCGCGCCGTGGCGATCGAAGTTCGCGAGCCCGAAGTCGGCCACGCGGGTGCGACCGTCGTCGCCGACCAGCACGTTGTCGGGCTTGAAGTCGCGGTGGATGATGCCGGCCGCATGGGCCGCCGCGAGGCCGCGACCGGCCTCGATGAAGCGTTGCAGCACATCGGCCACCGGCGGCTTGGTCGCGAGCCACTGGCGCAGCGTGCGACCGACCACCAGCTCCATCACCAGGAACACGTGCGTGCCGATCTCGCCGGCGTCGTGGATCTGCACGACGTTCGGATGGGACAGTCGCGCGAGCAGCTGTGCCTCCCGTAGCAGCCGTCGACTCGCGCGCAGGCCCCCACGCAGCGGGTGCAGCAGCTTGAGCGCGACCGGACGATCGAGCTCGGGATCGCGGGCCTCGTAGACCACACCCATGCCGCCCTCACCGAGCGGGCGCACGATCACGTAGCGATCGACGGCGATCGGTTCGGACGTAGCGACAGGCTCGCGGCGCTCGCCGTCGGTCGTGGGGGCGGCGTGCCCACGCGACGGCGTGGCGTCGCTCGGTGTGGGGCCTACGCGCGTCACCTCGACACCATGACCGACGGTAGGTCAGGGGTTGAGCGAGATCCAGTCGTTGCCGTCGAGGTCGAGCGTGCCGTTGCACCGCGGCAGGGCGGGGCACTCCTTCTCGACCTCGCTTCGCTTCACGAGCCGCGGTGTCGCCAGGCACGACGCGCCCGCGTCGGTCCACTTCGCCTCGAGTCGGCTGGGGTCTGCGATGCTCGACACGAAGGTATCGAGCGCGTCGTGCCAGTCGAGCGGCTGCCCGATGGCGGTGAACGAGTGTCCCTTCCCGCAGTAGTCCGCCGTCAGCATCTTGAGCGCCGCCTGGCGCTGTGAGGGCGTCGCGCCGGCGTCGTCGTTGGGGCCATAGCCGAGCATGCGCAGCTTCGCGATGGCGTGGCCGTGGCAGGCCAGCGTGACCATGTCGGGTAGGCCCGGCTCGACCGACTTCGTCTCGAAGTCGTAGCGCTCGCCCGAGATCAGCACGATCGAGGGGTGGTCGGGGTTCACACCCGGGCAGACGTTGTCGTCGCCGTCGGGGCTCGCAGGGTCGCGGTACAAGAGCGTGTAGCTCGGCACCGTCGCGCCGGTCGCCCAGTCCAACACACCGGTGGCGACTGCGATCTCGACCTCGAAGCGCTCGCCGGTGCCCGATGCGAACACCAGCGACCAGCCCTCCAGCTGCGCGCCGCCGTAGGTCACGCCGCCGGAGACCGCGAAGAAGGCCTCGTCGTCGATCTTGACCGTCGCAGCCTGGCCGCCCGGGTCGACGATGCCGACCAGCTGCAGGCCCTCGGCGGGCGCAGCCGCCGTCGGCAGTGTGAACGTGTCGAGCGCGAACTTGCCGAGCATCGGCGAGTTCTTGTAGCCGCAGGTCCGGCACGTCGCACCGCCGCCCGAGCGGGGGTGGTCCTGCGCGAGGCCGTCGTCGTCCGGGGAGTCCGCGTCGCATGCCGACGCCATCGCGATCGCGGCCGCCATCATCCAATTCGCGCGACGCGCTCCAAGCCAACCCCAACTGTGCATGTCCATCATCTGCGCCCCCTTCGTCCCGTGCATGTGAAGGTCGCAGCGAAGAGCAAGCGTCGCGCCATCGGGGGGTGTGGCCGATCGACCAACGTCGCGGTCCCTCGCGTCGTCGCGGGTGCGCGACGTCCCCTGGGACATCGGCTGCGATCCCCCTGGGACGTCCCCTGGGACGTTTGACAACCGCGGCGTGCAGGCGCCACGGTAGGGCGGCCATGGCCACAGAGCGCGCGTACGTCACCGCCGTCCTGCCCGCGAGCGTCGATGCGATCCGCGAGGCGTGGCTCGATCCCGCACGGCACGCGGCGATGACGGGTGGCAGCGCGCGGGTGCGGGACGACGGTGTGTTCGAGGCCTGGGGCGGCTACATCGAGGCGCGCACCCTCGAGCACGGTGGCGGGCGCATCGTGCAGAACTGGCGCACGCGGGACTTCCCCGCCGACGCACCGGACTCGCGACTCGAGCTCGAGCTCGAGTCCGATCCCGACGGCACGCGCGTCACGATCACGCACTTGGACATCCCGGCAGGCCAGGCCGCCCGCTACGCCCAGGGCTGGTACGAGCACTACCTGACGCCGATGGAGCTCTACTTCGGCGGCTTCGGTGAGCTCCCGGCGAAGCCCGCGACGAAGGCGAAGCCTGCGACGAAGGCAGCGAAGGCGAAGCCTGCGAAGAAGGTGACGAAGGCGAAGCCTGCGAAGAAGGCAGCGAAGGCGAAGCCTGCGAAGAAGGCAGCGAAGGCGAAGCCTGCGAAGAAGGTGACGAAGGCGAAGCCTGCGAAGAAGGCAGCGAAGGCGAAGCCTGCGAAGAAGGCCGCGAAGGCGAAGCCTGCGAAGAAGGCAGCGAAGGCGAAGCCTGCGAAGAAGGCCGCAGCGCGAACGTCTGCGGCGAGGTCACGCCCGCGCTAGCGGGCGCGTCGCGAGCTACTGGATCGCGATCGTCCAGCCGCGCAGGGTGCCTTCGTCGGCGCGGGCGGTGTCGGCGACCTCGAGTGTCCATGCGCCGGCGCGATCGATGCCGTCGAGCTCGGTCTCGAGGACGAAGGTCTGCACCAGATCCTTCTGTCCGCCGCCCTGCTTGTTCGAGAGCACCACGCGACGCTCGCCCTTGCGCAGCGCGACCACGAGGTCGCCACGGAAGCCGTGGCTGATGTCGACGCCCACGGAGACGCGCTCGACGACACCCATCGAGCCGACCTCGATGGTGTCGCTGATGCCGGTGGTGTCGTTGTCGGGGATCGCGATGCTGCGCGTAGAGGCAAACTGCTCGGCCTCACCGGGCTCGGGCGCGTCGGGAGTCACCACCGGCACGTCGCTCACTCGCGCGTTGCCGTACTCCTCGACGTAGTCCATCGAGAGGAAGCCGTAGCCGGCACCATGGGGGTTGTCGATGCCGAAGCCCGCGGTGCCCCAGCTGTTCTTGATGATGTAGAAGCCCTTCTCGACCACCGGGTTGCCGTCGTCGTCGCGCACGAGTTCGCCGTGCTCGTCGCGACGCGGCACCTCCAACTCGCTGTCCCAGCCGACGATGAGCACGGCATGGCCGGCCCGCTGCAGGTGGCTCGCGGTGACGTCGGCGTCGTTCGGGAACAGCACGATGCCGCGGTCCCAGTTGTCCGAGTTGACCGGTAGCGTGGACTTGCGGTGGTTCCAGCTCTGGTAGAAGAAGTCGAGGCCGATCGCGACCGCGGTGCCGTTGACGCGGATGTGGTCCATGATCGCGGCGCGGCGCGTGCTCACGAAGCGGCTCTTGGGCAGGTGGAACTTCTCGGCCTCGCGGGCCTCGGTCGGCGGCTCACCGTTGGTGTAGCAGCGCGTCGGCAGGTTCTCGCCGCCGGCCGCACACGCGGCGTCGTTGGTGCCGTCCCATTGGGCGATCTCGTACGGCCACGCCGACTCCTCCGGGATGCCGAAGCGGGTGATCGCATCGAGGTTGAAGGTGTTGTTGGAGCCGCTGGTGTTCTTGAACGCGCCGAGCTCGAACTTGGTCGACCACTGCAGGTACTGCTCGCTGAAGTCGGGCTCGTCGACGCCAGCCTTGATGTAGAGGTGCTCCATCAGCGCGGTGGTCGCGAAGATCGAGCACACCCCGCGTCGACCCTGGCTCTTCACCGGCGACTGCAGCTCGACCAGCTCGTCGTGGTGCAGCGGCGCAGGACCGTCGGCCTTGAGCTCGAAGGGGAGGTCCTTGCCGATCGGTGCACCCTCGAAGAGCGCGTCGTAGCTCGACAGCGGCGCGTCGGCATCGATCGCCGCGTCGTCGTCGGCGGCGTCGCACGCGGTGAAGAGGGCGAGTGCGAGCGGCAGGCGGAGCAGTCGGCGGAGCATCATCGTCGTGGATCCTCGGGTGGGACTTCCACCTGCCCCCGAGCACATTGTGTGCCGAAGCCAAGCCCTTGAAATCATGCCCCCGAGCCCCCGGCGAATCCCCGGGCCGGGTGGCAAGAGTGGTGGCCGGAGGCTGGGGTGCCGGATGGCGGGGGGTGGCTCGCGCGTCACCGGCCGAGCCCGCCCAAGGAGCGACCACGTTGCTGATATCAACGTCCGCAGTGTCCGACGTCCGCGTCATCGCCTCGGTGATCGTGCTCGCGCTCGCATGTGGCGAGCCGCGGCCGGGCGAACCCAGTGCCAATCCCACAGCGGGGGCCGCCGAGCCTGTCGGCCACGGTGGCGCCCAGGATGTCGCGGGCCCGCCGGCGATCGTGCTGCGCGGCGGAGCGATCTGGTTCGACGGCCGCGAGCTCGCGGCGCAGCGTCCCGTCGAGGCGCCCGGCGTCCTCTCCGATGGTCTCCAGCCCACCTACGAGATCGACGCGGTGCGGGCGGCGATCGGCGACGCCGAGGTGACGCGCATCGAGCTCGATGCGACCAGCCGCATCGGTGCGTTGCGGGGCGTGTTGGCGTCGGTGGCGACACATCGCGTGGGCGAGATCGCGGCAGGTGAGCAGGTCGTCGCGCTGCCGCTGTCGTTCGCGCCGCGGGGCGACGCCCTGCGTCTGCAGGTGCGCGCCGACGGCGTCGAGCTCTTCGATGGTGGGAGCTCGCTGGCGACGGCGAAGGCGGCCACGCCCGAGCTCTTCGCCGCCGCGCCCGATCGCCAGCGGCCGCTCGCGGTCGAGATCGACGATGCGCGCGAGGCCGCCGAGCTGGTTCCGCTGCTCGATGCTGCGCGCGTGGCGGGCTTCCGGCGCGCGCTCCTGCCGTCGGATCACGCACCGTGCGTGCCGGCGCCCGCGGACATGTCGTGCGTTCCCGGTGGCTTCGCGATCGTCGGCAGCGACGACGGCCCGCCCGAGGAGCGGCCACGACGCGAGATCGAGATCTCGACATTCTACGTCGATCGCCACGAGATCACCATCGCGCAGTACGATCGCTGTCACGCCGAGGGCGCGTGTCCGAAGCGCCGCAACGGCCAGCAGCGCATCATGGCGCCGTTCGTCGCCGGCGATCAGCCGATGGTGCCGCTCGACTGGGATCGCGCGCTGCGCTTCTGCGCGTGGGCGGGCAAGCGCCTGCCGAGCGAGTGGGAGTGGGAGAAGGCTGCGCGTGGACCCGACGGCGAGCGCTTCCCGTGGGGTGACGCCGAGCCGACGTGCGAGCGGGCGCAGTACCGCGAGTGCGCGCCCATGCACTGCACGCCGTTTCCCGGCAAGGAGCATCGCTGGGACTGCAGCGAGCACGCGACCAAGCCGGTCGGTACCCTGCCGGCCGCGCGCTACGGTCTGTTCGAGATGGCCGGCAACGGCTACGAGTGGACGGCGACCGCCGGCGAAGAGGACCTCACCCACTGCGGCAGCAGCTGCAACGGACGCGACCCGCTCGGGCCGTGCGACGGCGCCGTGCCGTGCGGTCGCACGCGCGTGCTCAAGGGTGGCTCGTGGTACTGGCCCGCCGGACGCATCCACGGCGCGCATCGGCGCGTCGAGTTCATGCAGAGCGGCAACCATCGTCTGAGCGCGCGTTGTGTCGCGGACGATGGCGTGCTGACGCGCTTCCCCAGCGCCGCGATCGAATTTCCACGGGCGGTGGTGCCCGAGCCCGAGCCGCCCGAGGCCGACGCGTTGGCGAAGTTCACCGCGATCACGCAGGATCCCATCGAGACCAAGGCGATCTGCTCCGAGGATGTGCGCGTCGGCTGGGGCGCTGCGCAGTCCCGCGGGGGTCGCAGCGAGCTGCACTGTCGCGATCCGTTCCCCTACCTCGAGTCGAACGAGCCACGCGCACACCTGTGGCGGCGCTACCTCGCCAACATCGGTGGCGCCTACATCGGCGTCGGCAGCGATCAGAACTACAGCTTCATCGCAGTCGCGCGCTCGCAGTGGGCGTGGGTCATGGACTACGATCCACGTGTCACCGATCACCACCAGCGCCTGAAGGTGTTCGTGCTCGCCGCCGCGACACCCGAGGAGTTCGTCGCGCTGTGGTCGCCCTCGCAGAGCAGGCGTGCCGCGGCGCTCATCGAGACTGCGTTCGCAGGCTCACCCGAGCTGGCCAAGCTGCGCCGTGGCTACCACGCCACCCGCGAGCGGTTGCACGAGTACTACCGCGAGCAGGCGACCCCCGATCCGAAGGCGCCGGGCTACGGCTGGCTCGCCAACCCCGAGCACTACGCCTACGTGCGGCTGCTGTTCCAGCAGGGGCGCATCATGCCGATCAAGGGCGACCTGCTGGGCGACGACTCGCTGCGCACCGTGGGGCTCGCCGCGAAGGCGTTGGGCGTGCCGGTGCGGGTCTTCTACACCTCGAACGCGCCGAGCTCGTGGGGCGGTCAGATCACCGAGGGCTACCGTCGCAACGTCGCCGGCTTGCCCTTCGATCAGCGCTCGATCGTGCTGCAGACCATGTCGCGCGGGGCGTTCAAGCAGACTGGTCACTGGCACCACAACGTCGAGGGCGGGCGGCAGATGCAGGATCGCCTGCAGCGCGCCGGCTACCAACAGGTCGTCCAGCTGCTGCACGAGCGCATCCCGACCGACCACGGTGACGTCACCGTGATCGGTCTGCCCAGTGGCCGCCCCGACTGATTGCGAGGGGCCGAGCGACTACCACGAGACGACGACGAAGCCGTCGCCGGTGATGGCACCGTCGACCGTGACGCCGCCGTCGACACCGTCGATGTACGACGCGCCGCCGCCACCACCACCGCCGGCCCACGAGCCGCCACCGCCACCGGGGCCGCCGGCTCCGCCACCGCCGCCGTAGAAGCCGCCACCGCCACCGCCACCGCCAGCGCCGGTGAAGCCGCCGCAGCCCTGCACGCCGGACCCGCCGTTGCCACCGAGGCCGAGATCGCCGTCGGCACCGCTGCCACCGGAGGTCGAGCAATTGCCGGCACTGATGCCGCCGAGTCCACCGGTGGCCTGCGCACCGCCACCGCCACCGTGCACCTCGCCCGCGCAGCCGAAGCCCGAGCTACCGCTGCCGCCGTCGGGGTGACCACCTTCGCCGCCGTTGCCCGGCGTTGCGTCGATGCACGAGCCCTCCGCATCGCCGGCCGCACCACCGCCGCCACCGGCCACGATCACGCGATCGGCCAGTGTGTTGTCGCCGTAGCGGACATCGGTCGCGCCGCCGCCGTTGCCACTGGCGTTGGTGTTGCCGGTGCCGGCCGCACCGCCGCCGTTGTAGCCGTCGCGGCCGCCGACGAACACGTAGAGCACCTCGCCGCTCGCGACCGAGAGATCGCCGGCGGCGTAGCCACCGAGACCGGCGGTGCCGGGGTCGGCACCCGTGGCGTCGGCCCCCTGCGCGCCGTAGGCCTCGATGAACACCGAGCCGTCGGCGCACGGCGGCACCACGAACTGTTGCTCGCCACCGGTGAAGTCGAGGCGGGCCGAGTTGCCGACGCAGATCGTCAAGCCGGTGTCGGCCGCCGCGTTGCCGCACGCGTCGGCGAAGCCGGAGATGGTGAGGTCGTGTAGATCGACGAGGCCGCTGACCGAGACCGAGAAGCTGCTCGCCGTGGTCGGGAGCGCCGGCTCGACGCTGTCGATCGTAGCGCCGTTGGCGAGCGCGAGGTCGGCATCCTCGAGCGCGACCGGCTCGTCGAAGTCGAGCTGGATCACCGACGCGGTGGTGTCGGGGTCCAGCTGCACGAACGCGGCGCTGGTGAGCGTCGGTGGCGTCTGATCGAGGGTGCAGGCGCCGATGAGGTCGAGCGTCTCGTCCTGTGCGAGCGCGTTGCCGCAGCTGTCCGCGATCGCGGCGGCGTTCACCGACAGGGTGTAGCTGGTGCCGGGATCGAGGCCGTCGATGGTGAGATCGAAGTCGGTGCCCTGGGCGGGCAAGCTCGGCGCGCTGATGGTCGCACCGCCGGAGATCGACACCGCACCGACCGCGAGCGCGACCGGCTCGTCGAAGCTGAGGGTGTACTGCACGCTGGTGGTGCCGGCCTCGACCACGATCGCATCGAGCGCGCTGGTGACCGCCGGCGCGATCATGTCGCTGTCGCACGGGTTGGCCGCGGTGGTCTCGCTGGAGGCCGCGCCGCCGGAGCTGGAGCCGTCCGAGCTGCCGCCGCTGCTGGAGTCGCTCGCGGACGCGTCGGTGCTGCTGCTGTCGCTGCCCGCGGAGGGGTCGACGGTGGTCTCGCCGGTGCTGCCGGGATCGGTCGACGTGCTGTCGCCCGTGAGGCTCGCGGTGCCCGGTCCGCCCGAGCTCGATCCGCCCGAGCTCTCACCGGCGCTGGAGTCGGCCTGCGTGGTGCCACCGTCGGCGGTGGTGGTGCCGTCCCCGCAGGCGGCGAGTCCGAGTACGGCGGTGAGGAGTGCGAGTCGATCGCGCGAAGTCGAGGTCATCGGCGACCCTCATACGGTCGCGGCCGCGGCGGCGCAGCCACCTGCACCAGATCGGGCCGGCCTCACGACGCCGCGGGGGCGAGCAGGCGATCGACCAGGATCGCCATCGCACTGCGGACCGAGAGGTGGTTGAAGCCGGTGCCGGCGTCGATCGGTTGCAGTCGCAGGTCGGCGCCCTCGAGCACGCGCGGCGCGAGGCCCCAGGCCTTGCCCATCAGCAGCAGCATCGGCTCGCCGGCCTGCAGGCGCACCCGCGCGTGCGCGAACGAGATCGCGTCACCGCCGATCCGAGCGCTGGTCGCCAGCGTGGTGGGGGCGCGACCGTGCTCGCGGGTGAGCTCGGCGATCGCAGCCGCGAGATCCGGCGCCCAGCGGGTGCGGGCGAACTCGCCACGGGCGTCGTCGCGCTCGGACGCCGCGCTGCCATGTCGGATCAAGCGCTCGACCAGGGCCTGCTGCGCCGGCAGGTGGTTGACGACGAACAGCCGGTATACGCCGTAGGTGAGCGCGAGCCGGGAGCCGTCCATGACGTCGAAGTGATCGACGGTCGACGTGATCTCTTCGCCGAGTCGATTGCACACCGGGTGGTGCAGCAGCGCGATGCTGAGGTGCGGCATGCGTGGGGGCGGCTCGCGCGGCGGCAGGATAGCAAAGAGCTTGCGCACGTCTGTGCGCGCGCGCCATGATCGAGGTCGTGTCGACGCGCGCATGCCTGTTCGCGCTCGCGCTCGCGCTCGCGCCGTCGCCCTCGCGTGGGGCCCCGGCCGCGGCGCCCGCGGTGACGGGCTTCCCCCAGCACGACCCCGCACGGGAGCACACCCTGCTGGGCAGCGTGCGCGCCAGCGACACGCCGGTGGTCGGCAAGGCCAAGAGCAACGGCGAGTTCACCGATGACGGCGGTCGCCTGATGCCGGTGTTTGCGACGCCGCCGGCCGAGCAGCTGTGGTTCCCCGACGACCCCGCCGCGCACCTCGGTGACGGGCTCGTGCGGGCGCGCGTCGAGAACGTCGGCAAGCTCGATCTGAGCGTGCTGGTGCGCCAGCGCTACGTCGGCGATCCACCGGGCACGCCGTCGGGCTACGGCGCCAGTGTCGAGGGCGATCGCTTGCGGCTGCATCGATGGGACCGCGGCATGGCGCTGCCGATGGGCTCCGAGGCCTCGCTGTCGACCACCAAGCTCGCGCTCGCCAAGCGCAAGCGCCTCGAGCTGGTGGTGCTGATGATCGGCCCGCAGCTGGTCGCCAGCGTCTACGACGGCGACACGCTCGAGCACATCGCGACCACCACCGCGCACGACACCACCTACGCGTTCGGCTGTGTCGGCGTGCGGGTTGGGCCACGACACACCAGCACCGCCGCCGTGACGCTGCTGACGACGATGGATGCCAGCAAGCACGCGTCGCGGGAGCACATGCCTGCGCGCGGCCGTCGCTACGGCGTGCAGCCGCCCTCCGACGTGACACCGTTCGGCAACACGCGCTACGCGTGGATCGACGCTGCCGAGGTGCGGCGCCTGCCGGCACCGCTGCGCGCGAGCATCACCTCGACCCTCGAGACCACGGCGGGGCGTCGCGCCATCCTCTTCCTCGACACCGTCGGCTACGAACGCCTACGTCGCTCGCAGGTCGAGGTGCTCGCGATCGACAGCAACATCCCGTGGTCGGCCGAGCACCCCGAGTTCCGCGCACGCGCCAGCCGAGCGCCGAGCCGTCGCGGGCGCGGCTTCGTGCTCGACGACAGCTACAAAGATCCCGCGCTGGTCGAGCAGCTGCTGCGCGCCTACCACGAGCGCTACCCCGCGATCACCGAGCTGGTCGAGATCGGCCGTACCCACCAGCGGCGCCCGATCTGGGCGCTGCGCATCTCCGACACCGCCGACGACGCCGACGAGCCGGCGGTGCTGCTCGACGGTGCTCACCACGGCAGCGAGCTGCTCAGCATCGAGTACGTGCTCGACGCCATCGATCAGCTCCTCGCCGGCTACGGGCACGACGCCCGTGTGACGACGTGGGTCGACGGTCTGCAGATCTGGTGCGTGCCGCTGGTCAACGTCGACGGCACCTTCATGTTCGTGCACGAGTCGCGCTTCGCGATCCGCAAGAACGCCTTCGACGGCGATCGCGATGGGTTCGCGGATCCATTCGAGGGCGTCGATCTCAACCGCAACTATCCCTTCGGTTGGGGCGAGCTCGGCAGCTCCGAGGCGCCCATGCACAAGTGGTATCGCGGGCCCGCGCCGGGCTCCGAGCCCGAGACCCTCGCGATGATGGGGCTGGCCGAGCGCGAACGCTTCGCGGCGGTGTTGTCGTTCCACACCTACGGCACCGACGTCTACAGCTCGTACGTCGTACCGAGCAAGCGCGACCACCAGCCCGACGTCGCGCGGGCGATCGGCAAGGCGCTCGCGGCTGCGACGCCGGTACAGCCCAACGACCGCGCGTACGCGGTGCGCGAGGGGCCGTATCCGGTCGCCGGCAGCGATCAGGACTGGTATCTGCACGCGTTCGGGACCATGGCGTACGTCGTCGAGGGCTCCCACCACAACCCGCCGCTGGACGTGCGCACCGCCGCGGTCGAGGCGACGCGGCCGCTGTGGCAGACGCTGCTGGATCGCGTACGGGGGCCGTGGATCGGCGGCCACGTCCGTGACACCGGCGGCAAGGCGGTGGACGCCGAAGTCCGCCTCGCGGAGCACCACACCTTCGAGGGTGAGCGATGGACCACGCGGGCGCGTGACGGCCGCTTCGATCGCGCGGTCGACAAGCCCGGCACCTACACGTTGCAGGTGCTGGTGCCCGATCGCGCGCCGATCGAGCGGGTCGTGAAGGTCGGCAACCGACGCGTCGACGTCGACATCGTGGTGCCGTGAACGCGCGCGCGTGGTTGCCGTGGTTGTTGGCGGGCGCGTGCAGTCGCACGGGCGAGCCTGCGCCAGCCGGCACCACCGACGCGTCGCCGACGGCGGCGGGCGATGCCATCGAGGTCGACGCGCCGCCGACGTCGGCGGTGACCTCGACCGCCGCGCCGAGCGTCGAGCTCGAGCTCGAGCCGTTGCCGATGACTGCACTGCCGCTGACACTGCTGGCCACGCAGGTGCCGGCCGACGCCAGCCTCGCCCGCGCGACGATCCGCGACGGCGACGCCGGCACCATCGCGCACTACCGTGTCGGCGATGCGATCCGCAAAGACGTGCTGATCGTGGCGATTGATCAGGGGCACGTCGAGTTGGTCCACGACGAGCTGCGCGAGCGCCTCGAGGTCGGTGCGACCCCGGCCAAGCTCGATCCCCGCGACGTGTTCTACGCCGACTTCGTCGAGGACGGCGAGCCCAGTGACATGCGCGACGCCGTGCAGCTCGGCGAAGGTCCGGGCTGGATGATCAAGACTCCGGCGTTCGCCTGGGGCACGCGTCGCACCGTGCACCGCCTGCGCGAGTCGTTGCGCGCGTACGTGCGCGTGGCCGAGGGCGGGCCCGACGTCCACGTCGGCGACCTGAGCAAGGCCGGCGGTGGGCCGTTCCCGCCGCATCTCTCGCACCGTACGGGTCGCGACGTCGACGTCGGCTATGTGTTGAGCGGGCGGGACGCCGACGTCGCCCGCTTCGTCCGGGCCTCGGCCGCCAACCTCGATCGCGCGCGGACGTGGAAGCTGGTGAAGGCGATGATCGACACCCGCGCGGTCGCGTGGATCTTCATGGACTACCGCGTGCAGGAGCTGCTGTACGAGCACGCGCTGCACGGCGGCACCCCCCGCGAGACGCTGGAGTCGTTGTTCCAGTACCCCCATGGCGATCGCGCCATGCACGGCATCATCCGTGACTGGCGCGGCCACGACGATCACTTCCACGTGCGATGGGCGGAGTGAAGCCGGGGCTCGCGCTAAGGTACTAGTGGGTCTGCGCCTGCGCATCGACGAACAGCTCGACGCGCTCGTCGTCGGGCAGCCGCCGCAGCGTGAGGATCTCGTGGGCCGCGCAGGCGCCCGCGACGATCGGCGAGCTGGTGGTGAGGATCCACTGCACGGCCGGCAGCGCCAGGCGCAGCGCGCCGGCGATGCGCTCCTGCACGTGTGCGTCCTGGTAGAGATCGATGTCGTCGACCGCGATCACGGCCTCGGACACGCGGGGATCGGTGCCGGGATACGCGGCCCACAGCGTGCGTACCGACAGCGCCGCGATCGCGACCAGGTGGCGGCCGCGGGTCGGTAGCCCGTCGAACGGCACGCGGCGGTTGCCCGCGCTCTCGAATACCGGCTCGAGTGAGATCGGATCGACGCCGACGTACGAGAAGCCCGCCAGCTGCACGATGCTGTCGACGACCTCGCGCATGGCGGCACCGAACAGTCGCATGTCGAGCGGCGAGCGCTCGCGCTGGGCGTTGCGTTCGCGCTGCACGGTGGGCGTGAGCGCCGAAGCGACCGCGGCGTAGACCAGGGCGGTCTTGGTGTCGCGCGTGAGGTCGGCGCGTTGGGCATCGTCGAGGTTCACGGTCGAGCGCACGTCGTAGTGCGCGACGGTGCGGGTCGGGGCGTGGATCGCCACCGGCTGCCGCGAGAACCACCGGATGGTGGGGAACGTGAGGAACACGAAGCCGCCATCCTTCGCGCGACGCTCGAACAGCGCCTGCTCGCGTCGTCGCATCGCGGCCAGCTCGTCCTCGCCCGCGCGCGGCTGCACCGGCGTCGCGATCACCAGCGGGTGGGGACGCTCGGGGTCGTCATGGCCCAGCTGCCACTCGCAGGTCGCGATCGGCACGGTGCCCTGGGAGCCGCCGAACAGCACCGTGGCGTTGCCGGGGCGGGTCGCGCCGAGCACCGCGAGCAGCACCGTCTTGCCCACGCCGCCGGCGCCGTGCACGACGGTGAGCGGGCGCGCGCGACCGTCCTCGTCGGCGAACGGCAGCTCGATCGTACCGAACGGAGGCACCTGCTCGAGCTGCGCGCGAAGGAGATACATCGTGCGCGCACGAGCATAGCAGGGGTCCCGCGACTGGCCCGCCCTGGCCGCGAGCACCGGCGCGATCATGGCGCCAGGCGTGCGATCCAGGCGTCCTGGGCGGACGCGTCGGTGGTGATCTCGCCGACCACCACGATGCCGTCATCGGGCAGCACGGTGACGTCGCGCGCGGCGTCGAGGGCATCGGCCGCTGCAGGCCACGTCTTCGACCACAGCTCGCTGCCGTCGGGATCGAGCTTCATCGCCCAGCGGCGGCGGACGTCGTCGGCCACGAAACCGACCGCGATCACCGCGCCGGTGCCGTCGATCGCGAGCGACTCGACCTCGTCGCCGATCGCGACGGGCGGGGTCGCGCGCCAGCTCCACAGCGGTGCGCCGGAGGTATCGAACGCGCCGATCCATCGATCCGCCTGGCCCGCGGTGTTCTCGAATCCACCGACGACGACCGTGTCCCCGATCGCCGCGAGCCCCTGCGGCCGCGCGCCCGCGCCGTCGCCGAGCACATTGTCGCCGAGCATGCTGCCGTCACTCGTCGTGACGATGCCCTGACCGGCCTGCACGCCCGCCAACAACAGCGTGCCGTCACCCGTGAGCGCGCTGGCCGACCAGCGATCGTCGACGGGCTCGGTGGTGAGGGTGACGTTGCCGCCGTCGGCGTCCCAGTGGGCGAAGGTGTACATCCACGAGCCGCCGCCGTAGTCGCCGTCGTCGCCAGCGGCGATCCAGGTGCCGACGCCCGCGATGCCGAGCGTGCGACACACCACGTGGTCGATGGTCACGCTGCTCTTGGGCGCGTCATCGGTGAGCTGCACGTCGAACTGTCCCAGCCACGCGCGCAGGCCCCCGGTCGAGCTGTTGCCGCGGCCGCAGGTCCAGATGGTGCCGTCGGGGCCCTGCTGCAGCGCCATCAGATCGTCGTCGCCGCCCTCGACGTCGTGGACGCGCTGGGCCACCAGCTCACCGTCCGGTGTGACCCGCACGAGCAGCGCGTCGGCGGTCGCCGAGCCGTACACCCCGGCCGCGAAGATGTCGCCGCCGGCGCTGGTGATCACGCTCGACAGGCGATCGTTGCCGTGGACGTCGCCGTCGAAGGTCAGACTCCACAGCTCGGTACCCCCGGGGATCGGACAGCCGTCGACGCAGCCGGTGTCCGTCGCGCTGGTGCTCGAGCCACCGGCGTCGTCGCTGACCGCGGTGGTCGCGACGCTCGGATCGGCGGTCGTCGTGGTGTCGGTGACCACTGCGGTGGTGCCATCGGCCTCCACGCAGACATGGCTCAGCACGCCCGCGTATCCGCCGTAGCGGCGCCCGCTGTCGCACGCGTCGTCGGGGTAGCTGCACACGCCGAGCGGCTCACATGCGCCACCGGCCGCCGAGTTGCATTCGACGTCGTCGTGGCAGGCATACGCGCTGCGATCGATGCACGAGCTCGAGAGCGACAGCACCGCGAGTGCCAGGGTGCGTGGGGTCGCGCGCCTCATCGCTGCACCTGCAGGCGCGGACGTGCTGCCGCCTGTTGCGTTCGGCGTGCGCGCGCGGCAAGCACGGCGAAGCGTACGATGCCGGCCGTCAGCAGCGCTGCGCCGACACCGAGCGTCGCGATGCCGGCCCGCGACATCGCGGGCGCCGAATCGATCGCACGAGCGTAGTCGACCTCGTTGCCGGCGGCGTCGGCCCGCTGCGCGCGGGCATGGGCGGCGCCGAGCAGGCCGCCACCGGCCGCCGCGATCGCGAGCCCCGACCACGTCAGCCCGTGCCCCCAACCATCGCGGGCGACCGGCGCGGGCACGGCCACCGGCGGGGGTGGTACGTCGAGCGTGGCCGCGACCGGTGGCGGTGGTGCGGGCTCGGGCTCGCCGCCGCACTCGCGGATGTTGGCCCGCGCATCGCGGCGCTCGAGCGCGCTGACGTCGAGCTCGACGTAGCGGCGGTAGACCACGACCGCCTCGTCGCAGTGGCCACCGAAGCGCAGCGACTGCGCCCACGCCCACAGGAACACCGCGTGGGGCTGCTCGTCGCTGGCGAGCTCGAACTCCCTGGCGGCCTCGTCCCACTGCTCCGCGGCGTACGCCTGCGTGCCGCGCACGAAGTGTTCGTTGTCACGCCACGCGTCGTCGTCGGGCGCGAGCAGACGAGCCGCGAGCCACCAGGCCGCGGGGCTCATCGTGCCGACCGTGGAAGCATGGCGTCGCGTGGATCGAGCTTCGACTCGGGACGCGACGGCTGCGAGGTCGTCACTGGCTTCGCCCGTGACGTCCGACGGTTGCGCGGCGGCGTGCGTGCGGTCGGTGCGGCCACGCGGGGCGCCTGCGAGGTCGGCTCGGGCGCGGTGATCATGACCGGCACCGGCACCGCCGCGGTCTGCGGAGCGATGCTCGCAGGGGCGGTGTCTTCGCTCGCTGCGGGTGCGATCGTTGGTGGTGGTTCGACCGGTTCCCGCGCGAACGACCAGCCTGCGAGGCCCAGCCCCAGCGCAGCGGCCAACGCGACGCCACCCAAGACCCACCGCGATCGCGTCGGCGTGACGGTGGCGCGACGCAGCGTCGAGAGCTCGAGGGTCGCGTCGTCCTCGGGCATCGACGGCGGCTCGTCGGTGTGATGCAGCGTGAGGTCGGGCAGGGCCGGTGCGCCGTAGCGTCGCGCCAGCTCGCGCGCGAGCGCCTCGCGCGACACATCGAGGCCGGCGGTGGCGGCGAACGCCTCGAGCTCGCGCGCGAGGACATCGGCGCCCGGATGGCGCGCGTCGACCTCGTGGGCGAGCGACCGGCGAACGATCGCGGCCAGCCCCGCGGGGTAGTCGGGGCGGACCTGCTCGGGCGGCACGAAGCGTCCGTCGATGACCGCGTTGAGTACTGCGAGCGGCTCGCCGACGAACGCACGTCGACCGGTGGTGGCCTCGTAGAGCACCACGCCGAGCGAGAACACGTCGCTGCGCCGATCGATCGCCTCCTGCAGGCATTGCTCGGGCGACATGTAGCCGAGCTTGCCCTTGAGCGAGGCGGTCTGGGTTGCTTGGGTCTGCTCGACGACCCGCGCGACGCCGAAGTCGGCGAGCTTCACGACGCCGGTGTACGAGACCAGCACGTTGCTGGGCGAGACGTCGCGGTGCACGATGTCGAGCGGCCGACCGGCGGCGTCGTGGAGCCCGTGCGCATGCGCGAGTGCATCGGCGACATCGATGACGATGCGCAGCACGCAACCCAGCGGCAGCGGCTCGTTGCGCGCGTCGACCAGCACCTGCCGCAGGTCGCGACCGTGGACGTACTCGAGCGCGAGGTAGTGCTCGCCCTGGGCCTCACCGATGTCGAGCACGCCGACGATGCCGGGGTGATCGAGCTTGGCGGCGATGCGGGCCTCACGACCGAACAGCTCGACGAACGCGGGGTCGTCGAGCAGGTGCGTGTGCATGAGCTTGAGCGCGACCGGCTTGACGAAGCCCTGGGGTCCGTCGAGTCGCGCCAGGTAGACCTCGGCCATGCCACCGCTGCCGAGGCGGCGCACCACGACATGTCGACCCAGGCGCGTGCCCGGACTCAGGCCGCGCACGGTGAGGGTGCGATGGGCGGGCAGCGACACGCGGTGAACGGGCAGTATAGGCCGCTAGCTCGCATCGGGATACCCGCGCAGCAGCGGCCCCAGCGACGACACCCACGTGTCCAGCTCCGACAGCAGCGATGCGCGGGTATGTGGCGCGGCGCGGATCGTCGTCAGCTGCTCGCGCAGGGCCTCGCGCGCACGCGACAGCCGCGTCGTCACCGTGCTGGTCGGCACCCCCAGGGCCTCGGCGATCTCGCGGCTGCGCATGCCTTCGACGTAGTGCATCGCGATCAGCATCTGGGTCTCGTCGGGCAGTCGTTCGAGTGCGCGCAACAACAACATGTGCTCGGCCCGTTGCGCGATCACGCCGCTGGGCGAGAGGATGCTCTGCGGCTGGCCCGCGCCGAGCTCCGCGGCATCCTCGGCGCGCCGTGATTGCTCGAGGTGCTTGAGCAACAGGTGCCGCGCGATCCCGAACAGGAACCCTCGCACGCTCGAGCCGACCACGCGCTCGCGGCCCTCGGTGCAGGCCAGGAACGTGTGCTGGGTGAGGTCCTCGGCCACGGTCGGCACCCGCAGACGAAAGAAGCCCAGCACGCGACCGTAGTAGGAGCGCATCAGCTCGTCGCCGGCGGCGCGATCGCCTGCACGCCAGGCGTGCAGCAGCGCGACCTCGTCGTCATCGTCCACGCGCGCCCGGCAATTTGCCCCCGCGGCGCGCAGTTTTCAAGAGCGCGGGACAAACCGCCCGCGAGTCGGACTCCCTCGAACAGGCCGCGGGATCACCCGCATGGGTCGGGGCGAGGGACGTATGGATCGACGAGCAACGGGGGGCGTGGACTCGCGTGTTGCGGGCATGACGGCGGTCGCGCTCGCGCTCGCGGCGATCACGGGTTGCTACGTCGGCTTGCCCGACGGTGCCGCCGCCAGCGGCGGCGCGGGGGCCGACGGCGACGGTGGTGGGCTCGAGTCCGGCGGCGAGTCCGGCGAACCCGTCGATCCGCGCATGTACTACACGTGCGACGACGAGCAGCGGCAGCAGCGGGGCCTGTCGTTCGCGCAGATGCGGCGGTTGTCGAGCACCGAGCTGCGCAACACGCTCACGCGCCTGCTCGGTGCGGAGCTCGTCGCCGATCCAGAGATCGACGGACGTCTGGCGGCGCTGCCGGTCGACGCGACGGTGCTCGCGGGGGACTTCGCGATCGATCCGCCGGTCGGTCTCGCGCTCGCGCTGTCGGGCGTGGCCAAGCGCGCGGCCGAGGTCGGGCTGGCCGATCCGCAGTGGGTGCAGCAACAGCTGCCCGTCTGCGTCGGTGCCGGACAGCTCGACGAGGCCTGCGCAGCCGCGGTCGCGACCGAGCTCGGCGCAAAGATCTGGCGCCGTGATCTCCGCGACGACGAGATCGCCGACTACGTGGCGTGGTTCGTCGAGTCCGGTGGCGGCGCGGAGGGGATGGAGTACCTGCTGCGTCGGCTGCTGCAGGCGCCCTCGCTGGTGTTCCACCTCGAGTACGGCACCGAGGAGACCGACGGCGATCGCGTACACCTCACGCAATTCGAGGTCGCTTCGCGGGTGTCCTACTTCGCGATCGACGACATGCCCGACGAGGAGTTGTTCGCGGCCGCCCGTGCGGGTGAGCTCGACAGCGTCGACGCCATCGAGCAGCACGTTCGACGGCTGATGGGGCAGCAGCTCGCGGGTCCGAAGGTCCACGACTTCTTCCGCTACTACGCCAAGCTGACCTCCGTGGCCGACCCGCTGCCCGAGGTCGCGGCCTTGGGTGGCATCGCCGACGTCGAGGGTCTGGGCGCGCAGATGCAGGCCGAGGCCTACGAGTTCTTCGAGCACGTGGTGTGGCGCGAGGACGACTTCGCGACGCTGATGGGCTCGACCGCAGCGTTCCCGCGCAGCGAGACGCTGGCGCAGGTGTTCGGCACCGAGGTCGCCAGCGGCGACACTCCGGTCGACGCCGCCCAACACCGCGGACTGCTTCACCGCCCTGCGATGCTGGCCTCTGCCGGTGCGCGGACCAGCCCAATCCTGCGAGGGGCCCACATCCGCAAGCTGCTGTTGTGCGACGAGCTGGGCCTGCCCGATCCAGCGGCCGTCATGGCCCGCCAGGACGAGCTCGGCGATCTCGATCAGCTCAGCAACCGCGACAAGGTCACGCTGTTGACCGATGCCGGCGCGTGCGCCGGTTGTCACGGCGTGATCAACGGTCTCGGCTTCGCGTTCGAGGGCTACGACCAGGTCGGCATGCCCCGCACCACCGAGCAGCTGCTCGATCCCGACGGCAACGTGCAGAACAGCTGGCCGATCGATACCCACGTCGAGGAGCCCAGGATCGAAGAAGGTGGCCCGGAGGCCATCGACGGATCCGGTGCGTTCGTCGACGCGATGGTCGAGAGCTACAAGGCGCGGGCATGCTTCTCGCGGCGCGTGCTCGAGTACTACCGCATGCGCCGTGTCGACGCGAAGGTCGATGGCTGCGCACTGCTCACGATGGAGCAGCGCAGCCACGACGACAGCCTGCTCGAGGTCTTCGTCGCCGCGATCGCCAATGACGACATCTTCTGGAAGCACGTGCCATGAAGCTCTCCCGATCCAGCCGTCGCATGTTCCTCCGCGGTGCCGGACTCACGCTCGCGGTGCCCTGGCTCTCGTCGCTGCTGCCCCGCGGCGCACAGGCCGGGGTCGCGGCGGCGCCGGTGCGCTACATCCAGCTGCTCAACCCCTACGGCCCCAGCATCCCGCTGTTCTTCGGCGATCGCACCACCAACGTGCGCCCCGAACCCAACGTCAACCTGCAGGCGCTCGACGAGATCGGCGGCGACATCTCGCCGATCCTCGGCGCGGCGTTCGACCCCTTCCGCGCCAAGATGTCGGTGCTGCGCGGGCTCGACGTGCTGATCGAGAACCCCAACCACCACTACGTGTTCGCGACCTGCGCCTCGGGCTACGCCTCGGGCGTCGACAACGACGAGGCCGCGCCACTGTCGGGCCAGGAGTCGGTCGACATGGTCATCGCGCGCTCGAGCAAGGTCTACGGCGACGACGTGCCCGAGGTGCGCCGGGTCGTGAACATGAACCCGGTGTCGGGCGACGACTACAGCAACAACCGCTCGTTCTCGTGGCGCGGCGACGGCGACCCCCAGATGGTCCGTCCGGTCAAGCAGACCCAGGGCATCCTCGATCCGTTCGCGGCCGGCTTCGCCGCCGCGCAGGGTGACGGGCTCGACCCGCGCGAGCAGAAGCTGGTCGACGGTGTCTACGAGGACTACCGCCGCGTGCGCGATGGCGGCCGCATCTCCGCCGACGACAAGCAGCGCTTGAACGCGTACATGGATCTCGTCCGTGACGTGATCGATGGCTCGATCAGCGCCATCTGCGAGGCGCCGACCCTCGACGACGAGAGCGACGTCGAGCGCACGATCGACAACCAGTTCCGCATCCTCGCCGCCGCCATGGCCTGCGATCTGACCCGGGTCGCGAGCATCACGATGGGGATGTCGCAGGGCTACGGCACGCGCCACACCGAGCACCACGAGCTCTACGGCGCGACCGACTCCGGCATCATCGACGACTTCAAGCACATCGGCGCCCGCGTGGCGCGGCTGCTCGGCGTGCTCGATGCCATCACCGAGGGCGAGGGCACGGTGCTCGACAACGCCATCGTCTACTGGTGCATGCAGTACGGCTGCGTGCACATCGACGGTCAGCACAACAACGACAACATGCCGGTGCTGGTCGCGGGTGGCGGTGGCGGCCGCCTGCAGCAGGGCAACTACATCGACTACCGCCTCGAGGGTGACGGCCGCGGTCTGCCGCTGTCGAACCTGCTGGTGACGTTCATGAACTGCATGGGACTTTCGTCGGGCGACTACGAGTCGAGCCCCGGCGGCGGCTACGGCTACTACAACGGCGACTTCGACCAGCGGCCGAGTCCGGAGTTCTGGAGCTCGACCCAGGGCCGTCGCTCGCCGCTGCCGGTGCTGTACCAGGGCCCCGCGATGGGCTGAAGTCGTGCGGCCGCGTGGCGGGGCCGCGACGGCCATCGCCACGTCGGCAGCGCGTTTCGCTTCGCTACGGCAGCAACGCCGCGCCCATGCCGTGGGCGAAGCTCCAGCCCTCGAGCGCATCGAGCGACGTCTCCCAGATGAAGACCCCGCGCAGGTCCGGGTGGTCCTGCTCGAGCTCGAGGAAGATGTCGCGGTAGACCTCGACCGTGTTGTGCCCGTAGCCGTAGTCGGAGTACGTGATGCAGCCGATCATGATCTTCGACGCCGGGATGCCGAGGTCGATGGCTTGGTTCACGCGATAGACGATGTTGTCGTGCAGGAACTGCGGGTCGTTGAACTCGGGCGCGTCGTAGAACTGGAACCCGAACAGGTCGAGCGTGTCGCCCATCGCGAGGGCGGCATCGCGGTACTCGTCCTCGTAGGGGCGCGGTGCGGCCGAGATGATGAACTGCGGGCCGTAGTGTGCGTCGAGTTGCTGCGCGACCGCGGCCATCGCGTCGACGCTCCAGCCGTCCGGCCCCGACTCGAGGTCGAAGTCGATGCCGTCGAAGCCGTAGTCGTCGATGATGGGGATGAGCGACGCGACCATCTGGTCGGCATGCGAGGCCTCGAGCAAGGTGATCGCGCCCTCGCCACCGCCACCGATGCTGAGCAGCCAGCGCGAGCCCGCGGCGCGGCTGGCCGCGATGTCGAGCCGTAGCTCGTCGGGCGGCGAGTACACCGGGTCGAACGACACGTGGCCAGTGCCCGACTCGGTGCCCAGCGCAAACGCGGCGTACTGGAGGTTGTACTCGGGGGCGTTCGCCGTGATCTCGGCGACCCGCGGGCCTTGCCACATCTGCCAGTAGCCGGCCACGAGCTTCGCCGGCAACGCGCCATCGTCGGGCGCGCCGCCCGTGGAGTCGCCGTGACCGTCGTCGTCGGTGCTGTCGCTGGCGTCATCCGCCGCCGTGTCGATGCTCGTGGCGCCGGTCGCCGTCGCGCTGGCAGCCGTGGCCGATGCACCCGTGGCGCTGCCCGTCGACGCGGTGGTCGAGCCGTCAGCCGCGGTCTCGGTCTCGGTGGCAGTGAACGCGCTCGCGTCGTCGCTCGCAGCGTCGACGGTGCATGCGGCCGCGAGGCCGAGATGGATGACGAAACCGGGTGTTGCACGCATGGGCGGGTCCTCGCGCCCGGAGCGGGCGCACGCGGAAGAAGTCCCGCTGCACGCGGTATTGTCCCGCGGACCGTCGCTCGCTGGCCCCTCGCACGCGGCAACGGGCTGCGCCAGCGTCGGGTCGCTGACGCTGCTATCCTCTGACGCGCCGCGAAGACGCCAAGCTCACGATGTCAGCCAATCAAGGTCCGCCCCCGCCGTCGTCCCTCCAGCCGCAGCAGCCGTCCACACCTGCGCGTGCACAGGCCCCGGCCGGCTCGGTCGCACAGCCCGGCAACGAAGAAATCATCTACTACGGCCCGGCCAAGCAGGGCGCGTACGTGTTCGACTACGTGAAGTGGATCTTCGCATCGGTGGCCGCGGGTGTGCTCGGCTGGGGGCTCGGGCACATCGCCCTGTTCCAGAGTTGGCCGCTGTGGGTGCTGTCGCTCATCGGCTTGCCAGGCCTGTTGTGGACCTTCCTGCGTCACACCACGACGCGCTACAAGATCACGCTGCGTCGCATCGAGTTCGAGCGCGGCGTGCTGAGCAAGACCGTCGACAGCCTCGAGCTGTGGCGCGTGCTCGACGTCAAGTACAGCCAGAGCCTGTGGGATCGCGTCGTCGGGGTCGCACGCGTGACGGTGTCGAGCACCGATCAGTCGACGCCGGAGCTCGTGCTGTACGGCCTGCCGAACCCCCGCGAGCTGTTCGAGCGCCTGCGTGACGCGGTGCAGCTGGCCCGACACAGCAACCGGCCGATGGAGCTGGTCGGCGACGGCCACGGGCTCGAGCACGGTCACTTCGAGCAGCAGTAGCTCGCGCTCAAGCGCGGTCGGCCAGGGGCCGATGCTTGCGGGCATGCTCCGCACGATGCTCGTAACGTCGCTCCTGCTGCTCGCCACCCTGGGTTCCGCATGCGGACGCACGGACGTCGCCGTGGCACCGGGCGCGGCCGTGCTCGAGCGTGAGCTCGAGCTCGACGACGACATGGCGCTGGTCGAGGTCCACGCGGGGGACGATGCCGCGCTACGCACTGCCTTCCTCGGGGTGCCGCAGCGCACCAGCCTCGACGCGCTGGTCGACACGCTCGCGATGGGCGACGACGTCGAGCTCGTGCTCGACACCACGCAGACGCCGGTGCTGGTGCTCGAGGTCGATGGCGCCCCGCGGGCGTACATCTGGCGCTGACGATCACCGCCCGCTGCGGCTGCGGGCGCGCTCGGCGTGCAGCGAGTCGGGGAAGCGTCGCAGCAGCTCGACCCACGCGGCGGCCTCGTCGCCGTGGCGGCCGAGCGCGGCCAGGGCCTCGGCGCGTCCGACCAGTGCAGGCTCGGCGAGCTGCCCACGGGGATGATCGCGCAGACAGCCGTCGAAGGTCTCGAGCGCGGCGTCGGCATCGCTCGCGAGCAGTGCACGCCCGAGCGCGACACAGGCGACCGCGTGCTCGCGCGAGCCGGGGAAGCGCCGCTCGATCGCGCGATAGATCGCGATCGCCTCGTCGCTGCGACCGTCGCGACGGGCCAGCGCAGCACGTTCGAGCAGGGTCGCGGCGTCGTCGAGGGCGGTGTCGTCGCGCTTTGCGATCTCGGCCGACGGCGGGGTCGCGGCCGCGGGTCGGATGGGCCGGGGCGTCGCGCCGGTCGAGCCCGGGTCGGGCGGTGGTGGCACGGCGGGCGCATGGATCGTGTCGAGCGTCGCCGGCGGCTGCGTCGCGTGGTCCTGCCTCGGGTCGACACCTGCGTCGCTGTCGCCCGCGCTCGCCCGCGGCGTCGCGCCGACGGTGACCCCGTCGGGCTCGCCGCTCGCGATCACCCACGCGGTAGCGCTGGTGATCGCCGCCGTGCCGACCGCGATCATCACCACCTTGCTGGCCGTGATCGATCGCAGCGCCAACCACAGCATCCCGAGGCCCCCGCCGGTCGCGAGCGCGCCACCGACCACGCGTGCGAGCCGGTGCTCGTCGCCGTGCTGCGCGCGGGTGTCGACGACGATGTCGTCGTGTAGCTGCGACTCGAGCGAGCGACGGCGCGTGGGTTCATCCGACATCGGTCACCTCGAAGAGTTCCTGCAGCGTGGCATCGTCGTGGATCCGTCGCAGCAGCGCCGTCCGTGCCAGGCGGATGCGGCTGCGCAACGTGTTGAGGTTGGCGCCGCTCGCAGCGGCGATCTCGGGCAGCGAGTCGCCCAGCAGGCAACGCATGGCGAACGCTTCGGCCTGCTCGATCGGCAGCTCGCGTAGCAGCGATCGCATCACTGCGAGCCGCCGATGTCGCTGGAGTTCGCGCTCGGGATCGTCGGCCACCGGCGTGGTGTCGGCCAGCAGCGCGCGCTCGTCGTCCTTGCGGCGCCGTCGCAACCACTTGCGACGGGATCGCAGGGCCGTGCGCACCGCGACCCCGCAGGCGAACGACGCGATCGCACAGTCGCCGCGGAACGACGGCAGCGCGCGCACCAGCGCAACGAGGCTCTCCTGGGCGAGATCCTCGGCATCGCCGGCCTCGCGGCCGACCACGCCTCGCACCGCCGCGAGCACGCGGGGCGCGACGCCCTGCAGCAGGGCCTCGAGTGCACCACGCTCGCCCGCACGCGCACGCTCGACCAGCGCGTCGGGCTCGCGCACCGACAGCTCGGGATCGATCGTGCTCGCGCGGGCCGTCACGTCGTGCTCACTCGAGAACGACGTCGACGCTCGCGTCGCTGGCGTCGAAGTTCCACGCCCGTGGCTCGAGGTCGAAGCCTGGATCTTCCTGATCGAACACGCAGGAGTCCTCACCGTCCGCGCACTCGCAGGTGCCGTCGCACAGGTCTTCGGTCGCGGGCTTGAACCACACCGTCATCTGCAGCGGTCCGCTCGCCGCCACGCCGTGGAAGCACTCGCCGGTGTTGAGCGGACCGCAGGCATCGGGTACCGCTCGCGATTCCCACAGTCGTCCATCCCAGGGCTCGAACTCGTGACTGCCACCGGGCAAGATCAAGATGTCGTTCGGGTTGATGCAGCCTGCCTGGCACTCCCACGGCTGCCCCAGCTGGTCGCAGAAGTTGCCGCAGGACTCGACGTGCAGCGCGAGCTCATCCTCGCTCGATTCGATCTGATAGTAGTCGTTGGCGGGGCAGAACGGCACCACCGCGATGACCACCGGCGTGGCCAGTGCGTTGGTCAAGCGCACCGTGGTCATGCTGCTGGTGGGCTCGTCGTCGACGGGCGTGCAGCTGCCGGCGCCGGTCTCGCTCGCGCTCGCGCTCGCGGAGTCGTCGGTATCGATGTCGCCGGAGGAGCTCTCGCCCTCACCGAGCGGGATCTTGCCGTCGCAGGCGAGCGCGAGCGACAGGGGGAACAGGGCCAGTCCAAGGGATCGAAGCGTCATGCTTGCAGTGTCCTCTCGCAGAAGGGGTGGCCACGGGCACCGCGGATCGATCACTTCGCCCGCACCAGCGGATCCCACGCCAACGACAGCGTCACGCCGGGGCGTGCGCGCCAAGGGTCGAACACGGTGCGATCGGGCGCCTCCAGCACGAAGCGTGTGTCGACGAGGTCGACCTCGAGCGCGGCATCGAGCGCCAGCTGCAGCCCGGGCGTCAGCGACACACCGACGCCGAACGAGGCGCGGACCACGGGCAGCGCGTGCACCGCGGCCACGCGCGTGCGCACCCCGGGCGTCGTGGCGGAGACGCTGGCCCGCACGAGATCGACGCCTGCGCCCACCCGCGCCCGCAACCCGACGCGTGGCGTGATTCCAGGGTGCAGGCCGGCCCACACGCGCACAGACCCGCTCGAGAGCCGCAGGCCCACGTCGTCGTGGGCCACGCGTGCGGGCAGGCGATACTGCCCCGAGAGCCCCGCACCGGCGCGCCAACGATCCCGCGAGAGCACGCCGAGCGCGAGCCTCGGGCCATGCTGCAGCGGCTGCTCGCGCGACCACGCCAGCAACGACCAACCGAGCTCGATCGGGAGTGAGATGCGTGCGTCGCCGCGTCGATCGGACGCGGTCGGTGGCGGGCCCGGCTGGGCGCGCATCGGTGGTGCCGGCGCGGTGCTCGAGGTCGGGCTGTCGGCGGGCGGCGGCGGGATCGCGGCGTCGAGCTGCGCCTGTGCCACCGCGCGCTCGATGCCGATCACCGCGCCGTCGCGCAGCGCCTCGATCGCGCTCGCGACCAACGTCGCGATGGTCTCGCGCACGGCGGCATCGACCCCGATGGGTGCCGCGATGTGCCGCACCAGCACGCGCTCGTGGCGGCCGTCGACCAGTGCGACGGTGACCACGCCGCCGCGATCGGCCGGGGCCAGCTCGATCCACACCCGCGCGAGCGTGTCGGCCTCGACGGGCGCAGGCGCGATGGCGCTGGCGAGGTCGACCGGCCCGGCTGCGATCGACGACGCCACGTCCCGGGGCAGCGCGCCCTCGAGCTGGATCTGCAGTGCCGCGCGCTGGGCCTCGTCGCCGTGGATCGTCACGGCGACGCTCGAAGCACCGGCGGGCTCCGCCGCGGCGGGGAGCGAGGGCGTCGCGGCCTCGGCGGGGGTCGCGTGCACGAGCACCGCCGCCGCCACCCACGATCCACCGCGCACGCGCCGACCCACCACCACCCCGCGGAGAGCTTAGCAAAGCCGCGGGGCAAAGCCGCGGGCGATGGTGCAGCGACCGGCCGCCGCGCAGCGGTGAACCGGGGCAAGCGCGGCCGACGGTCGAGGTACTAGGCCGCGCGCTTGTACAGCGTGCTGCGCCCGGCGGTGGTGCGCGTCAGGTCGCTGTCGATGTTCAACAGCGTCTCGGCACCACCGACGAACAGGAATCCGTCCATCGCCATGTTCCTGCGGATCCGACCGATGATCCCACGCCGGGTCTCGACGTCGAAGTAGATGAGGACGTTGCGGATGAACACGATGTCCATCGGCGGGATGCCCGTCCAGGGCGAGGCCAGGTTGAGCAGGCGTGTATCGATCATCCGGCGCAGCTCGGCCTTCACTTGCCACTCGGTGCCGGCGCGTTCGAAGTACTTCACCAGCATCGTCGCGGGCAGACCTCGGTTGACCTCGAGCTGGGAGTACTTGCCCTCGGCGGTGCGTGCGAGCACGGTCGCATTGATGTCGGTGCAGAGGATCTTCGATTTTGCCGCGACGTCGGGGAAGGCGTCGCGCAGCACCATCGCGATCGTGTACGGCTCTTGGCCGGTCGACGATGCCGCGCACCAGATGTTGAGGCCGTTGCTGCCACGCTTGCGGACGATCTCCGGCAAGATGTCGTTGCGCAGGGTCTCGAACGGGTGGAGATCCCGGAAGAACGAGGTCTCGTTGGTCGTCATCGCCTCGATGACGGCCTGGTGGATCGCGGCCAGCGGCCGCTGACGGAGCTTCCGCACCAGCTCGGGCAGCGAGGCGATGCTGAACTGCTTCATCACCGGATGCAGCCGAGTCGTGACGAGGTATTCCTTGCTTTCGTCGATGATGAGCGCCGACTCATCACGCAGGAACGTGCAGAGCCATTGATAGTCGAGCGGTTCGAGTACTGTGGTCATCGGAAACCTCCTCCGGGGTCAAGCAGCCGCGGCGAGGCCGAGCAGTCCAAGCTTCTCGATCAGCGAGTCCTGGGTGAACGGCTTCATCATGTACTCGTTGGCGCCGGCCGACAGCGCCTGCTGTACGCGCTCGATCTCCGTCTCGGTGGTCACCATCATGATGCGCATGTCGTCGAACTTCGCGTCGCTGCGGATCGCACAGACCAACGTGAAGCCATCCATGACGGGCATGTTCCAGTCCACCAGTGCGATGTCCGGTGGGAACTCGAGGCCCTCGAGCACGTCGACGGCTTCCTGGCCGTTGCCAGCCTCACTGACGGTCCACCCCAACCCCCGCAGCATGCGAGCGATCACGGAGCGAATGGCACGAGAATCATCGACGACGAGGGCATGCATGGGCTGGTTCCTTGTGGGTGGTGACGTCGTGCGTCACAGGGCGGCGGTCCATCTCGAGGGCAGGCCCTGCGCGGGCTTGCAGCGGAATCCGAACAGGGTGCCGAGCTGCTCGAGTTCGGCGCTCTCGTGGCTGGCCCCGATCGCAACGACGGCATTGGGCATGCTCGGCACGACGCAGCTGGCGGCGTCTTGGGTGATCACCCAGCCGCCGGCGTCAGCGACGTGCCGCGAGCCGACGGCGCCGTCTTGCCCCATGCCCGTCATCACCGCAGCGATGACGTCGGGACCGAAGAGCGCCGCGACCGAGCGAAACATGACATCCACCGCGGGGCGGCAGGAGTTCTCCGGCGGATCCTGGTTGAGCACGACGCGCACCCGCACGCCGTCGCGACGCAACGCCATGTGGTAGTCGCCGGGGGCGATGTACGCGTGGTTCGGGAGCAGCTCATCGCCGGTCTCGGCTTCCTTCACCGGGATCGCCGAGGTCGCAGTCAGGCGTTCGGCGAGCATGCGGGTGAAGAGCGGCGGCATGTGCTGGGTGATGACGATCGGCACGCCGATGTCACCGGGGAGGTCGGCGAACACGCGGGCGAGCGCGTTGGGGCCACCGGTGGAGCAGCCAATCGCGAGCACGGCGGGCCGCTTCGAAGGCGTGCGGCGAGCGTTGGAGATCGGGCGCTGGGGGGCGACCGGCATCGCCACGACGCCGTCCGAGCGACGCAGACCCGCGAGGCCCTTGAGCTTCGCGACGAACTCGCGCTTGAAGCCCTCGAGGCCCTCGGCGTTGCCGAGGCCGGAGGGCTTCGCGACGTAGTCGGTGGCGCCGGCGGCCAGGGCTCGCAGCGTCGCGTCGGCGCCGCGGGCCGTCAGGGAGCTGCACATCATCACCGGGAGGCGGGGCCAGTCGACGCGGATGCGTCCGACGGCTTCGATGCCGTCCATCCCGGGCATCTCGACGTCCATGACCACCAGATCGACGGCGAGCTGCGGAAGCTTCTGGAGCGCGAGCTGACCGTTCGATGCGGTGCCCGCCAGCTCGAGGTCGGGGTCGGAGCTCACCAGGTCGGAGAGCATTCGGCGAACGACCACCGAGTCGTCGACGATCAGGATGCGAGAGGGGCCGGGCATGATCGGGTTGCTCTGGGAGGGATGCGTGGAGGAAAGAGAAGACGGCGGGGACCGGTGAGGTCCCCGCCGTCGATTCGGCTAGTAGGTGAACTGACCCACCAGTCGCTGCAGCTCGGACGCCATGCGGCTCAGCTCCGAGGCAGCGCGGGTGGTGTCCATCGCACCACCGGTCGTGCTCTGTGCGGCCATCGCGACGCTCGAGATGTTCTGCGCGACCTCGCTGCTGCCGCGGGCGGCGTCGGCGAGGTTGCGACCGATCTCGTTGGTGGTCGCGGTCTGCTCTTCGACCGCGCCGGCGATGGCGGTCTGCAGCTCGTTGATCTGGGCGATGATCTCGCTGATCTGACCGATGGCACCGACCGCCGAGCGGGTGTCGGACTGGATGGTCTCGATCTTCTGGCTGATGTCCTCGGTGGCCTTCGCGGTCTCCTTGGCCAGCTCCTTCACCTCGTTCGCGACCACCGCGAAGCCCTTGCCGGCTTCACCCGCCCGTGCGGCCTCGATGGTCGCGTTCAGGGCGAGCAGGTTGGTCTGCTGCGCGATCGAGGTGATGACCTTGATGACCTTGCCGATGTCCGCGCTGCTCTCGCCGAGCTTGCCGACGATGGTGTTGGTGGTCTCGGCCACCTTCACCGCAGAGGTCGCGACGCGGGCCGCGTCGGAGGCGTTCTTGGCGATCTCGCGGATGCTCGCCGACATCTCCTCGGTGCCGCTGGCCACCGTCTGGACGTTGCGGTTGATCTGCTCGGTCGCGGCGGCGGCCACTCCCGCCTGCGCCGAGGTCTCCTCGGCGGTCGTGGTCATCTGCTTGCTGACCGCCGACAGCTCCTCGGCCGCTGCGCCGAGCGCCGACGAGTTGCTCGCAATGCTCGTCACGCTGGTGCGCATGGTGTCGAGCAGGCGACCGAGACCCGCGGCGACGCGACCGATCGCGTCGTCACCGGAGACGGTGATCTGCCGCGTGAGGTCGCCCTTGGCGGCACCATCGACGGCGTCGAGCAGCGACTCGACCTTGGTGCGCAACGCATCGGCATCGGCGCGCTCCTGCTCGACGCGCGCCGCGGCAGCGCGCTCCTCGGCGACCTTCTCGGTCACGATGTCCCACGTGAGCATGGGGCCGAGGTACTCGCCACCTGGCGAGTGGATGGCCGCGACCATGAGGTCGAGGTGCTCGTCGCCGATCTGGATGCGAGCGGAGTGCGGCAGGTTCTTCGGGTCGGCGAGCATCTTGCGCTGATGGCTCGGGTTCTTGTGGAAGATGTCGATCGAGGAACCGACGATCTGCTCGGGTGCGATCGGCAGGTGTTTCGCGAGCCGCTTGAGGGCGCCGCGCGAGGCCGGGTTGGCGTACTGCACCGTCAGGTCGCGGTCGCAGAACATCAGGTTGAGCGGAGCGTTCTCGACCACCTGCTTGAGGCGCATCGCCTCCATCGCGGCGAGCTTCTGCGCCGTGATGTCGGTCGCGAACTTCACGACCTTCAGCACCTGCCCGTCGTCCGAGAGGATCGGGTTGTACGAGGCCTGGATCCACACGTCCTTGCCGTCCTTCGAGACCCGCAGGAACTCACCGGCCTGCGGCACACCGCTGCGCAGGTCGACCCAGAACTTGCGGTACGCATCGCTCGCCGCCGCGTGGGCCGACACGAACGTGCGATGGTGACGGCCGACGATCTCGTCGAGCGCGTAGCCGAGCGTCTTGCAGAAGTTCTCGTTGGCGTGGATGATGTTGCCCTCGATGTCGAACTCGATCACCGCCATCACGCGATTGATGGCTGCGATCTGCCCGCCCCAGTCGGTGGCCTTCATCTTCTGGGCGGTGATGTCGGTGGCGTACTTCACGACCTTCCACGGGCGGCCCTGCTCGTCGAGAATCGGGTTGTACGAGGCCTGAATCCAGATCTCGCGGCCACCCTTGCCGAAGCGCTTGAACTCCTGCGCGACGAACTCGCCCCGGCCGAGCTGGGCCCAGAAGTCCTTGTACGCCTTGGTCCGCGCGTACTCGGGGTCGACGAACATGCGGTGGTGCTTGCCGACGATCTCGTCGGCGCTGTAGCCCAGGGCGTCGCAGAAGTTGTCGTTGGCGGCGAGGATGGTGCCGTCGAGCTCGAACTCGATCACGGCCTGGGACCGCGAGATGGCGCGGACTTGGCCCTCGAAGTCCTCGAGCTTGCGTTGCAGCTCCGCGTCGGACTCGACCTCGCGCGGGGCAGTGTTGGCCGCGGAGGCGGCGGTGGTGGCATCGGTTCGCTTGCGTTCGGCGGCGGCAGACATGGTGTTGTTTCTCGTCTCGTCTCGTTTTGAGGATTGAAGGGTGATGCGGGGGCGTGGCGGCGCGGGCGGCCCTCGCGGGGACGGCTTCAGGCGGCTTCGCCCTTGGCGGAGAGTTGGCTATTGGTCATCACTCGATCGACATCGAGCAGCAGCAGCAGGCGGTGCTCGATCTTGTAGACCCCACTGACGAGCTCCTTGAGCAGGGCGTCGGTGGTCTCGGGGACGCGTTCGAAGGTCGACTCGTCGGTCTGCACCACGTCACCGATCTCGTCGACCAGCAGGCTGACCACGCCGTCGGCGGTGCGGAGCACGACGTTCATCGGCAGCTCGCCCTCGCGGGGCTGCAGCTGCAGACGCGCGCGCATGTCGATGGCGGTGACGATCTGTCCGCGCAGGTTGATGAGCCCGCGGATGATCCGCGGAGCCAGCGGGACCGAGGTCATCTCCTGGTAGCGGATGACCTCCTGCACGTGCGTCACTTCGACGCCGAAGATGAGGTCGCCCAGGGAGAAGGTGCACAGTTGTCGCGTGGTGGGAGGCATCGGTGTCTACGCGGCGTCTTGGGTGAAGAAGCTGGGGTCGGTGCGGCGGATGATGCCGTGCACGTCGAGGATGTCCGTGACCTTGCCCTGCACGACCGCAGAGCCGAGCACGCCCTCACGGTTGCTGCGCTGCTTCGTGGTCAGCGTCTCCTCGACGGTGTCGAGGATCTGATCGACCACGAAGCCGAAGCTGCGACCGTGTTCGGAGTAGACGATGACCTGCAGCGGGCTGTCGCCGCCGCTGCCACCGGCAACGCCGAGGGCGCGACGTACGTCGAGCAGCGGCAGAATCGCGCCGCGGTACTGCACGACCTCGCGACCGGCCGCGTGCTCGACGGCGGCGCGCGGGATCTCCTCGAGTCGCGCGACCATCGAGAGCGGCAGCGCCATGCGTCCTTCGTGGCCGAGGCGGAACAGCAGCAGCGCTTCGCGGTGCTCGGAGCTGCCCTGCGACGTCGTCGACTTCTCGACGATCGAGCGCTCGCGGCCGGCGGAGACCACATTGGACCGCTGCGCGATGCCGAGCACGTCGAGGATGAGTGCGACCCGGCCGTCGCCCATGATGGTCGCGCCGGCGAACGCGCTGATGCCCTTGAGCTCCTTGCCGAGCGGCTTGACCACGATCTCCTCTGTATCGTTGATGCCGTCGACCACCAGGCCGAACTGACGATCATCGGCCTGCAGCACGACGATGTTCACCACGTCGTGGCCCCGCGGTACCGGCTTCAGCTCGAGCGCACGGTCGAGGAAGACCAGGGGCAGCAAGTTGCCGCGCAGGCGGTACACGGTCGAGCCGTGCAGCGACTCCAGCGAGCGCGCGGCGGTCTCGCCCTCGAGTCGCACGAGCTCGAGCAGGCTCACCTGCGGGATCGCGAAGCGGTTGCCGCCGCTGGAGACGATGAGCGCCGGGATGATCGCCAGCGTCAGCGGGATCTTCAGCTTGAGGGTGGTGCCTTGGCCGAGCTGTGTGTGGATGTCGACCGTGCCACCGATCTTCTCGATGTTGGTCTTCACGACGTCCATGCCGACGCCACGACCGCTCACGTTGGTGACCTTCTCGGCGGTCGAGAAGCCGGGCTGGAAGATGAGGTGCACCGCCTCACGGTCGCTCATGCGGCTGGCGCGGTCGGCACTGATCACGCCACGCTCGACCGCACGCGCGCGGACCTTGGCTGCGTCGATTCCGGCGCCGTCGTCGGAGATCTCGATGTTGACCTGGCCGCCCTCGTGGAACGCCCGGAGCGTCAGGCGTCCGTTCTCGGACTTGCCCGCCGCGAGTCTCGCCTCGGGCCGCTCGAGCCCGTGATCGACCGCGTTGCGGACGGCGTGCGTGAGCGGGTCCTTGATGGCCTCGATGATCGTGCGGTCGAGCTCGGTCTCGGTGCCATCGAGGCTCAGATCGACCTTCTTCGAGCACGCATGGGACAGATCCCGGACGACGCGCGGGAACTTGTTCCACACGTTGCCGATGGGCTGCATGCGCGTCTTCATCACGCCCTCTTGCAGCTCGGTCGTCAGCAAGTTGAGCCGCTGCGACGCGTTGGCGAAGCCCGCGTCCTTGACGGTCGCGCCGTACTGCAAGATCTGGTTGCGCGCGAGCACGAGCTCGCCGACCAGGTTCATGACGCGGTCGAGTAGCCCGACGTCGACGCGAATCGCCGAATCCGACACCGAGACGGCCGGGCCCTTGGTCGGGCTGGCATCGCTCGGCTCCGGCGTGGGGGCGGTGGCCGCGGACGCAGTCGCTGTGGCAGGGGTCGTCATCGTCGCAGGCTCCTGGCTCGTCCGGGTCGTGCTTGCCGGTGCGAGGGGTTCCGGGGTTGGTGCTGGTGCGGCCGCGACCGGCGACTGTGCCGGCGCGAGCGTTGGCTGGGGTTCGTGACTCGCCGCGGATTCGTCGGCGGTGTCGTCGAGCGCGGGGGCGTCGGCGTCGTCGTGCGGCTCCGCCGAGAGCCCTGCGGGCGCGAGCGTGGTCGGAGCCGACGCGGTCGCAGGGGCCACGTCGTGCTCCGGCGCGGTCGTGGCCACGCTGGCCGTGGGCTGGGCCGCAGCGCTGAGCTCGGGCGCTGGCGACACGCGGGGCGTCGCCGGTGCAGCCATGCCGCGCTGTCCGGCCGTGAGGGCGGCGAGGTGCTCGACCAGCGACTTGTAGGCTTCGGTGCCCTCGTGGCCGGTGGTCTCGAGGCGCTCGAGCATCGCTCGAATCGCATCGACCATGGCCAGCAGCGCCGACGTCATCTCGCCGTCGAGGAGGAAGTCGCCGTTGCGCAGCCGGCTGAGCAGGCTCTCGCCGGCGTGGGCGACCGCCTCGAGGTGGTGGAGCGCGAGGAAGCCCGCGGTGCCCTTGATGGTGTGGATGCAGCGGAAGATGGCGCCCAGTCGGTTGCGATCCGACGGATCGCGCTCGAGCTCCACGAAGTCGCGATCGAGCTGGTTGAGGCCCTCCCAGCTCTCGAGCAGAAACTCTCGGATCAGTTCGTCGTCAGCGGACATCGAGACGCGTCACTTCGTAGGGTCGGAGGGCGCCCGCGCCACGACGGCTGCGGATGCGGCGGGTCGGCCCGCTGCCCGCCACGTTCGACCAATCGGTCTCCGGCTTGACCCTACGATCCGGGCCTGATCGGGACGCGTCGATCCGAGACGAGGGGCGGCCGCGATCTCACGCGCGTATCCCACGTGGAGCGTACTCGAGGAAGGTTCAGTCGCGCTCGGTCTCGGACGATGGCCGCAGCTGCGATGTCCACCGCCGCCGCCGTGACCCATCAAGTTCCGTTCGACTTCGCGCAGTTCCTCGTCGATCGCGAGGCGATCACCGCCGAGCAGGCGGAGGCCGCTCGGCGCAGCGCGGCCGATGAGCGACTCCCGATCGGGCAGGTCCTCATGCAAGCAGGCGTGCTGTCGGTGAAGCAGATCATGTTCGTGCTGGCGCGGCAGGCCGACGATCCAACCACCAAGTTCGGTCAGATCGCGGTGGAGCACGGCTTCATCTCCATGCGGCAGCTGGAGGACGCGCTGCAGGAGCAGCGCGTCGCAAGGCGTCACATCATCGAGGTGATCAGCCGCATGAACCTGCTGCGACCGCCGGTGCTGATCGAGATGACCGTGGCCTACGTGGCGCTGCTCGAGCTCACCCTGGCGAACGGCTGAGTCGGGCGGCTGCGGTGTCGCCCGTCGACGCGCCAGGCGCGGCCAGCGTGCCTTCGGCGATTCGCACCGAGCTCTCGATGCTCGAGCGCTCCGGCGCGACCTCGTCGCGCGAGGCGACCCGCTCGTAGTCGAGCCACCACCGCCACTCGAGCGTCGCACCGCCCGGCAGCGGCAGCCGCAGCTCGGTCGCGCCCGTCACCCGATCGTCGGGGACCGGCCAGGCGTACGCAGGATCGCGGGTGCCATCGGCGCGACGGTATGGCGCGAAGTGTCGCGCGAGGTACCGCGTGTCCTCGACGAGTACGTGCTCGCCCTCGCGAGCCTGCACGTGCAGTGCGAGGCGGCGGAACAGATCGCCGGTCGGGAACGCGTGGCCGATGCCCTGCGGCGCGATCGAAACGACGATCGTGTCGTGGTCACGTGCGGCGGACACCGTCAGCGCATCGCGCAGCGCGGCAGGTTCGCGACTGCTCGCGAGCCCGTGATCGCCGGCCGGCAGATGACAATCGGCGCAGCTGCGCTCGGCGTGGAGCGAGCTCCGGTGCTCGCGCATCGTCGTCTGCATCATCGTGCCGCGGGGTCGCCGGCTGTACGACGGGAAGTCGAACTCGTGGCAGCCCGCGCAGCTACGGGTGCCGAAGTCGTCGACGCGCACGAGCGCGTGGGGTGCCGCGCGCCGCGAGCTGCCCGGTCCGGTGATGATCGTGTCGCCGTCGGCGTGGCAATCGAGGCAGCCGACGCCGCGATCGAGGGCGGCCCGCCACCGCGGGTCGGCGCCCGCGGCTGGCTCGGCGACGCCGACGCTGTCGGGCGCGTGGCAGTCGCGGCAGAACGGCTCGGGTTCGTCGTGCCACGCGCGTTGGAAGGCCGCGTTGGTGTACGCCGTGTGATGTCGCGAGCGAGCCCACGACGTCGCCGCCGCCTCGTGACAGCTGGCGCAACGCGACTCGGCGGGTCGTCCCTGGCCGTGCTCGATCACCTCGGTGGCAGCGCTGGTGGTGGTCGCCGCGTCGCTGGCCGTGGCCGCGTCGCTGGCCGTGGTCGCGTCGCAGGCACCCGCCACGAGCAGCAGCAGCAGCGGCACCCACCCACTCGATCTCATGGCGCTGCGGGGGTCGGTGTCGGGGCGGGTTGCTGGGCGCGAGCCGGGGTTGCGAACACCACTGCGGTGCCGCCGACCTGGGCCGAGAGCCACACCTCGTTGCCGTCGCCGCTGACGGCGATGCTCGGCGCCGAGGCACCGTCGGGGAGCTCGATGGTGCGCCAGCTGCCGGCCGGATCGCGGTGCAGCACGGTGTCGCCGACCTGCGTCCACAGGCCGCCGTCATCGAGTGGCCACAGCCCCTTCGGTGCCGCGTCGAGCGACTCGAGCTTCCAGCCGCTGGCCTCGTAGTGGAGCACGTGCGAGCGCGCCGGAGTACCCGCCAGGGTCGCGACCACGGACACGCTGTGCTTCTGCCGCGCGATCGGACGCTCGAAGCTCCACCAGCGACCGTCGGGCAGGCGGCGCACGTTGGCGGCGACGCAGGCCGCGTCCGCGCAGTCACGTTGCAGGTAGACGGCGTCGTTCAGCACGCGCGCGGTGTAGATCTCGCCGCCGCGGGTCTCGAAGAATCCGGTCAGCTCGCCGCCGACGCTCGCGCCCATCTCTGGATCCTCGGGCGAGTCGGCCACGCGGGTCAGTGCGTTCGGATTGCAGTCGGCCGGTGGCGTGCCCTGATCGTTGTAGCCGGCGTCGCAGCCGTGCTTCACGAGCATGCCGATCTTCGCACCCATCGCGAAGTCCTCCCCGCGATCGTCGAAGCGCTGCTCGTAGTGGTACTCCTGCGGCACCCAGCGCTTCTTGCCGCGCAGGCGCACGAGGCGAATCTGTCGATCCTCGTCGCCGCTGCGATCATCCTTGTGCTCGCGCGTGCGTCGTTCGATGACCCACGCGTTGTCGGGCCAGATGCCGAGCACCGGCCCCTTGGGCGCCTCGATCTCCTTGCGCAGCACGAGCGCGCCGTTGCTGTCGACGTCGAAGAAGCCGAGGCTGGAGCGCGCGAGCACGCCGCGTGTCACCGGCTCGAGCTCGACACTCGCCTCGGGTCGCGCGACCTCGCGCCAGCTGACCGTGGTCGGCGTCGATGTGATGGTCTCGGTGGCGAGCATCGGCGCCTGGGCGAAGTCTGGCGTCGCGGAGGGATCGCCGACCGGCGGCGCGACGTCGGTGCCCGTCACCGGCAGCACCGGCGTGGACGGCACGGGCGTGGGCGGCACGGGCGTGGGCGCAGCGGGCGTGGGCGGCACGGGCGTGGGCGCAGCGGGTGTGGGCTCGGCGGCCTTGCCGTCGACCGGTGCCGCGGGTGCCACGGCCTTGGTGGGCTCGGCGGCCTTCGTCGGTGTGGTCGCAGGTGCTGGCGTCGCGGCTTGCTCCGAGCTCGTGCACGCGAGCGCCCAAGCCAGCAACAACCACGACCGCGCCGTGCGGCGGGCGAGCGACGAGGATTCCATGGCGACGATCATACGCAAATCCTTGGAGCGGGCCGCGGCCCCGACAGGGACAGACGGGGATCGAGTCGTTTCGATCATGTTCACCCGACCAACGCCCGGCGGCCGCATGGACATCCCGAGGTCCCCGCTCGCGGCCGTGGGCGGCGCCCGACGGCCTTCGCTCCCCTTGGCGCGGGGCTTTCAGAGCCCGCTGCCGTCCTTGCGGACGAAGACCGGCTGCACCCCGGAGTAGCGGCCGGGCACGAAGCGCATGTCGATGTCGGGGTACTCGCCGTGATCGGCGTCGTTGCGCGAGCCGATCGCGAGCAGCTGCACGTCGCTGTCCGAGCGATTCACGAAGTGGTGGCCGTCGCGCTCGCCGGCGGGGAACGTCGCGCACATGCCCGCGCGCAACAGCGCTTCGCCGCGGTCGGTGATCAACACGACCTCACCCTCGAGCACCCAGACGAACTCGTCCTCCAGCGCGTGCCAGTGTCGCTGGCTGCTCCACGCCGCTGGTGGTAGGCGCACCAGGTTGACGCCGAACTGGGTGAGGCCGCCGGCAACGCCGAGGCGCTGGCTCGTGCGCGTGCGGCAGGGCTCGTCGAACGGCGGTGGATACGACGAACCGGTGAACATCGGTAGCGTGTCGAGGTCGAGCACGGGCATTTCGCCGGCTACCGTAGCAGCACCGCACATGAGCCCGTCGCGGCCGAAATGCCCGCACAGCCGTGCAGCACTGCAGCGTCGGCAAGGGGGTGCGTGCGACCGGCGATCGCGCGGGCCCTCGGATTCGCCCGCGATGCGGGAGCCGCCGGCGAAACCCGCTACCATGGCCGTTCGGATGGGGCACGAGCGACCGCCCCCGATCAGGCCGCTGTCTTGAGCACGAGCATCATATTCGTCGCGATCCTGGTGTTCGGATTCCTGGTCGCGCGCGGCATCGGCCGCATCGCGCCCGGGCGGGCAGGGGTCTCCGGGCTGGGATTCCTGTTGCTCGGCGTGGTCCTCGGGCCGGTCACGCCGCCGCGCGTGTTGACCGTCGAGGTGCTCGACGCGCTCGACCTGTTCGTGTCGATCCTGCTGGGGTTCACCGGCTTCCTCGCCGGCCTTCGCCTGCGCAGCGCGCTGCGGGAATTCGAGCACACCATGGCCGGCGCGTTGTCGGCCCTGCTGGTGATCCTCGCGGTCGCGTGCGGCTGCGCGGCCGCGGTGCAGGCCAGCCATCCCGAGTTCTTCCGCACCACCGAGCCCGTGTTCGCGATGCCGATCGCCTCCGACGGCCACTGGCTGCTGTCGTTGTGGCTGGCGCCCGAGGCGTTGTGGGTCACGCTCGGGATCGCCGCGGCCGCCGGCGTGTCCGCGACGAGCGTCATCACGCGGGTCGCGAACGCCCACGGCGTGCACGGGCCGCGCGTGGGGCTGCTGCACGCGATGGCGACGGTTGGCACCGCCTTCTCGGTCGTGGTGCTCGGCGTCGCGATGGCTGGCAGCCGCGCGAGCGCGGCGGGGGCCGAGTTCGGTCTCACACTGACCGAGTGGGGCATCATCGTGGTCGGCTTCGGCGCGGTCGCGGGGGTGCTGTTCACGGTCTACCTCGGCCGTGAGCGCGACGCGATGCGCTTGACGGTGGCATCGGTCGGCGCGGTCACCTTCGCCGCCGGGGCCGGCGTGGCGCTGCGGGTGTCGCCGCTATTCGTGAGCCTGGCCGCCGGGGCCATGGTCGCGAGCACCTCGACGCACTCCGATCGTCTGCAGGTCGCGTTGCAGCCGCTCGAGCACCCCGCATCGGTGCTGATCCTCTTGTTCGCCGGCGCGCACTGGCGGCCGGTGTCGGGCTGGCTGTGGCTGCTGCCGGTCGCGTACGCAGTCACGCGGTGGTTCGCGGTGCGCGTGGCCACGCGGCTCGCGGTTGCGACCTTCCTCGACGACCGCGCGCTCGTGCGCGGGCTCGGCCGTGGGCTCGTGGGGCAGGGCGCGTTGGCGGCCGCGATCGGGCTGGGCTTCGCGCAGCGCTTCGGCGAGTACGCCGGGGTCGTGCTCACGACCGTGCTCGGCGGCATGTTGCTCACCGACGTGCTCGCAGCGCGCTCGGTGAGACGTCTGTTCGCGGACGCCGGCGACATCCACGTACGGGAGGCGAGCTAGCCCATGCGTCGGGTGTTCGTCGTCGGGGTGCTGCTAGCGATGATGTTGGGCCTGCGGGTCCTGCAGGCGGTCGACGACAGCGGCACCGATCCGCTGACGCTCGCGACCATCGGCTTCGTCGTGCTGGCCGCGTTCGCGCTGGCCGAGCTCGGCGGCGAGCTGTCGCTGCCGAAGGTGACCGGCTACATCCTCGCCGGCTTCGCGTTGGGCCCGTCGTCGGCCGACATCATGTCGGCGAACGTCGTCGAGCAGATGCGCATGTTCAACACCCTCGCGCTGGGTCTCATCGCGACCACGGCGGGGCTCGAGCTGGAGTTCGCGGGGCTGCGCCGACTCGCGCGCACGTTGGCCGCCACCATCGGCGTCAAGCTCGTGACCGCGATCGTGTTGGTCGGCGGCGGGGTGCTACTGATCGAGTCCCAGTTCAGTCTCTTGGGGCTCGCAACCGAGGCCGAGCGCGTGGGCATCGCGGTGGTGTTCGCGGCGCTCAGCCTGGGCACCTCGCCCGCGATCGCGCTCGCAGTGATCGCCGAGACCTCGGCCAAGGGACGCATCGCCGACCTCGTGCTCGGGGCCGCGATCGTGAAGGACGTGGTCGTGGTGATCACGGTCGCGATCGCGGTCGCGATCGCTCGGTCGCTGGTCGGCGGCGGCGCAGTCGGTATCGACGCGCTCCGTGCGGTCGGGATCGAGCTCGGCGGCAGCCTCGTCGTCGGCAGCGTGCTGGGTTGGTTGCTCATCGCGTACCTGCGGTGGGTGAAGGCCGAGATGCTGCTGTTCGTCGCGGCGATGGTGCTGGTGGTCGCCGAGGTCAGCGAGGCGCTGCACCTGTCGCTGCTGCTGGTGTGCATCGTGGGCGGCATGACCGTGCGCAACTTCTCGCGCTACGAGCACGATCTGCTCAAGCCGCTGCAGACCATCTCGCTGCCGGTCTTCATCGTGTTCTTCACCAACGCCGGCGCCGGCGTCGACATGCGTGCGTCGATGACGGTGCTGCCGCTGGCGGCAGCGGTCTGCGTGGCTCGTGCCGCCGGCTTCGCGCTGGCGTCGTGGGTCGGCGGCCGCGTGGGTGGCGAGTCCGCCGACGTGCGGCGCTTGGCGTGGCTCGGCTATCTGCCACAGGCCGGCGTCACGCTGGGCATCCTCGGGATCGCCGCCGGTGAGATCGGTGGCACCCTCGGCGAGACGGTCTCGACGCTGGGCATGGCGATGGTCGCCATCAACCTGCTCGCGGGCCCGGTGACGCTGCGCATGGCGCTGCGCCGCGCCGGCGAGATCGCGACCGAGAAGGCCACCAAGAGCGGCCCGGCGGTCGCGGCCGCGCCGCCCGAGGTGCCCGAGGTCCACGAGCTCGAGGACCCCGAGCTCAAGGCAGCGGTGGCGCGGGTGCATCGCGGCGCGCAGCGGGCGGTCGAGCGCTGGCTGCACGAGCACGTGGTGGTGCGGACCAACGCTGTCGCAGCCATCTGCGGCGACACGGCCGCGAAGCTCGACGACGCCGCGCGGCTGCGCCGCTCGACCACCGAGCTCGCGGCTGCGCTGCGCGAGCTGCCCAAGCCCGCCGGCCCGCAGCTGCTGGACGCGTTGTTCGCCACGCTGCTCGAGCTGCCCGAGGTCTGTCGCGTGGCGCTCGAGAGCTATCATCGGCGGGTGCAACCCGGCGATCGACTCGGTCGTCGCTGGCACAAACGAATGGCGACGCTCGCCGCCGTGCTGACGCTGCGCTTCGGTCGTCGCGCGCGCACGGTGCCGGTGCGGCAGCTCGCGCGCACCCGCCTCGAGCCGCGCTTCATCGAGCTGGTCGAGCACGCCCAGACCGCACTGCTGCGCATCGACGTCGCGATGATGGCGGACATCGCCGCCTGTGCCCGTCGCTCGTTGTCGAGCAGCGAGTGCGCTCGGCGTGCACGTGAGCGAGCCGAGCGCGATCCCCTGCTGTTGGAGCGCACGCTGCTCGAGCGGTTGGTCCGCAGCCGACGCGAGCTGGCGGCGGCGCTGCGCGATGTCGACACCCCGCGGCTGCCGCTGCGCCGGGTGCGGTACTCGCTGGTCGATCGTGCGGTGCGCGACGGCGCCAATCGCCTGCGCCGCGACGTCGAGGTGTGGCCGCAGCGGCTCGACGCGATGATCGAGACCGCGCTGATCGGCGGCGTCACGGCGCACTCCGCCGGCGAGACCCGTGCCGCGCTCGAGCGCACGGTGATCGTGCCGATCGAGCGGGCGCTGATGGCGATCTCCGACTCGGCCAAGACGGTCGAGCAGCGCCTCGAGCCGGTCGCCGCTGCCGCGCTCGAGCGTGATCATCCTGCGCTCGAGCTGGCGACGAAGACCCTGCGCCCGCGTGGCGACGCGAAGCAGCTGCGCGACGCGCTGCGCGAGGCCGAGTCGATCCCGACCGCGGCCCACGCGGTCGAGGCGTTGGTGCCCGACGTGCCCGAGCTGGCGCGGCTGTACCCCTCGCTGTCGGAGCTCGCCAACGCGCCGAACCCCGCGACGGTCGTCCCACGCGAGCTGGCGATCCGGGAGCGCATCGGTGTGCTGCTGCTCGAGGGGCTCATCACGCCGCTGGCCGAGCTGGTCGATCGCGAGGGCGCACGTGTCGTCGCGCACGAGAAGCGGCTCACCGATGCCGTCGGGGTGATCGAGCTGCTCGCGCGCGCGGTGTTGGAGCCCACCGAGGTCGACGACGGCGCCGATCAGGCCCTCGCCGACGCGGTCGTCCGCGAGCGCGCACGGCTGGAGCCGCTGGCGCGCGAGGCCGTCGATCAGGCGGTGCAGTTCCGCGGTGCGGTGATGGCCGCGCTCGACGGCTCCTATGGAGTGCTGTCGGAGCGCGTCGCCACGCTCGCGACCAACGCCGACGCCGGCAGTGCCTCCGAGACGCGGGTCGCTGCACGGGTGCAGAAGGCGCTGGCCTCACCATTCACGCGTTGGTGGCGTCGCATGTTCGTGGCGCTGCGGGGCGAGGCGGCGCGCTACGCCGAGGCACGCCGCAAGAAGGCGGCCGCGGCGGAGTACAACCCTGGCGACATCCGTGACTTCCTCGCCGAGCGCGCCCGCGCCCGCGCGGAGAACCAAGGGCCGCGCATGTACGAGCGGCTGTTTGCGGACGCGCCCCTGCTGGATGCGGTGTTGTTCGTGGCCCACCGCGCGCAGCTCGACGCGATCGTCCACGCCGGCCGGAGCTGGCGCGCCGACACGGCCGCCGGCAATGCCGCGGTGGTGGTCGGCGGCGCAGGCACCGGCAAGACCTCGCTGCTGCAGGTCGCACGCACGAAGCTCGGGCTGCGGCGCGTCATCGCCATCGGCGGTCGGCGGACGCACATGGGCACGCCACTGTTGGGCGCGATCGGCCGCGAGCTCGGCTGTCGCGGCGAGCTCGATGCCATCGTCGCAGCCTTGGGTGGCCGCGCGACCTTGGTGATGATCGATGATCTCCACACGTGGATCGACGCCTCACCCGAGGGCCTCGAGCGCCTGCGCACGCTCCTCTCGCTGATCGAGCGCACCGGCCAGAAGGCCTTCTGGCTCACCTCGATGCACTCCGCCGCGCTCGCGGTCATCGACGAGCTGATGCCGCTGCAGGGTTGGTTCGCGCAAGTCGTACGACTGGCGGCGCCAGACAGCCACGTGCTCGAGAGCGTCATCGAGACCCGACACGGTCCGACCGATCTCACGATCGCGTATCCCGAGGTCGGCATCGGGGGTGTGATCGCGGGGCTGCGCCGCGTGACCGTGGCGCAGAGCTACTTCCTCGAGTTCGCGCGGCGCACCCACGGCAACCTCCGCGCCGCGATTCGTCTGTGGCGATCCCACGCGGTGCTGGGTGGCGAGACCGTGCGCGTACGGCCGGCGCCCGCCGATGCCCTCGGGATGCCGTTTTGGCCCAGCCTCGGCGTCGACGCACTGGGCACGTTGCACCTGCTGCTGCGCGAGGGTCCGCGGCGACTCGATCAACTGGAGGCGGCTCTCGGGGCTCCGATGGCGCGGACGGTGCGGTTGCTGACCACGGTCGGCATCGTGGTCTCGGTCGGCGACGCGCTCGAGATCGCTCCGGTGTGGGTCGACGACGTCGAGCTGGGCCTGGTCGACGCTGGCGTCATCGCGGCGGAGGTGGCCGCGTGATGGCGTTGCGGTGGCAGCCGGTCGGCGAGACGGACAACGTCGGGCAGCGCTTCGTCCGCGAGCTCGACGCGCTCTCGCTCGACGTGCTGGGCGGCACGCTGCTCCTGGTGATCGCGATGGCGGGTGTCGTCGCGATGGCCTCGTGGGGGATCGATCGCCTGGCCGAGCGCGCGCGTCGTGCGTTCGGGCCCCTGCACGGCCTGGTCGATCGACTGGCCGCGCGCGTGCGTGTGCTGATCGGGCTCGCGGCCGCGCTTGCGTCGCTGTGGCCGCTACTGGTGCGCGCGCCGTTCGTGGTCGTCACCGTCTTCCTCGCGATCGCCATCATCGTCGCCCGGGTCGCGCCGGGGCTCGTGCAGGATTTCGTGGCCGGCTTCATGCTCGCGCGCCGTCGCGTGTTCGGTGAGGGTGATGCGATCGACGTCGGTGGCATCCGCGGTCGCGTCGACCGCATCGGCGCGCGCGAGACGGTGCTGTCGATGCCCGACGGTGGGCACGTGTATCTGCCCAATCGGCAGATCGCCGGCACCGCCGTGACGGTGGCCGCGCTGGCCGGGGCAACGCGGATTCGCACCTCGATCCTGCGCAAGCAGCCGGTGACGGTGGCCCAGCTCGAGGCGCTGCGGCGGCGCCTCCAGGCCTCGGCGTTCCGGCTGCCGCGGGGTGCGGTGGTGGTCGCCAGCGATGGGCTCGAGGTGCGCATCGAGGTCGAGACCTGGGCTTCGGCCGCGCGCGACGTGCTGAGTCGACGGCTGGCCGCGATCGCACAGGCGGAGCTCGATCGACTCGAGCCCTCGAGCCCGACGGCGAACGCCACCGACGGAGGTGGCGCGCGATGAGACGTCGGATGCTCGCTGCGCTCGGCCTCGCATGGGGCTGCCGCTTGGACACCGTCGGCGAGCTCGAGTTCGACGAGCCCGAGACCACGCAGCTACGCGCGGTCGAGCTGGTGCCGTTCGCGGAGCGCTCGACGCCGGAGCTCATTCGCATCGAGTCGATGCTTCGTCGTCATCTCGGGGTGCTCGCCGGTCCCCACTTCGATGGCCGTCGCCCTGGCAGCGACGACGCGCGACAGGTGGTCAACTTCATCGTGTCGGAGCTGACCGACTCGGGCGTGCAGCCGGCCGCGCCCAACGGCGGGTGGCTGCAGTCGGTGCCGCTGCAGGTGGTCAGCAGCAGCGGTGAGCTACGCCTGCGCACCGCCACCGAGCTGACCGCGGTGGAAGGGGTTCGGCTCGCGCGCACCGTCGACAGTGGCCCCTTCGAGGTCGCGTTGCCGCTGGTGGACGTCGACTACGGGGTGACGGCGCCCGAGTGGGGCGTCGACGACTACGCCGGGCGCGAGATCACCGGACGCGCCGTGCTGGCGCGGATCGGCGTGCCGATCGGCCGCACCGAGGACTCGAGCTACGCCGGCATGGACTACAAGTTCGAGCGCGCGCAGCGGGCCGGTGCCCGTGCGGCGTTGGTGTCGATCGAGGGTCAGCGCGGCGTCAGCTTCGACGCCCTGGCACGGCGCTTCGCCGAGCCGCGGGTGTTCGCGGGCGCGCGTGGCGAGCCGCTACCGACCAGCATCGACGTGTTCGGCATCCTCGATGCAGCTGCGGCCGAGCAACTGCGCGAGGCCTCGACGGTCGCCGGCACGATGGTCGAGCTCGACGTCGACACCGAGATCACACAGTGGGACGACGCCAACGTCATCGGTCGGGTCGCCGGTGCGCAGCGGCCCGAGCAGAGCGTCGTGGTGGTCGCGCACTGGGACGCGGGCGGTCACGCGGCCGCCGCGGGTGCTGGCGCAGGGGCCGAGGACAACGCCGCCGGCGTCGCGATCGCGCTGGCGATGGCCGATCGCGCGGTCCAGTGGACCCTCGCCGGGCGTCGGCCATTGCGTTCGATCGTCTTCGTGCTGACCGCCGACGGGTCGCTCGGACCCTACGGCGTCGAGCGCTACCTCGCAGGCGGCGTCGCCGATCGCAAGAACGTCGCGGCCGTGATCGTGCTGTCGGGCTTCGACCTGCACGACAGCTCGGCGCACTTGGTGGCGATCGGGGCCGAGCGCAGCTCACTCGATGTCACCCTCACGAACGCATTCGACGGCGGCATCGCGCGCGAGCTCGCGGGCACGCGCTTCGACAACCCCCGAGCGCGAGGCGCTGGACGCCGCCGGACTCGTGACGCTCGCGCTCACGCGGCGCAGTGAGGCCGGCGCGCTGATCGACGGCCCGTTCGCGGCCTCGACCAACCTCAAGGCGCTCGCGAGCACGACCGACTCGATCTTCGATCTCGTGTGGCAGCTGGCGGACGAGCCCGGCATCCCCGTGCGCGTCGAAGCTGCGGACGACGACGACAAGCCCTCCGAGGGCACGGCCGTGCTCGCGCGTCCGAGCGACGGCATCGATCAACCACCCTGACGGCCGCCGCCTACTGGCGCGCGGCGATCTCGGCCACGATCGCGTCGGCGGCCGCGGGCTGGCGATGAACGCCTGGTGCGGCCGCTCTCAACGGTCGTCGGCGTGGCGCCATCGTGGAACCGGCAACCCCAGTGCACGCGTCAACAAGGCCCCGAGCACGACGAGCAGCGCGACGGCACCGACCATGATCGCGAGCTCCGCGGGCGTCTGCAGCATTCCCATCGACACGATCAGCGTGGTTGCGCCAGCCGGCGGATGCATGGCGCGCAGCCTCACCAGCAAGGCGCCGCACGCGGTGATCGAGCCTGTGGCCGCGAGCACGCGCGCTCCGTCCACGCCTGCGACCAACGTCGACGGTTGGTCGTAGAGTCCGGTCACGAGCAACGCTCCGAAGCCACAGGCGACGGCAATGGTGTGCCCCAGCACGATGCGTCGTCCGCTGGCGGCAGCCTCCGAGGGCGCCCCGAACAGGAGGTAAGCGGTCGGGCCCAACGATGGGAACAGCCACGGTGTTCCCGTGATCCACGCGAGTGCGCCGAGCAACGCGATCGATGCTGCGCAGCCCAGGGTCGCGTGCCAGGTCGGCCCGGTCCGCACGCGGTCCATCGGTCACGAGCCCGTGGCGGCCGCGGACGGCACGAACGCGTCGGCGCGGATGTCGGACATGCTCGCGCCGGCCAGGAACATGCGACGTCGCATGGACTGCACCACGACAGGGTCGCCGCAGAGCACGATGCGCCAGCCCTTCGGGGCCGCGACCAAGGAGGTCAACACCGCGTCGAGCGAGCCGACTTCGACGCCCTCGACTCCGGCGCCGTCGAGCACCACGCGATGGAACTCGAGATTGTCGTGCACGTCGGCGAGGTGCGACAGCTCCGCGTCGAGGTAGAGCCCCGCGGGGACGCGCGCGCCGTGGGCGAGCACGATGCGGCCGGTGTGGCCGTGGCGTAGCGCGTCGCGCACGAAGCCCAGCAGTGGCGCGGCGCCCGTGCCGGTGCCGGCGAGCAGCAAGGGCTGCTCGGGGCGGCCAGGGCTGTAGAAGCAGTCTCCCGCTGGGCCGCGCAACGCGACGACGTCGCCGACGCTCGCCTGGTATGCGAGCCACTGACTCATCGCGCCGCCCGGGACCACGCGCACGTGGAGCTCGAGCTCCTCGACATCGCTCGCGCTCGCAATCGAGTAGCTGCGCGAGAGGCCGTCGGCGCGCATCAGCGTGACGTACTGCCCTGCGCGGTGGTCGAGCGTCCGCTCGGGGAGCACCCGCACCTGCAGCACGTCGTGGCTGAGCCGCGCGAGCCCCACGAGCTTGGCGGCGATACGCAGCTCGTCGCCGTCATCGATCTCGAGGTCCTCGGTCGCGTGCGCTCGGCACGACAGGAAGTAGCCCCTCCGTCGCAGCGACTCGCGCAGGCCGAGCTGTGCCTCGGGCGGCGGCGTGCCGACGCGCGCGCGCAGGATGCAGGACTGACAGGCGCCCGCGCGGCACGAGCTCGGGGGCGCCGCCCCGATGCGCGCGAGCGCATCGAGCACGGTCTCGCCCTCGAGAGCACGTACGGTCGCGTCACCGCGACGAATGATCGCCATCTCAGGTGCCGGTGGCCCGTCGACCGAGAATGTCATCCCGCACGGACTCGGCGATCGCGGCCACCTGTCCGATCAACTCTTCGGCTACGCCCAGCTCACGCAGCGTGCCGCCGAGGTGTTCGATCACGATGGTGACGTGGCTGTCGTCGAGGCCTTTGGCGAGCAGGTGCGAGTGGGCGCGCGTCATGTCTTTCCCGCTGTAGTTCGCGGGACCGCCGAAGACCATCGTGAGGAAGGCCTTCTGCTTCGCCGCCTGTCGGTCCATGTCGACCGACTCGAAGAAGCGAGCGACGCGATCGTCGGTGAGCATCTTGCGGTAGAAGATGTCGACCGCGGCGTCGACGGCCGGTTGGCCACCGAGGGATTCGTAGAGTGTGGACACTGCGTCCGTGCTTCTACGGTTGGGGCCGCGCGGTGCCACCCCGGCGCGTCGAAGCGATGACCTCCACGGCGCGCAGAGGCTGCGTGCGCGATGGGCATGGTTGCGCGCGACGGGGACGCTCGCGGCACCGGGATCCGACGGCGTCCCGTTGCCGACCACCGAAGCGATCACGAGCCGCGTGGTCGACCACCGCGACGCGAGGCCAGCAGGGCCTACTGGCGCGCGGCGATCTCGGCCACGATCGCGTCGGCGGCCGCGGGCTGGTCTTCGGCCTGCAGAATCGGCCGCCCCACCACGATGTGCGTGGCGCCCTCGAGCACCGCGCGGGCTGGCGTCATCACGCGCTGCTGATCGCCGACGTCGGCACCGGCGGGGCGGATGCCGGGCACGACCCGTGCGAGCTTGGGCGCGACGGCTCGCACCCGCGCGAGCTCGCGGCCGCTGCAGACGACGCCGGCGCAGCCGGCCTCGCGGGCACACACCGCGCGCATCTCGACCAACTCCTCGAGGCTGCGGGTGTGGCCGGCCTGTCGGCACGCGACCTCGTCCTGGCTCGTGAGCACGGTGACCGCGAGGATGCCGAGCGCGTCACCGGCCGCCTCGACGCACGCGGCGAGGTGTGCGGTGCCACTGCCGGCATGTACCGTCACGAACTTCGCCCCGAGCGTTCGCGCGCTGCGGATCGCTCCGCACATGGTGTTGGGAATGTCGTGCAGCTTGAGGTCGAGGAAGATGTCGACGTCCGGCGCCAGCTCGCGCATGCGTCGGACCACGCTCGGCCCCTCGGCCACGAACAGCTCGAGGCCGATCTTGAACATGCCGACGTGGCCGGACAACCGTCGCGCCAGCTCGAAGGCCGCGTCGGCGGTCGGCACATCGAGGGCGACGATGAGTCGTTCGCGATCTGGACGCTCGGGGGTGGTCGCGCCAGTCGTCTGCATCGTCCGCGAGGTTGTAGCCCGAGGTCGGCGAAGCAGGCAAGCTAGCCCCGCGATGGACCCGCATGCACGGCTGTTCGAGAGCTTGGAAGCCGCGGTCCGCGAGGGCACGTTCCCCGGCTGCGTCGCGATCGTGAGCCGCGGCGACGCGGTGGTCTACCACGAAGCGCACGGCACGCTGGGCGAACACCCCAGCTTCGTCGCCGCCGGTGAGCCAGTGGTCCGCGACAGCGTCTACGACCTCGCGTCGCTGACCAAGGTGCTCGCGAGCACGACCTTGGTCGCGATGGCGGTCGCGCAAGGGCGCATGTCGATCGACGAGCCGGTGCCGTCGCCGTGGTCGCGCGCATGCCCGGGTGCCACGCTGGGTGATCTGCTCGAACACTGCGCGGGTTTGGTCGCGCACCGCGAGTACTTCCTCGAGGTCGAACCGTTCGATGCCGAGGCGGTGCTCGAGCACGTCTGCCGTACGCCCCGCGACGGCCCACCGCGGCAGCGTGCGATCTACTCGGACCTCGGCTTCATGATCGTCGGCGCGTGGCTCGAGCGCGTGTACGACGATCGCCTCGACGCCGTGTTCGCCGATCGCATCGCGTATCCGCTGGGCATCGATCACACGCCGCTGCCCGGGCTCGGCTTCCGACGGCTGTTCGCGGAGTCAGGCCTGCCGGCTGCGCTCGAGCGTCGCATCGCGCCGACCGAGGTGTACGACGCCGAGCTGCACGGCGACGCACCGCCCAGCCACCTCCGCGTCCGCAGCGGTCGACCGCTCGCCCACGGCGCCGTGCACGATGACAACGCGTGGGTGATGGGCGGCGTCGCGGGCCATGCCGGCCTGTTCGGCGATGCGTGGTCGGTGCACGAGCTGTGTCGCGCCTGGCTGCACGCGAACCTCCCCGGCCTCGATCTCGCGACCCGCGATCGATTCTGGCGGCGCAGCACCGTGGCGGGCTCGACCCGCGCGCTCGGCTTCGACGGCCCCAGCCCCGACGGTTCGGGCAGCACCGGCGATGCGCTCACGTCCGACGCGGTCGGGCACACCGGCTACACCGGCACCAGCGTGTGGATCGATCCGTCGGCCCCGGGGGGTGCGCGGATCTTCGTGTTGCTCAGCAACCGCGTGCATCCGGTTCGCACCAACGACGCCATCAAGGCCTTCCGTCAGCGCTTCCATCGCGAAGCGATGGCGATCTAGTACCCGGTATTCCGGCGGCACGGCGCCTTGCGGAGTCGCGGCCATGACGGCGTTCTGACCCATCACAATCCCTGTGTCGAGGTACTAGGCGCTCTGGCGCGCGAGCCGGGGCTACGGGCGGTCGGGCACCGATGCATCGATCCACGCCTCGTCCGCGAGCGCACGGTCGAGTTGCTCGGCCAGGCTCGGGAAGCCCGCGATGAACGTGAGCTCGTCGACGTGGTGCGCGAGCACGCGGCCGGAGGCGTCGAGCACGGTGTACCGCAGCTCGCCGTCGAGGCTGTAGATCGCGACCTCGGTGTCCCGCGTGCGCAGGGTGGTCACCGGTGGAGGGCTGGGGGCCGGGCGGCTCGCCTCGGCCTCGCAGTGCCGTCGCGCATGTTCGCTGCGCTCTGCGCTCGGCGCGATCGCGAGGCCGAGCAGGCAGGTCGCCGCGAGCGTGGTCGCCATGCCGCAGGAACGCATCGACCACCATCTTACAGCCGAGATGGAGGGGATCCACAAGCCCGATCGGCGAACGGGACCGCGCCTGGTTTCTGCTGCCGCCTCGACCCGCGCAGGCGCGGATGGGGCCAATAGACCGGCGGGCGCAGCTCGTGCGTGTGGGGCGACGCCCCGGGGCGCTGCGCATCGGCGTTACATTCGCACGCCCGCGCACCGCCACCGGTGCTCCCGAGGAGACCTCATGCGTCGATCCCTGCAGCTGCTCTCTCCACTCTCGCGTACCCCTGCGCTCTGGCTTTCGTTGCTCGCGCTCGCGCCCGCCATCGGTTGTGCCCACGGCCGCAGCGCGTACCCCACCGCCGAGACCGATCTCGCGCTCCACCGCGTCGTGCTCTACCGCAACGGCATCGGCTACTTCGAGCGTCACGGCGAAGTCGATGGTGATGCGCTCGCGATCAAAGTCCGTCGCGATCAGGTCGACGATCTGCTCAAGAGCCTGACCGTCATCGATCGCAGCACCGGCAAGGCCATGAGCGTGTCGATGCCGCTCGACCCCGAGAGCTGGGCCAACGCGGCGCTGAGCCAGCTGGGCCCCGGTCGCGGCAGCCTCGCCGAGGTGCTCGATGGTTTGCGGGGCACCGAGGTGGTGGTGCGCACCCACGACGGCACCATCCGCGGTCGCATCGTGATGGTCGAGACCATCCAGGACGAGCCCGACCCGTACGCGCGGCCGACGCGAGGCGGCGGCGGCGAGCAGGTCCACCAGCGCGACCATCGACTCACGCTGCTGCAGGGCAACGACATGCACACCGTGCGGCTCTCGAAGGTCCACGGCGTCACCCTCAAGGACGGCGACCTCGCGCTGCAGCTCAACCGCCGACTCGACGCGAGCGCTGGCGAGGGCATGTTCCAACAGGTCGAGATCGTGATCCGGTTGGCCGGCAAGAAGGCCCACGATCTCGCCGTCAGCTATGTGGTCGCGGCGCCGATGTGGAAGCCGACCTACCGCGTGGTGTTGCCCAAGGAGGGCAACGGCGACGCACTGCTGCAGGGCTGGGCGGTGGTCGACAACACCAGCGGCGAGGACTGGAACGACGTCTCGCTCGGTCTCACCTCCGGCGAGCCGATCGCGTTCCAGTACGACCTGCACACCCCGCGCACGATCCAGCGCGCCGATCTCACCGAGGCCGGCGTCTCGCGGCGCGCCATCGTGGCGGTCGGCGAGACCACCTACTCCGACGCCCCCGAGGAGGTCATGCCCGCGCCACCGCCGGCCAGTGCGCCCGCCACCGCAGCCGCCGACGAGTACCAGTACGAGGATGACGTGATGGCGGGCGAATCCGGCGGTGGTGGTGACGCCCGGGCATCCTCGGTGCGATCGAAGGCGAAGATGGAGCCGCGAGCGTATGACAAGGATGCCGCTCGTGATCGCAGCGAGACCGAGTACAAGAAGAACGTCGAGCAGGCGATCGACTACGACGCGTTGCGTCGCAGCACCATGGCGAGCGCGCGGAGCAAGCAGATCAGCGGTCTGACGAGCTTCGACCTGCGCGAGCGCGTGACGGTGCCCAACGGCAACTCGACGATGGTCGCGATCCTCAACCAATCGGTCGGTGCCGAGCAGACCTTCTTGTACCGCCCCGGCGGTGCTGGGGTCGGCTACGAGGCGAATCCCTACCGCGTGGTTCGCTTCCGCAACAGCACACCGTTCGTGCTCGAGCCGGGTCCGATCAGCATCTACTCCGGCGACAGCTTCGTCGGCGAGGGACTCTCCGAGTCGGTCGGCGCGGGCATGAGCGCGACGCTGCCGTTCGCGGTCGAGCCCGGCATCATGGTCACCTCGACCGCGAGCTACTCCGGCGACGAGATGCAGCTGCTGCGGATCGTCCGCGGCGTGCTCGAGGTGGAGAGCTTCGCGCGCACCACCACCAAGTGGACCGTCAAGGCGCCGAAGTCCATGGGCACGTTCTCGGTGCTCGTGCGCCACGGCAAGGCCGGCTGGAACTACGAGCTGGTCGATCCGCCCAAGGGCACCGAGGCGCTGCCCGACGCCTATCTCGTGCCGGTACCGGTCACGACCGCCGGCCAAGAGGGCGAGGTCACGTTGGTCGAGCAGACCCCCTCGGTGACGACGCTATCGATCTGGGACGTGCGTGCCGTGTCGTTGCTCGAGGGGCTGGTCGCCAAGGCCACGCTCACGGCAGCGCTGCGCAAGCAGCTCGAGCCCATCGTCAAGCTGCGCCAAGAGATCGGCCGCATCGACACCGAGATCGACGGTCTCAAGCGTCAGCAGGTCGAGCTCGATCAGCGCGCCAACGAGACCCGCGAGAACCTCGAGGCCATCAAGAAGGACCCCGCCGCCGGGTCGCTGCGCAGCAAGCTCAACGCGCGGCTCGACGCCTTCACCAAGGACGGCGATCGCATCGGCCGCAAGGTCGTCGAGCTCAACAGCCAGCGGCTCGAGAAGAAGATCGCGCTCGAGGACCTGCTGCAGGGGCTCGAGTTCGAGGCGCCCAAGGCCTCCTCGAAGTAGCGCGCATGATCGCGCTGGGCAGTGGCCGGCGCATGCGTCTGCGAGACGACGCTGCGCCGCGCGCTGGCCATGCCTGACAAGCTGGCGAGCACGCGTCGGCAAAACAAGACAATGCAGCGCTGCGGCACGCCGTGACGAAACGGCAACTCCGCACGATTCCTGGACCGGCGTCGGTGGTGGCGGACTTGCTCTGTCACCCCAGCCGTAGGCGCACGGGCTGGCCGTTCGCGTGCAGGAGGTACGATCGTGCTCGTCGTTCACCGCATGGCTGCTGTCGTGGCAGCGCTCGCATTCGCGTGGCCGCGCACCGGCGTCGCCGCACCCCCGGCGGTGGCTGCCATCGATGAGGCGCCCGCGCTCGCGCCCTCGCTCGCGCCCTCGCTCGCGCCCTCGATGGGGCCCGCCGACGGGATGCCGGCCGGCTTCGACCGCTGCGAGAAGCACGTCGGCAACGAACGCTTCCGCATCACGCTGCCGAAGGAGGCCGAGCTCACCGACCTCGTGCACTGGATGAGCAGCGTGAGCTGTCAGAAGTTCATCTGGGAGCCCAAGGTCCGTGGCGGCAAGGCCACCATCCTCGCGCCCGAGCCGGTCACGATGCAGGAGGCGTTCGCGGCCTTCCACGCCGCGCTGCAGACCATGGGGCTCACGGTCGAGGGCGCGGGCGACTTCTACAAGATCGTCGAGAGTGCCGACGCCGCCAACCACGCGCTGCCGCTGTACGGCACCGACACGCAGGCACCCGCGACCGACCGCTACGTCACCCAGCTCTACCGCGTGAAGGCGGCCGCGCCCGAGCAGCTGCGGAGCCTGCTCGACAGCCTCAAGACCAAGCCCGGGCGCGTCGACGTGGTCGGCGAGCTCCTGCTCGTCACCGACACCGGCACCAATCTCGCGCGGATGTTGCGGCTGCTCGAGGAGGTCGATCGCGCCGCTGCGCCGACCGAGCGCATCTACTTCCACCAGCTGCGTCATGCCGATCCCGAGGCGATCGCAACGGTCGTGCGGGACGTGTTCGGCGTGCCGACCGGTGGCACCGCCGCGACCACCGGCAAGCCCAGCACCGCCGCCACGCCGCGAGGCAGCAGCAAGGCCCCGGCGGCGGCCGCCGCCAGCGAGCCGGTCGCGGGCGCCGAGCAGGCCGCCACCGCTTCGCGCGTGCTGGTGGACCAGCACACGCAGGCGCTGGTCATCGTCGCGCGACCGGCCGACTACGTGACCATCGCGAGGTTGATCGAGCGACTCGACGTGCCGCTCTCCGGCGGCGCCGCCCGCTTCCACCTGGTGCCGCTGTCCAACGCCGATCCCGCCGAGGTCGCCGACGTGCTCACGGCGTTGGCGTCGGCGGCCGCGAGCGCGGGCAAGGACAAGCCGGCCGGCAAGGGCGGCGCGGCTGCGAGCGCCGGCAGCGTGCCGAGCTTCGGCGCCGACATCCGCGTGACCGCCGATCCGGCAACGCGATCGCTGGTGATCTATGCGACCGCGGCCGATTTCCTCACGCTCGAGCCGATCATCCGCGGCCTCGATGTCGAGCGCCGGCAGGTGTACATCGAGGTCTACCTGCTCGAGCTGACGGTCGAGCGTCTGGTCAGCGCTGGCGCAGGCGCGCACTTCGGCAGCACGACCAGCGTCAGCAGCGGCAGCGCCAGTGGCGATGCGGTCGCGTTCGCGGCCTCGGCTCCGAGCTCCACGCACAACTCGGTGCTGCTCGATCCGTCGGTGCTCTCGGGGCTCGCCGCGGGCATCATCGGGCCCGCGATCCCCGGTAGCTCGGCGCTGTTCGGCACCGACGTGCCCGCCTTTGGCGTGGTCATCCAGGCCCTGCAGACCGACAACGACGTCAACGTCGTGGCCGAACCGCACATCTACACCGCCGACAACCGCGAGGCCTTGATCGAGGTCGGCGATCAGAAGCCGGTGCCCGGCAACATCGCGTACACCCCCGGCACGACCAGCACCGGCGCCAGTCAGTTCGTGCCCGGCACGCAGATCCAACAGCGCGACATCAAGCTCAGCCTCAAGGTCACGCCCCACGTCAACGACGGCAAGAGCCTCTCGCTCGACGTCGAGCTCGACAACGAGAACTTCGTCGAAGCCACCGGCCTCGGCGTCAGCACCACCAAGCGCAAGCTCAAGCTCGAGCAGGTGCTCGCACACGACGGCCAGCCGCTGGTGCTCGGCGGCCTGATGAAGGAGGTCGAGCGCGACAACACCTCGGGCGTGCCGGGGTTGTCGAAGATCCCGCTGCTCGGGTGGGCCTTCAAGTCGCGCAAGAAGCAGAAGGAGAAGGTCAACCTGCTCATGATCATGGTGCCGCACGTGCTCGATGGCCCCGACGACATGCGGCGCATCCACAAGCGCCGCATGGAGGAGCGGCTCGATTTCCTCGAGCGCTACAGCGCGTTCAAGCGCAAGGACCTCGACACCGCGATCAACTACAACCGCAAGTCGGGCCTGCTGTCGGCGGTCAACGCCGAGGCGCAGCGCATGCACGAAGAGCTGTCCCAGCGTGAGCTGGCCGAGCGCGAGCTGCAGCGCACCGATGTCAGCGGCGAGATCGGGCTGGTGCCCGGCACCGAGCCGTGACGGCCACCTGCGTTGCGCTCACTCGCACAGGCCGTCGACGCACGTGCCGTCGCCGCACTGGACGTCGGTGGTGCAGTCGCGGCACGCAGCGGGCGGAAGGCCGTTCTCGTCGAGCACGCGCGGGATCACCAGCGAGACGGCCGAAGACCCCGGCGCCAGCACCAGCGGCGCGCCGCCACCATCGGGGGTGTCGGTCGAGAAGCAGACCGTGCCGTCGGCAGCGCGGGCCTGCGCGCGCAGGCTGAAGCCGCCCCACGACAACGCGGCGGTGCGGACGATGGCGCTCGGGCACGGGATCGGCGTGCCGTCGAGGACCGTGCCGTCGGACAGCGAGGCGGGGCTCGGCAACGGCCCACCGTGGGCGTCGCGGAGCTCGAGGACGAGGTCGGCGATCGCGAGCGTGCCGCCGTCGACCGGGGGCAGGCAGGTGCGCGTCGCGGTGGACTCGGCGTCGCCGCGGGCGAACTCGAGGGCGAAGGCGGCGGCCGCCTCGATCGCGGGCTCGAACGCCGCGGCCGGGAAGTCGACCGCGATGGGCACGAATGCGCCGGGCCCAGGCTGCAGCGTGAAGGGGAACGTCGCGGGGACGGTGGTGAGCGTGCCGCCGGGGCCGCGACCGGTGAGCTCGAGCACCCACTCGCCTTCACCCAACGTGGTCGCGAAGAAGCTGGGCTCACCGAGCCGGCACGGCACCGGATCGAGCGTGACGGCCGACGTGTCGTCGCAGGCTCCGTCGTCGCCGAGATCATCGAGCCGGCACACGCGTGCGCGCAGGTCGATGAGCCGCACGCCCTCGCAGGTCATGCGCGGGTTGCCGTCGAACAGGCTGAGCACCGCACGGAACTGCACGGCGCTGACTTCGAGCGACTCGGACGCGAGGCCGTCGATGCCGCAGGCCGCGTCCTCGTCGTCGACCAGGCCGTCGCGGTCGTTGTCGATGCCGTCGATGCACTCGCGGGGCGCCGTCAACACGAACGGGTCGAGGGTGACGGTCACGTCCTTCTCGGCGTCGAACTGCTGGCAGTCACACGCGACGTCGACTTCGTTGCACGCGATGGTCGCGGCGGCGCCGCTGCAGAACTGCGTCGAGGTCGGATCCAGCGGTGCGTCCTCCCAGGGCTGGAGGTCGCGCTGGAGCCCGCGCACCTCGACGATGTAGTGACCGGCGTCGAGCTCGGGGCCCTCGAACATGCGCTCGGGGTTGGCGAAGCCGTGGGCGAAGCACGGCAGCACGTCATCGAACGCGACCAGCCCGGCCGGGTCGGTCACGAGGACGCGCATGGTGTTCATACCGAACTCGCTGCACTGCAGCGGATCGGTCACCGGCAGCAGCTCGCCGTCGCGGGCTTCGATCTGCCAGCGCAGACGGAACGATGCGGTCTGGTTGCAGCCGAACCCACCGACCAGCGCCAGCCCGGCAAGGGCGACGCGCGAGGCGGTGCTGCGAGGAAGCCGCGTCATGCCCGGCGGACCTTAGCAGGCGAGCGCGGGCGATGCATCGGTGTCGGGACGCGAGGGCCCGCGTGGCGCGATCGCGGCGCGGCTAGCCGCACCCGCTGGACAGATCCACCACCGTGGTGCCGGTCTCGCGTAGATCGAGCACAACGCTGCAGCTGGCGCCGTCGACGGTGCGCTCGAGGCGGTAGCGCCCGGCGTCGAAGGCCTCGAAGCGGTGCAGACCCCCGCGGGACTCACAGCTACCGGCCTCGCCGGTGAGATCGAGCCCGCGATCGGAGCGCAGCGTGGTGCGGTACAGCAGCGGGACCGCCGCGCCCTCGTCGTCGAGCTCGGGTTCCGCGAGGTCGCGCACGGGGTCGTCGTAGTACAGCGCGACGCCGACGTCGCCGCACGCGTCGGCGTGCTGCAGGTCGAGCGTCCAGGTGATCGGCGCGCGCGCCAGCTCCCACAGCTCCAGCGTCACGGCGCGCGCGAGCACGTCGACGGTCCGCTGCGCGAGCACCTCGTGATCGCCGGCGTCGTCGACCGACAGCGTCACCTCGTAGTCGCGGGGGTGCAGCTCGACGAACGCCTCCGAGGCGGTGCGCGCGAGGTCGTTGGCGGTCTGGAAGCCGTCCTCGCAGACGAAGCGGAACACGCCGTGGCGGCCCGGATCGCCGGTGTCCTGCAGCTCGGCCGCCATCGTCTCGGCGTGCACGCCTTCGCAGGTCCGCACGCGTCGTCCGGCGTCGCCGTCGCTGGCCTCGTGCTCCTTGAACAGCCACGAGAACTCGATGCCGGTGGGGTTGTCGCTCGGGAAGACGCACGCGCCCGTCAGCGCGAGCAGCAGCAAGGGCGTCGGCAGTCGCAGGCGGTCAGCCACAGCCACAGGCCTCCAAGTCGAGCGTGTCGTCACCGCCGCGATCGATGTCGACGGCGATCTGGAACACCTGCAGATCGGTCACCTGGCCCTGGGCCACCGAGCGCTCGCGCGGGCCCGGCACCGCGATGCAGCTCGGCGGCGGCGCGACGCAGGGGTCGCCCGCGCCGGTGATGACCGCCCGCAGCACGAACAGGTACGGCTGCGACGACGCCGGGACGTCGTTGAGGGTCGTCCTCGCCACGTCACAGGCGAAGCGCTCCGGCTCCGCGATGCGACAGTCGCCCTCGCAGTCGCCGGCGCAGTCGACGTCGCAGATCGCGAGCTCCACGCCGAGATCGATCTTCGCCGAGGCGGTGCCGCGACGCGCCGGCATGTCGCAGGCGTCGCGCAGCTGCGGTGTGAACAAACCACCGGGAAAGATCGGGTCGCCGTCGCGATCGACGAACGCCCAGTTGAGCTCGACCACGCCACCGGCCTGACACGCGCACAGCAGCAGCGGCAGCACGGCGCACCCGCGCCGGCGGGCAGGCGCGCTGGAGTCATGCTGCTCGGGTGCCACTGGCATCGCTCCGGGCGCGCAGCATAGCAAGGCCGAGCGCGCGCCCGCTCGCCGGCCGAAACGAGCCGCGCCGGTGAACATCCGCGGCCGCGCATGGCATGGGATGGGGATGGGGTGGGGCCGGTCACGCCGACGGCGGCTGCGGGCCGCTTTGCCACGGCTGAGGGTTTGAGGGGCCCGATGCCGCCGTGGTAGCCTGCGAGCCATCGTGACCCCGCCGCAACTGCCGCCGCTTCCCGTTTCGCTGGGAACCCTGCTCGCCGAGCTGAACTACGTCGAGCTCATCACGCACTCCAAGGGCGTCGTTCTCGGGGTCGTCATCATCCTGTTCCTGTTCGTCGCGCTGACGGTCTTCGTGGTGTTCTACAAGCTCATCCACGTCTCGATGGCGCAGGCGCAGTCGATCACGTTCCTCAACAAGTTCTGGGACAGCAAGCGGCTCGACGACATCTATCGGGTCGCCGAGCAGCTCAAGTACAGCCCGATCGCGGCCATGTTCCGCGCCGGCTACATCGAGCTCTCGAAGGTCAAGAAGGCCGCCGCCGCCGCGCAGCAGCAGGGCGACACCAGCATGCACGAGAAGATGGGCGACTCCGACAACGTCGAGCGCGCCCTCGCCCGTGCCCGCACCAGCGAGCAGACCAAGCTCGAGAACCTGCTGCCGTTCCTCGCCACCACCGGCTCCGCCGCCCCGTTCGTCGGGCTGTTCGGCACCGTCTGGGGCATCATGGACGCCTTCGCGAAGATCTCGGAGGCCGGCAAGGCCGACCTCGCGTCGGTTGCCGGCCCCATCGCCGAGGCGCTCATCGCCACCGCGCTCGCGCTCGCCAGCGCCGTGCCTGCGGTCGTGCTCTACAACTACTTCCAGCGCCGTCTCAAGGTGCTCGGCGCCGAGATGCAGAACTTCGGCAACGACTTCATGAACATCGTGAAGCGGCACTTCTTCTAGACATCGAGGGGCGCACCCACGGCATGTCGAGCATCATCAACAACGACCCGGGCCATGGCGACGACGCGCCGATGTCGGCGATCAACGTCACACCCCTGGTCGACGTCATGCTGTGCCTGCTCATCATCTTCATGGTCGCGACCCCGATGATGGGCCCCGAGGGCCACGACGTGGACATCCCGGCCGGACGCGGCAAGAAGATGTCTGAAGAAGACTTCCTCTACAGCGTCATCTCCGTGGACAAGGTGGGACACGTGTTCTTGGGCCCGCTGCCGCTCTCCGAGGATCCAGCGCAAATGCAGCAGGAACTCGCCGCGAACGCCAAGCTGCAGGCCGACGGGATGGTTTTTCTCCAGGGCGATCAGAACGTACCGTTCGACAAGATCGTTGATGTCCTGGTGGCACTGAAGCAGGCGCAGATCTCGTCGGTGGGCTTCGTCGCGAAGCCCGATACGAAGGCGCTTCGAGGGGGATGACATGAGCCGTTCCAACGTCGATTCGGGCAATCCCCTGGGCGCGCTGTTTCTCAGCGTGGGCCGCGACTTCCGCGATCTGTTGCGCAACCCGCTGGCGTTCGTCGGTGGCGTCGGCGGTCTCGCGCTGACCTCGCTCGCGCTGTTCCTGGGTGGCTCCGCGGTGGCGAACGCCGCCGGCGACGAGTCCGCCGAGGAGGAGGACGACGCGTTCGAGATCGACTTCACGCCCGGCACGCTCGCCAAGCTCGGTCAGAAGATCGACGAGAAGGAGCTGCCGCAGAAGATCATCGTGCAGGAGACCCGCGCGCCCGATCCGGTCGAAGAGGAGCCGGTGAAGGACTCGGTCACCACCGACGAGAAGGCTGTCCCCACCGAGCCTCCGAAGGAGAAGCCCAAGGACATCTCGAAGGACAAGCCGACCGTCAAGGACAACAAGGACAAGAAGCTCCCCACCAGCAAGACGCCGACGCACTCGAACACGCCCTACCAGAACGACCTGCCGACCGTGCAGCAGGATCAGGGCGACCCCTTCGGTGATCCGGATGGTTGGGACGACCTCACCCGCGATGGTGATCCGTGGGCGACCGAGGTGATGAAGGCGCTCAACCACCTCAAGGTCGGGGCCTACGCCGCCAAGGCCAAGAACGGCGACTACAAGTTCCAGCTCAAGATCTGCAAGGACGGCACGATCGAGGAGGTCCTCAACAAGGGCGGTAGCCTGCCCGAAGACGGCAAGGCCGCCGTACGCCTCGCGCTCGAGCAGCTCGAGATCCCCAAGCCGCCCAAGAAGGTCGCCGACTCGATGGGCAGCAAGTGCGCGAAGATCAAGTACACGTTCGTCTGGACCGCCACCAAGGTGAAGTGAGCGGGATGCCGAGCCGCACGCCGAATGCGAGCAACCGTTGGGCGAGCGCAGGCGGGGTGGCCGGGGTGATCTCGGTCGCTGCGCTGTTCGCCGTGGTGCTGCAGTCGTCGGCCCCGGCGCGCGCGAGCGAGGATGCCGGCCTCGACGAGCTCGAGTTCCTGCCCGGCACCATCGCGCGAATCGGTGATGCGACTGCCGATCGGGGCGCGGCCGCGGCCCCGGACGCGCCAGCGCTCGTCGACGCGCCAGCGCTCGTCGACGCGCCAGCGCTCGTCGACGCGCCGGCTCCGACGGAGCCCGCGACGCCCGAGCCCGCGAAGCCGGCGGTATCCACCGACGTCGATGCGCCCGCCAAGCCAGAGCCGAAGCCCCGTACGCGTGGCGCCCACCCGACGCCGGCGCCACACGGTGGCAGTGGCGGCGGTGGCAACCTGCCGGGGCCGCCGCAGCGACGCGGGCGGCCGTTCGGCGAGCCGGGTGGCTGGGACGATCTCACCCGCGATGGCGACCCGTGGGCGACCGCGGTGCTCGAGGTCATGGCGGGCATGAAGGTGCAGGGCTTCGCACGCAAGGTTGGTGAGGGCGACGTCCGCTTCCAGATCAGCGTGTGCAAGGACGGCACGATCGACGATGTCACCCGCAAGGGCGGCAGCGCTTCGGTCGACGTCGTCGACGCGGTGGTGCTGGCGGTGGGTCGGCTGCAGTTCCCTCCGATCCCCGCGGAGCTGGCCGCACAGATGCCTACGCGCTGCGCGAAGATCCGCTACACGTTCGTGTGGTCGTCCTCGCAGCCCTGGTGAACTCCGCGACGCGCTGACGCGCCCGCGCGCTCGCGCAGCGCCGCCCAACTCTGCCCCACCGACATCGTGCGCCGATCGGATCGTGTGCGACCCGGTCACGTCGACGGTGCAAAGCCAACAACGCCCGCGTAAGCGGTTGGATTGCGGCCTAAATAATCCCCGCGGGGGGCCCGTCGGCCCTTTCGGAATCGAGCTGGCCTGGCTATGCTCACGCCCGATTCCTCTCGAGGCCAAGACCATGAAGCGAACTCTGCTCGGCACCACGACGCTCATCTCGCTGCTCGCACTCGGCGCCTACTGGGCTGGCCAGGACGTTGCCACCGTCAACGCCGCGCCCGACGAGCCCCAGCATGTCGGTGGCAGTGGCGTGGTGCTGCTCGAGCTCGGGGTGCCGGCCGGCGACGAGGTCGGCGAGGTCATCCGGCGCGACGCCGAGCTCTCCGCCGGCTTCCACGTCATCGACCGCAAGTCGATCCCCGCGGCGCTCATCAAGGAGACGGGCTTCGACCGTGACCAGTGGAACGCCGTCGGCGCGCAGGCGGTGATCAAGAACGCCGACGTCGGCGGTCAGATCAAGTTTCAGCTGTACGACCTCGCCAAGGGCAACAAGCCCGTGCTCTCGCTCGGCTTCCCCGGTGGCGACAAGCGCAAGGCCGCGCACAAGTTCATGAACGAAGTGATCAAGTACTACACCGGCACGCCCGGGGTGTTCGGATCACGCATCGCATTCGTGCGCACGCGTCGTAGCCCCGAGGTGAGCAAGAACGTGTTCACGATGGAGATGGACGGCGGCAACGTCGCTGGCATCACCAACAACCGCTCACTCAACATCCTGCCGTCGATCGGCCCCAGCGGGCAGGTGGTCTTCACCAGCTACGCCAAGCGCAACCCCGACCTGTGGATCAGCAGCGGCGGCGAGCCCACGCGCATCAGCAAGCAGCCGGGCCTCAACCTCGGCGGCGTGATGAGCCCGCAGGGCGGCACCATCGCGCTGACGCTGTCGAAGGACGGCAACAGCGAGATCTATCTGATCGACCAGGGCGGCGGCATCAAGTCGCGCCTCACCAACAACGCCGCGATCGATGGCTCGCCGTCGTGGAGCCCGGCCGGCAACCAGCTCGCCTTCGTGTCGAGCCGCGCCGGTGGCCCGCAGATCTTCCGCATGACCTCGGCGGGCGGCTCGGCCTCGCGTCTGTCCAAGAAGGGCGAATACAACCAGACGCCCGACTGGAGCCCCGGGGAGGGTGAGTACGCCAGCTGGGTCGCCTACGCCGGCCGCGAGGGCAGCAACTTCGACATCTTCGCCGTCAACGTGAAGTCGGGGCAGCTCAAGCGCATCACCCAGGGCGGCGGTCGCCACACCGACCCCAGCTACGCGCCCGACGGTCGCCTGATCTCGTTCAACTCGTCGTCCGGCGGCATCGTCATCGCCAACGAGGACGGCAACAATCAGATCCCGGTGATGAAGGCCGGCACGACCCCCGACTGGGGCCCGCGCGCGCTTTGAGGGCTGCGATCGACATCGGCACCAACACCGTGCTCATGTTGGTGGGCACGCGGGGTGCCGATGGTCGCGTCGAGGTCGTCGAGGATCTCGCGCGCATCACACGACTGGGTGAGGGCGTCGCCGCCAGCGGTCGGCTGCGACCCGAGGCCATCGAGCGCACCGTCGCCGTGCTCGCGGAGTATGCCGTGCTCGCGCGCAGCCACGGCGCCGAGGTGGTCGCGGTCGCGACCGAGGGGCTGCGCATGGCGTCGGATACCGAGGCGTTCCTCGTGCCCGCCGCCCGTGCGCTCGGCCAGTCGATCCGCTGCATCAGCGGTGACGAGGAGGCCGAGCTCTCGTACCGCTCCGTCGCCGACGAGGGCGGGGCCGGGCCACTGCACGTACTCGACATCGGCGGCGGCTCCACCGAGCTGATCGTCGGGGCCGGCCCGCAGATCCTCCAGCGTCGCTCGCATCCGATCGGCTCGGTGCGGCTGACCGAGCGCTTCGTGCGGAACGACCCGCCGGCGCCCGACGAGCTGGCGGCGATGGAGCTGGCCGCGCGCGAGCAGCTCGCGAGCCAGGCGGTCGAGCCCCTGCCGCGTCTGCATGGCCTCGCCGGCACGGTCACCAGCGCGGCCGCGCTGCACCTCGGCCTCGAGCGCTACGATCGCGAGCGCGTCGACGGCTGCGAGCTGTCGCTGGCGGAGGTCGTGGACCTGCGCGATGTCCTGGCGCGGGAGCGACTCGAAGCTCGCATCGCGCGGCCGATCCTCGGTCGCGGGCGCGGCGATGTGATCGTCGCGGGCCTGACGATCCTCGTCGAGGCGCTGCGTCACTGTGGTGCGACCACGCTGGTCGTGCGCGATCGCGGCCTGCGGTTCGCGCTCATCTGAAGGGGCCCCGCATGCGCGTCGAGCTGCACTGCCACAGCACCCACTCCGACGGCTCGTTCGCGGCCGCCGAGGTCGCGCGTCGGGCCGCGCAGACGGGCGTCACGCTGTTCTGCCTCACCGATCATGACACCTGTGCCGGCTACGCGGCGACCGCCGGCGAGCTCGCGGCCGACGGCACTCGCGTGCTGCGAGGCCTCGAGCTCAGCTGTCGCGAGAACGGTCGCACCGTGCACGTGCTGCTCTACGGCCTGCGCGAAGGCGCAGGACTCGACGCGCTGCAGGAGCGGCTCGATCGCATCCACGCCGAGCGCAGTGATCGGCTGCGGCGCATCTGCGTGCGGCTGGCCAAGCTCGGCATCGAGATCGATGCGGACTCGCTGTTGTCCCAGACCCACGGACGCACGCCCGGGCGACCCGACGTCGCGCGTGCGCTGGTCCGCAAGGGCGTCGTCGCGACCCCGCAGGAGGCCTTCACCCGCTACCTGCGGGACGGCGGTCCGGCCGACGTGCCGCTCGAGCGGCTTTCGGTCGCCGACGGGCTCGCGCTCGGGCTTGCCGCCGGGGCGCGCGCGAGCATGGCCCACCCCCATGTCTACGGCGACTTCGATCAGGTCAAGGCGCTGATCGTGCAGCATCGCGAGCTCGGGCTGGAGGGCCTCGAGGCCTACTACGGCGCGTACGGGCGGGCCGAGAGCGAGTCGTGGCTGCGGCTGTGTCGGTCGCACGATCTGGTCGCGACCGGCGGCTCCGACTTCCACGGCGAGATGAGCCCCGCGGTGACGCAGCCGGGCATCGAGCTGCCCGCGCCGGTGGCCGAGCGGCTGTTGGCGTGGATCGACCCCGCGGCGTAGATCGAGCCCGCGGGCCCGTGCGTTCAGGCTCCGGCTGCAAGCGGCGCCGTCGCCCCGCGTTGCACGAAAGGAAGCGGGTTCGAGCATGGCCGTGACGCAGCGCCCGAGTTGGATCCTCCGAGCCGCGTGGGCGGGGGCCGCGTCCTGCCTGCTGGGTGCGGGCCTCGCGACCTGGAACTACGCCGCATTGCCGGGTGCCGAGCAGCTGCCATGGGATTCGATGGCCCTGGTGATCCTCGCCTACGCGGTCGGCTCGGGCATCGCCGGCGCGCTCGGCATTGCGGCCGCGACCGCGCTGGCGGTGCGCACCGGCGGGGGCTCGCGGCGCGTGGGTGCACTTCGGATGACCGCGTTCGGGGCCCTGGGTGGTCTGGCGGGCGCGTTGGTGCCCGCGGTGGTGGGCATCGTCGGGTTCGGCTCGCTGCACGCGCCCTACGCCGGCACGGCCAACCTCGTGTTCTCGATCTTGGTCGGCAGCACCACCTTCGTGACCCTGTGGGCGCCGCAGCTGTGGGACCGGCCGTTTCGCCTGGGTCGGGTCGAGCACCTCGGGGTCTCGGCGATGGCGGCCTCGCTCGCGATCGCTTCGTTCGGCATCCTCGGTGCGAGCGCGAGCGGTGCCTTCGGGTTCGCCCCGAGCTTCGAGTGGCTCTGCGCCGCCGAGGCCGAGCTGGGGCTCATGGGCCTGGCGGTGCGCATCGGCGCCGTGATCGGTCTCTTCGTCGGCGCCGCGGCTGGCTTCGCGTGCTGGCTGTACCTGTGCGCCGCGCTCGTGATCGAGCGCCGCGTTCGCTAGCGCGGCTCACCCGCGCGAAGGGCCCCCAGGCTTCCTCAGCGCTGGGCGATCGTCGACTCGACGCACGCGATGTAGCCGCGCTCGCTCTCGTCGACGCTGGCGCGCAGCGCCTCGAGCTGCGCCACGATATCGGGGCGCAGCGCATCGATGAGCTCCACCTCCCGCAGCAGCCCGTCCCGCTCGCCACGCAGCGCCATCGCGTCGCTGCCCTTGGCGCGGGCGGCCGCGATGCGGGTGTCGAGCAGCGCGATCGCGTCGAGCAGCTCGATGCGCTCGGCGTCGATCTCGACCAGCGACTGCTCGAGGCGATCGAGGCTGTCGCGGCCCCGCTCCGCGTCATCCAGCATCGCGCTGCACTGCGTGGTCGACTCGGCCGCGGCGGCGACCGTGGTGACCGTGAGCCCGAACACGAAGGGGAGGGCGAGCGCGATGTGGCGAAGCATGCCCCCCACATGAGCAAGCTGGGTGCCACACGCGATCCCGCGAGGTTGCCCGACCGACTGCCCAATCGATGCCCAAGTCGGGTGGCCAGTCGCGGCCCGATTGGGACGGTGCTGGCCACCGCTCGTGGCCATTGCCTTCGCCACGGAGAGTCTGTGCAGGAATCGATTCTCGCGCCGAAAGCACACAGGGGGCATGCACCGCACGCTCGCCATCGCGCTCCTCTGTGTCTTTGCCTGCGACCAGGATCGTAGCGAGGACCACCACGGCTCGAACCCCGTTGGCCTCGGGACATCGCCGGGTGGCGAGGATCCCGGGCAGGACCCCAGCGACGATCCGGGCGACGACACGCCCGACACGTCGAGCTGCGAGGCGAGTGCGAGCGCCTACATGGACCTGAGCGTCGAGTGCTTCCCCAGCGAGTTCGATCCGGTGAGCGACGAAGACGTCGCGCAGGTCTGCGATCTCTCGCGCACGCCGGAGAGCGTGTGGGTGTTCTGCGAGGACGAGGTCGACGCGTTCACGGCCTGCGGCGACGCCGTCGGCTGCGTGGGCTGGTACGGCACGCAGTGCTGGACGCCCTACCGCGACATGATGATCTGCTTCGGCGAAGACGACCCCGGCGCGCAGGCACCCGAGTGCTCGTACACCAACGACGGCGAGTGCGACGAGCCCGAGGGCACCGGCTACTGCTGGGATGGCACCGACGTCAGCGACTGCAGCGGATCGGGTGGCGGCGGCGATCCGGCGCCGTCGTGCGACCCCGACGCGTGCTCGGGCTGTGAGACCGCCTGCGACGACTTCGGCTGCTACCAGTGCTGCTGGTCGTGCAGCGGCAGCAGCTGCGAACAGAGCTGCAACTTCTGAGATGCATCCTGCACGCCGGCATCGCGCGCAGCGCATCTCAAGGCAGCGCGTCGCGATTGGCGGCGCGTGCGGTCTTGCCCGAAGAGCTCTTGAGCAGCGAGCCCTGCGGCAGCACACGCACCGTGCGCGGTCGATGACCGACGCGGGCCTCGACGCGGTCCTGCACGTCGGCGACGAACGCCGCGAGCTGCTCGGCGCTGGTGAACAACCGCGCGGGTCGAAGCTCGACCAGCACTGCGAAGCCGCTGCGCTCGCTCCACACCGCGGCGCAGCGGCCGGGCTCGATGTCGTCGTGATCGGCGAGCGCAGCCTCGGCCTCGTGGGGGAGCACGAGCATGCCGTCGAGCTCGATGAGCTCGTCGGCGCGCCCGAGCACGAAGATCTCGCCGCCGTCACGCAGGCCGATGTCGCCGGTGTCGAAGCCACCGTCGACCAGCGCGGCGCCGTGGTCATCACCGAGGTAGCCGGGTGCGACGCAGTCGCCCGCCAGCCGCAAGCGCCCGATCACGCCGTCGTCGACCTCGCGGCCATCGGCATCGAGCACCATCACGGTGGTGCCCTCGATCGGCACGCCGCACGACAGCAACGTCAGCGCGGCCTCGCCCGCCTCGGGTGTCGCCACCTTGCGGCCGATCGCGAGGCGATCGCGGGCGGCGGTGAGTCGACGTGCACCGCGGGCAACCGGCGTCTGCGTGATCGCGGCGACGTTCTCGGCCGCGCCGTAGCCGGCTCCGATCACCTCGGGCTTGCACGCGGCGCCGAAGCGACCGAGGAAGGCGTCGACGACCTCGGCACCGAGTGGTTCGCCACCGCACACGATCTGTCGCAGCGAGCCCATCGCGCGCTCGTCGGCCGGTGCGACGCGACGCACGAGCCGTGCGAGCGCGGCCGGTGGCACCCACGCCAGCGTGGCCTTGTGCCGCGCGATCGACCACACCCACGGCGTCGCGTCGGCGCGCCACAGCCGGGGCTCGACCCGCACCAGGGAGATGCCGCAGCACAGCGGCAGCAGCACCGTGCTGACCAGGCCCATGTCGTGGTGCAGCGGCAGGAAGCTCGCGATCACGTCGCTGCGCCGTAGCTCGAGCGCGCGGCCCAGCCCCCACAGCTGCGCGAGCGCACGGCGGTGGTCGATCGCGATCGGCTTGTGCGGCCCGGTGGTCCCGCTCGAACGCTGCAGCAGCGCGGGCACGCCGGTGTACGCGGCCGCGTCGTCGAACTCGGGCTCCGCCGGCGCCCACGTCGACAGCAGCGGGCGGCGACGGATGGTGTCGGCCAGGGCCTCGGGTCCCGCCACCACGCGCACCTCGGCGGGCCCGCGCAGGGCCGCGCGGGGGTCGTTGGGCGGCGCGAACAGTGGCACCAGCCCACCGAGCACGGCGCCGGCCCACGCCGCCAGCGGTCGCGCGCCGGTGGGGTAGGCGATCGCGACCACGTCGCCCGCGCCCAGGCCCAGCTGCCGGCACGCCGCGAGGAAGCCCGCGGCCTCCCGCGCGAACGCGGCCATGCCGACGGTGGTCTCGCCGCCCGAGCCGACGAAGCGCAGCACCGGGCCGTCGTCGGCCAGCAGCACCTTGCGCAGCTTGGCGCGCAGGTCCGACGCCAACCACCGCTCGCGGTCACTGCCGTCGAACGGGTCGTCGCCGAGCGAGTGGCCCGGCACGGTCGTCAGCCCCGGAGCTTGCCGAGGATCTCGTCGATGACCTTCTTCGCGTCGCCGAACAACATCTCGGTGTTGGGTTTGTAGAAGAGCGGGTTGTCGACGCCGGCGTAGCCCGATGCCATCGATCGCTTCATCACGATGCAGCGACCGGCCTTCCAGCACTCGAGCACCGGCATGCCGGCGATCGGGCTGCCGGGGTCGTCCTGCGCCGACGGGTTCACGATGTCGTTGGCGCCGATGACCCAGCTGAGATCGGTGTCGGGGAAGTCGTGGTTGAGCTCGTCCATCTCGAGCACGATGTCGTACGGCACGTTGGCCTCGGCCAACAGCACGTTCATGTGGCCCGGCAAGCGCCCGGCCACGGGATGGATGGCGAAGCGGACGTTCTTGCCCTTGGCGCGCAGGATCTTCACGACCTCGGACAGCGAGTGCTGCGCCTGTGCGACCGCCATGCCGTACCCGGGGATGATGACGATGCTGCCGGCCTCGCGCAGCGACTCGACCGTCTCTTCGGCGGTGGTCGAGCGGACCTCGCCCTGCGGCGTGCTGGCGGTGCTCGAGCTGGTGCCGCCGCCGGTGCCGAAGCCGCCCAGGATCACGCTCACGAACGAGCGGTTCATCGCGCGACACATGATGAAGCTGAGGATCGCGCCCGAGCTGCCGACCAGCGCGCCGGTGATGATGAGCAGGTCGTTGCTCAACATGAAGCCGGCCGCGCTGGCAGCCCAGCCGGAGTAGCTGTTGAGCATCGAGACCACGACCGGCATGTCGGCGCCGCCGATGGCCGCGACCAGGTGCACGCCGATGATGGCCGCGATCGCGGTCATGATCACCAGCGGCATCAGGCCGGCAGGCGTGCCGCCGTCGCTGGCACCGTGGGCGCCGAGGAACTGCCAGCCGAGCACCACACAACCCGTGATCATGCCGAGGTTCAGCATGTGGCGCGCGGGCAACATGAGCGGCTTGCCGCTGATGCTGCCGCGCAGCTTGCCGAACGCGATCACCGAACCGGTGAAGGTGATCGCGCCGATGAAGATGCCCACGAAGATCTCGACCTCGTGGATGGTGAGCTCGAGCGCGCTCATCGGCGCGCCGCCGTCACCACCGAGGTAGCTGCCGAAGCCGACCAGCACGGCGGCCAGTCCGACGAAGCTGTGCAGGACGGCGACGAGCTCGGGCATCGAGGTCATCGCGACGCGGGCCGCGAGCACGGCACCGATGACGGCGCCCGGCACGACCGCGCCCAGCAGCATCGCGAAGCCGCCGCCGCTGATGCCGGCTGCGGTCGCGACCAGCGCGAGCACCATGCCGATGATGCCGTAGAGGTTGCCGCGCCGAGCGGTCTCTTGGTTCGAGAGCCCCGAGAGGCTCATGATGAAGAGCGCGCTCGCGGCGATGTAGGCGACGGTGACGAGGCTGGAGAGCACGGGGCGCGTCCTATTGCTTGCGGAACATCTGCAGCATGCGCTGCGTGACGAGGAAGCCACCGGCGATGTTGATCGTGGCGAGCAGGATCGCCGCGGCGCCGAGGATCGTGGTCGCAGCACCGGGCGGGCCGGAGATCTGCAGGATGCCGCCGATGATGATGATGCCGCTGATCGCGTTGGTGACGCTCATCAGCGGGGTGTGCAGCGCCGGCGTGACGTTCCAGATCACCTGCCAGCCGACGAAGATCGCGAGCACGAACACCGTGAGGTGGGTGAGGAACGACGGCGGCGCGCCCATGCCGATGCCGACCAGCGCGAGACCGGCGGCGACCAGCGGCCACGGCGAGCCCGACCCACCGCCACCGCCGTGACCGTGACCGCCGGCGGCCTTCGGCGGCGGTGCGGCCTCCTTGGGCTTGCCCTCGGTCGGCGAGGTCATCTTGGGCTTTGGCGTGGGCCAGCGGTTCGCGCCGTCCTTGACCACCAACGCGCCCGACACGACCTCGTCGTCGAGGTCGAGCTTGAACTTCTCGGCCTTGCCGAGGTCGTCGAGCAGGTGGACGATGTTGGTGCCGTAGAGCTGGCTGGCGACGCTCGACAGGCGGCTCGGCAGGTCGGTGTGACCGACGATGGTCACGCCCTTGTGCACGATCACGCGGCCCGGTGAGGTGAGCTCGCAGTTGCCGCCTTGCTCGGCGGCGAGATCGACGATCACGCTGCCGGGCTTCATGGCCTCGACGTGGTAGGCCTCGAGCAGCTTGGGCGCCGGACGACCGGGGATGAGCGCGGTCGTGATGATGATGTCGACGTCCTTGGCCTGCTCGTGGAAGAGCTCCATCTCGGCCTTGATGAACGCCGGCGACATCTCCTTGGCGTAGCCGCCCTCGCCGGCGCCGTCCTCCTCGAGCGTGACCTCGAGGAACTCGGCGCCCATGCTCTGGACCTGCTCGCGCACGGCCGGGCGGGTGTCGAAGGCGCGGACGATGGCACCCATGCCGCGCGCGGCTCCGATTGCGGCCAGGCCCGCGACGCCGGCACCGATGACCATCACCTTCGCGGGCGGGACCTTGCCGGCGGCGGTGATCTGGCCGGTGAAGAAGCGCGCGAAGTGATTGGCGGCCTCGATCACCGCGCGGTAGCCGGCGATGTTCGCCATCGACGACAACGCGTCGAGCTTCTGCGCGCGGCTGATGCGGGGCACCGCGTCCATCGCGATCGCGTTGCACTTGCGTCCGACCAGACGCTCCACCAGCGCGGCGTTCTGCGCGGGCCACAGGAAAGAAATCAGCGTGCCGCCCTCGCGCAGCAGCTCGGTCTCGTCCATGCCGGTGCCGGGGTGGTACTCGGGCGGACGCACCTTCGCGACGATGTCCTGCTGCCAGACCTTGCTGACGTCGGAGGTCACCTCGCAGCCGGCGGCGCGGTAGGCATCGTCGGGGAAGTTCGCGTTGTCGCCGGCGCCCGACTCGATGAGCACCTCGAATCCGAACTTCTGCAGCTTCTTGGCGGTGTCGGGCGTGGCCGCAACGCGGCGCTCGCCCTCGTGGATTTCCTTGGGAATGCCGATCTTCATGCGCACCGCGGGGCGAGGCCGAAGTCGGCCCACGCGAGCGGTTGTGTATCACGCCCGGCGCGGGCGAGAAAGCTGCGCAGGCCGGTCTGGAGCGGCCGCAGCGGCGGGTTTCGAGGGTCTGACCGCGCGTGCCTGGGGCGCGTTGCAGGTGGGGCGCGTCGCCGGTGGCGCGTCGCAGGTGGGGCGCGCACGCGCGTGGGCCTCGCGTTACGCTGGCGCCGCAGAAGAACCCGCACGCACCCACGCGGGGCGCCCCACGATGGCCGACGAACTCACGCACTTCGACGAGGACGGTGCCGCGCGCATGGTCGCGATCACCGACAAGCCCGAGTCCGCGCGCTCGGCCACGGCCGCGGCGCGGGTGACGATGGCGCCCGAGACCCTCGCACGCATCCACGCCGGCACCCTCGGCAAAGGTGACGTGCTGGCAGTTGCGCGGCTGGCCGCCATCATGGCGACCAAGGCGACCGCCGGTGTGATCCCCCTGTGCCACCCGGTGCGCGTGGTCGCGGTCGACGTCGCGTTCGCGCCCTTGGCCGACGCGGTCGGCCTCGAGGTCCGCGTACGGGTCGACGCCCTCGATCGCACCGGCCCCGAGATGGAGGCCATGCACGGCGCCAGCATCGCGGCGCTGACGATCTATGACATGTGCAAGGCGATCGATCGCGGCATGGTCATCGACCGCGTGGTGCTGCTCGAGAAGCGCGGCGGCAAGTCGGGACACTTCGCGCGATGAGTGCGGGGCGACCCCGCATCGCGCTTCAGCGCTGGGGCAGGTGCGCGCGGACGTCCTCGTCGAGCTCCGAGAAGATGCGCACGCCGAAGTACTCGTTGACGCGCGGGGTCCAGCCGATGCCGCGGCCCAGTGTGTTGCTGGCGGTCATGACCCCGCGCACCGACAGCCACCGCACGATGTAGCCCGGGTGCAGCACGTGCATCGGATTGGTCGCGTTGATCAGCGCCTTGATGCGGTGATCGACGTAGTGCGTGACGGAGCCGCCGGGCAAGGGAATGCGGATGCCGAGGCCGGATTGTGGGGCCGCCATCGCGATGCTGCGGTCACCGGTGCGCACGGGCTCGTCGCGACGGCCGCCGATGGTCGGCGCGGGCCACCGCAGGTACTCGGGCCACGCGCGCTCGAGATCGTTGGCGCCGCACAGCGAGCCCCAGTTGTAGTAGGCGTGGAACGAGTCGTCGCGTTGCCACGCCTCGGGGGTCGCTTGGAAGTGGTGCTCCATCACCGCGCGGATGAAGGCTTCGATCTGTGGCCGCACCGATCCGTTGAAGTCCTGCGAATCGGTGTGCGTGCACGAGGCCGCATTCTGGCACATCAGTCCCACGGTTCCCCCTGTCGCGAGGGCGGCGATGTGCCGCGACCTGCGACCAGCGCTACGCAGCGTCGACGGCCGACGGATCGGACGCGCGTGCGAAGTCCGTCACGGCGGGGTTCGCTGGGCTCCGGCGTCGCCAGCTCGGTGGTCTCGCAGACGTCGGGATTCGATCGAGGGCGTCGATCCGTCGGCGGCCGGGGCCCGTAGCAAAACCACATGGTCGCGACAGCTCCGACAGCGCTCTCCCACCAGCTCGACCTCGACGCGCTCTACCGCGGCTATCGACGTCGGGCGTACGCGATCGCTTGGGCGTTCTTGCACGACGAGAACGACGCCGACGACGCGGTGCAGGAGGCCTTCATGAAGGCCAAGCGCAGCGCCGCGACCTTCAACGGCATCGCGCAGCCGCAGACGTGGATGAACCGCATCGTCGTCAACGTCTGCCGCGATCTGAAGCGTCATCGCCGGCGTCGGCCGGAGCATCATGTCGATGACGTCGACGTGCTCGAGCCGCTGCAGCACACCGACGCGTCGCCCGAGGCCGCGCTGGCATCGATCGAGCTGCGCGATGCTCTGCACGAAGGGCTGCAGCGGCTGAGCCACGAGCATCGCGAAGCGATCATCCTGCGCGAGGTCGGTGGCCTCGACTACCAGCAGCTGGCGACCGCGGGCGGCTGCCCGACCGGCACCGTGATGAGCCGGCTGTTCCACGCCCGCCGCAAGCTGAGGAGCTGGCTCGGGCGTCGCCTCGAGCTCGGCTCCAGCCCCGCACGTCCATCCGCGCGGCCGTCGTCGACGGCGACGGCTGCCCGTTCTATCGTGGGGCACGTTGCCGTGCGCCCGCGCGGGCGGCGGTCCGCGACCCACGAGTGCCGATGCCACACCGCCGCGCCACGCTCGATCGCCGCCACGTCATCAGCGCTGTCGTGATCGCCGCGATGGCGTGTGGCGCCGACGCGACCGCGCCTGCATCACCACCGTCGCCCGCGACTTCGGTTGCGGCGTCACCGGCCGCGAGCTCGCCAGCGGAGGCGTCGCCGCCCACGTCCGCCGCGGTGGCGTCGCCCGCGACGCCGGCGGCTGCGCCCACGCCGAGCTGTGATCGCTGCACGGGCAGCCCCTGCGATCCCGCCGATGCGCGCGCCTGCGACGACCTCGCGCAGGACGTCCTGCACGCCCGCGGCGTGACCTACGACCGCGCGCGCTACGGCGATCTCGAGCAACGTGCGTGCGAGGGCGGCTACGCGCCGGCGTGCTCGATGGTCGGCATGCTCTACCAAGACGGCCTCGGACGCCCGCACTCGGATGTCGAGGCCGCGAAGTGGCACGGCCGCGCATGCGAGGCCGGGGCTGGCATCGGCTGCTACAACCTCGCCAACATGATCGGCGGTGGCGAGCACACCACCGCCGATCCCGAGCTCGCCGCCACGTACTACGTGAAGGCGTTGGCCGCGTTCGAGCGCGCGTGCGAGGCCGGCGACGCGCAGTGGTGCGCCAACGTCGGCTTCATGTACGAAAGCGGCCTGGGCACCAGCGCCGACGAGGCGCGCGCGTTCGCGGCCTACGAGCGTGGGTGTCCCGGTCACGCCAACCCCTGCATCAATCTCGCGCTCGGCAAGCTCAGCGGCCGGGGCATCAAGCAGGACCCCGAGGGTGCGATGACCCTGCTCGAGCAGGGCTGCGCCGGCGGCAGCACCTACGCATGCGCATTCTTCGGCCACGAGCTGTGGCTCAGCCCCGTCACCAGCACCAGCGTCAAGGGCGTGCAGCAGCTGACCGCGGCGTGCGATGCCAACGAAGCCATGGCGTGCGGTTGGCTCGCGATGGCGCTCGAGGCGGGCCGCGGTACCGCGACCGATGCCGCGCGGGCGCTCCAGCTGCTCGGTAAGGCCTGCCAGCTCGGCGATGGTGCCTCGTGCAGTCAGCTCGTCGACCGCCTGCTCGAGCGCAAGCAGCGATCCGACACCGATCTGTTGCGGCAGAGCCTGACCACCGGCTGCCAGATCAACGACACCCGTGCCTGCGGGATGCTGTCGTTCATGATCGAGAACCGCGCCTTCGGCGAGCCCGATGCGGCGCAGCTCCACGAGCTGCGCGTCGTCGGCTGTCGCATGGGTGACCTCGACGCGTGCGCGTGGATCCTCGAGCGCGGCGAGGCGCCCGACGTGCTGCCCGCGCGCGTGGAGAAAGTCCGCGCCCATGCGTGTGCGAAGGGCGTGAAGGCGGCATGCGACGGCACCGCCGCGGCCGCGCCGTAGCGTCGGTCACTCGACGGTGACCGACTTGGCGAGGTTGCGTGGCTGGTCGACGTCGGTGCCGCGCAGATCGGCGATGTGGTACGCGAGCAGCTGCAGCGGGATGCTGGCGAGCAGCGGCTGCAGCAGCTCGTCGACGTCGGGAACGACCACGACGTCGTCGGCCATGTCGGCGATCTCGCGGTCGCCCATGGTCGCGAGCGCGATGATCTTGCCGCCGCGGGCGCGGACCTCGGCGAGGTTCGAGAGCACCTTCTCGTAGCCGGGGCCGCGCAGGGCGATCACGACCACCGGCAGGTTCTCGTCGACCAGCGCGATCGGGCCATGCTTCATCTCGCCGGAGGCGTAGCCCTCGGCGTGCACGTACGAGATTTCCTTGAGCTTGAGCGCGCCCTCGAGCGCGACCGGGAAGCCGAGCCCACGGCCGAGGTAGAGGAAGTCGCGCGCGTGCATGTAGCGGCGGGCGATGGTGCGGATCGCCGGCAGCTGGCCCAACAGGTGGTTCATCGCCTCGGGCACCGCCGACAGGCCCATCATCGCGCGCTGGATCGCCGCGTCGTCGAGGGTGCCGCGCCGCTTGGCGACGTGCAGCGACAGCAGCACGAAGATCGTCAGCTGGCTGGTGAAGGCCTTGGTCGAGGCGACGCTGATCTCGGGGCCGGCGTGGGTGTAGACCACGTGATCGGCGGCGCGGGCGATCGACGAGCCGACCACGTTGCAGATCGCCAGTGTGGTCGCGCCCAGGCGCTTGGCCTCGCGCAGCGCCGCCATGGTGTCGGCGGTCTCGCCCGACTGCGAGACCGCGACCGCCAGCGTGCCGGGCTGCACCACCGGGTCGCGGTAGCGGAACTCGCTGGCGAGGTCGACCTCGACGGGGATCCGCGCGAGCTTCTCGAGCATGTACTTGCCGCACATCGCCGCGTGCCAGCTGGTGCCGCAGGCCAGCAGTAGCAGCTTCTGCGTGCCGGTGAAGTCGAGGTCGAGTCCGTCGAGGCGCACCTCGGCCTGCTGCGGCGACATGCGGCCGGCGAGCGCATCGGAGATCACGCGCGGCTGCTCGTGGATCTCCTTGAGCATGAAGTGCTTGAAGCCCTCCTTCTCGGCGGCGACGGGGCTCCAGTCGACCCGTCGCTCGGGGCGATCGACGCGCTTGCCGGTCGCGTCGTAGACCTCGATGCTCTCGCGGGTCAGGCGCGCGGTGTCGCCATCTTCGAGGTCGACCACGCGGCGGGTGTGCTCGAGGATTGCGGCGACGTCGGAGGCGACGAAGTTCTCGGGCTTGTCGGACTCGCCCAGGCCCAGCAACAACGGCGCGTTGTGGCGGGCCGCGACCACCTCGTGGGGGTGGTCGTCGTGCAGCACGCAGATCGCCCACGTGCCGCGCACCTGCGCGAGCGCGCGGGACACCGCGACACGCAGCTCACCGCCCGCGGCGACCTCGCGATCGACGAGGTGCGCGAAGATCTCGCTGTCGGTCTCGCTGCCGAAGCGGCACCCGACCGCCTCGAGCTGCTGGCGCAGCTCGAGATGGTTCTCGATGATGCCATTGTGGATGATGCTGACCTTGCCCTGCCGATGCGGATGGGCGTTGGCCTCGGTCGGGCGACCGTGGGTGGCCCACCGCGTGTGGCCGATGCCGCAGGTGCCCGCCAGCGGCTCACGCTCGAGCAGGTCGCGGAGGCGCTGCAGCTTGCCCTCGCAGCGCGCGACGCGGGCCGGTGCGCCTGCGCCCGAGAGCACCGCGACGCCGGCCGAGTCGTAGCCGCGATACTCGAGGCGTCGCAGCCCCTCGAGCAGGAGAGGAGTCGCTTCACGATGCCCGGTGTATCCGACGATGCCGCACATGATTTGAACTCGACCAGTATATCGCGCGGACGCCAGCGCAGGATTCCCGGATCGGGACCTGCTACCTTCGGGCCGTGGCGACGCTTGGGCCGATGGCACCGGGGGATGCAGACGCGAGCGCGAGCCCATGGTGCGCGGCCTCGTCGGTCGCGGCGGGTGAGTCGCAGTTCGGCACCGCGGCCCCCGGCATCGATGCATGGCTGATGCTCGAGTACACCGGCGCGTGGGCCGGCAAGGCCTGGGAGGCCGCGCAGGTGTCCGCGTCGGTGCGCGCCCACGTCGATGCGTTCATCGAGGGCACCGCGGGCGCACGCTTGCAGCTCATCGGTCGTCCCGGCGCCGCGCGACGCGGGCCCGCCGGCGTGGTCGTGATGCTCGCGTCGACCCGCAACGACGGTGTCCCGCGGGTCGCACGGTGGCAGCTCGATGGGCTCGACGCGCTGCCGGGCATCGACCTCGCAGGGGCGCTCGCGCAGCTGCGCACCGGTGCGGTCCCGGCCGGCGCCCAGGCGGTCACGCAGCCACTCCTGCTCGTGTGCACCAACGGCAAGCGCGATCGTTGCTGTGCGAAGTTCGGGGTCGCGGTGTACGAGGTCGCGGCCCGTCGCGCCGAGCTCGAGGCGTGGCAGACCACGCACCTGGGCGGCCACCGCTTCGCTGCCACCGCGCTGTGGCTGCCCGAGGGCCTGTGCGTGGGGCGACTGACGGCCGCGGGCACCGACGCGTTCCTCGACGCGGCGCTGCGTCGCGAGCTCGGCGACGTCGCGTTGCTACGCGGTCGCACGTGCCTGAGCGAGGCCGCACAGGCGGCCGAGTGCCTGTGGCGCAGCGAGCTCGATCTGCGCGGCTTCGACGACGTCGTCATCGAGGGCGAGCAGCCGGACCCGGGCGGCGTGCAGGTGCGGGCGCGGGTGCGTGGGGCAATGCTCGAGCGGACCGTGCGAAGCATCGACACCGGCGCCGTCGCGGCGCCCAGCTGCGGGAAGCCACCGGCGCCGGTGCTGCGCTGGGCCTGAGGACCGTGCCCGTCAGGGCGGGCAGGTCGGGACCGCATCGATGCACGTGTCGGCATCGAGCGCCGGCGCAGATGCGAAGCCGATCGATCCCTCCGCGAGGGGCGGCGACAGGCACGAGGCCGCAGCGATGAGATCGGGCTCGTCGATGCACGGGTCGAAGGTCGATGGGGCGACCAAGGGCCGGTAGGCCTCGAAGAACGACACGTCCAAGTCCTGGTTCGCCGAGGACGACGCCACCACGCCGTCGTCGAGGACGTAGTAGTGCGTGATCGAGCCATAGATTCCGGTGTCGATGACCCACTGCACGGTGTACCGCCCCGGCGTCGCATCACGGAGGCCCTGCAGGATGCAGCGCGTGTTGGTATCCGCGGTCTCGGTCGCTTCGGGCGTCATCGCCGTCTCGTCGATCGTCAGCTCACCGGTCGTGGTGGTGACCCACAGCTCGACGTCGCCGCACGGCGTCGGCAAGCTGCCGCAGCTGAACGCATCCCACGGCGGCACGACCGGTTCGTCCAGCTCGGTGCCCTCGAAGCTGTGGTCCCAGCAGCCGTCGTGGAGCCCGTCGGTGGTCGAGCTGCCGTCGCTGCTGGAGCTCGCGTCACTCGTCGACGAGTCGCTCGCCGAGGCGTCGGTGGTGAGTGTGTCGTTGGTGGTGTTGGACGACTGCGGTGGTTCGGTACCGCACGCCGTCGTCAGCCAAGTGCATGTGATCGCCGCGGCGAGGTACGTGCGCATGAGTTCGGTTCTCGTGTAAGTGTTCATTGACATGCCAGATGCAGGTCGATCGCCTGCCGTTGTTGGAGCGCGCCACCCGGCGCTACGGCGTGCACGCCGGGACGGCATCGATGCACACGTCGGCGTCGAGCACGGGTACCTGCGCGAGGCTGAGCCCCTTCTCGGCCGGCGGCGCCAGGCATGATGCCGCGGTGATGAGATCGGGTTCGTCGATGCACGGGTCGAACGTCGACACGTCGACCAGCGAGCGATAGGCCTCGAAGTACCACTCGACGAAGTCCTGCCTCGCCGAGGACGACGCGACGACGCCGTCGTCGAGCACGTAGTAGTGCGTGCGTGAGCTCGAGAAGCCAGCGTCGATTGCCCATTCTACCGTGTACTGCCCTGGCGTCGCGTCGCGCAGGGCCTGCAGCATGCAGCGCACGTTGTCGTCCGCGGCGGCGACCTCCGCGGGTGTCATCGCCGTCTCGTCGATCGTCAGCTCGCCGGTCTCGCGGGTCACGGACAGCTCGACGGCGCTGCACGGCGTCGGCAAGCCGTCGCAGGTAAACGCATCCCACGGCGGCTCGACCGGCTCCTTGGAGGAGCTGCCCTCGAAGCTGTGATCCCAGCAGCCGTCGTGCAGACCGTCGTCGGTGGTCGATCCGCTGTCGCTGTCGCTGTCGCTGTCGCTGCCGCTGCCGCTGCTCGAGCTGGCATCGGTCGTGACACCGGTGCTGCTGGTGCCGGTGCTGGTCGAGCCGTCGACGCCCGACGACATCGCGTCGGTCGATGTTGCCGATGCCGAAGCATCGGTGGAGGTGCCGGTGGGCGACTGCGGTGCTTCGGTTCCGCAGGCCGTCGTCAGCCAGGTGATTGCCATCGCGGCGCCGAGGCGCGCGCGCACGTCGGGGTGTGCCGTGTTCGTGTTCATTGGCAGGCCAGATGCAGGTCGATCGCCTGCCCGTGTTGGAGCGCGCCACCGGGCGCGACGAAGGTGAAGGAAGCTCGCTCGACACCGCAGTTGCCACGCGTGTCACACAGTGACGCGCGAGCATAGCCGAGCTCGATCGAGAGCACGCCGAACGACGACAGCGGCAACAGCTCGCCGGCGAGCCCACGGCGATCGCCGTCGTGGTCCGACCACAGCACGAGCTCGCCGAAGCGTGGATCGGCGGGGGTGAGTCGCCCGTCGCCGTTGGCATCGAGCTCGCGTAGCGCTGCGAAGCCGTGCTGGGCCGTCGCGCCGGCGTGCAGGCGGGTGCCGGAGCCGAACAGCTCGCGCCCGTCGACGATGGTACCGTCGCCGTCGCGATCCAAGGCGAGCCACGGCGTGTCGACGGTGGGCCAGTCGGTGGCGAGGCAATCGCCGGTCAGCTCGTTGTCGAAGACCGCCGTGGCCCCGGCGGTGAGTCGTGGCTCGGCGCCGTCGAAGGACAGCACGATCGGGGTGCTGGTGCCGCCGTCGTCCTCGCAGGCACACGCGGCGGGGTCGCCGTCGCACTGCCACATGGGCGTCGCGTCGATGAGCACGCAGGTGTCGTGGCCGACGCCGAACTCGCACGACACCGTGGCCCCGAGATCGCATTGCGGCACGACGCACTCGCCCCACACGCCCGCGTCGCAGTACTGCTGCGCGTCTGGCTCGCTGCACGGGCGCGCGCCGCCCTGGACCTCACAGGTCTCGCTGGGGCCAGTGGTGGTGCTGCCCGCGCTGGGGTCGCTCTCACTGGTCGCGTCGTCCTCGGGGCCGCTGTCCTCGCTCGTGTCGGTCTCGCCGGTCGACCCGGTCGCGCCATCGGTGTCGTGGTCGTCCGCGTTCGAGTCGGCACCGATCGGTGACGACGGGCCGCTCGCCGCATCGCCATCGTCGCGCTCGTCGCAACCACTCACCGCCACCGTCAGCGAGATCAAGCCCGAAACCCACCCACAACACCGCAATCCAAGCTGTCTACGCATCGTCATCCATCCATCGGGCTCGACCCATCGTCGGCCTCACCCTACGAGTGTCGACCTCGACGGGGTCGATCGCTTCGGCGCAGAAAGAAGCTACGATGCTGCGATGCATCGCGCTTGGTGTCGTGTCGCGGGTGGGGTGGGGTCGTGGGTCATTGCCATCGCGGCTTGCAGCAGCCCGGCGTCGCCCGACGGCGAGAACACGGGTGCGGGAACGCCGACGGGCGGCTCGTCGAGCTCGAGCGAGAGTGATGGGAGCCCCACCACCACCGCGAAGGACACGAGTACCGACGCAACCCAGACGGGGCCCGCGACCGCCACCGACGGCGCGCAGGACACCGTGTGCGACGGTGGCGAGGGCGATTGGGATCTCGGCCCCGAGGGCACCAGCGGCGGTGCCGAGGACACCAACGCCGGGATGGGCGACGACATCCCCATCGGGGCGACCGTGTTCGTGGTGCGCACCGGTGGCATTCCGGCCGGCACGCTGGTCGAGCTCGACGAGCTCGTGGTCACCTCGCCGGTCGCGGTCGAAGACGGCGAGTACCTGGTGTTCGTGCAGTCACCCGAGGGCGGCGAGAACTCGGCGATCACCGTGCGCAGCAGCGCGCCGCTGCAGGTCGAGATCGGCGACGCGGTGCGGGTGGTCGGGCGCGTGGCGACGAAGCTGTCGTACGAGCAGATCGTGCTCGAGGGGGCGGTCGCCGACGTGGTGGTCGAAGGCACCGCCACGCTGCCGCCGCCGGTGACCTTGCCGCTGTCGGCCCTGCTCGCGCCCGGCGACGGGCCCCAGCCCTACGAGAGTGCGCTGGTGCGGATCGAGAGTGCGACGGTCACCGATCCCGAGGTCTGCAGCGGCGAGTTCGCCCTGACCACCGAGGTGCGCGTCGACGATCTCTTCCTCGGCGGCAACGCGCCGAGCCCGAGCGTCGGGGCGACCTACTCGGCGATCATCGGCCCGCTGCGCTTCACCGAGGACGCGTTCGATGTCGCGCCGCGGAGCCTCGCGGATCTCGTGCCGTGAGCGAGTGCTCGGGGGCGAGCGGCCGCGTGGCGTGCGACTCGCGAGAAAATTCACCGCGCCCTTAAACTGAACGCGCGCCCGTTCCACTTCCCCTCTTGGAAGCGGGTTCAGTCACACCGCCGAGGGCACGACATGAGAAACCAGGGTACGGGGAGACACGGTGTCAGCAGCTGCAAGCTGGCACTCATTGCGGCATCGGTCGCGTTCGGACTGTCGGCTTGCTACGAGGGCTTGGGGCCTGATGGCGAGCTCGAGCCCAGCTTTCCGGGCTTCGAGATGCCTGCCGAAGGCGAGGAGCCCGTCGGCGGAGCACCCGGCACGAGCTCGATCGCCGCGGCACCGCCCGCGAACAACGCCTTCCCGGTCGCCGGCTACGTTCGTGGGGAATCCTGTGGCGACGGCTTCGGCGATCCTCGACCGGGCGGGCGCACGCACCAGGGCGTCGATTGCTTTGCGGCCCAGAGCCACGCGCCACTCGTCGCCGTGGAGGATGCGACGATCCGGGTGGTTCGCACCGCCGCGGAGACCCCCGAGTTCTCCGGGAACAGCATCTCGATCCGCGGCGACAGCGGCTGGCGCTACTACTACGGCCACATCGAATCGACGCCGTTTCGCAAGGCCGACCAGGGGCTGACCCGAGTCAAGAAGGGCGATGTCATCGCGCTGATGGGTTCGACCGGCACCTCGGTCGAGCATCTCCACTTCGAGGCCGCTCCGGGCGACAGCGACGCCGTCGATCCGTATCCGTTCATGGCGACCTGGCAGCGCACCGCAGGGAACGGAGCTCCCCCGCCAGCGCCGACACCAGACCCGGAGCTGCCGCCGCCACCGCCCGTCGATGGCTGTGGTGTGCTCGTCCCGGGTGAGGTCATGTTGCCCGGACAGATCTTGTACTCCTGCGACAATCGCTTCCAGCTGGAGCTACAGACCGACGGCAACATCGTGCTGCGCATCGTCGACTACGTCGCGCTGTGGAGCTCGAAGACCTACGGCACGTCGCCTTCGGGTTTGGTGATGCAGGAGGACGGCAACCTGGTGCTGTACGGCACCGACGGCGGGCCGATCTGGCACATCAGCACCCACGGCCATCCCGGCGCGTACATGGTGCTGCAAGACGACGGCAACCTCGTCGTCTACGAGGGCGACAAGCCGCTGTGGAACACGGGCCCGGCGTAGCGGGCAACGTCGAGCCGGCCGCCCCCGACACCGCGGACGTCCACATCAATGCGGCCACGGCACGGGAGCCCGGCACGGGTGCAGCGAGCATGCGCAATCGACAACACCGGCGGAGGTGGCTGTCCCGTTCGGGAAGACCACCCGCGCCGGTGTCGGGCGAGCGAGCGACGGCGGCGATCGGCCGCGCGCTACTTCGCAGGCGCAGCGACCGTGTGCAGGTCGCCGTCGTACTTCACGATCTTCGCCTTCGGGAAGACCTGCTTGATCTGCTTCTCGACCTTGTCGGCGCGGCCGACCACGATCACGTGCGGGATCGGGTGGATGTAGTCCTTCGCGACGCGCTGCACCGCGGGCACATCGACCGCCGCGAGCTGATCGCGGTAGGTCCGCCAGTAGTCGAGCGGTAGCTCGTACATGAGCGCCTCGTCGAGACGATCGGCGATCTGGTCCGAGGTCTCGATCTCGAGCGGGAACGAACCGACCAGCTTCTTGCTGACGCCGTCGAACTCGGCCTGGCTCGGCGCTTCGCTGCGCATGCGCTTGATGTGCTCGAAGATCGCCGCCAGCATCTCGCCGGTGCTCTTGGTGCGCGTGCGCGTCGAGATCGCGAAGGTGCCGGGCGCCTGGCCGTCGCTGATCTGCGAGTAGATGCCGTAGGTCAGGCCCCGCTTCTCGCGGACGTCGGTGAACAGCCGGCCGCCGGCGTCGTCGCCGAGGATGCTGTTGGCGACCTGCAGCGCGGCCCAGTCACCGTGGCTGCGCGCGATCGCGAGGTTGCCGACGATGATCTCGGACTGCGCCGAGCCGGGTCGGTCGACCAGGTGGACCGTGAGCTCCGTGGGCAGCGCGTAGGTCTTGTACTGGTTGAGCGGGTTGGTCGGCAGGCTCTGCCCGGTCGGCACCGCCTTCCACGCCGCGAAGGCACGCTTCACGAGGGGCTCGGCCTCCTTCTGCGTGATGTCGCCGGCGAGGATGAGGTACGCGTTGTTCGAGCGGTAGAAGGTCTCGTGGAACTTGCGCAGGTCGGCGACGGTGACCGCGTCGATGTCGGCCTCGGTCGCGAACGGCCGGCCGTACGGGTGCCCCTCGGGATACGCGACCATGTCGAACAGCGTCTGCGCGAGCGCAGAGGGCTGTGACTTCGAGAAGCCCAGCGCGGTCTTGGCGGAGGCCTTGAGCTTGTTCAGCGCGTCCTCGGGGAACGCCGGGTTCATGACCTCGTCGGCGATGAGCGTGAGCGCGAGCTTGAGGTCGGGCTTGAGCACGCGCGAGCCGATGCCCGAGGTGTGCACGCCGCTGCCGGAACTGATGCTCGCACCGACGAACTCGATGGCCTCGTCGATCTTGGCCTTGGGCCGGCTCTTGGTACCCTCACCGAGCATCGCGGAGACGAACGGCGCGATCTGTTCGGCGTCCATGCTGCCCGCGCGCACCGAGAGCTGCACCGAGACCACCGGCAGCTCGTGGTTCTCGACCACGTAGACCTGCAGGCCGTTGGGCAGCGAGAAGTTCGCGGCGGTGGGGAAGTTGACCGGCTTGGCCTCCGACGGCGGCGGCGGATCGGGGTAGACCTTTGCGGGCGCGGTCTGGGCGACCGGCTCGGGCTTGGGCTCGGGCGTGGTCGCGACCGGGGGCGTCGTGACGGGCTCGGGGGTGGTGGTCTTCTTCGGGCCGCACGCACCCAGCGCGAACGCCAGCGCCACGGCGGAGGCGCCGAGGCGGGCGAGGCGACGGTGCGACGTGATCGCGGCGGGCATGGACGAAGGATTGGAAGTCGTCATGGGGATTCTCCGCTTGGCCTCTTCGTGGCTCACTTCGCCGGCACGATCTCGGCGACCATCCAGTTGTCGGTGAGGTAGGTGTTGGCGACGCGCTTGATGTCGGCCGGCGTGACCGAGCGGTACTTCTCGGTGTCGCTCAGCACGAAGAACGGATCGCCCTCGAGCAGCGCGCCGAAGCACAGCAGGATGCCGCGACCGTTGTTGGTCGAGAGCTGCTTGATGGTGTCGGCCGTCATCTGGTTGATGGCCTTCTGCAGATCCTTGCGCGTGATGCCCTTCTTCTTCACGGCGTCGATCTCGGCCTTCACGACCGTCTCGATGTCGACCAGCGACTTGCCCTCGACGGGCACGAAGGCGGCCATCGCCGCGCCGGCGTCGCGACCACCCGAGGCCTCGGAGGGCATCGCGATCGCGGCCACGGCCAGCTTCTTCTCGTCGACCAGCTGCTTGGTGATGCGCGACGAGTCCCCGCGCATGAGGATGTTCATGAGCAGCTCGACCGCGTGACGGTCGGGGTGGGTGGCCGGCACGGTCTTCCAGCCGATCACGTAGAGCGGCTGCTGGGCGAGCTTGTCCTCGAAGCGCTTCTCGACCTTGACCTGCGTGTGATCGACCGGCGCGAACGGCTGACGGTCGGGGCCGCGGGCGATGTCGCCGAAGTGCTTCTCGACCTTGGTCTGCACCTCGGCGGCGTCGACGTCACCGACCAGCACCATCACGGCGTTGTTGGGGACGTAGTACTTGTCGAAGAACGCCTTCACGTCGGCGGTGGTCGCCGCCGAGAGGTCTTCCTCGCTGCCGATGCCGGGGTGACCGTAGCCGGTGCCCTTCCACGCGTCGGCGAAGAAATCCTGGATGGCCTTGCTGTAGGGCACGTTGTCCACGCGCATGGCCTTCTCTTCCTTGACGGCCTTGCGCTGGTTCTCGAAGTTCTCGTCGGTGATCGCCAGCGAGCGCAGGCGATCGCTCTCGAGCCACAGCACCATGTCGAGGTACTGGCTGGGCAGGATGTCGAAGTAGAGCGTGACGTCCTGGCTGGTGAAGGCGTTGAGCTTTCCGCCCACGCCGAGCACGTTCTGGAAGTGGCCGCCGTCGGGGATGTTCGCGCTGCCCTTGAACATCATGTGCTCGAAGAAGTGCGCGAAGCCGGTGCGGCCGGGCTCGTCGTCCCGCGAGCCGACGTTGTAGACCATCTGGAACGAGAAGCTCGGCGGGCTGTGGTCTTCGAGCACGTAGACGTGCAGGCCGTTGGCGAGCACGAAGTGCTTGGCCTCCATCGCGACCGAGAGGCCTCGCGTGGTGCCCTTCATCTCGCGACGCAGGGTCACCAGCTCGCCAGGCTTGGGCGGCGTGGCCGCGGCCGGGGCGGCCTTGGCCGGCTTGGCGGTGGTCGCCTTCGCTGGGACCTTCGCATCGGGTTTCGCGGGCGCGGCCGCGGTCTCCTTGGCGGGGGCGGCCGCGCGGACCGACATCGGCGCGAGGGCCAACGACGTGGCGAGAATCGTGGACAGACGCAGGGCGCTAACGCTTCGCATCGAGGAACATCCTTCGTGGCCGTGCTCGGGCGACCGGACGCTACCACATCCACCGTGGCTGGCTGCGCACCGGCGGCCCGATCCCGAGGGCCCCGAGGTCACCGACGCGTCCGAGTCGGTCATGCGGCCGGGAGGGTTCTCACGGCTGCACCGCGCGAGCGCGTGAAACCTGCACGCGTGCGCGCGTAGGGCCGGCCGTTTGAGCCGATTGCGCGGCGATACGCGACTGCACGCCTCGATGGGGCCGCGACGTGCGGCAACGTGATGACCATGCGCCGAACCGTCGTGACCCCCCGTGCACTCCGCCGTGCTCCGTTGTTCGCACTCGCGCTGGCGGCCGCGTGGCACCGCGAGGCCGCGGCGGCCGTGGTGCCCGCGGACCCTTCGAACTACCAGGCGTTGCTGGGCACGCTGCAGCCCGGCGACACCCTGCAGCTGGCGGCGGGCACGTACACGCGGCTGACGATCGACGGCCTGCACGGCACCGCCGACGCGCCCATCGTCATCAGCGGGCCCGAGTCCGGCGAGCCCGCGGTGGTGGTGGGGGAGTCGTGCTGCAACACGGTGCAGATCTACGACGCCTCGTTCGTGACGGTGCGGAACCTGACGATCGACGTCATGGGCCTCGCGGTCGATGCGGTCAACGCCAAGGACACGCCGTCGCACGACATCGTGATCGAGCACAACGTGATGCAGGGCTTCCCGACCGGCGAGCAGCAGATCGTCGGGGTCAACACCAAGGTCACGGTGTGGAACTGGATCGTCCGTGACAACCGCATCGTCGAGCCGGGCACCGGGCTCTACCTCGGCGGCTCCGAGGGCGACACGCCGTTCGTGGCCGGCATCATCGAGCGCAACGTCGTCGTCTCGCCGGTCGGCTACTGCATGCAGATCAAGCACCAGAACGACTACGCGCTGCTGCCCGACATGCCCGAGGGGCCACACGAGAGCATCATCCGCCACAACATCTTCATCAAGGACGACCGCGAGAGCCCCGACGGAGATCGCCCGAACCTGCTGATCGGTGGCTTTCCCGACGCCGGACCTGGCAGCGAAGACGTCTACCACGTCTACGGCAACCTCCTCTTCCACAATCCGCGCGAGGCCTTGATGCAGGCCACCGGTCGCTTCGCGATCCACGACAACCTCTTCATCGACGGCGCCGCAGGCTTCCCCGCGCTGGCCGTGACGTCGCACCAGGGCAAGTCGGTCGTGCTCGCGCACGTCTACAACAACACCGTGTACGCCGCGGGTACCGGCATCTCGTTCTCGCAGATGGCCACGCAGGACGACGCCGTGGTCGGCAACCTCGTGTTCGCGGGCTCACCGATCTCCGGCACCATCGTCGACGCGCGCGACAACCTCGAGCTCGCGGTCGCCGACGCCGCGGCGTACGTCGCCGAACCGGCGACCATGCTCGGCGCGATGGACTTCTATCCGCTGCCCGGCGCGGTCGAGGGCGCGGCGCTCGACCTGTCGAAGTTCGCGGCGCAGCCCGAGTACGACCGCGACTACAACGGCACCGACAAGGGCGGGTTCGGATTCCGTGGCGCCTACGCTGGTGCCGGTGAGGATCCGTGCGGCCCGCTCGACGACGTGATCGACGCGTGTGGCTCGGGTGGCGGCGGTGACACGGGTGGTAGCGAAGGCGGCGGCGACGATGGCGGCTCGGGCGGTGCCGACGGCAGCGGTTCGGGTGGTGACGGCGGCACCGTCGATGGCGGCGGCACGGGTGGCGGCGACACCGGCACCGGCGACGGCGGTGGCACCGAAGCCGGCGCCAGCGATGCCGGCGCGGGCGGCTGCGGCTGTGCTGCCGGTGCACCCGCGCCGACCGACGGCGCGTGGCTGGTGCCGGCGTGGTGGCTACGACGACGACGACGACGATGACGTCGAGCTACGTGCCCGGACCGGTGCCCGGACCGGTGCCTGGCCCGGTGCCCTGCGCGGGGCGTCGCAGCATCGCGATGGCTCGCTCGGCGTGCTCGATGCCGGCCGCCCACTGCAGGCCCCTCGCCAGCCGCAGGGCTTCTTCGCAGCAGCGGTGCGCCTCCGCCAGGCGTCCCCGCGCGGCGCGGGCCCGGGCGCGCTCGATGAGCAGCTCGGCGGTGGTCAAGCGATCACCGAAGTGTCGTGCCTCCTCGATGGCGCGACCGAGGTGCTGCTCGGCCAGCGCGAGCTGCTTGAGGTCGCGGAGGATCCACGCCATCTGGGCGTGCCCACGCAGCAGGCCCAGGCGATCGCCCATGCGCTCGGCCTGGTGCAGCGCGTGCTCGCACCACTTGCGCGCGTCGCTGTGCTGACCCGCGGCGCGGTAGGCCTCGCTCAGCTCGAACAGGTACAGCCACAGGCTCACGTCGATCTCGGCGCGGGGTCCCTCGCCGAGGGTCGCGAGGTCGAGCCCCTCGGAGAGCTCGCGGATCGCCCGCTGGACGTCCTTGCGCGCCAGGTACACCCGGCCGAGGTCGCGGTACACGTCCAGCATCGCCGCGCGATCGCCCAGTGCGATGGTCGGCGCCAGCGCGCGCTGCAGCGTCGCGGTCGCGTCGTCGTAGCGGCCGCGACGGCGCTGCTGCTTGCCCAGCGCCGCGAGGATGCGTGGCTCGGCGTCGGTGCCGGCGTTGCGCTTGAGCAGGTCGTCGAGCAGGGAGACGGCCTTGTCGATCACCTGCGGCGCGCGCATGACCCGGCAGCTGCGCAGTGCGATCTCCAGCTCGAGTCCGCGGCGCTCGGTGGCGTCGGTGACCTTGCTGCACAGCGCCAACGCGGCCTGCAGGAACTCGGCGGCGGTGGTGTCGTCGAAGCTGGCCTCGGCCTTCTTCGCGGCCTCGAGCAGCGCACGTGGGGCCTCGCGCGAGGCCGAGCGCACCAGGTGCAGCGCCCGCAGGTTGACGAGTCGCTTGGCCAGGCGCGAATGGTTCGCCGCCAGCGCGTGCAGGCTCTGGCGCCGCGATTCCGTCATTGCCTGGTACACGACCTCGCGCAGCACGCGATGGGCGAAGGCTCGCTCGCCGGCGCCGATCACCAGCAGCAGCCCCTTCACGTGCAGCTGCATCAGGCTGTCGTCGAACGCGACGCCGGGCTCGCCGCGGTCGCGCTCGTGGAGCTCCGCGAGCTCCGACTCGGGGAAGCGCTCGCCCAGCACTGCAGCGATCTCGAGCAGTCGGACGAGCGGGGTCTCGAGCTGGTCGATGCGCGCGCGCACCAACGCCACCTCGTCGGCCTGGCGCGGCGCGAGCAGGCCCTGCGCCAGCAGTCGCAGGTGCAGCTCGAGCCGCAGCGGCGTCAGCGGGGCCACGCGCGCGAGCTCGCCGGGCAGCTGCGAGTTGGGCTTCACATCCAGCGTCGCCTGGCGGCCGACCCGCTCGACCGCCTCGGGTGGCAGCGGCTCGAGCTGTTCGATGACGCCGCCGAGCCACTCGGTGCGCGGGTCACCGCTGGTCGCGACCACCTGCACGCAGGCGCTGCTCGGCGCGGCCGCGAGGCGCCGCAGGATCTCGCGCGAGGCGTTGTCGAAGGTGTCGACGTCGTCGAACACCAGCAGCAGCGGCTGGCCGCGCCCGCCCGACAGCAGCGCCTGCACGGCGCTCGCCGAGCACTCGCGACGTCGCACGGGGTACTCGAGATCGCTGGCCGGACCGTCGAGGCCGAACAGCTCGGCGAGGCCCGGCAGCTCCTCGAAGCCGAGACCCGAGAGGTTGGCGACGCGACCGAGATCGCGGGTGGTGCAGGCCAGCGGATCGAGCTCGAGCAGCTGCGCCACCATCACGCGGATCGGCCACATCGGCGTGCGTGCGCCGGTCGGGTCGGCACCGACGTAGTGCGCACGCCAGCCCATCGATTCCGCGAGCGAGGCGATCTCGTCGGCCATGCGGGTCTTGCCCACGCCCGGCGGACCGGTGAGCACGCGCAGGCGAACGCCCGGGCTCGGGCGCGACAGCATCACGCGGGAGCGCTCGAACGCCTGCTCACGGCCGACCAATGGCAGCGGGAACGAGCGCACCACGACCTCGGCCGTGATCTCGCCGGTGCGCGCGATCGACATGCCCGAGCCGCGGGTCGACGCGCGACGGCGCATGCGGTCGGGGTTGCGGGTCGGCGCCGACGAGCCGCACTGCGGGCAGAAGCGATGGTCGGCCCGCATCTCGCCGCCGCAACGCTCGCAGCGCAGCGCAGCCACGGCCGGCTTGGGTGAGTTGGTGGCGGCGAGCAGCTCCTCGCGGAACTCGAGTGCCGATGCGTAGCGCTGGGCCGGGTCCTTCCGCATCGCGCGCAGGCACACCGTCTCGAGGGGATCGGGCTCGGTGCCCAGCAGCACCGACGGTGGGATCGGCTCCTCGTGCAGGTGCTTGTGAAGGATCTCGACCGCCGAGTTGCTCTCGAACGGCGGCCGCCCGGTCAGCATCTGGTAGAGGATCACGCCCACGGAGTAGAGGTCGGAGCGCGCGTCGAGCTTCTGCCCGCGGGCCTGCTCGGGCGACATGTACTCCGGCGTGCCGCAGACCATGCCGGCGGTCGTCAGCTTCGGCGCCGGCGCGCCGGTGTCCATCAGCTTCGCGATGCCGAAGTCGAGCACGACCGCGAGCTCGCCGTGGGTGCGCAGCTGCTGCACGAGGATGTTCTCGGGCTTGAGGTCGCGGTGCAGGATGCCGAGCCCGTGCGCCTCGCTGAGCGCCGCGAGGATCTGCAGGGTGAGATCGACCATGCGTTCGCGCGCGAGCGGGAACTGCTCGGAGATCAGCCGCTCGAGCGTGATCCCCTTGATGAACTCCATCACGATGTACGTGATGCCCTCGGGGGTCCGGCCGTAGTCGACGATCGAGACGCAGTTCGGGTGGTTCAGGCTCGCTGCGTTGTGGGCCTCGCTGGCGAAGCGCTGGTGGCTCGCCTCGTCGTTCATCAGGTGCGGTGCGAGGATCTTGACCGCGAAGGCCTTGCCGAGCGGCACCTGCTTGGCCTTGTACACGCGGCCCATCGCGCCCTCGCCGATGAGCTGCTCGATGGCGTACTTGCCCTCGAGCTCGACGCCGACGTAGGGATCGCCCTCGGCGGCCGCAACCATCGAGATGTCGCCGCCACAGTTGACGCAGTACTTCGTGTCCGAGCTCGCACGAGCCGAGCACGTCGGACAGATCTTGTAGGCTGCGGACAGCACCGTCTTCGCGCGAGAGGCGAGGCATCATCCCACGTCGCGGGCGGTCTTGTCCCCACGTCGTTTCGGACCAAGACGAGTCACCTCTCGGAAGGCGGCCCGTCGTGGGGCGGCGGCCGGGTTGGCGACCGGATGGGTGACCGGATTGGCTGCCGGAGAGGTCGCTCGCCTGCCGCCGGAGTCGTTGCGCGTTGGGCCGCGGGAGTGGCAACCTGGCAGACGGGGTAGGTCGCTGGCCGCGTCGTGTGGCTGCTTGGGACATCGCACGTCCCACCCACGCCGCTTCGGGGGCCCCGCACGCGCGATGCGCGATCGCACCGCATTGACAAGCTCGCCGCCGGGGGATTAGAAGACCCCGCGCCCGTTTTCGGCGACGACAGCCGCGCGTAGGACGAGCGCCTTGTTGCAGACCCGATGGGGCGTCGGCAAGTGGTTCAAGCCAGCGGGTTTTGATCCCGCCATTCGTAGGTTCGAATCCTACCGCCCCAACCACGTTCCCCGCCGCGCGGGACCACGGCGACGCGGGACCACGGCGACGCGGGACCACGGCGACGCCGGAGCGCGCTCACGGGCCGAGGGCGAAGCTACGGTCGCGCGCGTGGGTGAAAGTGGAGTACAGATCCTGCTCACCCCCGCGCTCGACGTGAACAAGACGCTCAGCATCTTCGGCGGAAACTCGAACCCCAAGCTCGTCGAGGATGTGGCGGCCTACGTCGGTGTGCCGGTCGGGCACGCTCGCGTCGAGCGCTTCTCCGACGGCGAGATCTTCGTCGAGATCGGCGAGAACGTTCGCAACGTCAACTGCTTCATCGTGCAGTCGACCTGCTCGCCGCCGAACGACAACTTGATGGAGATGCTGATCATGATCGACGCGCTCAAGCGCGCGAGCGCGGGCAGCATCGTCGCGATCATGCCGTACTTCGGCTACGCCCGGCAGGACCGCAAGGTCAAGCCACGCACGCCGATCTCGGCCAAGCTGGTGGCCGACCTGCTGTCGGCGGCCGGGGCCTCGCGGGTGCTGTCGGTCGACCTCCACGCCGGCCAGATCCAGGGCTTCTTCAACATCCCGTTCGACCATCTGTTCGGATCGCCGGTGTTGATCGAGAAGCTCGAGCGCGAGGGCCTTCGCGGCGACGACACCGTGGTCGTCTCGCCCGACGCCGGCGGCGTCGAGCGGGCGCGGATCTACTCGAAGGCGCTGGGCTGCGGCCTGGCGATCATCGACAAGCGCCGCGATCGACCGAACGTCAGCCAGGTCTTGAACCTCATCGGCGATGTCCGCAACAAGCGCGCGATCCTGGTGGACGACATGATCGACACCGCCGGCACGCTGTGCAACGCGGCCAACGCCGTGCGGGATCACGGCGCGACCGAGGTCTACGCGGTGGCCAGCCACGGCGTCTTCAGCGGCCCGGCGATCGAGCGCATCAACAACTCTGTGCTGACCAAGGTCTGGGTGACCGACACGATCCCCCAGACCGTCCGCATGGAGGCGTGCTCGCGGCTCGAGGTGCTCGGACTGGGGCGCCTGTTGGGGGAGGCGATCAAGCGCATCCACCACGGCGACTCGATCTCGAGCCTGTTCAGCTAGTCAGCTCGCAGGCCGGCCTGCGCGGTGCGTCGGACGCCGTTCAGGCGTCGTCGACGTCGTCGGCCTCGCCGCGGATGACGAGGTCGGCCTCGTGGCCGCAGATGGTGCCGCTGGTCGCGACCCCGAGCGCTGCGAAGTTCTCGAACACCACGGCCTTGGCGCGCAGCTCGGCGTCGACGATGCAGCTACCCTCGACGCGTCCGTCGAGCTGGAGGCTGCCATCGTAGTCCATCACGATGCCGGCCGCGATGTGATCGTCGTCGGCACCGTCGTCATCGACGTCGACGTCGACGTCCAGCGACACCACCAGCGTGAGGTCACCGTTGATGATGACGTCGTCGTCGACGCAGGCATCGAAGCTGGTGTCGAGCTGGACATCGTCCTCGGCGTTGGAGGTGCCGACGATGCGCATCTCACCGCCGCCGCTGCACGCGACCACGATCTCGCCCTCCTGTCCGGCGGGGACCTGGGAGGTGAAGGCGCCGTGACCCGCTGCTGCGGCCTCGTTGGTGGCGGTCCAGCCGATCTGGGCGTCGCGCATGTCGACCTGCTCGCGATCGTCGTCGGATCCGCAGGCGATCACGGCGAGCAACGGGAGCGTCGAGGCGAAGCGTCGTGTATGGGTCAGCATGGTGTTGGTCCTTTGCAGTTGGTGTTGCAGTTGGTGATCCAACCGAGCCGCGCTGGAAGGGTGGTGGAGTTCGTGTCGCCCACGGCGAGCTCGACGTCGACCCCACCTTCGAAGGACTCGTTCGATGCGCTGGCGGCGATTGCTTCGACCGCGTAGGGGTCGTCGTCGTCGCTGCCGGTCTCGTCGCATGCGATCAGCAACGCCGCGAGTGCGAAGCGAAGTCGTGACCAGACAGGACCGCGGTTGGTCATGGTGCCCGCCACGGCTGCAAGCACGCCGCCGCACGCACGGAGCACGAATTGCCAAGGATTCTGAAGCGCTTGGCGAAGTCACGCGCGCGTGGGCCCGCAGGCCCGTGCGCGCGCGCGCACCCGGGCCGCGGTGTCGCGATCGCCGTTAGCGCGTCGGCGTCGCGGGCTTGGGCTCGTCGGGGGTCGCCGCCGCGGGGCCGATGTTGCCGGGCTCGACGGTGACCTCGAAGTTGCGGCCGTCGAACGCGATCACGACGCGATCGTACGCGACCATGCGGCCGTGATCGGCACCGGCGTGTCGCACCACGATCGGCACCTTCGCGCCGCTGGTCTGCAGCGCGAACAGTCCGGTGTCGCCGGCTGCGAGCGCATCGACCTGCACGTCGTCCTCGCGTGCGAGCACGAGCCTCGCGTCGAGATCATGCCAGGTCAGCAGCGTCCACGTGGTCGGGGCGTCGAACAGCTGCAGGCGCCGCAGCTCGGCGGCGATGCTGGCCTTGGGCGTGCCGGTATCCGCCATCATGCGTGCCAGGTAGGCCGCGGCGTGCAGCCGTGCAAAGCGACGGGGGTCGTCGGCGCCGGGGCGCCCCTCGTCGGCGGCGAGCTTGCGGAGGATCCGCAGGGCCTCGTCGATGCGGCCGGTGCCCGCGGCCGCGCGCGCGAGTCGGATTGCGACCGCGGCGTCGTCGGGCACCAGCTGCGCGAGGTCGTCGTACTGCTCGTAGGCGCCGTCGAACCAGCCATGCCGCAGGAAGATGTCGCCGAGCAGCCGGCGGTTGTCGATCGACTCGGGGTCGAACTCGACGATCTCCGACAACACCCGCTGTGCGTCGTCGACCTGTCCGGCATCGACGAGGAGCTCGCCGAGGGTCTGTGCCAGCGCGGGTGTGAACCACCCCTGCTCCCGCAGCTTGCGGCCGCGCGCGATGGCCTCGTCGCGCTGACCGTTCGCGGCCAGCACGGTGAGCATGCGGCGCTCGCCCTCGGGGTCGCCGGGGGCGCGGGACAGCGCGGCACGCAGCAGCGTCAGGCGCTCGGCGTGGCTGGTGGCGAGCCGCAGCCTGCGGTCCATGGCCGGCCAGTCGATCGCGACGCCGGACATCGCCGCGTTGACGGCGGCGACCAGCGCCGGGTCGATCATGCGACGCAGCAGCGCACGCGCGAGGTAGTTGCGGGCGTCGGCGTCGCCCTCGAAGTGCGACAGCAGCAACGACACGTCGTGCTCCGAGCCAGCCCGCGCGGCGATCATCGTCAGCAGCGTGCGTTGATCCTTCCACCCCGGCAGCTCGCAGGTGGCGGCGGTGGCCTCGTACAGCTCGAGCGCCGCGCTCACGTCGCTCGTGAGCGCCAGTCGCCGCTGCCACAACACCTTGCGCTGCGCGAGATCTTGCGCGGCGGCGTCGCTGCACGCCTCGCTGCGGTGACGCGCGATCGAGGAACGCACGGCCTCGACCTTGCGGGTCTCCGCGAGGTCGCGGGGCTCGTCGTCGTCGACTGCCTTGGCGGGCGCGGGCCGGACCGTCGCGGGCGTGGTGCCGGTCGGCCGGCCGCCGGGGACACCACCCGGCACCGCGCCCGGCGGTTCGTCGCCGGTGCCGTCCTTTTCGGCAGCTCGACTGTCGGCGAGCTTCGCCGCGGGCGCGTCCGCGGCCGGTGCGACCTCCTCGGCGGCGAGCTCGGTTTGCGCGGGCTCGGGCGTGGTCGGGCCCGGGCTGCCCGGCACCGGCGGTGGCGGAGCCGAGGCCGCGACGGGCGACGGCGCGTCGTCGTTCTTCGAGGCGCCCGCGGATTCTCGCTTCGCGTCGCAGCCCAGCGGTGCCGTCATGGCGCCGACGAAGCCCTGCAGCAGACCTGCGCCGCGGGTGCTCGGCCCGTCGCCGTGCACGATGCTCGCGTCGGCGACGAGTCGGACGCCACCGAAGCGTCGGTTGCGACGCTGCACGCCCATCTGCGCGTACGCGGCCTCGCTGTCGAGCGCGAGGTACGAGGTGAAGGGGCTGAGCAGCCCGTACTCGAGCCCGAGCGAGAGGATCTGTCCGCGTACCGCATCGAGTCCGCGGCTGTCCGTGCGCAGGTGATCGATGTGCGCGGCGGCCCAGAGCTTGGGCACCGCCTGCACGATCGTGCCGGTGTCGTTGGTGACGTCGTAGGACTTGTCGAACGCCTCGCCGGCGAGGCGACCGGTCACGCGGATCGACTTGGGGAGGTCGTGGTGCGTGCGAGCGAGCAGCACCAGCTCCTGGCCCCGCGCGAGCTTGCCGTTGGTGTTGGTGAAGACGTCGTCGAGGCCCTCGCCGAGCTCGATCACGAGGTCGGTGAGGATCGGGGTCTTGAGCGCGCCCGACAGCTCGAGCGCACGCGCGACCGCGAGCTCGTTGCTCTCGACCCGCAGGCTCTGCCCGCCGCCGACTTCGGCAAGGCGATCGAGCACCGGGGCGTCGATCTGTCGTCCGACGCCGATGGTGAACAGCCGCGCGCGCGAGCCCGCCATCGTCCGTCGCACGCGATCGATGAGTGCCTCGCCGCGGCGCTCGCCGCTGGTCGCGAGGCCGTCGCCGATGTAGACGATCGCGGGCTGTTCGAGCCCGTGCACCCGCTCGAGCGCGGCATCGAAGATCGCGCCGAGGTCGGTTGCGCCGCCGGTCGCGTGTCGAGCCAGGCGTTCGAGCGCGGTGTCGATGGCCTCGTCGGTGGCCTCGCTCATGCCCTCGTCGGGGAACAGCACCTCGGCCTGGAGATCGGCCGACATCACCGCGAAACGATCACCGGCGCTCAGGCTGCGCAGCAGGGCCTCGGCCGCGGCGACGCGCGCGAGGTACTCGGAGCTGTCGCCGGCGGCGGAGGTGTCGACCACCACCACGACCTCGCCGGGCGGCACCGCGGCGTGGGCGAGGTCGAGATCGGGGGCCCAGCGCAGCATCGCGTAGCGACCCTGGTCGCCGCCGGGATCGAGCAACGCCAGGCGCATCGTGTCGAACTCGACGCCGGGCTTGCGCGAGAGCTCGAGCTGGAAGTCGGCGCGCGGCTGGTAGCCACTGCGACGCATGGTCACGCGCGCACCGTCGCCTTCGACGCGCGCCTCGCCGAGCGTCGAGACCTCGTACCGCTTGGCCAGCTCGCCGAGCTCGACCTGGAGCGCGAACTCTTCGATGGTCGGGCTGTGCTTGCCGGGTGGGCCGGCCAGCGGATATGCGTAGCGGAGCTTGCCCTCGGACTCGCGGAGCAGCTGTTGGTAGCGCACGACGATGCGGCGGGTGCCGAGCGCGGGCACCGGGAAGATGCGTGCGCGCACCGTGTGCTCGTCGATCCACTCGAGTAGCGCGGGGTCGTTGTCACGCTGCACCGCGGCCTCGTACTTGCGTGCGGCGTCGTGGCGCTCGACGATCTCGCCCTCGACCAGCTGACCGTTGGTCTCGAGCGCGAAGCCGACCAGCTGCGCCCCCTCGGGGATCGTGAACCAGTACCAGCCTTCGACCGGGCGATTGCTGGGGTTGAAGAAGCGCTGGTCCACCAGGGTCTCCGCCAGTGCGTCGACGAGCGCGACCTTCACGGTCTGCCGTTGGATCGACAGTGGCAGCGCCGGCGCGCCCGCTGCGGCTTGGCGATCCACGGCGAACAGCGCCCCTTGCCCGACCGACTGCGTGCGCCCGAGCGCCGAGCGATCGCCCATGCCGCCGGTCCAGTCCTCCCAGAACGCGACCGGGGCGACCTGCGGCGCGCCGGCGTCGTCGATGCTGGCGCGCTCACCCGCTGCTATCTCGCGTCGCCCGCCGGTGGCCGTGACGACGGCGGTGCCCGACGCGACGTAGATCTCCCGCGCGCCGTCTTGCAACTGCAGGCTCGCGCCGCCCTCGGCGAGCGTCAGCGTCGCGTCGCCGAGCGCGTGCACGGTGGCATCCTCGCCGCGATCGAGCGGTGGTGCATCGATCCACACGCGGCCCTTCACGATCGTGACGCCACGTCCGATCACGACCTCGGTTTGCTCGTCGAGGAAGGCACGCGTGCCGTCGGACAGCCGCACCAACGCGCGCGCACCTTCACCGGTGCGCAGCCGAGCATCCTGGCCGAGCGGGGTCTTCGACAGCAGTCGCTCGCCGGGGCCATCGCCCGCGACCAGCAGCACCTCGCCGGCGGCCAGTTCGAGCTCGGCGTCGATGCGCGCGGCCGTGACCGGTACCGGCACGTGCCAGGGCTTCCACACGAACAGCGCGACACCGCCGGCGAGCAGGGTGGTGGCGCCGAGTACCACCAGCGCGCGGCGCAGAAGACTTCGTGGGCGAGGCGCGACGAGGGTACCCGATGGGTGCATGCGACTTGGCTCCGGTCTCGCTTGTACGCGTGGCTGCGGCGACAGGTCTGTCGCCGGCCCCGCGCGTCGGCGATCATGACGCTTTCGTGGTCATCGGCCCACGCAATCCGGCGACGCGGGCGTGTCCGCACCCGAACGTCGATCGATCACCCGTGCTCGCGCAGGGCCGCCGAGGATCGCGTGCCCGGTGGGCGCCCCTCACCGTGACAGCTGCGCTGGGTTTGGGCATCCTGACCAAGATGCGGCGCACGGTGTCGATCGCGTTGGGCATGCTGTGTGGCTGCGGCCAGCCGGACGCGCTCGGTGACAGCGGTGACACCACCGCCGCGACCGGCTCGTCGGGCGCGACCGGCCACGACGGCAGCACGTCCGCGGTGACGACGACGTCGTCGTCACCCACGGGCAGCGACGCAGGTCCCGGCACGAGCGGTGAGGCGGGCTCGAGCGGGGCGCAGGACAGCACCGGTGGCGACTTCGTGCTCGAGGTGCACACCGAGCTCACCGATCAGGGCCGGCTCGCACTGCGTTGCAACCTGCCGCCCGCGCTGGCGCAGTGCCAGGCGATCGCTGGCGCCCCGTGTGACGACCTCGACGACGACGGTGTCGTCGATGCATGGGAGGATGCCGTCATCGATCGGCTGCGACCGCTGCGGCGATTCGACGAGGCCGAGCCGCTGCTCACCGACGACGCCGCGACGATCGGCGACGTCGGTCGGGTGGTCGCCGTCGGCGATCACCACCGCCTGTTCGTGATGCTCGGGTACAGCGAGGACTACGGCAGCTGTTCGTTCACCGCCCACAGCGGCGACTCCGAGCGCGTCGTGCTCGATCTGGCGCCGTGGCCCGACGGCGGAGCCGGCGGCGTGGTCATGGCTGGGGCGTACACCGCCGCGCACGAGAACACCGTCAGCGATCACGGTCGCAGCTTCGTCGACGCCGAGCTCGATCAGCTGGTGTTCGATGCGAGCGGTCGCTCGGCCGAGCCGCGCTGGGTGGTGTTCCCCTCGCAGTCGAAGCACGCCACCTACGCGACCATCGCGATCTGCGAGGGCATCTCGGTGGTGCCCTGCATCGACGAGGACTGTGGCCCCGATGGGGTCGACGATGCGGCCGCCTTCGATGCGTTGCCGCCGTACGTCAACGCTGGCGAGGAGGCGATGCCGCTGGTCGGCGATCTGGCGGCGGTGGGCTTCCCCGGCGACGACGCGTGGGCCATGCAGGACTTCTGCGGCGGCCAGGCCCCGGGCAGCTGCTCGGCGCCGGTGCGCGACAAGCTGCTGGACGATCCGTTCGCGGGCTGAACCACCGTCGGTCGTGACCCCGATCGCGCGCGCACGCGGCGAATCTGCGACGATCACGGCGGGTGAGCACTCCCCCGAGCACCACCGACGACCGCGCGCCGCTGCTGTATCGGGCGATCGTCGCATTGCTGCGCGTCGCCGTGTGGGCGTTCTTCCGCCGCGTCGAGGTGATCGGACGCCGACAGATTCCTGCGGGCGGCTGCGGGCTGGTGGTCTCGTGGCACCCCAACGGGCTGGTCGATCCCGGCTTGGTGCTCACGCAGTTCCCCCGGCAGATCGTATTCGGTGCGCGGCATGGCCTGTTCGGCTATCCGCTGCTCGGCTTCGTGCTGCGCCGCTTGGGCACCGTGCCGATCTACCGCGCGATGGATGCCGGACGTCGCGGCGGTGAGCTCGACGCCGCCGCGGCGAAGGCCGCCCGCGAGGCCGCGCGACGCGATGCCAACCGTCGTAGCCTCGATGCGCTGGCCGCCGCGATCGCGGCGGGCTCGTACGCGGCACTGTTCCCCGAGGGCATCAGCCACGACGCGCCACACCTCACCGAGATCAAGTCCGGCTTCGCGCGGCTGTACTACCGCGCGCGCCAGCTGCGGGCCGCCGCGGGTGCTTCGCCGCCGGTGATCGTGCCGGTCGGGCTCCACTACGATCGCAAGCAGATGTTCCGGTCCAACGCGCTGGTGGCGTTCCACGCCCCGCTCGAGCTACCGCCGGAGCTCGACGTCACGCCCGCGGTCGACGAGGATCCCGAGGCCGACAAGCAGCGTGTGCGCGCGTTGACGGCACTGGTGGAGTCGACGTTGCGCGAGGTCGTGCACGCGACCGATGACTGGGCGCTGCACGATCTCATGCAGCGTACGCGAAGGATGGTGCGAGCCGAGCGGGCCGCGCTCGCCGATGCCGATCCCGGCCGCACCACCATCGAGGAGCGCGTGCTGGGCTTCGCACGGGTGCGTGCGGGCTACTATGCGCTCGAGCAATCGCACCCCGAGCAGGTCGCAGCGCTGCGGCGGCGGGTCGAGGAGTACGACGCCGATCTGCGCGCGCTGCAGCTCGAGGACTACGATCTCGATCGCGGGCCGTCGCTGCTGTCGCCGTGGCTGGCGATCCTGCTGGTGCTGCAGGCGATCGGCGTGTTCCTGCTGCTGCCGCCGCTCATCGTCGTGGGCTATGCGGTGAACCTACCGACCGCGCTGCTGCTCCGGGGCATCGCCAGGCTCGGCGCCAAGCTCGAGAAGGACGAGGCCACCATCAAGCTGCTGGTGGGGTTGGTGTTGTTCCCGGCGACGTGGGTCGCCGCGGGCTTCGGCGCCGCGATGGTGCACGAGCAGCTGCACGCGATGTACCCGGCGCTGCCGCGCACGCCGGCGCTGGCCGGCGTCACGCTCGCGCTGTTGGCCGCGCTCGGTGGCGCAATCGCAGTGCGCTACCTCCGGGTCGCCCGCGAGGTCGGGCGTGCGGTGCGGGTGCGGCTCACGCGATCGCGACGATGGATAGCCGTGCAGCGGCTCCGCATCGAGCGGCGACGGCTGTGCGAGGACATCCTCGCGCTCGCGCAGGGCCTCGAGCTGCCCGGCAGCGTTGCCGACGACGGGCGCGTGCTGCCGGGGTAGCCGACCTCGTCGCTACAGCGACGACAGTGCGTCGTTGATCGCTCGCAGCGCGACGTCGAGGCCGTCGCGCACCGATGCCGCCTGTCGGCTGGCGTCGCCATCGAGGTTGATGACATCGCTGGTGCTGGTCGACAGCGTGCGGGCGGTGGTGATCGCTTGCGAGACCGCGGTGCGGAACGAGTTCGTCAGCGTATAGGTGCGCTCGCGCATCCGCGTGAGCTGCGTGGTGTCGGTGGTGCTGCTGCTCGTGCCGGTCGCGGTCGAGTTGGACTCCTCGAGGGCGCGGTGCTGGGTGAACTGGCTGCTGAGCTGTGACTTCATCGTCGTCGTCACCTCGCCCGTGATCTTCCCCAGCAGTAGCTCCTCGAGCGCACCCGTCTCGCCCCCCACGGTGACGGCGGTGTCGTTGCCGTACTGCATGCCGTGGGTGCTGCTCGAGCCGGTCGTGGTGCGCGTGCCGATGGTGTCGAGCCGCGACTGCGCGTTGGTCAGCGCGCGGCTCCACGCCTCGCTGGTGGCGGTGCGGTACGCGTCGCTGATGGTCGTGCTGATCTCGCGGGACACGGTGTCGGTCTGGCTCAGGGTCGTCGCGGTCGTCACACCGACGGTGCGCTGGGTCGAGCGGGTGCCGCCGATGACGTCGAGGATGTTGGCGCGATCCCACTCGGTCTTGCGTGCCGTCACGATGTTGCGCAGCCAGGTCAGGCCGTCGCGGTGGTTGCCCATGCCCACGCGCCAGTGCTGCAGGTGATCGGCGATCGCACCGCTCCAGTCACCGAAGCTGCGCGTCAGCGCCCACGCGGCCGGGAAGCCCAGCAGGTCCTGGTGGAGCGCGACGTCGACGTTGCTGCGAATGCCGCTGGCGTCGGCCTCGGACGAACCGCTGACCATCTGGTTGAAGTGATGCACGGTGCCGGACTCGGTCGGGCCGTGGCCCCGGAGGTGCCGCATGTAGAACGCCAACAGCTGCTGGTCGGCGTTCTCGTAGACCAGCGCGCGGATGGTGTTGGAGAACGACTCGAAGCCCGCGGTCGGCGCTCCCGCCGACGTGGTCGGACCGCCGGTGGCCTTCTGCCCGGCCATGAACGCCAGCATGTTCGCGCTCGGCACCCACGAGTTGCCGGTGTCGAACGCGCTGGCCTCGATGCGGATGCTCTGCATGAACCACCGCAGGATCGTGAGGAAGCCGCGGCCGGCCGCCGGCGGCCAGGTGACGAACCACTGCGCGCCACTGCTCGGGCGATCGACGACGACGACCCGCGCCGACGGGTTCGGCATGCGGATGCGGAGCAGGCCGAGCCAGCCGCCGCAGTGCCGCGGCGAGTTCTTCACGACGTCGAGCGTGTCGTCGTACATCGCCGGCACCACCTGGCCGGTCGACGAGTTGGGCCGCCAACCTTGGACCATGATGTTGGAGCGGTGCTCCGCGATCGCCGTCAGGACCTCCAGCACCTTGACCGTGCTCGCGCCGCTGAACTTCGCGAAGTGACCGCGGGGATCGTCGGCCCAGGTGTGGGCGAAGTCGAGTTGGTCGAACAGATCGGCGGCGAACCAGAAGTTGAAGGGCTCGTCGGCGCCCCGCTGGTTGGGGCGTCTCCACTCGACGTTCATCAAGTCCACCATGGCGTGCTCCTGTTCGTGCGCGCGGCAGCGTTGCGCGATTGGCTCGCAGGATACCCGCGCCGTGTTGCGTCCACCAGCGATGACGCAGCGTCACGGCGAACGGTGGTCCGTCGCACCGATGCCGAAACCGTGGGGTGGCCGTTCGATCACGTCGACGCAACGGGCCGGTGTCCGACCGGCGTTCGCCCGTGGATCTCCGCGACGCGAGTGGGTGTGCGGAGCCGTTCACGCTTGCGGAGTCGACCCCGCGGCGTGCTACGTTCGCCTGCGAATTTCGAGGAGCACCCGCGCATGCTGTCACTCGACGAACCACTCAGCCTGCAGGGGCTGAGCATCTTCCGCGACTTCAACGATCGCTCGCTCTTCTACTACCTCCCGGAGTCACCGCAGCTGACGGTGACCGCGGGCGAGCCGATGTTCTCGTTGCTGGTGTATCGCCGCAACGCGGGCGCCGAAGGCCCGTTGGGAGGTGGCTTCCTCGCGATGACCTGCGACTTGAAGGTCAGCGAAGGCAAGCTCGAGACGGTGCGGGGCGAGCTGTCGCGCCGCTTCGGCGTCGATGCACGACTGAGCACGCTACCGGTCGAGTCGGGCACCGTGCGCGTGAGCCTGCTCGATGCAACCTCGTCCGACGAGGCGCGCACCGGCGGCTTCGTCGAGCGCACGATCGCCGCCGGCACGCCGAGCCTCTATGGTGACGAGCGCGCGGTGTTCTCGAGCACGCTCTCCCAGGACGGCGCGGTGCTGATGGCCGCGGCGCTGCGCAACGGCGGTGCGACCCCGGTGGTGCTGGTCTACGAGCTCACGTACACCGGCCTGCTGCCGGCCTACGAGTGCAAGATCAAGATCCACTTCGATCAGACCTACGACTACCTGCGTCAGCGCGCGACCTTCTCGAGCTTGCTGCTGCAGGCCGACGTCGACACCGAGATGGAGGAGCTCGTCAAGCGCGGTGCGATCGAGATCACCGAGATCAACTATCACACCGACGACGCCGGCGAGCGCGAGAACCGGCGCCAGGCGCTGATCCAGCTCGCGAAGGATCTCGCGACGTGGAGCTTCTTCAGCCCCGGCCTGCGACCGGGCCAGGTGCTGCCGCAGAACCAGCGCGACCTGTTCGCGCCGCCGCCGAACTTCCAGCAGCTGCAGCAGCGCAACCAGCAGGCCGTCAGCGGTGCGATGACCGGCAACGCGCCCACGCCCACCGGCGATCCGCCGACGCAGGCCGGTGGCGACGGTCGTGCGGTGCGCCCGTCGGGCACCGCCACGTCGGCGCAGACCGATCCGCCGCGCACGCAGGCCGACGTGCCGCCGCCGGCCGGAGACACCGCGCTGTCGGCGTGGGAGCGCGCCGGTCGACCGCACGCCACCTGGCAGCTGAAGAACATCCAGCAGCGCGAGCGACAGGACATCGTGTTCGACCTCAAGCAGGTCAGCGCCGCGCAGCGCACGATCTCGCCGCAGGGCCAGATCCGCATGCTCGCGACCGCTGCCCAGCTCGAGCGACGCATCCAAGAGGTCTCGCTCGACATCGACTTCTTCAAGAAGATCCAGGGCACCGTCACGACCACGGCCCCACTGGCGCAGCTGGGCATCTCCTCGATGAACGTCGAGCTGCGCTACGGCTGGAAGGGCACCCAGTTCCCCAAGGAGCACGCCGAGGTCAAGCTCGCGGCGACCGACGCCAACGGCACCTTCGACTGGTGGCTCGACGAGCGCGGTACGCAGGAGATCGAGTATCGCGTCACGCTCAACCACGTGCCCGAGGCGGCGATCGGCGCAGCCGCGGCCGACGAGGTCTCGCCGTGGATCAAGACCACCTCGCGCAACCTCGACATCGACCCGCGCGAGGTCTCGAGCGTGATGGCGATCCAGGTCGAGGCCGGCGCGATCGACTGGGCGCTGGTCAAGCAGGTCCAGGCCAACGTCATCTACAAGGACCCGGGCGCGCGGATCGACGCCAGCCGCATGGTCAAGCTCGAGCAAGGCGCGCCGTCGCAGACGGTGCTCGTGCGACCGGGCACCGAGCAGACCGTGAAGGTCGAGGCCACCTTCGTGTTCGCCGATGGCGGCACGCAGACGGTGCCGCTCGAGCGCCGCGGTAGCGGCATCGTGCTGGTCAACCAGCCCGCCGACACCACCAAGAGCGTGACGGTCATCCTCGCCGACCCGCTGTCGCGCTACGAGAAGGTCACGCTGCAGTTCGGCCAGCCCGGCGGCGACACCGACCGCGCGATCGAGCTGCAGGGCGATCTCTCCAAGGCCACGTGGGCCTTCCGTCCGCCGCCGAGCGGTAACCGCGAGTTCCGCTATCGGGTGACGTACTTCGTCGGCGGGGCCGTGCGCGAGCAGGCGTGGATCACCACGACCGCCGATCAGCTGGTCGTGGGTGACAGCGCCGACGGCATCCTCTCGGTCAGCGTCACGTTCCTGTCCGACCTGCAGGCGGCGAACATGAAGGCGCTGCGGCTGACGCTCAAGTACCCCGGCGCGCCCGAGTGGGCCGACCCCGACCTCGAGAAGGTGTTCGTCGCGCGCGATGCCGCGGCGATGGCGAATCCGCTGGTGTGGCGGGTGCCGATGCGCAAGCGCACCGAGACCGGGTACCAGTACTCGCTGCAGTGGATCCGCAATGACAACACCCACCTCGACATCGGCCCGGTCCAGTCGAGCGCCGAAACGCTGTTGATCGATCCCCTCTCGCCGGAGGCTGCGCTGTGAGTCAGCTCGTCAATCAACTCGCGCCGCACATGCGCGCGTTCTTCCAAGCGTTCTTCCAGGGCAATCAAGGCAGCGGCGGGAGCCCGGCCGACGGTCCGTCCGCAGGACCGGACGCGTCGCTCGAGGCACTACGCGAACGGGTCGGGGCGGAGCTCGAGATCACCGTCGGTCGCTACCGCCGGTACAACGGGCCAGGCAGCCTGATCGGCAATCATCTCTTCCTGCCGAGCAACGCGATCCACGTCGAGCGCGAGCTGGTGTACTTCGCCGGCCAAGCGCCGCGGTACACCTTCTATCAAGCGTCGGACAGCGTGGCCGCGCAGGCCCAGCCGGCCACGCCGCCCGCCGGCGGCACGCCGCCTGCTGGTGGCACGCCGCCCGCCGGTGGCACGCCGCCCACGCCCGCGCCGGTGCTGCAGAGCCTGCCGCCGTACCAGTACACGCTGGTGCGGGTCGACGAGCGCGTCGATCCGCTGACCGACGACGCCAGCGAGATGACGCGGTTGTTCCGGGGCCTCGACGCGCCGGTCGCCGGCGCCGCGCCGCCGGCGACTCCGCGCGCGCAGCAGTGGAGTCAGGCGATCATCGCCCTGCGCGAGCGCGAGCCCAATGCGTTCTCGACCCCGCTCGAGACGCTCGCGAACGTGCCCAGTGGCGTCCCAGCGACCGATCTCGCCGAGTACAAGCGCATCATGTACCAGCTCGGCACGTACCTCGCCGACGGTCGCGGCACGTACTACCCCAAGCGCAACCAATCGGTGATGGGCGAGGGCGGCCTGCCGATCGAGTTCCCCGAGGGCACGACGATCGAGTACCGCCGCCTCAACACCCGCGAGGTCGCTCTCGAGGTCGGGCAGGTCTACTGCATGGCCAACATGCCCGACGGCTGGGGCAGCGGTGTCGATCGCCAGGTCGGCAGCTACCGCGAGATCATCTTCAAGCTCGAGCGCGCGGCCGAGGGTGGCACGCTACTGGTGCCGATCAGCTGGTCGACCCGCACGATCGCGTGGAACGGCGCGCCGCCCCGCGACTTCTACGACTTCTGCTTCTTCATCTGCGAGGTCACCGGCGACCCCGAGCCCGAGGTCGTGCCCGACGATCCCGCCGCGCCCGGCTGACGGCTCGCGCCCGGCCGACGGCTCGCCTCCCGCGAGCGGCCCTACGTCGCGACGCGGGACGGCGGCGTCTTCCTGCGGCGGCGGGCGGACGGGCGCGCGAGCGTCTCGAACGAGAGGCTCGCGCGGAGCATCAGCTCCCAGCCGGGTTCGTCGGCGAAGTAGCGCAGCAGGCTCGTATAGTCGCGGTAGCGAGTGTTCGTGAGGTTGTTGCCGACCAGCGAGAGCGCGAGGCGTTCGGGGCCGAGCGGGACCTCGAAGCCGACGCTGGCGCCGAGCACGGCGTAGCCCGGTGGCGGCGCGGCGAAGTCGGCCACGGGATCGAAGCGACGCTGGCGATCGACGTACATGCCGCGCACGCCGATGAAGCCCCGCTCGATGCGGCGGGTCTCGGGCCAGTGGTAGGTGAGGCCGAGCTGGTAGCGATCGGCGGGGATGAACACGAGGTACTGCCGGCTGCGCAGATCGACCGCGCGCACCAGTGCGAGCTGGCCGTCGATCTCGACCGGCCACTTGGGTGGTTGCACGCGCACGCCGTACTCGCCACCGTAGAAGAGCGCGCCGACTGGGCGGAACGTGAACAGCGGGAAGCTGCCGTGCACTGTCTGCGTGAGCTGACCGCCCGGCGCGGGTCCGAAGTAGATGTAGTCGTCGATCCAGTTCACCCACGCGGCGCCATCGGTGGCGATGAAGCGGTTGGCGTAGGCCAGCGAGAGCGCGGCGCCCCAGGTGCGCTCGACCCCGAGTCGCGCGTCACCCAGGCCCAGCACCGGGAACGACGGTGAGCTGCCGTTCAAGAACATCTCGTCGACCGCGGGCACCCGGCCGGCGCTGCTGAGATCGAGCGTGATCGCGAAGCCGTCGTCGCGGGGGATCGGCCGCAGCACGGTCGCGATCGAGGCGGAGCCGGTGTGGAACGCGAAGCCGCAGCGGCCGCCACCATCGGCGGTGCCGTCGCAGCGCGAGGGCTGCAGTCGACCGGCTGCGACCTGCCCGAGGTAGTCGCGTTGGCGCAGGGTCGCGACGCGCGAGAGCCCGTCGTAGCGCACGCCCAGCTGCAGCTCGGCGCGGCGCAGCACCAGGCGCTCGACCGCGAACACGCCGGCGTACAGCTGCTGGTAGTCGGGCACCAGCGTCTGGTTGGAACGAAAGCGGTTGCGCTGCACCGACGCGGCGAGCCCGTAGGTGCCGCTCGACGACACCGCCGCGCTCAGCTGCTGCGGCGTGCGCTCGAAGGCGACGTCGACCCCGTGGGTGTCGAGCACGAAGGTGTACTGCGGGCCTGCGACCGCGCTGCGCACGATGTCGAACTCGCGGCGGCGGTTGTGCTGCAGCGAGTAGGTCGCGCTCAGGTGGCCGGCATCACCGAGCGAGACCACGGCGCGGGCCAGCGCGAGGTCGTGGCTGGCGTGGCTGTACGCGCGGTCGATGGCGTACTCGCGCGAGTACAGCTGCCAGTTCACCGGCCGCCCCAACGCGATGCCCTGCTGGAACTCCTCGGGGGTCGCGTTGCGCAGGCAGGTGCACAGCCCGCTCTTCACGACGTTGCGTCGGTACGCGACCACGAACTCGTGGCCGTGACGCTGGTAGCCCACGCGCGCGCCGGCGTTCCATTGCAGCGCGCCGGTGTTGTCGAGCGGGTAGCGCGGCGTGATGATGGCGGCGCCGCGCGTGATGTTGCCGTCGACGCGCCAGGCCAGCCCGCGCGCGCGCGCGTGGGCGCCATCGAGCCGCAGCGCCGCGGTGCCGCGCACGCCGTTGCTGACGCCCACCAGGTGGGCCTGGCCATCGACGCCGGGCGTCGTGCGCAGCGGCGCGGGCTCGACCAGCACCACACCGCCGATGGCATCGGGGCCGTAGCGGATGCCGCCCGGGCCCTTGATGACGGTGATGCGATCGGCCGCGAAGGGATCGATCTCGGGCGGATGGTCGAGGCCCCACTTCTGCCCGGCATGCCGCACGCCGTCGAAGATGAGCAGGCTGCGTCGCTCGTCCTGGCCGCGGATGATGGGCTTGCCGGGCGCACCGCCGCTGCCGCGCAGCACCGTGACCCCCGGCACGCGCGCGAGCGTGTCGGCGAGGTTGCGCCCGCGCAGCTGCGCGAGCGCCTCGCCATCGATGCTGTGGCTTGCGCGCAGCTCGGTGGGGGCCGGCGCGAGCGCCTCGACCACCACGTCGTCGACGCGATCGACCATGCGGGGCTCGAGCACCGCCTCGAGCTCGCGCGTGGGATCCTGCGCTGCGATGGCGACCCGCAGCGAGCGCGGCTCGTAGTCGGCGCGGCCGATCGCGAGGGTTCGCTCGCCGCGGCACACGCCTTCGAACGCGAAGCGGCCGTCGTCGTCGGCGGTGGTGGTGCGCTCGCCGTCGCGATCCGAGAGTCGCACGTGCGCGGCCGCGATGCCCTCGCCGGTGGCGGCATCGATGGCGCGCCCGCGCAGTTGCGCGTCGCAGTCGTCGACCGAGGCCGGCAGTGCCAGCGCGAGGATCCAGGGCGCGAACATGGCGTGCTAGGGGTGGGGTGAGTCGTCGGACGCCGGCGCGTCGTCGGCCGCCGCGACGCGACCGGTGGCGGCCAGCAGCGCGCGCGCAGGGCCCTCGAGCGCGCCGCCCAGCAGGCCGCGTGCGATGCTGCTGGCTTGCGCGTACTGACCGAGGGCGTAGTGGGCGTGGGCGAGTCGCAGACGCGTGGCAGGGCCGTTCACACCGGCACGCGCGAGCGCGGGCGCGAGCGCCACCACGCGGGCGTGTCGCCCGGCGGCAAAGAGGATGCTCGCGCGCTGATCGAGCCGCGTCGCGTCGCCGCGCACGCGAGCATTGGCCGCCAGTGCGCGCTCGGTCGCGCCGGCCATGCGGTACTGATCGGCGGCCGCGAACCATGTGTCGCCGCCGCGTCGGGCCGCACGCTCGAACAGGCCTGCGGCCGTGCGGTGGTACTCCGCGGCCGCCCACGCGTGCGCGAGCCGGGCGATCACCTCGGCGTCGCCGGGGAAGCGCAGGGCGATCGACTCGAGTAGTGGGAGTGCGGCGCGATCGCGGTGGAGCGCCGACAGCACCACGAGCGCGCCGGTGCGCTCGATCGCGGTCTCGGGCAGCGCGAGCCAAGCACCCGCCCACGCCCGCGCAGCGGCATCGAGCCCGCGATCGGCACACAGTGCGACCAGCTCGAGCACCGCGGTGGGCTCGTCGGGGAAGTTGCGCGCCGCGAGCACGAACGCTGCGTAGGCATCGTCGTCGTGGCCGAGCGCGAGCGCGACGCGACCCTGCAGGAGCGGCTGCGCGGCGGTGGTGGTCGCGAGCGCCTCGGTGCCCACCAGCGCACGCGCGGCCGCCTCGGCATGGCCGAGCGCCAGCTCGGCCTGGGCGAGGTGCAGTCGCAGCGGTGGATCGTCGTGGGCCGCGAGCGCGGTGGTGAACGCGCGCGCGGCCGCGGCGGCGTCGCCCCGCGCGAGCGCGAGCAGACCCTCGAGCCGCGCGCGGTTGGGGGCATCGAGCGTGGTCGTCGACAGCCGCGCGGCGGCATCCTCGAGCGCGCCCATCCGAATCGCGCGCTCGATTGCAGCGTACTGCGCGAGCTCGGGATCGTCGGGCGCGTGGGCTGGGCCCGCCGCCGCGAACATGTGCATCACCAGTCGCAAGGTCGCGTAGGTCATCGCCGGAGCCTGAACACGATGCGTTGCTCGATGGTGCTGGAGACCGCACGGCCGTGCTTGCGCGCGGGCTCGAAGCGATAGCTGCGGGCGGTTCGCAGCGCGACGGCGTCGAAGACCTCGGGTGGGGTCGCGCGCACCACCACGACGTCGTCGACGCGACCGCGTGCGTCGACGTGCAGGCGCACGACCACCGCGCCTTCGATGCCCGCTCGCTGGGCATCGCGGGGATAGCTCGGCGCCGGGCGTGCGATCGGCCGCGCGGGGGTGTCGGGTGCGTCATCGTCGTCGTCGCGGGTCGGGCGGGTGCCGGGCAGCGCGGCGCCCAACCCCGCGGCGCCGCCGGCCGGCCCCAGTGCGAGGCCCGGCAGCGCGCTGGCGTCACCGGCGAGGGCATCGCGCGATAGCGACGGCAACGCGGGCGGCTCGAGGGCGGGCTGCGGCAGCGGGCTCGGCTGCGGTGCGAGGGCCTGCGGGCTCGGCTGCGGCAGCGCCAGCTCCGGCGGCGACTCGGGCGTCGGTGGAGCCATGACCTCGATCACCAGCGCTGCGGCGGGCTCGCGCGCAGGGGCTTCGGGGCGCTCCCGCGCCATGCGGGCCACGCCGACCAACGACAACGAGGTCGCGAGCACGCCGATCGCAAGCGCGATCGCGACGCGGGCCACGGTGCGATGCAGCGCGCTCATGGTGAGGCACCGGCTTCCACCGCGAGTGCGACCGACGACGCACCCGCGCGCCGGCACGCATCCATCACCGACACCAGCGTCTCGGCGTGCACGCCCTTGTCGGCGACCAGCAGCACCGCGCCATCGCGCGCGCCGGTGAGCCGATCGCGGACCTCGGCCTCGATGCGCCAGCTGCTGGTGGGCCGCGCATCGACGGTGACCTCGCCGCGCTCGCTGACCGCGACCCGCACGATCTCGCTGGGCTGCTCGCGCGCGGTGCTGGCTTGTGGGCGCTCGACATCGATGCCGAGGTCGTGGACGAACGTGGTCGTGACCACGAAGAAGATCAGCAGGATGAAGACGATGTCGATGAGCGGCGTGATGTCGAGCGCGCTGCCCTCGCGGGTCTCCTCGGCGAGCTGACCGAGCCTCATGACGCGCGACCCTCGTCGAAGCGCGCGGCCAGCAGCGCGCGCGTGGCCTGCAGCTCGCGACGACGTCGGGCCGCCAGGCGATCGAGCAGGCGCGCCGCGATGAGCCCGGGGATGCCGATCGCGAGCCCCAGCTGGGTCGTGACCAGGGCGATCGAGATGCCGCCGGCCACGCTCTCGTCGCTGTGGTGGTGGCTGCCGTGCATCGACGCGAAGGTCTCGATCATGCCCGCGACCGTCCCCAGCAGGCCCAGCAGCGGCGCCGCGGCGACCAGCGCATTCAGTACGGCGCCGAAGCTCTCGGTGCGATCGATCTCGTGCATGGTCCAGCGGTCGAGGTCGTGGTGACAGCCGCCGGGTCGCGCGAGCGCGGCGGCAGCACGCTGCACGAAGCGATCGATCACCCCGCGTGGTGCCGCCGTCGGCGAGCTCAGCAGCGCGTCGCGCAGCGGCCCGCGGACACCCCGACGCAGCTCGAGCGCGCGCAGCACCACGATGGTCCACAGCATCACGCTGATGCCGACCAGTGCCCACGAGATCCATCCGCCGGCCGCGATCACCGTGCGCGCGTCGGCCAGCGCGGCGTCGAGCACCGCGCTCATGCGTCCTCGACCCCGTCGCGGGGGGCGACCGCGTCGGCGAAGGCACCGTGCTCGTGCCCGTGATGGTGCTCGTGCCCGCCGGCGATGCCATGGATGTGCTGCAGCACTGCTTGCTCGATCGCGACCAGCACACGTCTCGCGCCCCGCAGCAGCAGTGCGTGCACGACCAGCGCCGGGATCGCCACCGCGAGCCCGAACTGCGTGGTCAGCAGCGCCTCGGAGATGCCACCGGCGAGTTGCTGGGCGTCGGAGGTGCCCTTGCTCGTGACCACCGAGAAGGTGGTGATCATGCCGTTGACGGTGCCGAGCAGGCCGGCGAGCGGTGCGACCGCGGCGGCCAGCGACAGCAGCGACAGCCGTCGGTAGAGCCGCTCGCGGATGCCGATCACCGCCTGGGTCGCGAGCTCCTCGATCGCGCTGCGATCGGCGTGGGCGGCCGGGGCCAGCACCACCACCAACGGCGTGGCGATCGGATCGCGCTCGGCTGCGAGCGCTGCGTCGCGTTGCGCGGCCGGCAGCCTCACCGCGGCCTCGAGGCGTCGCACCGCGGCGCGCCACCGCAGCGCGATCCAGCCCACGGCGAGCAGGCGCTCGATCGCCACCAACGCTGCCAGCACGCCGAAGCCCAGCAGCACCCACATCAGCGGGCCGCCGCGATCCATGGTCTGGCGCCAGTCGGGGGCCAGCCACGCGCGCGGGTCGGTCGCGACGTCGGGATCCTGCAGCACCACCCGCACGCGCACGCCGTCGCTGCCGTCGATCCGCGCACCCGTTACGCCCGCCGCGGCCTGCAGCCCCTGCGGAGTGTCGACCAGCGGCTGCGCAGCGTCGTCCCACGCGACCGCGGCCAGCTCCCCCACGCGCAGCACCGCGCCGTGTCGAGCGCTGCCATCGACGTCGAACCACGTCGCGTCGGACTCGATCCGCGCGCGCGCGGCTCGATCGGCGTGGCGCAGCACCGCCTCGAACAGCCGCGGCAGTCGCTCGAGATCGTCGGCCTCGCCCGCGACCGGCGCGGCCTGGTGGAGCTCGAGCCAGCCGGCCTGTTGTTGCTGCAGCTCGGCGAGCTGGCGCTGCTGCGTCGCGCCGGCGCGGGTGCGCTCGCTCGCCGGCAACGAGCGCTCGCGGGCGGCGTTGTCGAGCTGCACGCCGGCGAGCTCGCGCGTGAGCTGCTCGACCTCGGCCTCGGCGCTGCGGATCGCCGCCTTGGCGCCGGATGCCGCGTCGTCGACCGCCTTGCGCAGACCATCGCGCTCCGTCCGGAGCGCCTCGAGCTCGTCGGTACGGGCGGCCTCGAGCGACGGCGGTGCCGAGTACACCGCGACGGTCAGCTGCGCGGCGAGCAGTCCGACGATCATGGCGTGCCCCCCGGCTGCAGCGTCTCGCGCGGCAACGGCAGCACGGCGGGGCCGAAGCCGCGGTTGTCGTGGTAGGCGTCGAACAGCGCGAGCACCTCGCGCGCCATCGCGGGATCGTCGATGGGTTCGATGCGCCACGTGGTGCCGTCGTGGCGAGTCCACGCCACCGCGCCAGCCTGCGTGCGCACGTACATCACGGCCATGCCGATGCGCAGCACCTCGGCGAGCTGCTCGTCGCCCGCGGTCGTGACCACCTGCTGGCCGAGCTCGATCTCTCCGGCCAGCGCGAGGTCCTGCTCGACGAACCGCCACAGTCGCTGCATCGCGCGCCCGAGATCGGGTTCGCTGACCTGCAGGGAGGCCTCGATGCGATCGAGCTCGGCCTCGCGATCGGCTCGCGCGAACGGCAGCGAGGCTCGCACGTGCTCGCGCACCGCGGCGATCGCCGCCAGCGCCGGTGCACGACCGCGGGCCGCCGCGGTGATCTCGGCCTCGTCGCGCGCGGCGTCCTGCGCCTGCAGCTCGCGCAGCTGCGCGTTGCGGGAGCGCGCCGCCCGGAGCGCTCGCGCGAGCTCGACCCGCTCGGCCCGCAGCGCCGCGAGCTGCTCGGTCTGCTCGGCCCGCACCTGCGCGAGCTCACCGGCGAGTCGCTCGACCTCGACGCGCAGCGCGACCACGGCTTCGTCGGTGGTACCGGCGGCTTGGGCCGCCAACGGCAGGCACAACAGCAGCGAAGCGACGATTCGTGGCCAGTGCAGCATGCTCGAAGGTGCGACCGCATGTGGCGCCCGTGCGCGCCGTCGTCGGTGTCTCCCGTGGGGCGTCGTTACTACGCCCGCGGGCGTGCCGGTGCGTCGGTCGCTGCACGGGTCCCTGGGCCCCCGCCGCGCGGCATTTCAACGCTTGTGCAAGTGTCTCGCGACCTCACGCTCCCGACACGCGACCGCGCGATCGCAGGTCCGACGCGGACGCGACGGGCGGCGGCGCCGTGCGAGTTCGTGTACCGTTGGCCCGTGCACATTCGTCTGGGTCATCGGCTCGTTCTCGGTCTCGCTGCCTTCGGCGGGGTCGTCGTTTCCCCCTCGATCGCGGGCGCGCACTTCGTGCTGCAGGCACCGGCCGCGAACTTCGAGCAGAGCGGGTTGGGCGATCCCCAGAAGGCGCCGCCCTGCGGCGACAATGGCACCGCGGTCCCCACCGACATGATCACCGCCTATCAGGGCGGCGACACCATCACGATCACGATCGACGAGACGGTCTACCACCCCGGTCACTACCGCATCGCGCTGGCGGTCAACGACCCCAGCGAGCTGCCGGCGGAGCCCGACGTCACACCCGGCGACATGTTCGCCTGCGGCTCGGCGGCGATCATGGATCCGCCGGTGTTCCCGGTGCTGGCCGATGGCGTGTTCGAGCACACCAGCGCGTTCGACTCGCCGCAGTCGATCGACATCACGCTGCCCAACGACGTCACGTGCACCAACTGCACCCTGCAGATCATCCAGTTCATGTCGGAGCACGGCCTGAACAACCCCGGCGGTTGCTACTACCACCACTGCGCGAACATCTCGATCACGCCGTCGGCGGGCGATACCAGCGGCGGTGGCAACGACTCCGGTGACAGCAGCGGCGGCTCGGCCTCGGCGAGCGGCACCGACGGCACCACCTCCGCGACCACCGACGCCAGCGCCAGCGCGAGCGCCAGTGGCAGCGCGAGCGCGACCGCGGGCGGCGAGTCGACCGGCGATGCGACGCTCGGCGGTGGCAGCGGCGGCACCGGTGGCACTGATTCTGCCGGCTCGACCGACGACGACGGGGGCGGCTGCGCGTGCACGAGTGCGGCGTCGCGCGGACCGGCGTCGGGCCTCGTCGGCCTGCTGGGGCTGTTCGGACTGGTGGGCCTGCGCCTGCGGACGCGCCGTCGCTAGAATCGCAGCGTCTTGTCGAACCGCGAGACCGACCCTCGATCGGGTGAGACCCGGGCCGAGACCCTCGATGGCGTGCCGATCGTCGGCGAGCCCTCGCCACCGCCCCGGTTCGGTCGCTACACCCTCATCCGCCGCCTCGGTGAAGGCGGCATGGGCACGGTGTGGTCGGCCTACGACGACACCCTCGATCGCCGCGTGGCGATCAAGGTGGTCTCGGGGGCCCATCGCTCGGAGCGCTCGCGCGATCGCATGCTGCGCGAGGCCAAGGCGCTCGCGCGCGTGAACCACCCCAACGTCGTGCAGGTGTTCGAGGTCGGTGAGCTCGAGCAGGGCCTGTTCGTCGCGATGGAGTACGTCGTCGGCGACAGCCTGCGGCAGTGGCTCACCGGTGAGCGCCAGTTCCACGAGGTGCTCGCGATGTTCCTGCAGGCGGCTCGCGGACTCGCGGCGGTGCACGAGGCCAAGCTGGTGCACCGCGACTTCAAGCCCGACAACGTCATGATCGGCGACGACGGGCGCGTGCGGCTGGTGGACTTCGGCATCGCCAAGCAAGAGGCCGGCCCCGAGCTCGAGGCGGTTGCGCTGCCCGAGGACGCGCGCGCCGAGATCTCGATCGATCGCATCACGCGAACCGGAGAGTTCATCGGCACGCCGATGTACATGTCGCCCGAGCAGCTGCGCGGGCTCAGCGTCGACGCGCGCTCCGACCAATTCGGCTTCTGTGTGTCGCTGTTCCGGGCCGCGTATCACACGCTGCCGTTCCCCGGCGAGAAGCTCGGTGCGCTGGCGCAGAACGTGTTCCTCGGCAACACCGTCGATCCGCCGCGGCCGCCCGGGGTCCCGGCTGGCCTGCGCGCGATCCTCCTGCGCGGGCTCGCGGTCGATCCGGATGCCCGCTGGCCGTCGATGGACGCGCTGATCCAGGCGCTCGAACGCTCGCTGCCGCGTCCGGGACGCCAGCGTCGCATCGCCATGGGCGTGGCGACGGTGGCGGTGCTGGGCGGGGTTGCGTGGGCCTCGCGCGCGCGCGAACCGGGCTGCGACGGCGGGCCGGAGCAGCTGGCCCCGCTGTGGAATCCCGCGCGGGCCGACGCACTCCGCAGCGCCTTCGCCGACGCCGACGCCGAGACGACCTTCGATCATGTCGAGGGTGCACTCGGCCGCTTCGTGCAGACATGGCTGGGCCAGCACCGCGACGCGTGCATGGCCCATCGCCGCGGCGAGCAGTCGGCACCGCTGCTCGATCGTCGCATGGCGTGTCTCGAGCGTCGTCGCCGAGAGCTCGGTGCGCTGCTCGCCGAGTTCGATCAGTTCGACGTCGGCCTGGTGCGCGCGGCTCCCGACGCCGTCAGTCGCCTGGCCTCGCCGGAGCAATGCGGCGATCTCGAACGGCTCGCCGAGGACGGCGGGCCCGCGCCGCGGCCCGAGGACGCAGCCCGCATCGATGCCGCGCGCACCGAGCTCGAGCGTGCGCGGGCGCAGGAGCGGGCCGGTCGCGCACCCCGTGCGCGCGAGACCCTCGAGGCGGTGCGTGCCGAGGTCCTCGCGATCGATCATCCGCCGCTGCTGTTCGACTTCTACCTCTTGCTCGCCGATCTCGATCGCTTCGACGGTCGACTCGCGCAGTCGCAGGCCGCGCTCGAGACCGCGTTCAAGCTGGCGGTGGTGCACGGCCTCGAGCATGGCGCCAGCGATGTCTCGGTGGGGATGGTTGCGCTGGTCGGCGCCGAGCAGGGCCGCTTCGCCGACGTCGACGCCTGGGTCCGCGTGGCCGATGCATGGCTGGAGCGCATCGGCGATCCGCCGCTGTCGCGCGTGACGCTGCTCGAGGCGCAGGCGGCGATCGACGAGCGCGCCAACCGACTCGAGCAGGCGCGCACACGGCTGGAGGAGGCGCTCGCCATGCTGGCGGGCGAGGACCACCACGAAGCGCTGCGTTCGCTGGCGATCTCGCACAACGAGCTGGGCCTGGTGCTGCATCGTCTGCACCTGTGGCGCGAGGCCGAGGCTGCGCTGCGGCAGTCCCGTGAAGAGTGGATCGAGCTGCTCGGCCCCGATCACCCCATCACCACCGATGCGTTCAACAACCTCGGCTCGCTGTTCCTCGACGAGAACCGTCCGGATGCCGCCGAGGCCGCATTCCGCGAGGCGCTGGTCGCCCGCGAGCGCATCTTCGGGCGCGACCATCCCAAGGTCGCGCACGTGCTGCACAACCTCGGCACCACCGCCGCGAAGCGCGGCGACTCTCGCACGGCGCTCGAGTTCCACACCGAGTCACTCGCGATCCTCGAGCGCAACCTCGGGCCCGACGATCCCGCCGTCGCGGTGCCGCTGATGGCGATCGGCAACTGTCACACCGCGCTGGGCCAGCCGCAGGCGGCGCTGCCGTTCCTCGCGCGGGCGTTGGCGATCGACGAGACCACGCTCGGGCCCGAGCATCCCGAGGTCGCCTACGATCTGCACGCGACCGCGTCGGCGCGCAACGCCATGGGCGAGTACGAGGCCGCCCGCCACGACGCCGCGCGCTCGCTCGCGATCCGCGAGGGACTCGGGCTCGATCCCCGCTACCTCGGCGAGTCGAGGATCCAGCTCGCGGTCGCGCTGCGGGGCCTGGGTCGCCTCGACGAGGCGCGCACACAGGGGGAGCGCGCGCTCGCCGAGTACACCGCGAACGCGGAGGCGGCCGACAAGATCCGCGCCTGGCTCGGGACCCTGGGGCAGCCGGGGATCCCAGCGCCGCTCTGACGGACCTTCGGAGCCCGCCGCCCGCGGGCCCACGCGGCGACTTGACGAACGTGCCGGGCAGCGGCTATCCGATCGCCCGCGCAGGTCCCTCTTTGGGTCCCGCGTCCTCCCTCGCGGGAGCCTCGGCGGCGAAGCCCCATTCTGGCGGCACCTACCCGAGACCCGCCACCAACCACGCCCCCGCCGCCTCGGCGTGGGCGATCGCAGGAGTTCCCATGTCCCAGACCTACGGTGTCCTCGAAGTCGATCTCCGCGTCCCCGATGGCAAGGGCGGCGTCCGCCGTCTGCGTCGCGCGGGCAAGTTCCCGGCGGTGGTGTACGGCCGCGGCGGCGAGTCGGTCTCGATCGCGATCGATCCCCACTCGTACCTGCGCGCGACCGATCCGAAGATGGGCTACAACACCTACTTCAAGCTCGCGCTCAAGAAGGACGGCAAGGCCGCGGGCGAGGAGCTGTGCATGATCACCGACATCCAGCGCGACTCGCTGCGCGACGCCGTGGTGCACATCGACTTCATGCGCGTCGACCCCGAGAAGGAGGTCGTGCGCCCGGTGCCCGTGCGCGTGATCGGTCGCGCGGCCGGCATGGTCAAGGGCGGCCGGGTCGACATCACCCGCCGCACCGTGCACGTCGCCGCCAAGCCGGCCCACGTGCCCGCCGAGATCGTCCTCGACGTCACGCCGCTCGACAACGGCGAGTCGATCAAGATGAAGGACGTGAAGCTGGACAACGCCCGCGTCGACGAGCACGGCGAGCTGCCGCTGGTGATCTGCCACCTCGCGCGCGCCAAGGCCGAGGACGAGGTCGCGGCCCCGGCCCCCGGTGGCAAGGCTGCTCCGGCGGGCAAGGCTGCGCCCGCCGCCAAGGCTGCACCCGCCGCCAAGGCGCCCGCCAAGAAGTAGCCCGTGGCCGACGCGGCGCCATGGCTGTTGGTGGGCCTCGGCAACCCCGGGGCCAAGTACGCCGGCCATCGCCACAACGTCGGCTTCATGGCCGTCGAGCGCTGGGCCGATCGTTTCGCGACGCCCGGCGCCGATGGCTGGCGCGAGAAGTTCCACGCCCGCACCGTGACGCTGTCGACACCGTTCGGGCGCGTGGTCGTGCTCGAGCCGCAGACGTACATGAACCGCTCGGGCCAGAGCGTCGGGGCGGCGGCGGGGTTCTTCCACGTGCCGCCCAAGCAGGTCGTCGTGGTCCACGACGAGATCGACTTCGTGCTCGGTCGCGTGGCCGTCAAGCAGGGCGGCGGCCATGGCGGGCACAACGGCCTGCGCGACATCATCCCCGCGCTGGGGTCCGCCGAATTCGTGCGGGTTCGCATGGGTGTCGGTCGTCCGGTCCACGGTGAGGTCGCCGACTGGGTGCTGTCGGACTTCGGCGCCAGCGAACGCGCGATCGAGCTGCCGTCGATGTTGGATCGGGCCGAGCAGGCCATCACGGCGATCCTCCGGGACGGCGTCCAGGCCGCGATGTTGGCGACCAACACCAAGGGCACCGGGCAGGCCTGAGTCCGGCGGCGATCGCCGATGGCATGCGCCCGTGCGCGGGCGACATGACCTGGCTTACGTCGCCACTGGCTCGCGATGCGCGTGCGCCCGCACGTCGCCGCCGCATCGAACACCCTTCCCCGAGGCCAGTTTTGCGTGTATGTCGTGCCCCGCGCGACTCGGGTTCTCGTCCTCTTCGCGAGGGCGGCTGCCTGCGGCGCGGAAGGCAAAACCTCCGTGGACAACCAGACGCTTCTCTACATGATCCCCGCCGCCGGCTTGATCGGCCTGGTCTACGCGTACACGACCGCGACCTGGATCGGCAAGCAGGACCCCGGCGACCGTCGCATGCAGACGATCGCCGATCAGATCTACAAGGGCGCGATGGCCTTCATCGGCGCCGAGTACCGCGTGCTCGCGATCTTCGTGGTCGCCGTCGCCGCGCTGCTCATCATGCTCAACCTCTCGGTGGGCGCCTCGTGGATGATCGGCTTGGCGTTCATCTCCGGTGCGGGCGCATCGGCGCTGTCGGGCTACTTCGGCATGCGCGTCGCCACCCAGGCCAACGTGCGCACCGCCGCCGCCGCGCGCCGCGGCCTCGCACCCGCGCTCGTCATCGCCTTCCGCGGTGGTGCCGTGATGGGCATGAGCGTGGTCGGTCTCGGCCTGCTCGGCCTCGGTATCCTCTTCATCGCATTCAACGGCTCGACCAACGCGCTCGCGAACGTCGAGGGCGTCGAGCACGGCAAGACGGCGCTCTACCAGGTGGTGCAGCTGCTGGCCGGCTACTCGATGGGCGCCTCGTCGATCGCGCTGTTCGCCCGCGTCGGCGGTGGCATCTACACCAAGGCCGCCGACGTCGGTGGCGACCTGGTCGGCAAGGTCGAGTCGGGCATCCCCGAGGATCACCCGCTCAACCCCGCGACCATCGCCGACAACGTCGGTGACAACGTCGGCGACGTCGCTGGCATGGGCGCCGATCTCTTCGAGTCGTACATCGCCGCGATCGTCGGTGCGATGGTCATCGGCGTGACCCTGCAGCAGGGTCGCCTCGAGGCGGTGCTGCTGCCGATGGTCCTCGCCGCGATCGGCGTGGTGGTCTCGGTGGCCGCGACCTACGTGGTCAAGACCAAGGAGGGTGGCAACCCGCAGAGCGCGCTCAACGGCGGCTCGACCGGTGCCGCGGTGGTGATGGTCGCCATCGCCTACTTCGTGGTCGACTACTTCGTGGGCGTCGCCGCTGCGGGCAAGCACCCGATCATGTACGACGGCAGCGCCAAGACCACGCTCGACCTCTTCATCCCGATGGCGGGTGGTCTCGCGGCGGGCGTCGCGATCGGCTTCATCACCGACTACTACTGCAGCAAGCACAAGCCGCCGGTCGACTCGGTGGTGGCGCAGTCGGCCACCGGCCCCGCGACCAACATCATCGCCGGTCTCGGCGTCGGCATGCGCTCGACCGCCGCGCCGGTGGTCTGCATCGCGGCCGCGATCCTCCTGGCCAACCACTACGCCGGCCTCTACGGCATCGCGCTGGCGGGTCTGGGCATGCTCTCGACCACTGGCATCCAGCTGGCGGTCGATGCCTACGGCCCCATCTCGGACAACGCCGGCGGCATCGCGCAGATGGCCAACCTCCCCCACGAGGTCCGCGAGCGCACCGACAACCTCGACGCGGTCGGCAACACCACCGCGGCGATCGGCAAGGGCTTCGCGATCGGCTCGGCGGCCCTCGCCGCGCTGGCGCTGTTCGCTGGCTACAAGCAGATCGCGCTGCCCACCACGGCGATGCCGCTCACGCATCCGCACGTCACGGTCGGCCTGCTCATCGGCGGCATGATGCCGTTCCTGTTCTCGTCGATGGCCATGAAGGCCGTCGGTGAGGCCGCGATGGAGATGATCCAGGAGGTCCGCCGGCAGTTCCGCGAGATCCCGAAGCTGCGCCCCGCGCTCGAGCTCGTGAAGGCGGCCGAGGACGAGAACCGCGAGCTGACGGACGCCGAGGAGGAGCAGATCTTCGAGGCCACGAAGGACGCGCAGGTCGCCAAGTGCGTCGCCATCTCCACCCAGGCCGCCATCAAGCGCATGATCGTGCCGGGCCTGCTGGCGGTCATCTCGCCGGTGGTGATGGGCTTCTGGTCGCCGCTGGCCCTGGGTGGTCTGCTCGCCGGCACGCTGGTGTCGGGCGTGATGCTCGCGATCTTCATGTCCAACGCCGGTGGTGCGTGGGACAACGCGAAGAAGCAGGTCGAGGAGCAGAAGAAGGACTACGACCTCAAGGTGAACACCGGCAAGGGTTCGGAGCGCCACAAGGCCGCCGTCATCGGCGACACCGTTGGCGACCCCTTCAAGGACACCGCCGGCCCGAGCTTGAACATCCTCATCAAGCTCATGTCGATCGTCGCGGTCGTGATCGCGCCCTTCCTCGGCTAGCGAGCAGGGTGAGCGTGGGCCGACCGCAGGGTCGGCGCGACGAGGGCGGCCCCACCGATGGTGGAGGCCGCCCTCGGCAATTTCGGGCTCCCGCGGACCGCGAGGCGCGTCATCGGACCTTGCGAAAGGTGAGGTTGATGCGGTCCTCGCCGAACGCCGGGTGCCACGCGCGACGCAGCGGCGCGACCGCGTGGTAGCGCATGCGCGCCGGCCCACCCCACACCGTGACGTCGCCGTGCTCGAGCACGACCCGCGTGGTTGCGTCGCTGCGCGCGTCGCCGCCGAACAGGAACACCGCCGGCACACCGAGCGAGATCGACACGATCGGCGCCACGCGATCGCGTTCGTCGGCGTCGCGGTGCAGCGACAATCGTGCCCCCGGCACGTAGCGGTTCACCAGGCACGCATCGGGGTCGTAGTCGTCGAAGCCGAGCGCCGCCGCGGCGCGTCGGGCGAGCTCGGCGAAGACTGCCGGCATCGCCGGCCACGGCGCGTCTCGCAGGGGATCGCGGGCGTCGTAGCGATAGCCGCGGGCGTCCGAGACCCAGCCGAGCGGGCCGCAGTTGGTCATCGCGACCGACATCGTGTAGCCGCCCGGCGTCACGAGGTGGCGTGGCGGCGCCGCGGCGAGCACCGCCGCGACACCGTCGAGCAACGCGCGCTCGAGCGGGAGCGCGAAGCCCTGCAGCACCTTCGCGCCGGGGCCCAGCTCGACATCGTCGCCGGCCAGCGAGAAGCCCAGCTGGGCCTGGCTCATCGCGACTCGCCTCCGCGCTCGCGCTGCAGCAGCGCGTGCTTGCGATCGATGCCCCAGCGGTAGCCTGCGAGGTCGCCGTCGCGACGGACCACGCGGTGGCACGGGATCGCGATCGCCAGCGGATTCGCGGCGCAGGCCTGTGCGACGGCACGGGCCGATCGCGGCAGTCCCAGCGCGTCGGCGATGCCGGTGTAGTCGCGGGTCTCGCCGGGCGGGATCGCCTGCAGTGCGGCCCACACCCGCCGCTGGAACGCGGTGCCGCGGATGTCGAGCGGCAGCTGCAGGCCCAGCTGTGGCGCTTCGACCATGCCGACCACCGCGGCGATGGTCTGTGCGAATGCCGGGTCGTCGCCGACGAGCTCGGCGCGCGGGAACCTGCGCTCGAGGTCGTGCACGAGCGGCTCGGGATCGTCACCGATGAGGATCGCGCACACGCCGAGGTCGGTCGTCGCCACCAGGATCGCGCCCAGGCTGCACTGCCCGACGGCGAAGCGGATGCGCTCGCGATCACCCCCTTGGCGCCAGCGGGTCGGCGTCATCCCGAGTGTGGCGCGCGAGGTCTCGTAGAAGCGCGACGACGAGCCGAAGCCCGCCGCATGGATGGCCTCGGTCACGCTGCTGCCGGCCTCGAGCTCGCTGCGCACGCGGCGGTTGCGATGCGCCGCCGCGTAGGCCCGCGGCGTCAGCCCGGTGCCGGCCTTGAACAGCCGATGGGTGTGGAACTCGCTCTTGCCGACGTGCTGCGCGAGCTGTTCGAGCGTCGGCACCTCCTCGCTACCCTCGATGAACCGACACAGCTTGGCGACCAGTTCGCCGTGCTGCGCCGCGGGGCTGGGGCCGTCGGGTCGACAGCGCTTGCAGGGACGGAAGCCGGCCCGGACGGCGGCGGCCGGCTCGGCGTAGAAGCTGACGTTCTCGGGCCGCGGCGGCCGGGCAGGGCACGACGGCCGACAGAACACGCCGGTGGTGCGTACGGCGTAGACGAAGCTGCCGTCGGCCCGCGCGTCGCGGGTGCGCAGCGCCTGCCAGCGTGGATCGGTCGCGTCGGCGCAGGCCGGGCGCGGGCGTGGGGAGGTGCGGGTCATGGCGGCAACTCTGGCGAGCTCGCAGTGCGGCCGCACTCCGGCGCTTGCGGTCGCATTCGGCCGGGCGCGCCCGGGCATCGTACCCGCAACGAGCGGCCCTCAGTCGTAGCCGTAGCCGTAGTCGTAGCCGCGGTGCGCGTCGAGCCGTTCGAGCACGTCGTTGGCGAGATCGGTGCAAGCGGGCGAGGCGGCGACGCACAGCCCGCCGCCATCGTCGGCGCGGCAGCTCGAGCCCGGCGCACACAGGGCCCCGAGCCCACAGGCCTCGCCCACGCCGGGGAGCGCCGCACAGAACCCCGCCGGGCAGTAGCCCGCGAGGCACTCACGATGGCCGCGGCAAGGCTCGTCGCGCTCGCGCAGCGGCCGACAGACCGGCGTCGAGGGGACCACGCGATCGCAGAACTCGTCGATCGAGCACGCCGAATCGTTGCAGCTGGGCCCCGCGTCGACCGGCCGTCGGCAGGTTCCGGTTCGTTCGAGATCGCAGACCAGGCCCTCGGCGCAGCTGCCCTCGCAGGGCTCGCCCTCGCCGGGGGGCGTCACCTGACAGGGGTCGCGGCAGATCCCGAGCACGCACGCGAGCCCGCGACCACACTCGGCGTCGCGTCGACACGGCTGGAACTCGAGCTGTGCCCCGAAGAACGGCGAGCAGTCGTCGTCGCAGCGGGGCGTCGTGAAGCTCAGCTCGCAGGTCTGCGCGTCGATGCGGGCGGCCAGGCGCTCGATGCAGGCCTCGTCGACGCGGGTGCCATCGGCGTCGTCGTCACCGAGCTCGAGGTCGGGCGCGAGCGAGCCGATCGTCCAGCCCTCGCAGGTCACCGGCGGCACGTAGCCGGCTGCGCGCAGGTCCTCGCTGCAGCCGCAGGCCAGCAGCTTGTGGCACAGCGCCTGCTCGAGCTCCGCGAGCGGGATTGGAATCGTCGGCGTACCGACGCCACAGGCCCCGGCGATCGCTGCTCCGCCCACGGTCGCCACGGCACACCCGACACCCACCCTTGCACGTTCGATCCAACCACCCACGTACTCGTGACAGTAGCACGGCGGTCGGCGGCTCGCCGGTGGCAGTGGCTTGCGAGCGACGGATCGATTCCGTAGGCTGCTGGGCGATGGTGATCGGTACGGGGTTGATTGGGTTGTGTGTGATGTTGGGCACCGGCGGGGCATCGCCGCCCGAGCTGCCGGATTCGGGGACGACGCCGACGGTGTCGCAGCCCGCGGTCACGGCGACGTCGGAGCCGGCCGCCGAGGTCGAGTCGACCGCCGCGGCGAGCCCCGCCGAGCCAGCGCCGCGCGCAGCCGAGCCCGCCGAGGCACCCGTCGTCGCGTCCGCGGCGACCGACGGCGGCGCGCGTCCGCCCGAGGCGTCCACGCGGGCGCGCGGTGACGGGCCGCGTCGCAACGTCCGTCGGGGCGAGCCGGGTGACTGGGGCATGCAGTTCACCTTCGGTGGTCTCGCGCCGCTGTCGATCGCGGGCATCCGCGATCACGGCATCAATCGCCTGCTCATGACCGAGCTCGGCTTTCGTCGCGTGACCAAGCCGCTGATCGTGCAGTTCTCCCTCGGTGCCGGCGTGTTCAACCACAGCCCGCGCGAGGGCGAGAGCGAGAACGACGCCGGGATCTCGGCCAGCCTCGCGCTCCTGCGGCCCTTCCGGGTGTGGCGCCGCATCTCGCCCTACGCCGGCGGCATGCTGCACTTCCACTACGTGGATCCCGATGGCCGCGCGAACTGGATGTTCAACTTCTCGTTCGGGCCTGTGATCGGCACCGAGTTCTACATCGGCGATCGCGTGAGCCTGCTGTTCCAGGGGCAGGCCGATCTGGGCATCACCGCCTTCCACGGCCTGATGCAGGTGCGCGCGGCGACCTCGATCAGCGCCGGCGGTCAGACCGGGCTGATCTTCTACTTCTGACGGCGCGCGTTCACGGGCGCGCTCGCGAGGCCCAGCACCGGCGCGGGCCCGCTGCGATCGCGGCGCAACACCACGGGCGACCCCGCGTCGAGCACCGCCTCGGTGAGCGCGGCGACGTCGTTGGGATCGACGCCGCGGGTCTGCAGCCACCGCACGACGTGGGGCAGCGCGACGTCGATCTCGGTGCCGGGCAACGCGAGCGAAGGCTCGCGCGTCATCACGGTGCCGTCGAGCGCGAGCGTGGCGGCGGCCTGCTCGACCAGCGCGAACGCATCGCCGCGATCGCGGCGGTAGCGGACCTCGACTCGCCAGGCGATGCACGGCCGATCACCGAGCGGTGACCGCAGGGTTCGATCGGCGTCCACCGTGCCCCGCGCGGTGACGCGGCCGGGGCGGACGCATCGCGAAGGCGCGTGCCATCGCCACGCGGTTCGTCGCGGGGTCTGCAGCGCGTGGAGGAGGACGCGCCCGTAGTGGGCCGTGAAGATCGACGCGGTGCCGAACGTGGTCAGCCAGAACACCGCCGGCACGTGGTGCCAGATCCCCGCGAATGCAGCCCCGAACAGCGCGGGGGCCACCAGCGCCAGCCACGGTGCGATCCGCAGTCCCGCGCGCAGGTCGAGCTCGCGTTGCTCGGCGGCGGCCAGCGCCTCGGCGGTCTCCACGCTCCGCAGATCGGCCCAGCCGTGCGCGCCGCAGCGGGGGCAGCCGCGTCGCGGCCCGCGCGAGGGTTCGCTTCGCATGGGATCGCCCGCGTCCGTCGGCGGTTCGAGCCAGCCACACGCGACGCACAGGTGTCCGCACGCGAACGGGTGTCGCGAGGGGGCATGCTCCAGGCTCCGCAGGCCTCGCATCGCGCGACGCAGCGTGCGGTTGGCCTCGAGCTGCGCGTCCATCCGTCGGTTCGCGCGCAGTGCATCCTGACAGGCCCAGAAGGCAGTGGCTCCGGTGCCGCCCATGGTTCGTGCTTTCTGCGGCGCCGTGGCGCCGCGAGGGAGCTACCGCGACGCCGACCGCGTCGCTTCCAGGATTCGGCGCCCACCACCGAAGGCAGGACGCACGCCGCACTGCGGGAACCATGGCCGGCGGCGCGGCACGTCGCCGGCGGTGCGTAACGGGCCCACTGCGCGTACCGTCACGCTGCCCATGACCTCACCCGCGTCGATCCTCGCGCGCCCGCTCACGCTGCCGTGCGGCGCCCAGCTTCGCAATCGTCTGGCCAAGGCCGCGATGAGCGAGGCCATCGCCGATGCCGACGGTGGGCCCAGCGAGCGGCTGGTGCGGCTGTACGAGCGCTGGGGTCGTGGCGGCGCGGGCATGCTGCTGACCGGCAATGTGATCGTCGATCGCGGCGGTCGCACCGAGCCCGCCAACGTCGTCGTCCACGACGACCGCCACCTCGCGGGGCTTCGTCGCTGGGCCGACGCCGCACAGGCCCACGGCGCCGCGCTGTGGATGCAGATCAGCCACGCCGGTCGACAGTCGTCGCGCGGGGTCACGCGCGAGCCGGTCGCGCCTTCGGCCGTGAAGCTGCGGGGCATGCCGGGCATGTTCGCGCCCCCGCGTGCGCTCGCAGCCGACGAGATCGAGACCCTGGTCGAGCGCTTCGCCATCGTCGCCGAGATGGCGCAGCGCGCCGGCTTCGGCGGCGTGCAGATCCACGCCGCCCACGGCTACCTCGTGAGCCAATTCCTGTCGCCGCTGGTGAACCGGCGCGACGACGCGTGGGGTGGCGACGCGACCCGGCGCATGGCGTTCCTGCTGGCGATCGTCGATCGCATGCGTGCGCGGGTCGGCGCGGGCTTCCCGATCGCGGTCAAGCTCAACTCGGCGGACTTCCAGCGCGGCGGCTTCACCACCGACGATGCGATCGAGGTCGTGCGCGCGCTCGATGCCGCGGGCATCGATCTGGTCGAGGTCTCGGGCGGCAACTACGAGAGCCCGGCGATGGTCGGTCGCGGTGAGCTGCCGGTGCCCACCCGCGAGAGCACGGTCGCGCGCGAGGCCTACTTCCTCGAGTACGCCCGCATGCTGCGGGCCCACACGCGCGCGCCGATCATGCTCACCGGCGGTCTGCGCAGCGCCGCCGCGATGGCCGCGGCCATCACCGACGGCGACGCCGATGTCATCGGCCTGGGGCGACCGCTCACCATCGAGCCCGATCTGGCCGCGCGCCTGCTCGATGGCTCGGTCGAGGTCGCACGCGGGGTGCGGCTGCACACCGGCGTGCGCATGATCGACGACGCGCTGCAGGTGATGTGGTTCCAGCAGCAGATGCAGCGCATGGCCGACGGCCACGAGCCCGACCCCTCGCTCGGTCGGGTGCGGGCGCTGGTGCAGGGCATGCGCGACAACCTGCGCTCGCGCGCGTTGCCGCCGGCACCGGCGCTCACTTCAGCGTGATGATGATCGCCGACTTCGCGTCGTCGCCGGTGAGCCGCACATTGACGTGGACGTCGCCCTTGCTGACATCGAGGCGCAGTGCACCGAAGCGCGGCGAGACCTCCTCGGCGTCGATGACCCAGCCCGCGGCGGCGAGGTTCGCCCGCAGCTCCTGCTCCGCACTGTGACGATCGCGGGTGATCTCGTGCACCGACATCTTGCCGCCGGCGCTGGGCATGTCCGTGCGCGCGACCGCGTCGGCCGGCAGCGGGATCCCGCCGGGGCCCTCGACGGTGTTCGCCGGCGTGTCGCTCGGTGTGCCGCTCGTTGGGGTCTCGTCGGCGTCGGGCGCCGCGTCGCCATCGGGCGCGTCGCCGGTGTCCTTCGCGTAGCTGGTCGAGAGGTAGGGCTCGTCGTCGGGGCGCTGCGGCTGCTTGTCGGAGTGACTACAAGCGACGAGCAGCGCGGCGGCGACCAACGGCGAGCACACGGCACGGGACACGCGGGGGTTCGACATGCCAGGGCTGCATCGCAAACGCGATGCCATGCCCGCGTGGTCGCTCGCGCCGGGGCTTGGCGGCGACCGGCGACCCGCATCGCGTCGGTGGGTCCAGGATCGGTGACCCGAATCGCGTCGTCGGTCGCCCTCGGCCCCCCAAGCGCGGGGCCGGTCGGCTCGCGGCAAGCCCTCCACGCGGCCCTGCGGGCCATACGGCGCGTGGTCGCGCGCCGGTGTCGTCCCGTGCTTGCGCCGGGCGGCCGGGTCCGCTAGGAGATCGCCCTCCAAACCACCTCCTTGCTCCCACGATGTCCGTGGGGGCCAGTCGTCCAAAGGGAGTTCTCCATGGCCAAGGCAATCCCCGCTGGGCGCGTGCTCTCGCAGCGCGCTCAAGTCGGTACCCAACGCGAGTACGAATCGGTCACGATCATCCGCCCGGAGACCAGCCGGCCGGAGATCGGCGAGCTCATCGCCCGCATGCAGGAGGTCATCACCTCCCGCGGCGCGAAGCTGATGAAGATCGACAGCTGGGGCACGCGCGTGCTCGCGTTCCCGATCTCGCACTGCCGCAAGGGCATCTACCTCTACTGGCGCTACCTCGGCGGCTCCGACATCGTGGCCGAGTTCGAGCGCCACATGCGGCTCTCCGACAAGGTGCTGCGCTTCTACACGGTGCTCGTCGACGAGGACATCGATCCCGAGGCGCGCCCCAGCGAGGTCACCGAGGAGCTGCTCGAGGCCGCCACCGATCCGGGCCCGGATCCCGATGACCTCGCCCGTCAGGCCGCCGCCGAGGCCGCCCAGCGCGAGGCCGAGAATGCGTCGCGCCGCGAGCGTGGCGATGTCTTCGAGGGCGAAGAAGAGTTCAACGCCGAGGGAGATCTCTGATCATGCGCGACGATTTCAAGGACCGAGACCGCGACCGTGGTGATCGTGGCGACCGCGGCGACCGTGAAGGTCGCTCGCGCAAGCGCTTCGCGATCGGCGAGATCAAGGATCTCGTCATCGACTACAAGAATCCGCAGATGCTGAAGAACTTCCTCACCGACCGCGGCAAGATCGTGCCGGCGAGGATCTCGGGCCTGACCGCCCGTCAGCAGCGTCAGCTCACCCAGGCCATCAAGCGCGCGCGCATGCTCGCGTTGCTGCCGTTCACCTCGGGCTGATCGGCGAAGGAGCGAGATCGATCATGGATGTCATCCTCACGAAGGACGTTCCGAAGCTGGGCAGCGCCGGCGAGATCGTCAAGGTCAAGCCCGGCTACGGGCGCAACTACCTGCTGCCGCGCGGCCTGGCCCTGGTCGCGACCCGCGGCAACATCGCGCAGCACGAGCACCATCGCCGGGCGATCGCCCGCGAGCTCGAGCGCGTGCGTGCCGAGCACCAGAAGCTGGCGGACCAGCTCCGCGGTATCAGCGTCTCGATCGCCCGCAAGGTCGGCAAGGACGACAAGCTGTTCGGCTCGGTCGGCGTCCGCGACATCGCGGAGGCACTCGAGGTGCAGAAGGTCGCGATCGACAAGCGGCTCATCGAGCTCGCCGAGCCGATCCGCACCGTCGGTGTGCACGAAGTGCCGGTGCGCTTCACCTCCGACATCGAGGTGACCATCAAGGTCACCGTGGTCGGCATCTAGCCCACCCACGCGTACGCGAGCCGGCCAGCGCGTCGGCTCGTGCGCTGACGCGCCGCCACCCGAAGGGTCGCGGCGCGTCGTTCGTTTCGGGCGGCGCACGTGCGCGTCCGGCCCGCTGCTACACTGACGATCCCCCGCGATGTCGCGTCCGCTGCCCCACAACAAGGAGGCCGAGTCGGCGGTGCTCGGCGGCGTGCTGCTGCGCAACGAGGCGCTCGGCGACGTCATCGCGAGCATCACCGACGAGGACTTCTACGTCCCGGCCCACCGCGCGGTGTTCCGCGCGATGGTGAAGCTCTCGGATCGCGGCCAGCCGATCGACATCGTCACGCTCGAGTCGCAGCTGCGCGCGACCGACGAGATGAACCTCGTCGGCGGCATCGAGGGGCTCGGCCGCCTCGCCGATCGCTACGCCAGCAGCCACAACGTCGGCGCCTACGCCGAGCTGGTGCGGCAGTCGGCGGCCGTCCGCAACCTCGTGGTCGCGGCGCAGGAGATCGCCGAGGAGGGCCGCGAGGAGCTGCCCGACGTCGACGAGTTCATCGACAGCGCCGAGAAGCGCCTGCTCGAGGTCAACCAGCGCGGCCGTCAGGGCAGCTACCGCTCGGCCAAGGACCTCATCCATGGCGTGTTCGAGAACATCACCGAGCGCGCCAAGCTCAAGAACCCGATCACCGGCGTCCCGACGACCTTCACCAAGCTCGACGAGATGACCGGCGGCCTGCAGCCCGGCGACCTCATCATCCTGGCCGCGCGCCCCTCGATGGGAAAGACCGCGCTGGCGCTGAACTTCGCGCAGAACGCCTGCATCACCCAGGCGCGCCACATGCACCTCCCCGAGGAGGAGCGGCCGTCGCGGTACCCGACGCTCTTCTTCAGCCTCGAGATGAGCGCGCAGCAGCTCATCGAGCGAATCCTCTGCTCCGAGGCCCGCGTCGACGCCGGTAAGCTGCGCGGCGGACGTTTGATCGAGCAGGAGTTCGCCGAGCTGGTCCGCGCCGCCGATCGCATCTACCGCGCGCCACTGTTCATCGACGACAGCGCCTCACCGACCATCCTCGAGATCCGCGCCCGCGCGCGGCGGTTCCGCCAGGACCGCCAGATCTTTCCCCCGGCACCGGAGGGCAAGCGCCCGCCGCTCGGGCTCATCGTGGTCGACTACCTCCAGCTCTGCCGCGGTGGCAAGGGCCGCTACGACGTGCGCGAGCAGGAGATCAGCGAGATTTCGCGCGGCCTCAAGGCCATCGCGAAGGAGCTGCACGTGCCCATCATCGCGCTGTCGCAGCTCAACCGTGGCGTCGACAGTCGTGCCGACCACCGGCCGCAGCTGTCCGACCTCCGCGAGTCGGGCGCCATCGAGCAGGACGCCGACGTGATCATGTTCATCTACCGCGAGGAGCGGTACATGACCGAGGAAGAGAAGCGCAAGGCCGTCGAGGGTGCGTCCGAGGTCATCATCGGCAAGCAGCGCAACGGCCCCACCGGGACCGTCCATCTGACCTTCGTCGGCAAGCACACGCGCTTCGAGAACCCCGCCAACGAGCTCTGACGGGGGCCCTGCTCGCCGGCGGCGCGGTCCCCTCGCGGGGACGGGCCCGCGGCCCGCGGGTGGGTCGGATGCGACCCACCCCGAGCCCGAGCCGGCGGCCCGAACCTAGCGGCTGCTCGCCGTCCCGTGATAGTTTCCGCCCTGGCGATGTCTGGGCCCGTCCCCGAGCAAATCGGCCATTTCCGCGTGCTGCGCCTGCTGGGCAAGGGCGCCATGGGCGAGGTGTTCGAGGGCGTCGACGATCAGCTGAGCCGGCGGGTCGCGCTCAAGATCCTCGGTGCCAAGCATCGCGAGTCGACCGAGTTCAAGACCCGCTTCTTGCGTGAGGGTCGGGCGCTCGCGGCGATGAACCACCCCAACATCGTGCAGATCTACGCGATCGGCGAGCACGAGCGGCGGCCGTTCCTCGCGATGGAGTTCCTCGACGGCGAGGACATCGGCGGCACGCTCAAGCGCGGCGGCCCGCTGCACCCCGGCGACGCGGCCGAGATCATCCGGCAGTCGGCGGTCGGCCTGTCCGAGGCGCAGCGCGCCGGCGTGGTCCACCGCGATGTGAAGCCCTCGAACCTGGTCGTCACCACCCACGGCATCGTGAAGGTCACCGACTTCGGGCTGGCGAAGGCGCTGCAAGAAGACCTCTCGATCACCGCCACCGGCGTGTTCGTGGGTACGCCCGACTACCTCGCGCCCGAGCAGGCGATGGGCGACGAGGTCGACGCCCGTGCCGACGTCTACGCGCTCGGCTGCTCGCTCTATCACATGTGCAGCGGGCACCCGCCGTTTCGCAAGGGCGGCCAGGACGACCACTACACCGCGGTGGTGCGGCGTCACCTCAAGGCCGAGCGGCCGCAGCTCAAGCTCGAGATTGCCGGCTTCGACGAGGAGCTCTCGGATCTTTGTCGTCGCATGATGAGCCGTCGGCCCGACGTGCGGCCGACCTTCGACGAGCTGATCCAGAAGCTCGGCGACATCTCGCGTCGCCTCGGTGGTCGCGTGCCGCCGCGGCACCAGGACGTCGAGCTGCTCAAGAACGGCTCGCCGGGCGACAACGATCGCACCGAGCCGCCGGTCGGGGGCGCGGGTCGTGGCGCGAGCTCGGGCAGTCGAACCGTGATGATCGCGGTCGTGGCCGGGGTTGCGATCGGCGTGTGCGTCTCGCTGGTCGCGATCTTCGCGTTCCAGTAGCGTCGTAGGCGCTGCATGGTCGAGCGTGAGCCGTCCTAGTCTGCCCGAGGGCGCCGCGTCGGCGCAGGCCGCACGCACGGCGCTGTCGGGCTTCTGCGAGCGGCTCGCGCTGCACGCCGACGACGTCTCGGCCGCGCTCGCGCAGGAGCTGCATCTGGTCACGTGGGATCGCGAGCAGCTGATCGGCAGCGTGCAGGCGCGGCTCGACGCGATCGCGGTGGGTCGCGGCGCGCTGCCGGGCGGGCTGCCCGCGCGGGTGTGCGAGTGGCGAGCGCAGCCGCTCGAGGCGGTCGACGCGGTGTGGTCGCTGTTGGTCGACGGGCGTCGCGTGGCCTACGAGGCCGAGGCCGGTGCGTGCTCGGCCACGGCGATGCTGCTCGCGGAGGCCAGCGCCGACCTGCCGCCCGGCGCGCTGACGTTGCTGTCCGAGCCCGCAGTGTCCGACGGCACGCTGTCGCCCGCGCCGTCGTCGTCGCAGCGAGCGGCCGACATCGATCCGAACGATCCCTCGACGTGGCCGCGCGCCGGCGTCGCGCGAGCCGTGCCGCGCGTCGCGTGGGTCGACGCCGCAGCCGATGCGGAGCTGGTCGCGTACGTGCTCGCGCGCACCTGCCTGCGCCGTAGCGGCACGGATCCGCGGGCGGTCCACGTCGCCTACGTCGTCGGCGATGCGCCGCGACTGCAGCGACAGCTCCAGCGGCTGTGGGTCGCAGCGCAGCTGGGGCCCGCCAGCGATCCCGGCTCGTTCGCGGGTCCGGTCGATGCCTCGTTGCGCGACGCCTTCGAGGTGGCGCAGGCGGCCTGGCGCGCGGAGCCCCGGGCGCGCGTGTGGTGCGACGGCGGCGAGCTCGAGCGGGGCGAGGGCGGCGAGATCTACCTCGCGCCCGCGGCCTTCTGCGCGAGCTGGCCGCTGCCCGAGCACCCGCTGGTGGGGCCGATGTGCTGCGTCGTGCCGTGCACCGCCGAGCAGGCCACCAGCGCCGCCAACGCGGCCGCAGCGGCGGGCGCGTCGATCGTGCAGGTCGGCGGTCGCCCCGGGGCGCTGCGCGGCGACGTGCGCCACATCCGAGGCGCGGTGCTGGTGGAGCGACTGCCCCCGGGTCTGCCCGAGCCGCGCCCGGCGTAGGCCGAGCCCCGACGCACGAACGGCCCGCCAAGGGGCGAGCCGTTCGGGCTGCGATCGCGCGCTGGCGATCGCCGAAGCGGGCGACGGATCAGCCGCCTGGCAGGAGGTCCTCGCAGCTCTTGCCCTGCAAGCAGCCGCTGCACACGGTGGTCACGCCGCGCAGCTCGCCCTCGGGATCGCCCGCGTTCGGGTCCCACTCCTTGGGCGCCTCGATCGACGACACCGGCTCGCAGCCCGCCGAGGTCAGGCTCACGAAGAAGCCACCCGCCAGCGCGGCCGGCGGCTGGTTGATCACGCCCGAGCGCAGCCACGGCTTGGCGGCGTCGTCATCCTTGAGCTCGATCGCCGCGGGATCGAAGCCATCGACCACCGAGTCGCAGTGGTCGGCGTTGAGCTCGTTCTTGCCAGCGTTCTCGGCGCGGAAGCTGGTCCACAGCGCGGCGGGGATGTCGGCGGTGATGTTGGCGGCGTACGGCTCGACCGACGCGACCTTGATGGTGCCGGGCTCGTAGCCCATGCCGAGGCAGGGGCAGTTCTTGTCCCACGCCGCCGGATCGCCCGTCATCGGGTCGCTGTATGCGACGCACATCTCGACGAACTCCTGCGGGCACTTCGGGTACGGGTTGAGCTCGCCCCCGATGGTCTGCGGGGCGGCGGTGATGAACGCCTCGCCGCTCTGCATCTTCACGTCGACGGTGGCCGCGAGGCCCTCGACGCAGACGTTGCCGCGGTTGGGGTAGCTGAACTCCTCGACGTTGTCGGCGGTCTCGATGACGACGTCCTCGTGGTACTCCGGCGGCAGCGTGACGCGGATGTCCGCGCCGGCGCGGGCCAGCTGGCTGAGGCCGTCGTAGTAGACGTAGATCGCGCAGCCGTCCTGCCAGGGGTACGGGTCGCCCTTGTCGTTCTCGCCGCCGCAGCGCGCGTCCTCGTCCATGTCGGCGGGCTTCTTCGGCGAGCCGGTGCTGGCGTTGTAGGCCCACATCTGCAGCTTGTCGAAGACCTCGTTGGCGGCGGTCTCGTCGGCCGAGAACGTGAAGCGTCGCAGCTCGACCTTGATGGTGCCCGGCGCGCCGTCGAACTTCACGATCACGTCGCCGCGGTTCACGAAGTTCTCGTTCGATCCCAGCATGTTGCCGATGAGGATCTGCTGGATCGCGACGTTGCCGTCGGCGTCGAGCAGCTCGAGCGCACCTTCGTGCTCGACGCGCCACTTGTCGCGGAAGGGCTGGTTGCTGCTGCTTCCGCCGCCGGAGTCGTCGTTGCACCCGCCGACGAGGGTGCTGGCGGCAACGGCGAGGGAGAAGAACATCGGGGCTCGGACTAGGCGCTGCATGGGGAGTTCCTCGAGCGGAGGGCGGCGGATGCCACGCTTCCGGTAACGCGGGCGGCCCGCCTGGAAGGGGCCGCCAACGCCCCGGAGAATACCCGCCACTGCGGGCGCGGGCAATTTCACTGGGACGGTCGATCGGGGGCCTGTGGTGTTGGGGTTGGTCGTTTCGGGCGGCGCCTCCGGCAGGCCTTGACCCGCAAGCGCACGCTCGCCAAGGCTTGCACCCGTCGCACCTGTCGCACAGGGCGACCAGGTTCTCGACGCCATGCCACCGTCCGATCGTGAAGCGCCCGGGTTTGCGCCGGTCCCACCACAACTCGATCTTCCGCGACTCGAGGAGGGCATTCTGGCGGGTTGGGAGCGTAACGACGTCGAGGGCCAGAGCTTACGCAAGGGCGCGGATGCGGCGGCGGGTCGCAGTGCGGCGCCGGCGTTCGTGTTCTTCGACGGCCCGCCGTTCGCGACCGGGCTGCCCCACTACGGCCACATCCTGCCCGGCACGATCAAGGACATCGTGCCGCGCTACCAGTCGATGCGCGGCTTCGCGGTCGAGCGCCGCTTCGGTTGGGACTGCCACGGTCTGCCGATCGAGAGCCTCACCGAAGACGAACTCGGCGTGCACGGCAAGGCCGAGATCGAGGCCCACGGCATCGAGAACTTCAACCGCGCGTGTCGTGCCGGCGTGCTGCGCTACACCGCGCAGTGGCGCAAGACCATGCGTCGCCTCGGTCGTTGGGTCGACTTCGACAACGACTACAAGACCATGGACCCCGCGTTCATGCAGAGCGTGTGGTGGGTGTTCCGCCGCCTGTGGGACCAGGGCCTCGTCTACGAGGGCCATCGCGTGCAGCCGGTCTCGCCGGCACTGGGCACGCCGCTGTCGAACTTCGAGGTGGCGCAGGGGCCACAGGAGCGCGATCCGGTCACGCGCAAGGAGGGCCACAAGCGCCGCCAGGATCCCTCGGTGACGATCCGCTTCGCGCTCGAGGACGAAGACGCGTCGCTGTGGGCGTGGACCACCACGCCGTGGACGCTGCCGAGCAACCTCGCGCTCGCGGTGCATCCCGAGCTCGACTACGTGAAGGTCCGCGTGAAGGACACCGGCGAGGTCGCGTACCTCGAGCCCAGCCGCCTGGCGGCGTACCAGGCCGCGGGCAAGCTCGGCGAGACCGAGCTGCTCGCGACCATGAAGGGTACTGCGCTCGCGGGTCGCCCGTACACGCCGCTGTTCCCCTACTTCGCCGCGCTGCGCGAGAAGGACGGCAAGCGCCTGGCGTTCCGCGTGGTCACGGCCGACTACGTCTCGACCGATGCCGGCACTGGCATCGTCCACCAGGCGCCGGCGTTCGGCGAAGACGACTACGAGGTCGGTCGCCGCGAGGGTCTGCCGCTGGTCAACCCCGTGAGCCTGCAGGGCATCTTCGACGCGCGCGTGACCGACTTCGCCGGGCAGCACGTCAAGGACGCCGACAAGGGCATCATGGCGATGCTGAAGGCCAACGGGCGCATGGTCGATCAGGACGTCATCGTCCACCCGTATCCGCACTGCTACCGCACCGAGCAGCCGCTGCTCTACATGGCGCTCTCGACGTGGTTCGTGAAGGTCGAGACCATGCGTGACCGCCTGGTCGCGCACAACGACGAGATCCACTGGGTGCCCGAGCACGTCGGCTCGGGGCGCTTCGGCAACTGGCTGGGCGGCGCGCGCGACTGGAACGTCGCCCGCAGCCGCTACTGGGGCACACCGATCCCGATCTGGCGCTGCGACCTCGACCCCGACGACACCCTCTGCGTGGGCTCGATCGCCGAGCTCGCCGAGCTGAGCGGCCGCGCCGTGGAGGACATCACCGACCTGCACCGCGAGAGTGTCGACGGCATCACCTTCCCGTCGAAGAAGACCCCGGGCGGCACCATGCGCCGGGTCGCCGACGTGTTCGATTGCTGGTTCGAGTCGGGCAGCATGCCCTACGCGCAGAACGGCTACCCCTTCGACGCGAGCAAGAAGGACTACGTCGAGCGCAACCTCCCGGCCGACTTCATCGCCGAGGGCCTCGATCAGACCCGAGGTTGGTTCTACACGCTGCACGTGCTGGCCAACGCGTTGTTCGATCGGCCCGCGTTCAAGCACGTCATCGTCAACGGCCTCGTGCTCGCCGAAGACGGCAAGAAGATGTCGAAGCGGCTCAAGAACTACCCCGATCCCACGGTGGTGATCGACGAATACGGTGCCGACGCGCTGCGGGCGTATCTGGTGTCGTCGGCGGCGGTGCGCGCCGAGCCGATGCGATTCTCCGAGAAGGGCGTGCGCGACACCGTGCGCACGGTGATCCTGCCGCTGTACAACGCGTACAACTTCCTGGTCACGTATGCCCGCGCCGATGGCTGGGCACCGACGGCGGCGGATCTCGAGCGTGCGCCCGAGGCCAAGCTCGATCGGTGGATCACCAGCCGGCTGGCCGCGTTCGTCGGCGACCTGCAGCGCGAGTTCGATGCCTACGCGCTCTCGAATGCCGTGCCCGCGCTGGCGCGCATCTGCGACGATCTCAACAATTGGTACATCCGCCGCGGTCGTCGCCGGTATTGGCGCGGCCGCGAGGCTGGCGATCGCGACAAGCAGTTCGCGTATGCGACGCTCTTCCGCGCGCTCGTGACGATCACCAAGGCGATTGCGCCGGTGATCCCCTTCATGACCGAATGGTTGTACCAGCGCCTGCTGGTCGACACCGGCATCGAGCCTGCGGGCGCCAGCGTGCACCTCTCGTCGTGGCCCGAGCTGCCCTCGTCGCTGCGCGACGAGGCGCTCGAGGCCGAGGTCGCGGCCGTGCGCGCAGCGGTGGGTCTGGGCTTGGCGGTGCGCGAGCGCGAGAAGCTGCCGGTGCGTCGTCCACTCGCGACCGTCACGATCGCCAGCACCGACGCGGCCGTACGCGCGGCGGTCGAATCGATGCAGGACGATGTGCTCGGCGAGCTCAACGTCAAGCGCCTCGAGGTTGCCGAGGACGACAGCGCGCTGTGCCGCGTGGGCGTGAAGGCCAACTTCAAGGTCCTCGGCAAGCGCCTGGGCGCCCGCATGAAGGACGTCGGGGCTGCGATCGCGGCGCTGGACGGTGGCGCGATCGCAGCGCTGCAGCGCGACGGATCGATCGAGGTCGGCGGCGAGCGAATTGCGATCGACGAGGTGATCGTGAGCCGCGAGGTCTTGGGCGGGCGCGCGGCCGAGGTCGGCGAGGGCATGACCGTGGTGCTGGACACCGAGCTCACGCCCGAGCTGCGCCGCGAGGGGCTGGCGCGCGAGCTGGTGAATCGCGTGCAGAACCTGCGAAAGGACGCGGGGCTCGATGTGAGCGATCGCGTGGTGCTGGCGATTGCGACCAGCGGCGAGCTCGCGGTGGTTCTCGCGGATGCGGGGCTGCGGGAGTTGATCGCAGGCGAGGTGCTGGCGACGGCGATCGATCTCGTGGGCGACGGGGAGCTCGCGGGCGAGCAAGTGGCGCGGGACGAGATTGATGGGATCGCCGTCGCGCTGCGGGTTGCGGTTTCGCGGTAGCGCAATGGGTACCGGGCGCGCGCGGGCGGGGTCGCGTGGGTAGCGGGGGATTTGCGTTTCGTGACCGTGCCTGCTCCACTTGTCGTGGCACGCTCGGCACGCCCTCGAGCGTCCGCCGAAGGCCGCGGGCGGCGGTCACGGGGATGCGGCGTTCCGCGCATTGCCTCGCAGCTCGAGCGCCCCCGCGTGGGTCGGAGTGAAGTGACGATGCAGGCGCGCGAGATTGCCCAGCGGTTGTTCGAGAGTATCCGTGCGGCCCACGGCGGGCTCGAGATGCGGATCGAGGCCGATGGCGGCATCTCCGAGCTCGAAGTGACGATCAAGGCGCAACCCGGCCTCGAGTTCGACGTGACGCTCGCTCTCCACAACGTGGACGAGCTGCACCTCGGCGCCGGCGAACTCTGGGTGTCGTGGTTTCCCTGTACCATCGAGGACGTGGTGCGTCAGTACCGAGAGGCAGTCGATGGACTCCTCAGTGGCCGATATCGGATTCTCGAGTACCGACGCTGGGGACATGTCGTCAAAGCGTACCTCCAGCGTCCGAGCGGGAGCGACTGGCAGAACGTGCACCGGTATTACCGCAGCTGGCCGTTCTCGTGGTTCTGCACCGATGTTCGCGCGCTGCAGAATCTGCCCCGCTGAGCGGAGCTGGCGACTGGCGCGTGGTCGAGCCCGTTGCAGCGGGCGCGCTACCGGAGCTCGGCACGCCTGGCGAACACGGAGTCGACGCCAGCGAGCCCGCACCGACGCCGGCGCCCCGCGACGGACACAAACCTGCTCGAGATCCTGATCCCCAAGGTCGCCGGGTTTCCGCCGCTCGCCCCGGGGGTTGCCGATCCGGTTCGGGATGACGAGGCCGACGCAGGGATGACGGAGGTACGCTGTCGGCGATGACCGACCCGTCCGGACTCGCCGTCGGCTCCTGCACGAGGTGCGCCCAGGCGCTGACCGTGCGTCAGGCTGGCGTGGCGGACCGGAGACTCGAGTGCCCGCGCTGCGGCGCCGAGTACCTCGTCGCACTCGCGACGCAGCCGGGTCTCGCCGGGGCCGGCGACGAGCCGGCGTTCGAGGTGTCCTGCCAACCGATGACGCGCCCCGCCGTCGTCGAGGCGTCGGAGCGAGATGCGCTCGTCCTGCGCCTCGTCTACGCGCACCTGCCGTGGTTTGCCCTTCTCGGGCTCTTGCTCGCGACGGTTCTCGGCCTGGCGGCCGTCGTGCAGATGTCGACGCAGGGGCCGTCGTTCGCACGTGTCATCGTTGCATGCATCGCGGTGCTCGCGGCGCGCCGTCTCGTGCGCCACTTCATGGTCGATCGGCGCTTGTCGGACGGCAACGCAGCGAGGCGCGGTCAGGGCGGTGTTATGGCCCGTCACTATCGCTGTGTCGAGGTACTCTAGGGCCGAGCAACCCACCCCAGCGTCGCCGCGAGCATGAGGGTCCGCGTTGGCGCGTGATCGCACCCTGCGAGCGACGTGCGACAAGCGGCGGCCGGGCGTGTCGAGCAGGATCGTGATGCTTCGCCGCCCGATCGTCCTCACGTGCCTCTGTGTTGCCTGCGCCACCCATGCCCCTGGCGGCGGCGATCCGGCGGACTCGAGCGAGTCGGACCCTTCCGGCCCTTCGTCGACGGCGAGCACCGGCCCCGACGCCTCGTCCGCCGGGACCTCCGGCGCCGACGCGAGCACGGGCGGTTCGACGGGTGCAGGCGCCACCGGCATGGACTCGACGGGCGGCGACCCGCCGGCGCCCGACTGCGGTGACATGCCCTGTCCAGCTTGTATGGAAGGCGCAGTCGCTGGGCCGTGCATGTGCGGCGACGAAGTCGTCAGCCTTGGGTTGTGCTGCAGCGAGATCGCATTTGACGAGGCCTACGTGTCGATCACCGCTGGTTGCCCGGCCGGCCCGTGGTCCTACGTCGACGGCAGTAACCCGAGCGCGTCGGATGACAACCCGGGCACCGCCGAGGCCCCGTGGGCGACGATCCAACACGCGACCGCGGTCGCAGTGCCCGGTGACGTCATCATCATCGAGTCGGCGATTTACACGGTGGTCCCGGTCGACTCGCGGCTCGAGCCCGCGCTCAATCCCGCCATGAGCGGCACGGCCGACGCGCCGATCGTGTTCAAGGGCCGCGGCGCACCCGTGGTGACCACGCGCCCCTCGGTGTCCGACACGCTCACCGCCGCAGCCAGCAACTCGATCGTACTCGCGCCCGGCTCCTCCAGCGACGATGGCGCCTACGAGGGGTGGTTCATTCGCTTGAGCTCTGGCCCGGCGACCGACGAGTACCGACGTATCGCCGCCTACGACGGCGCGTCACGTACGGCGAGCTTCTCGCAACCGCTGCCGCAGGTACCCAACGCCGGCGATGGCTACGACCTCACCGTCCCCGGCCCCATCCTCGGAACCAATGGCCGCGATCACATCGTGTGGGACGGAATGCACGTGGTCGAGCGCGACAGCTATCACCCCGACACTGGGCCGGTCGTGCTGTGGGAGTCGAACGACGGCGCGTTCATCGGCAACGAGATCGAGGGCCAGACCACGCTGCTACAGGACAACCACAACGGTCTACGGATCAACAGCTCGAATCGCCTGCTCGTGCGCAACAACGACATCCACGGGATCCAGCCCGTCGACCTCGGCGAGAACAACCCGCAGAACCACGCGGCGATCATGATTTACCTGAGCTCCGATGTGGTGTTCGAGCACAACGAGCTGCACGACAGCTTCACCGGCTTCTTTCCCAAGGGCGAGTCGGGGCCCCACGTGTTCCGGTTCAACGAGCTGCACGACCTGGCGAAGGGCGTACGTTTGTCGTACCACCACCAGGTCGACGTGACCCAGAACCTGTTCTACGACTGTGACCTCTCGCTGCAGCCGGCGGAGGAGATCGTCGACATCCGCGTGTACAACAACGTGTTCTATGAGTCTCGCGCAGGCATCGGCAACTGGTTCGATGTCAGCGGCATCGGCGTGTTCAACAACCTCTTCCTCGCCGTCCAGCGACCCTTCGACTTCGACGCCGCGATCGGGGACATCTCGTCGGACCACAACGTGTTCGCCGAATTCGACGCATTCGCGGCGCAGGGCGTCGACGTCGGCGGGCTCGCGGGCTGGCAAGCGCTGGGCTACGACGCCGCATCCCTCGCCGGCGATCCTGGGGTCGTCGATGCCGCGGCCCACGACTTTCACCCGGTGCAGGGATCGATCCTGCTCGACGCCGGGATCGACCTCGCCGATCACGACGGCGACGGAAACACCCGCGAGGCGATTCCCGTGGGAATCTACATCGACGGCGACGAGCGGGTCGGCCGCGTGCGGTGAGCTGGAAGGCGCTCGAGGGGGGTGACGGCGGCCGAACAGCGGCGCCTCAGTCGTTGACGCCGACGGCGCGGCCGCGGCGAGGTGACGCGGCGAGTAACTCTCGCAGACGTGCGAACGTCGGCCGGACGCTTGGCACACGCTGAATCCCGGACCGCCGCCGAGACGACCCTGCGTCGCTGGCTGTTCCTCGACGCCGGTGCTGCCGCCGCGGCGGCGGTTCTCATGAGCATCGCCGGCCCGTACCTCGCTCAGCCCTTCGGTGTATCCGCGCGACTGCTGCTTGCGCTTGCCGTCGTCAACGCACTCTACGGCTGCGGCTCGGGCTTGCTCGCCCGCTCGCCGGTACCGTCGCTCCCGCGAGTCCGCCTGCTGATCGCGGCCAACTTCGCGTGGACTGGTGTGTGCGTCGTCATGGCCGCGCGCGTGTGGGCCGATGCGAGCTGGCTCGGCGTCGCGTACCTGCTGGGAGAGGGCATGTTCGTCGGGGCGCTGGCAACGTTCGAGGCGCGTGCGCTGGCGGGAGCGCAGCGCAGCGGTTGACGCGGGGCACGTGCGTCGGTCGGGCTCCCCCTACCGAACCATCACCCCGGCGAGGCCGAGCTCGCGCGCCGACCGTCGAGCACCGCGCGGACCTTGCGGAGCAGCGCCTCGGGTGTGATCGGCTTGGGCAGGAACTCGATGCCGGCATCGAGCACACCGTGGTGCACGATGGTGTTCTCGGTGTAGCCGGAGATGTAGAGCACGGCCATGTCGGGCCGCAGGGGCGCGAGGCGCTCGGCGAGCTGGCGGCCGCTCATGCGCGGCATCACGACGTCGGTGAGCAGGAGATGGATGGCGGCGGTGAATTGCTCGCACAGCAGAAACGCTTCGCCGGCGTTCTGGACGTCGAGGACGTTGTAGCCATGCTTGCGCAGCACGGTGCGCACCACCTCGCGGACCTGGGGCTCGTCTTCGACCACGAGGATCGTCTCGGTGCCGCGGGCCGAGGCCGGCGACGTCTGGATGTGCGTCGCGTCGGTCGGTGCGCGATCGGTGCGCGGCAGGTAGAGCTTGAAGGTGGTGCCGCGGCCGGGCTCGCTGTACACCCAAATGTGCCCGCCGCTCTGCTGCACGATGCCATACACCATCGCCAGGCCGAGGCCGGTGCCCTTGCCCTTGTCCTTGGTGGTGAAGAACGGCTCGAAGATGCGGGCCTGGGTGTCGCGATCCATCCCGACGCCCGTGTCGGTCACCGCCAGCATGGCGTAGGCGCCGGGCGTGACGCCGGCGTGATCCGTCGCGTACTCCGGTGTGAGCGTGGTGTTGGTGATCTCGAACGTCAGGTTGCCACCGGTGGGCATCGCGTCGCGAGCATTCACGACCAGGTTGAGGATGACCTGCTCGAGCTGGCCGAGGTCGGCGTGGACCGGGCTCGGCTCGGGTGACAGCAGCAGCGAGAGCTTGACGTCGGCGCCGAGCAAACGCGTGAGCATCGCCTGTACGCCGACCACGACCTCGTTGAGATCGAGCACCACCGGCTGCAGGATCTGCTTGCGGCTGAATGCCAGCAGCTGGCGTGTCAGGCCGCTCGCGCGCAGTCCCGCCTTCCTGATTTTCCTCGACGTCGGCCCGCAAGGGGTCCTCGGGCTGGAGCTCGTAGGCGACGAGATCGGTGTAGCCGAGGATCACCGACAGGATGTTGTTGAAGTCGTGGGCCACGCCGCCGGCGAGCCGACCAATGGCCTCCAGCTTCTGCGCCTGCAGCAGCTGGGCCTCGAGCTTCTCGTGGTGCGCCTGGCTCTCGCGCAGCGAGGCCTCGGTGCGCCTGCGCTCGTCGACCTCGAGCGCGAGCGAGGCATTGGCCTCGACCAGCGCCGCGCGCTCGCGTTCGAGTGCGGCGGCTGCCGCCACCGATCGCTGCAACGCCGACTCGAGTGCATGGAGCACGGCACCCAAGGCCAGCACCAGGGCCACGTTCACGAACGCGAAGTTGGCGGTCATCACCGACCACGCCGCGTAGTCGACCGACCAGCGCGTCACCACCATCTCGGGCGCGGCGATCCCCGCGAAGCCGATGGCGAGCATGGTCACGGCATTCACTGCGACCGTCACCAGGCCCCAGCGCAGCTCGAGCAGGAGCGTCGTGAGCAATGAGAATCCGAAGAGGTAGATCTGGCTGATCGACCCGACGCCGACCATGAGGCCAGCACCGACGACGTAGAAGACGACCGAGGCGCCGCCCGCCCGCCATGTCAGGGACATGCGACGGCTGCGGACGAGCGCGACGATCGCCGCGAGCGCGATCGTGTCGAGCACGATCACCCCGACCATCCCGCTGCCGATCGCGAAGTAGACGCTCGGCAGATACACGAGCGCACCGAGCACCGCGGTGACGCGGAGCATCACCTGCAGCAGATCGGCGCGCCAGCGATCCGGGTCGAGTCGCAGCCACGCGGTGCGGTTGAGCCGTTCGTCGTCGTCCATGCGCAGCGGGGCCGTGCGTACGGGCGTCGCTCGGGCGTCACCCTTCGTCGTACGCCGGGTGCGATCCCCATCGGCGAGGATACGCGATCCTCGGGCTCGGCCACCGCGAATGCAGCGGCGGTGGACTCGCGCTTCCGAGCGTGGCGGGCCGCGTCCGCGAGCGGGACGGATTCTGGCGTTGGGTTGGCACCACCGGTGTCGGCCGTTGCGTCGCTCCCGGCGGTGAGACGACCCGCCCGTGGCCGTCGAGTTCGAGTACCGTGCGGCGTGCAGCTACGCCCCTGGGTCACCGCCAGACTCGTCGTCGTCATCGTCGCAGCACCGAGCTGTACCCCGCGCGCCGCGCCCGTTCCACCACCGCCGCACGATCGAGGTGACCGTGACGGTGACCGGCAGGTGGAGGTCGAGACCGCGCCGGAGTCTGCGAACGACACCTGCGTGGCGATGCGTGCGCGCATCCATGCCGAGCTCTGTGACGACGAGCCCGGGTGCGAATCGCCGGCGCTGGCGTGCGAGCAAAGGCTCGATCTCGATGGCGACGGGCGCATGGACCGGGTCGACTTCGCGACCGCCGGTGACGAGCCCGTGCTCCGTGTGACCTTCGGTGGCGGCGAGACTCGAGTGCTCGAGGATCCGTTCGCGCAGGTCGAGCTGCCGGACCTCGGCGCGCCCTGGCCAGCCGACGCGAAAGAGACCTCGCCAGCGAGTGTGTCGTGGCTGGTCGCGTGGTCGGTGGCGAAGCGTGCGGGCGACAGTCTCGTCCGCGGGTCGAGCACGCCGGCCGGCCCAGCGCTGGGCGACGGCCTGTGGATGAGCGGCGGAGATGCGGCGGCGATGCTGATCCTGACGCCGAAGGGCTGGTGGCTCGTCGAGCTCGGCTACTGACGCGCCGACGACGGCGAGCCGAGGACTCCGAGATGCATCACCGACTGGCCGATTGGCCGCGGGAACTGGGGCGTTGCGTCGAACAGAAAATTATCGGATCGAATGCCCGCGTCGCTCCACTACCAGGGAGCGATGCCCTTACCTCACCCGCTCCGCCCCACGAGACTTCGCTCCGTCCGAGCGAAGGATGGAGCTCTCGACGCTTCGCTCGATGCACGGCGCCGCTATCTGACCGGAGTCGCCGTCGTCGCCGCAATGCTCGCGGGATGCGCGACGAAAGCCACCGACTTCCACTACTACCGGGCGCTCGTCGATGGCCAGGTGAACTACTACCGCGTCGCCGTTCACGTCCGCGGAACGCTCACGAAGGCGGAGGTGCGGCAGGGCTGGTACCCGAGCGCCGCCGTCGACGCCGCGCTCGGGGAGGTGACCAGCGCGGCGGAGACGTCTGCGCGTGATACCGAGACGAAGGTGCGTAAGCAGATCGACGAGGCGATCATCAGCACAAATGCGGCCTATCTCGTCGAGGCGGCAAAAGAGACACCAGATCCGGCGAAGCTGCGCGCGCTCCTCCTGGCGCGACAGAACGTTCGCAGGAGATTCGACGACGGCGCGACCGACGAGTTGATGGAGTACGATCCGGTGGGAGAACTCGATCGCGAGCACTCGAACTCGAAGTTCATCATCGTGCTCTCCTCGGATCCCGACGAGATCATCGACGCCATCGCTCGCTTTGCCGAGGACGACAAGACCTCGGCGACCATCGGCATGCTCGCGGATACGATCGTGAAGTTCGGCAAGCGCTCGGACGAGGAAGCCGCCACCGCGTCCGACGTCGCCGGGGAGGGCGATGCGGCGTTGGTCTCTCTCATCGATGCGGCGCTGGGCACCCTGGGCCAGAGTTCGGGCGCTGTGTTGGGGACCTTGCAGGCGCTCGGAGAGGCGGTGAGCAAGCCATGAACCGCTTGGTCTCACGAACGTTGCTGGGCCTCTTCGCTGCGAGCGCAAGTGCATGCGCATCGGCGCGGGTGGTGGTCGATATCCACGACGGGACCGGCCTGGTTGCGCCGAACCGCACGGATATCGGCGACCTCGCCGGTGTTCTCGACGAGGTGGATGCCGCGCTCACGGCAGCGGGCGGCGATGCAGAGAAGGTCGCGGCGGCGCGCATCGAGATCGCGACGCGAACCTGCCGTGTGTTGGCGGCGTTCGACGAAGCGCTCACGCGGCGACCAGAAGAGCGCTGCGGAACCGAGGGCAGTCGTCTCACCGAACGTCGCGCGGCATACGAGGGCGTCGTTGGCGTCGCGAGGAGCCAAGTCGAGACTGCCGTCGCGGAGGCGCGCAAGGCCCTCGAGGCGTATCGCGGCCTCCTGACCGCTTCGGCCGGATCACCCGACACGGAGCCTAAGACGGCAAAGACAGACGCCAGCGAAGCAAGTCTTCGGCTGTGGAACGCGCGCACGATTGCGGTGGCGAAGCTCGCCGTCGTCGCGGAGCAGATGCGACACTTGCTCGGGCCGCTGGGGAGCGATTGGGAGACCCTGGTGGAGGCCCGGCTGCAGGACGCTCCGGAACGCCAGCTCAACCCGGAGAATCTGCGCGCGCTCTACGGCGATGAGAGCAGAGCCAAGGCAGCGGCGAAGGCGGCCGCAGAGGCGGCGCAGACCGAGTACGAGGCCATGGCGAATGCTGCCGCGGCGTTCGACGCATCTGGCGAGGCGTGGGTCGAGGCCCAGGCGGGCGCGCTGCGCCGACTCGCGAAGGCCGGCGCCGGCGAACTCGGCGACGCAGTGGTGGGGGCCCACTTGGCCGTGCTCGAGCCCGGGCAGAATGGGGCGGTGACCGAGAGCGCCCGCAGAGTTGGGCGCGTGATCTCGAGGTTCTCCGCCGAGGTACTCGACCGCGAGCAGGACCCCGCGGATCCGAACCTTCGGATCATCAGCCAGAAGACAAAGCCGTGGAACTCCCCCTGGCATCGCGAGTTCGCCTACGCGAAGTTCCGTGCGACCGGGAAGTCGGGGGTAGTCATCGTCCGCGACCGCGTCGGGCGGTATCGCGTCCAGAAAGCCGAGAACGACCCCAAGGGTGTCGTCGAAGGCGGTCTGAAGATCGCCCGTGCGACGGCCGACGCTGCGATCAAGATCGCCGCGGCCGCCGGCGGCTTCCCGATGCCTGGGAGCACCGAGGACAGCGCGCCGCCGTCCCCAGCAGTGGCGGCAGACGCAGGTACGAAACCCGAGCCGAGTGCTGCGGAGGTCGATGCAATTCGCGAGATGCGCCGCGAGGCTCGTGATGCCCTCCGCGAACAGCTGCGGCTCATCACGTCCGAGCTGGCCAGGAAGAAGGCCGCCGCGCTCGGCAAGGTTCTGACCCCGCAGGAGAAGGCACGGATTCTCGGAACGCTGCAAGCCGCGAAGGCAATGTTGAGTATCACCCAGACGAAGAGCGGAGACTGAGCAAATGCGTGTCCATCTGACCAGCGACTACTCGGCGGTACTCAAGGCTGGTAGCTGTGGCGAGGTGGTCGAGAGATTGCACGACGGCACCGTGATCGTTGCGATCGACCGGACGCACGACTGCAAGCCACTCTCCCCACCCGTGCGCATCGAGGTCGCTGCCGTCGCCGCCGGCTGCGACTGCGACGAGGCGTGATACCGGCGCCCCGCTGCCGGCTACCGCTTGAACGTCAGCGTGTAGCGCAGGTCCGCGGGCATCATCTTCGAGTGGATCCGCGTCTTCATCGCGAGCCGGCCGCTCTTGCCGATGCTGAAGGTGTTGACCCGGCCACCGCGCGAGCCGCTGAGCTGTTGGACGAGCGCATCGCCCTGCATCGAGAGGCGGCAGGTGAGCGTGCTGCCATCGATGCCTGGGACCTCGGTGACGCTACCGTCGAGCTTGCAGGCGTTGGTGAGGGTGCCGAACTTCAGCACCAGCTCGGCGCCCTTGCGCTCGATCGAGACCTTCTCGAACACCGGATTGGTCTCGGTGAGCTTGTCGCGTGCGACGCCGCGGACGAGCGCGTTGAGCATGCCGACGAGGTCTTCGATCGCGTTGCGCAGGGTCGTGCGCTCGTCGTCCCCGCCAGCGAACGCGTACTGGCCGACGAAACGATCGGCGTCGGTCTCGCTCAGGCCAGCGACGGCGCCGACGGCCTCGCGATCGGCGGCGTCGGCCACGTCGCATGCGAGCAACGCACACGCGGAGATGGTCCCGACGAGCAGCGACGTGCGAGCGTTGAGCATCGTCGGTAGAGTCTATCGGAGCTGCGGTGCCGCGGCGATGGGCGCTCGGCGCCGGCGCACGGGGCTTGCCCGGCGCGCGCGGTGGGGCGCATGCAGGGGGGTGCCCACGCGCAGCGGTTCACGCGTACGCTGCGGCGATGCCCGTCACGGCCGTCCACCACGCCCATCCAGTCGTCATGCTCCACAGCGGTGGCATGTCGTCGCGGCAGTGGCGTCGGCTCGCGGACGCGCTCACACCCACGCACCACGTGGTCGCGCCCGACTTTCTCGGCTCGGGCGAGAACCCACCGTGGCCCCACGATGCGCCCTTCGAGCTGGGGATGGAGCTCGCGCCGCTCGAGGCGCGCATCGCCGAGCTCGGTCAACCCGTGCACCTCGTCGGTCACTCGTACGGTGGACTCATTGCGTTGATGCTGGCGCAGCGGCAGCCCGATCGCGTGCGCTCGCTGGCCTTGTACGACCCGGTGGCGTTCGGCGTGGTGTACCGCGCCGATGATCGCGAGGGCCTCGCCGACCTCGCCCGGGCCGAAGTCGATCCGGTGTTCACCGACGCGGTGCGCGGCGGCGGCGATGCGTGGTTCGAAGCCTTCATCGACTACTGGAATGGCCCGGGTGCGTGGCGCAACCTCGCCGAGCCCGCGCGCGCGTCGTTCCTGCGCGTCGGTCGCAAGGTGTTCTTCGAGGTGATGGCGCTGATGAACGAGCGCAGCCCGGCGAGTGCGTATGCGAAGATCGTCGCGCCGGCGTTGCTGTTCGCCGGCGGCCGTTCGCCGGTCGCGGCAAAGCGCGTGGTCGCCCTGTTGGCCGCGGCGCTGCCCCACGCGCGCACGCTCGAGGTTGCCGAGGCCGGCCACATGGGCCCGCTGACCCACGGCGAGCTCGTCAACGCGGCGATCGTGGCCCATGTGCTCGCCGCCGACGCGGCGACGTGATGCCCCACCCACAGCGGCGAGTGCTGGCCGTGGCCGGCGCGCTCTTGGAGCTTCGTGCGCCCGCTAGCGTGCGGCCCGAAGCGCCTGGCGTCGCCGCCCCGGATGCCGCGCACGGGCGAGCGCGACGATGCCCGCGGTGAGCAGGCCGACCGCGACGCCCGTGAGCACGGCACCGCTCGCGAACAGCGTGCGGTTGCGTGAGCGCTCGCTGTCGCGCCACTGCAGCAGTCCGCACTCAGGGTCGCTCGCGCAGGTCTGCTGCCATGCCGGCAGTGCGGTGGCACGTGCGAGGTCGCGATCGTTCTGGCGGCGGTTGGCGGCACCCACCGCGAGCAAGGTGACGCCGCCGGTGAGGACGGCCGCGCCGACGCCGAGCAGGGCCGCGCCCACGCGGCCGCGCCGGTGCACCAACGACGCGGTGTGTTCGTCGTCGTCGTCGCCCTCGTACGTCGGGAGATCGATCGCGTCGATACGACTTGGGCGACTGGTCGGACCGGGCGGGTGCGAGGGGGACGGCGTCGACGCTCGTGCGGGCGCTGGTGCGAGCTTGCGCAGGCCCTCGAGCTCGTCGCGCAGCACGGCGGTCGGGCGCATGGCGTCGCCCTGGGCGATGTCGGAGAGGTGGCGCTCCAACAGTGCGATCGCAGCCTCGATCGGGGCCGGGTCCGCGGGCGCTTGGACGAACAGCTTCTTGCGCACGCGGATCGACGCCGAGACCACGTCGGTGCCGCTCTCGGCGGCACGATCGGACGGCGCGAGGCGATCGTAGGCCTGCTCGTACAGCACCGCAGCGTCCGCGAGTGCGCCGGCGGCCGCGGCCGCCTCCGCGCGGTCGACCACGGTGTAGAAGCTGTCGTCGGTGGCGGTCGTTGCCGGCCGAGCCGGTGGTGAAGCGACGAGCATCGCCGCCACGATCGATGAAGCGAGGCTCTTCATGGCTGCCGACTCCGGCTCGAGGGCTCGAGCACGATGCTGTGACGGCCGACGTCGCGGCCGTCGTGAAACTTGGTTGCGCGCACGAGCGCGGCGACGCAGCCGGACTCGCCGTCCAGCGGCGTCGCGTCGCTGACATTGACGAGCGTGGTTGCGCCGTCGGCCTTCACATGGAACGTCACCGTCACGCCGGTGGTGCCGAGCTCCGACCCACACTTGCGTCGCGCGGCCTTGCGCAGCGCGGCGATCGTGCGCTCGAACGTCGCGGTGGCGGAGGTCGTGTCGTCCTGCGCGGTTCGAGCGCGCGGCCGGTTCGACGAACTCGGGGTCGCGATCTCTGCGGCGGGGCCAGCGTTCGACGTCGTCGCCGGGTCGGTCGCCGGCGGTGGTGTGGCGACTGGGATCGCGGGGGTGTCGCCAGTCGGTGGACCCGTCGTCGTCGTCGTCGCCGTCGGTTGCTCCGTGGGCACCTTCGTCCCCGCGTCCCACCGCGCAGTGGGCTCCGGCGCGGGCGCGGGTGTCGGGCTGGCGGCCGCGATGGCGTGCACGGGCGCGTCGGTGGTGGGCGCATCGTCGATCATCTGGGTGCCGACCGCGACGCCGAGACCGATCGAGACGATCGCCGCGCTGAACAGCCACGGCGCCAGCCGCCGTCGTCCGGGGATCTCGACCCGCGTCATCGCCGGTGCGGCGCCCAGCGTCGTGTGCGTGCCCGCGCGCGTGGGTGTCACCACCGCGGGTGTGGACGACGGCGCTGGCGGCTCGCGTCCGAGGAACTCGGTGGGCCCGGCCGAGGCGGGTGTCACCGGCATTGCGAGGAACTCCGTCGGCGGGATGGGCTCGCGGCTGCTCGGGGGCGTCCACGACAACATCACCGTGCCCGGATCCCCCGCCGTGGCGGCGGAGGTGCCCCGCGGTGCACCTGCGTGCGCGGTGCCACCCGTGCTGCCGATGCCCGCGATTGCGTGGGCGAGCTCCTCCATCGATGCAAACCGATCGGCGGGTTGCTTCGCGAGCGCGCGCAGGATCAACGCCTCGACCGCGGGTGGAATCGCAGGGTCGACGAAGGTCGGCCGCGGCGGCGGAGTCCGCACGTGTTGGTCGAGCACCTTGTAGCTGTTGGTGCCGTTGAACGGCAGCTTGCCGCTCAACATCTCGTAGATCACGATGCCGAGCGAGTAGACGTCGGTGCGTGCATCGACGCGTTCGCCGAGCGCCTGCTCGGGGGCCATGTACGCGACCGTGCCCATCAACTCGTGGGTGCGCGTGAGGCCCATCGTCTCGCCGCCGGTGCCTGCGAGCTTGGCGATGCCGAAGTCGAGCACCTTCACCAGCTCGGGGAGGCCCACCCGCGGCAGGACGAAGATGTTCGAGGGCTTCACGTCGCGGTGCACGATGCCGCGGGCGTGGGCGGCTCCGAGCGCGCGCGCCATCTGCAGCAACAGCCCCTGTGCTCGCGGCCATCGCAGGCCGCCTTCGCGCGAGACCAGGCGGTGGAGGTCGTCGCCCTCGAGGAACTCCATCACGAAGTAGGTCGGATCGCCGTCACCGAAGTCGAGGATCGTGACGACGTTCTCGTGGGCGATGAGGTTGGCCGCGCGCGCCTCTCGGAGGAATCGCAGACGCTGGGTCTCGTCGACCGCGAGCTGCGGCGAGAGCACCTTGATCGCGACCCGCTTCTGCAGCAGGCGATGGGTGCCCTCGTAGACCTCGCCCATGCCCCCGCGACCGAGCAGGCGCACCACGTCGTAGCGGCCGCCGAGCACACTGCCCACGAGCGCGGACGCCGATGAACTCGCGGGCGCGATCATGGTCCGTCCTTCGGCGCGACGTGGGCCTCGATCATCGCGAGGATGCCGGCGATCGCGTCGTCGTAGCTCGGGTCGCACACCGACCACAGGTTGCGCGACGCACCGTGGGGTGCGAACGACTCCGCCAGCTCGCGCAGCCGCACCGGCGGGGCGACCGGGCTCGCGTCGGGCTGCACGCAGCCCGGTCCGATGCCCAGCTCGAGCTGCACGGTCGAGTCGCTCGCGTCGTTGTAGACCAGCGGGGTGCCGTGGTCGTAGCCCGGAGGGAGCCCGCCGATGACGGCCACCAGCACGCGCGCGGCGGGGTCGATGCCCTGCTTCTCGAGCTCGAGGTCCGCGAGCCGATCGCGGTAGCGCGCGACGGGGTGCAGCACGGCTCGCTCGTCGCTCACGCCGAAGTTGCCGTCTTGGTCGCGGTTCTCGGCGTGACACTCGTCGTAGCTGCCGGGGCCCCCGCTGCACCCGACGCCGGCGTTCCAGCACACCGCCGCGGTCGGTGCCGACGCCGCTGGGTCGGACCAGAACGCGACGGCGCCCTCCTCGAGGAAGATCGACTGGAAGTCGTTCACGTACGAGCAGTCGACGCCATCGGTGACGTAGACGACCACCAGCAACGCGTCGTCGCGCACGAAGCCATGCTGCGCCTCGTCGTCCAGGGCCGCGCGCAACAGGGCCTTGTGACCCGACTCGAGCGGGGAGCCGAAGCCGCAGCCCGCGATGCCCTGGGGGGCCGCGCACGCGAAGGCCTGCGCCGCCGTCACGCCGGTGGGCAGGTTGCCGGGCTCGAGCCAGAGTCGCTGCGAGGGCACGTCGTCCTGCGCGGTGGTGGTCGGCTGCACGACGAGTTCGTCGAGCGGACAGAGATCGGTGCACGCGCTCGCGGTCGCATCCGTGGGCGGACTGCCGTTGAACACGAAGTCGCCCGTGTGGGCGCGGCAGCTGCTCAGCTGCAGGCGTCCGGCCTCGGGTGAGGTCGAGCCGCACGTCGGGTTGCCGTTGTCGGTGGTCGTGAAGCCGATGCGCCAGTGCAGGCCGAGCTGGTCGAGCCCTGCGAGCAGTGGCGCCCCTGCGGCGGCGAGTCGGGCCTGCGGCCCGCCCATGGCGTGGCCGTTGTCGATCACGAACAGCACATCGACCGCGTGGGTCCGCGGCGCCTCGTCGGTGTCGTCGGCTCCGCTCGAGGACTCGCCCGCGCTGGTCTCGCCCGCGCTGGTCCCCAACAGCAGCGGCGGTGCAGGGGGCGGCTGGGCGCAGCCCGTCCACCCCAGCGCGACCGCGAGGACGGCGACGACGGGAAGCGCGGTGGGTTCGGCGAGGCGATGGACGGCGAGCACGGACGGACTCCGCCCGTTCCGTGTCGCGGGTATTGATTTCGATCCCCGATTTCGTGGGCGGCGTCGGGCCCGAAGCGGCCGCGGCCGGACGCAGCGTTCATCGGGCGTGCGACTTTGGTCGCGACGTGCTCGCGCTCATCGAGGCATTGGGCCTCGACTCGCGCGTCACGGTCGCCCGCGCACGCCGAGCCCGTCGATCTCGATCCCGTCCGCGAGCGTGACGGCCGCCCCCGGTGTCGCGAGATCCACGTAGTGGGCGAACCGGGCCGACCCGTCCGCACTCCGTCGCTCATACGCGATCGCGCGGCCGTCGGCGGTGACGGAGACGCGGTAGACCCACTCCCCCGCGGCCATCGGCGCGTTGAACTTCACGGGCACGCCGGGCTCGCTGCCCCGCAGATCGACCGCAAACCCCTCGTAGTCGCCGCCTCCAGGGCCGCGGGTGGCGGCGACGAGCGTGCTGCCGTCGTCGGAGATCTCGTACTCGAGCACGTCGTCGACCGGCCCGAGTACCGTCTGAGGCTCGCCGGGGCTATCGCCGGTCACGTCGACGCGCACCATCGTCGGCGCGCCATCGCTCTGCGTCAGGTAGTAGTGCCATCCATCTGCGGTGAACGAACGGCTGGTATCCGCGAGGGTGTCGACCAAGGGGCCGAGATCGATCGGGGCCGAAGGCGTGCCGTCGTCGAGCCGCACGAGCAGGCGTCGACTCGGTTCGCCATCGACCCGCAGCGCCATCCAGCGGGCATCGTGCGACCATGCGGTGACACCATAGACCTGCTGGTCCGGGGCCAGCTCGATCGGCGCCTGCGGTACGCCGTCGACCAGGGCACTCCACCACACCGAGATCGTATCGCTCGGCTGGGCCGGGGTTCGCACGGAGTAGGCAACCCCGCTGTCGTCGGGGGCGAGCTGGATCAGGCCCACGCGCGTCTCCTCGGAGGGGAGCTGCAGCTCGATGGGCACGGCCGGCAGCGCCGCGAGCTCGACGACGTACCCACGCGCTCGATCCGTGGCGGCATCGCGTGCGACGTAGGTGAGCAGGCTGCCGTCGTGGGCCGCAGCCATGAATTCGATCTCTTCGCCGACCGCCGCATCCACGACCGAGGCGAAGGCGCCGGGGACATCGACGCTCGCGGGCACGAGCGCGAGCCCTTCGACGTTCGTGGCGGGGTCGTGCGTCACCAGTACCAGCTGGTCGTCGCCGGCGAGGTAGGCCACGTCGGTCGCGAAGGACTCGCCAGGCAACGCGGTGTCTGCACGCCACGGGGTCGCTGGGGTCGCGCCGTCGAGCGCGAGCGTGAAGATGCTCGCGGTGTCCGCGGGAAACGGAACCGCGAGCACGGCGACGGCCGATTCATCGCTCGCGAACGCGTGCGTGCGGAGCGAGTCGAGCTCGCCGTCGTCGCCGAGGTCGTGGGTGCTCGCGGGTGCAATCGGTACGGCGTCGCGATCCAGCAGGCGCACCTGAGCTCCCGCTGCGAGGGCTGGGCCATCGTCGATGCGCCAGCGTCGGCTCGGGGACGACGCGACCGGGTACGCGACGTCCTCGCTCACGCGCACCGGCGTACCGAGCACACCCGCCTCGACATCGACCAACCACGTGCCATCCTGCTCGGCCGTGCCGTGCAGCACGGTGTACAGCACACGCGCGTCGGTGGGCTCGGGTGGCTCGTCGCCCGTCGTGCCGGTGGTGTCCGACGACGATCCCTCCGACGAGGTCTCGGAGCCGCTCACGTCGGCCTCGTCGGAGCTCGTACTCGGTGTCGGGCTCGTCGAGGACGAGCCGTCGCTGCTGCTCGAGTCGCCGCCGCCGCCCGACGCGTCGTCACCACCACAAGCCACCCCACCAGACACCACCACCACCACACTCAGCCATCGAATCCACGCCATGACTCCCATGGTCGGCGGACCGGCGGTCCATGACGAGGGGCGCGGTCGATGGCCGCCGAACGCGGGATCGTGGCCGCCCCGTTGCCGACGGCCGATTGCCCTCGCCGCACGGCATCGCAATGCGAGGTTGCATCGCGGGCCGGTCGGCACGGTGGCCGCGCGCCGATGGCTCAATCTGACCCACATCGATCGTGGTACGTCGCGGGATCGAGCTGCCCGCAGTTCGTTACAACCACCGCGACGATGACGACGGTCGCTCCCGCACGCGCAGGCTCTTCGCCCGCCCTCGCGTGCGTTCGCGACGGTGCTAGGGTTCGACGACGATGGCATCAGATCCTACGTTGACGCGTCGTCGCTTCTCCATCGCCGCCGGTGCAGCCGGGGCCTCCGCGTGTGTCGGCTGCACGGCCAACGACGGCAACCTCGACGTCCTCTCGCAGGACCTCGAGGTCAAGCTCTCGGACCACCCGCAGCTCGCCAACGTCGACAGCTCGGTGATGATCGATGCCGGGCTCACGCACCCCATCGCGGTCACACGCCTCGACGCCGAGACGTTCGAGGTCACCGGCACCGAGTGCAGCCACGAGCACTGTGGCGTGCAGCGCAACGGTGACGGCTGGGCCTGCCCCTGCCACGGCGCCCGCTTCGCGCTCGACGGTGCGCGTCGCAGCGGGCCGGCGCCGGTGGGCCTGACGTCCTACGACTGGATGCTCGACGGCGACGTGCTCACGGTCCTCGCGCCGTGACACCGTCGCCACGAGGCAAGCCATCGCCGGGGGTGCTCTGCACGCGCCGGAGCGGGATCGCGGCGGTCAGCCGAACTGCGGCGTGTACGGTTGGCCGGGTGTGCCACCGATCGCGAGCACGGTCATGCCCTCGGGCCCTGCGTGCAGGGTCCGGCGCACCTGCGGGGGCACGCGCACGAAGGTGCCGGTGGGAAGCGGCGTGCGTGCGTCACCGACGACCAGCACCGCGCTGCCTGCGACGATGAAGTAGACCTCTTCTTGGCCGTCGCCGTGGTGGTCGTGTTCCGGCCACGCGGTCACGCCGGGGGCGACCACGCCGATGTTCATGCCCCACGCCGTCACGCCCAGGGCCTTGGCGGCGAAGCGGAACTGGATGCCGGGGATGGCGTGCTCGCCCTCGTAGGCCGGGATCGCGTCGATGTGCTTGATGGTGATGTCGTTCATGGGGCACTCCTCGATGGGTCGAAACGAAGCTCGCGCGAGGGCGCCCGAGGGGGCCGCGCGTGGCGAGCCACGTGCGAGAGCATGGCCACGCCGCGCCCCCATCGTCTTGAACAAACGCGATTGCCGACGCGGCCGGCCCGCGTCGTCGTGTCGGACCCCCGCAGCGGGCGACGCATCGACGTCGCACGCCGCGCGCCGTGCCCCGCGCTCGCCGGCTGGGTCGCGCTGCTGTGGACCACGCGGTGGGACTTGCAGGGCCAGGCGCCGCACGTCGCCGAGATGATCACGGACCCGACCGTGAACCTGGTGATCGAGCGCGGTGCCTCGCGGCTGGTCGGGCTGCAGCGGCGTCGCTTCGTGCGACGGCTCGACGGGCGGGGCTGCATGTTCGGGACCCGCCTGCGCGTCGGCGCCATCGCGGCGCTGGTGCCCGGCGATGCGCGACAGTGGACCGACCGGGTCGTTGCGCTGCGCGACGTGCTGTCGATCGATGTCGACGCGCTCGAGCTCGAGCTCGAGCATGCGGCCGATGACGACGCGGCCTTCGACGCCCTCGAGCAGGCGTGGTCGGGTCTCGCGCCCACGCCGACCGACGAGGCGCGCATGGTCGAGTCGATCGTGCAGCGCATCGCAGCCGATGGCGCGATCGTGCGGGTGCAGCAGCTCGAGGCGACGTGGGACCTCGAAGCCCGCGTGCTCCAGCGGCTCTTCGCCCGCCACGTCGGCGCGACGCCCAAGTGGGTGATCCGCCGCGCGCGGCTGCAGGAGGCCGCCGCGCGCCTGGCCAGCGCCGACCCACCACCGCTCGCCGAGCTCGCGGCCGTGCTCGCCTATGCCGACCAGGCCCACTTCGCGCGCGACTTCAAGGCGACCATCGGCGTCACGCCGCGCGCCTACGTGCAGCGTCATCGCGGCGGCTGAGCGGGCCGCGCGCGCGGTCGCCAGCGGCCCTGCTACGCTCACGGCGTGCCGAATCGCCATCCGCTCGTCCTGGCGTTCGCACTCGTCATCGGCTGCCGCGCGGCCACGACCGCGACGACGCCTGCGCCCACCCCCGCGATCGCATCGGGGGCCTCGCCTGCGTCGACGCGGTCCCGCGATCCGAGTGAACCTGCCACCCACGCACCGACGCCGGAGGTCGTGGCGCCTGAGGTCGCCGCGCCCGCGGGCGCTGCTGCAGCGCCACCGTGCGAAGGACCGAGCTGCTCGCCCGCGATGGTCGAGTTCCTGATCGCGCCGGCGCTCGGCACATCGGCGCCGAAGCTCACGGTGATCATCCACAACCTCGACACCGCGCCGTTGCCGATGGTCGAGTTCGCCGACGTGGGCTGTTTCGCGCGGGCGTGGTTGGCGATCGACCTCGTCGATGCGCGCGGCAAGGCAGTCGCAGCCAAGCGCTGCACGACGCCGCGGGCGACCGGCCACGCGTCGCCGATCGGCGTCGGCTCGACGGTCAGCTTCGAGGTCGCGCTCGCCGAGCTGTTCCCCGCGTGCAAGCGCGGCGTCTTTCGCATCGACGTCGCGTGGGACCCGCAGGGCATTCGCGCCAGCCACGGCCCCTCCGCGGGCTTCGACTCGGCACCGTCGCCGGTCAACCTGCTGGAGTTCACCGTGGCCGAGCCGGTCGAGACCTTCACGATCCAACGCGGCGGCACCGCGAAGCTGTCCGGCGGCGCGCAGCTGCACTTCGCCGGCCACAGCCACAAGATGACCGAGCAGGGTGACGAGTCGCCGCTGCTCGTCAACGGCACCTTCGCGCTCGCCGACAAGGCACCGGCGTCGTTCTACGCGTCGCTGTACCCGAATCGCGTCGCGACCTTCGAGCTCGCGCCAGGTCACGTGTTCGAACTGCTCGACTGGGACTACGACGTCTCGATGAAGCTGCGCTACCTACGATATTGACGTTCAGCTCGGCAGGCACCACCCGAAGTAGTCGCCCTCGATGACGCAGGTCATCGCCGGATCGACGCAGGTCGCGTCATAGGGATCGCCGACGCACGCGGCCCGACACAGCCCGCTGTTCTCGTCGCTCGGATCGACGAGCAGGCACATGGCGCCCGCCTCACAGTTGTCGATCCCCGAGTACGGCGAGCCTTCGAAGCTGCACGGCTCGCCGATCGCGGGGCTCACATCGGTGAGCGGCGAGCAGCGCGTGGCGTCGAAGGTGTCGTCGCCGTCCGACGACCACGACGCACACTTCTCGCCGATGGGGCACGGCTCGGCTGCGTAGAGGTTGCACGCGAAGCCGCCCCCGCTGCAGACGAAGCCCTCGGAGAGCGCGCCACAGACCTCCACGCCGGCGCCAAGGCAGCCAGGACCCGCGCACAGGTGCCAGCCGCACTGGCTGTCGCACTCGAGTGCCGCGTCGGCACAGGGGTCGGGCAGCGGGATGCAGTCCGTGTTCGGGGTGTGCGGGACCGTGCAAGCGTCGGTCGTGTGCTCGATGCAGACCTCGCCGGGTTCGCAGCCGCACGGCTCGGCCGCGCTGGTCGTCGAATCGGCCGCGCCCGAGGTGTCGCCGCCCGTGCTGGTGGTGGCGTCGGCGGTCGTGCTCGAGTGTGACGCGCCGCTCGCCGACGCACCGTCGGAGTCCGTCGCCGAACCCGCCGAGGTCGATGGCGACGAGCTGCCATCGTCGCCGGTGGCGACACCACCGACGTCGTCACCGCACGCGACGACCACCCACACGAGACCAGCGAACCGACGCATGCGACGACGCTACCACGCCGGGCGGTCGGGGTCGCACCACGACGGGCCGACGCGCCGAGCCCTGGAGGCGCGCGCCGATTGCGGCGCTGTGCGCATCGAGCGTGTATGCTCGGCGCCGATCATGTCGAGACGCTTCGCTCGCATCGCCGCAATCCTCTGGCCTGCTCTTGCGGCGCTGGCCTGCGGGCCCCGGCCCGTCACGACCGTGCCGACGACGCCCGCGGCGACGCCCGCCGAGATCGCGTCGACCCCGACGACGCCGAAGGTCGCGAAGGTCTCCGACGATCCGATCGTCCAGCGCATCGTCGAGCTCGGTACCAACGACAGCCGCGTCGACGAGTACCTGCAGCATCTGACCAAGGTCGTCGGTCCGCGCCTCACGGGCTCGCACGCGCTGATGGAGGCCGAGCGGTGGACGCGATCGAAGTTCGCCTCGTTCGGCCTCGACGCCCGCATCGAACGCTGGGGCGAGGTGCCGGTCGGCTTCGACCGCGGGCCGTGGTCGGGGGGCATGGTCGCGCCGGTCGCGGCGCCCTACGTGTTCACCACCCGCGCGTGGAGCCCGGGCGTGTTCGGGCCCGTGCGCGGGCCGGCGGTCGCGTACCCCGAGAGCGCCAAGCAGGTCACCGCCGAGCCGAAGCGCTTCGCGGGGGCGTGGGTGGTGGTGCCCGAGCGCAAGCCCGAGGCGCGCCCGAACGAGGCCGTCACCAAGGCCATCGACGCTGCGCTGCACGGCGCGGGCGTGGCGGGCTTCGTCGAGCGCGCGCGTGATCCCGCGAAGCTGTTGGTGCACACCAGCGGCAGCTACGAGGTCGACTGGGCGGCGCTGCCGGCCGACCCACGCGTGATCCTGCGTGGTGATCAACACGACGACCTCACCGCGCGCATGGCCAAGGGCGAGGGCGTCGAGCTCGAGTTCTCGATCGACAACCGCTTCTTCCGCGGCCCGGTGCCGCAGCACAACGTCGTCGCCGATCTGGTCGGTAGCGAGCTGCCCGACGAGCTCGTGATCGTCGGCGGACACCTCGATTCGTGGGACGGCGCCGAGGGGGCGGTCGACAACGGCACCGGCTGCTCGACCACGCTCGAGGCCGCGCGGCTGCTGGTCGCTGCCGGGGCCAAGCCCAAGCGGACCATTCGCTTCATGCTGTGGAGCGGCGAGGAGCAGGGGCTGCTGGGCTCGAAGGCCTACGTCGACGCGCACCCCGAGCTGGTCGAGCGCACGCAGATCGTGCTCGTGCACGACGGCGGCACCAACTTCCTCTCGGGGCTCGAGGTCACGCCGGAGATGGCCAAGGACATGCAGGAGGTCTTCGCGCCGGTGATGAAGCTGGACGACGCGATGCCGTTCGGGCTGTGGTACGCCGACAGCCTACGCAAGGGTGGCAGCGATCACTCGCCGTTCATCGACAAGGGCATCCCGGGCTTCTTCTGGCGGCAGTCGGGTCGCGCCGACTACGACCACTCGCACCACACCCAGTTCGACACCCTGGACTTCGCGATCCCCGAGTACCAGAAGCACTCGGCCATGGTCGTCGCGATCGCAGCGCTCGGCTTCGCCAACCTCGATCATCGCCTCGATCGCACCGACAGCGCCTCGTTGCCCCGCCGGGAGCTCGGGGTCGAGTTCGACGGCACCCGCGCCAAGAGCCTCACCAAGGGCGGTCGCGCGGCCACGGCCGGCATGCGCATCGGCGACGAGGTGCTCGAGGTCGACGGCAAGGCCGGCTCGCGCTGGGAGCTGTTCCGCGCGATCCATGGGCCCGGGCAGCGCAAGAAGGTCACCGTGCTGCGCAAGGGCAAGCGCGTCGAGCTGTCCTTCGACTTCACCGGCGATCCCGTCGATGCCGAGCGTGACGCAAGGCGGGATCGTCGCAAGCAGCGCTTCGGCGAGCTCGACTACGACAAGCCGTTCGCCGGTCGCGAATGGGTCGCGCCGCCGAAGGCCGGCGCTGCAGCGAAGCCTTGACCGCGCCTAGTACCTCGACACAGCGATAGTGACGGGCCATAACACCGCCCTGACCGCGCCTCGCTGCGTTGCCGCACCTTGAAATACGCCCGGTATTCCGGCGGCACGGCGCCTTGCGGAGTCGCGGCCATGACGGCGTTCTGACCCATCACTATCGCTGTGTCGAGGTACTAGCGGATCTTCAGATCACCGCTGTCGATGGTCCCGCCGGGCACGCTGACGCCGGTCGTGCCCACCTTCTCGACGTCGAAGCGGTCCTTCACGCCGTCCTCCAGCACGAAGCGACAGTCGACATCGGTCGTCAGGGGCGCGCCCGTGGCCGGCATGCTCGTGCAGGTGCCACGACCCTCGAAGCGGACCGAGCCGACGTCGAAGCGCACGTCGTGGAAGCTCGTGAACCTGCAGCTCGCGCCACCGGGCGTCGTGGGATAGATCAGCAGCACGAACTCACCGGTGGTCTTCGTGCCTTCGCGGACGAGGCTGCCGGCCAGGGTGTAGTCGCCGCGCCGCGCCCAGCCGCTGACGCTCTGACGGGTGGCCGCGCGCACCTGGACGGCCATCGCCGCGCTGCAGGTGAGCGCCGTGACGAGTAGAGCGGTGCGCATCGGGGCCTCCTCGGTCCGAGGGATCGAGTCGGGTGGGGACCGGTTGTGACGCCGACATTGCCGCGCGCAAGAGAAGGATTGGCTCACCCGCGCGCTTTCGCATACAACGTCGAGGCGATGGCCATCAGCACCAAGCCGCCCTCGGGCATGCGCGACTACCTTCCCGCCGACCTGGCGCGTCGCAACCATGTGGTCGGGATCGTGCGCGAGGTCTACCAACGCTACGGCTTCGTGCCGCTGGAGACCCCGGCGATCGAGAACCTCGAGATCCTGCTGGGCAAGTACGGCGAGGACGAGAAGCTGGTCTATCGCCTGCTGCACCGCGGCGAGGTGCTGCAGCGTGCGCTCGCCGAGCCCGCGTCGTTGTCGGCGGATGCGCTGTCGGATCAGGCGCTGCGCTACGACCTCACGGTGCCGCTGGCCCGCGTGGTCGCGCAGTACGGCGAGCTGCCGAAGTACTTCAAGCGCTACCAGATCCAGCCGGTGTGGCGCGCCGATCGTCCGGGCAAGGGCCGCTTCCGCGAGTTCTACCAGTGCGATGTCGACATCACCGGCACCGAGAGCCAGCTCGCCGAGGCCGAGGTCTGCGCGGCGGCGTGCGACGTGCTCGATCGGCTCGGCTTCGACGACTACACCCTGTGTGTGAACCACCGCGCGCTGCTGCGCGGCGTGATCCGGGCCGCCGGCATCGACCCTGCCCAGGAGGGCACTGCGCTGCAGGCGGTCGACAAGCTGGCGAAGATCGGCCGCGACGCGGTGATCGCCGAGCTGGTCGAGCGCGGCATCGCGGCGCAGGCCGGTGCGCGCCTGATCGAGCTCATCGATCGACCGGCCGACGAGGCCGACGCGGCACGCTTCGACGCCACCGCGATCGCCCTGGCCGACGACGAGGCCCGCGCGGCGCTCTCGGGCCTGCGCGAGCTGTTCGCGCTGCTGGCCGTGACCTCGGCGGGCCGTCGCGCGCGCTTCGATCCTTCACTCGCGCGCGGACTCGGCTACTACACCGGGCCAATCTTCGAGATCCAGGTGGCCGATCTCGCGGGCAGCTTGGCGGGCGGTGGCCGCTACGACGAGCTGGTCGGCATCTTCGGCAAGCGACGCGTGCCGGCGGTCGGGCTCTCGCTCGGTCTCGAGCGCATCTTGGTGGTCATGGGCGAGCGCGGCATGTATCCGCCGCTCGCGATCGGCCCCGAGCTCATGCTGTGCTGGCTCGACGTCGAACCGGCCGAAGTGCTCGCGGTGGCGGCGAAGCTGCGCGCCCAGGGCCTGCGCGTCGAGGTGTTCCCCGAGGCGGCGAAGCTGGGGCGGCAGCTGCAGTACGCCGACGCGCCCGGCGTCGGCGCGCGGTGGTGCGGCATCCTCGGCAAGGACGAGCTCGCGCGCGGCGAGCTCACCCTCAAGCACCTCGCCAGCGGCGATCAGACCGCGGTCGCGGTCGATCGCGTGGCGGCGCACCTCACTTCTTCTTGATGCTCTTGCACACGTTCACGAGTGCGTCGCCCATGGCGGCGTCGGTGAACGTGCCACCGTTGCACGACCACGGCTTGCCGCCGATGTCGAGCTTGATGTCGAAGTTCCACTGCTTGCCCAGGGGCGGGTTGCGCTCCCAGCGGGCCTCGGTCTCGCTGACGACGTTGATGTTCGAGTTGTCCTTGTCGCTCGCGAGCGACTTGATCGCGTCGGCGTAGCCGGGGGCCTCGCCCATCGACACGAAGTCCACGTCGGAGATGATGAGCTGGCGGCTGGGGTCGTCGAACTCGACCTTGGTGCCCTTGGGCGCCATCGCGACGTAGCCCTTGAACGCGTCGCCCCACGGCGAGAGGTCGATCTCCTCGAGCTCGGCGACGGCCGGCTTGGCGTCGGCGGCGGGCTCGGCCTTGGCATCCGCGGCGGGCTCGGCCTTGGCGTCGGCGGCGGGCTCGGCCTTGGCGGGTTCGCCCTTGGCGTCGGCCTTCTTGTCGTCGGCCTTCTTGTCGTCGGCCTTCTTGGTCTCGGCCTTCTTGTCCGACTTCGCCTCTTCCGTCTTGCTGTCGCAAGCGAGACCGAGGCCGAGGCCGAGCACCATCATCATCGGGAGAATTCGGGTCATGCGCCGACCTCAGACGGGCGGCGAATTCGCCGGTTGCAGCGGCGCCCAGGCCCGCGAGGGCGGCACGGCCGTGCCCGCACTCACGGGCGTGTAGCCGGTGTGGTCACGTCAACGCGCGCCGCAGCGCGGCCTCGTCCTTGCCGATCACGACGGTGCGGCCGTGCACGAGGATGGGGCGGCGCAGCAGGTTGGGTTCGCGCAGCACGGCCGCGACGAACGCGGCCTTGCCCGGCGGCGCGTCCTTCCAGCCGTTGGTCTTGGCCTCGGCGTGCCGGGTGTTGAGCACTGCGGCCACGCCACCGGCGGCGTCGACGATCGCCTCGACCTCGCGCGCCTGCAGCGGCGTCTTGGCGTAGTCGCGCTCGACGACCTGATCCGAGAGCTTGCGTACGAGACCTCGTACGTCACGGCAGGTGGTTCACGTGGGCTTGAGATACAGCGTCGGCGTCGTCATCGGCTGGCGCCAGTCTACCCCTGTCCGGACCCAAGATGGCCCCGACATGGAAGAGCGAGGTGCGCACGCGATCCGCCGCACTGGCCGAGGGCCGCGGGCCCGGGGCATGATGTCGTCGATGGTCGACGAGTCCGCGAGTGCCGATCCGAGCGCCGATGCCGAGGGCGAGCGCGGTGGCGAGACGGCGCTCGACGACGACCCCGGCGCGACGGGGGCCACCGCGCTGAAGGGCCGCATCCTCGTGGCCGACGACGAGCGCAACATTCGTCGCACGCTGCGGATGGTGCTCGAGGGCGAGGGTGCCGAGGTGCTCGAGGCCGCCAGCGGTGACGAGACCCTCGCGATGCTCGCGTCGGCCGATCCGGCCGTCGAGGTGCTGGTGATGGACGTGCGCATGCCGGGCATGGACGGCCTGCAGGTGCTCGAGCGGCTCTCACACGCCGGCCACGGCCGCCCGGCGATCCCGGTCATCCTCATCAGTGGTCACGCCGGCGTCGAGGATGCCGTCAAGGCGACCCGGCTGGGCGCGTTCGACTTCTTCGAGAAACCGCTCGATCGCGACCGCGTCATCGTCAGCGTCCGCAACGCGCTGCGCCAGCACGCCGCCGATCGCCAGCTACAGGCGCTGCGCTCGCGGATCCGCGGCGAGCTGATCGGCGAGAGCCCCGCGATGGCCGCGCTGCTCGCCCAGCTCGACAAGGTCGGTCGGACCCGCGCGCGGGTGCTCATCACCGGCGAGAGCGGCAGCGGCAAGGAGCTGGCAGCGCGGGCGATCCACGACGCCAGCGATCGGCGCGAGGCCGCGTTCGTGAAGGTCAACTGCGCCGCGATCGCGCCCGAGCTGATCGAGAGCGAGCTGTTCGGCCACGAGCGCGGCGCCTTCACGGGTGCGATGGCGCAGAAGCTGGGGCTGTTCGAGGTCGCCGACGGCGGCACGATCTTCCTCGACGAGATCGGTGACATGTCCGCGGGCGCGCAGGCCAAGGTCCTGCGGGTGCTGCAGAGCGGCGAGCTGATGCGTGTCGGCGGCAGCAAGCTGATCCACGTCGACGTGCGGGTGCTGGCGGCGACCCATCGCAACCTCGCCGAGCTGGTCGCCGCCGGCGAGTTCCGCGAGGACCTGTTCTTCCGCCTCAACGTGGTACCGATCGTGGTGCCGCCGCTGCGGGAGCGCGCAGCCGACCTCGCGCTGCTGTGCCGGCACTTCATCGACGAGGCCTGCCGCGAGAACGGCCTCACCAACAAGCGGCTCTCGGCCGAAGCGCTGGCGGCGCTCGCGGGCTACGGCTGGCCAGGAAATGTCCGAGAACTTCGCAACGTGATCGAGCGGATGGTAATCCTCTCGGACGGCGACCTCGATCTCGACGACGTGCCAGCCGAGCTCCGCGGAGCTGGTGCCCAGGGCGACGACCCCAGCTCCCTGCTGGGGCCGCTGGTCGATCTGAACGGCGACGCGCTGCCCCCCGGGCTGTCGCTGCGAGACTTCCGCGAGGCCGTCGAGCGGGCGTTCATCGCCCAACGACTGCGCGATTTGGCATGGAACGTCTCGAAGACCGCGGAGTCGCTCGGCATCGAGCGCACCCACCTGCACAAGAAGATGAAGCTGCTCGGCCTGCAGCGCGGCGGCACCTGATCGCCGCGTGCCTGCTGCTGGGCGCCTGCGATCCGACCGGCTACTTCGCCGACGCACCCGCGCCCGAGGCCGCGGCCACCGAGGCGCTCGCGGCCCGCACGGCATTGCCCGGGCCTGCGGCGATCCCCGACGACCTCGCGGGTGTACTCGCCGAACTCGCGCCGATGCCCGAGCACGCCGTCGTGATCGTGTACGACGTCACCGGCCCCGCGGGGATGTCGGGCTCGCTCGAGCTGCTCGCCGCCGAGGGCGGGCTGCGCCGCGAGAACTGGACCATCACGCTGCCGTTGGCCGATGGGCCCCGCGAGATCCGAGGATCGGCAGTGCATGCCCCCGACGCGGTGTGGCGCGCCGAGGGTGAGGATGTCGGTGTCGTGACACCCGCGCGACTGGGCAGCATCGCCGACGCGATCGTGGCGTTGCCGGCCGGCGAGCGCGAGCGTGTGATCGCGGCGGTGCGGAGCTGGCGGGCCGAACTCGCAGCCGCCAGCGCGCAGGACCCTGGCGCGCGCGAGACCATCGCGGGCATCGACTGCGTGCGCGTCCGCGCCGGCGGAGGTGAGGTCTGCACGTGGGAAGTCGCCGGCCTGCCGCTGCGCTACGACGGACCCGCCTTCAGCGTGGTCGCGACGCACGTCGAGCTCGGCGCGTCGCTGGGCGAGCACGCCTTCGACATCCCACCGACGGCAGCGCACGTGCCCATGGCCGCAGCGCGTCGCGAGTGGGGCACGGCCTTGGCTGCGATCGCGTCGGGCGATCGCGCCGAGATCATGCGCCTGCTCTACGTCGACGCGCTGCCGTCGATCGGTGACGATCGACAGGGCTGAGGCCGCGAGCCATCGGTGCGAACCCGGAGCCGCGCTCACGTGCGCGTCACGGCACCGCGTGGGCACGGATCGGGACGGTCGCCGCCATGGCCCAGGTGGACCGAGGGCGCGCGCTGGGCTGCGCCGTCGGCAAAGGAGGTGTCCGATGTCGACGAGCATCGTGTTGTTCGAGCTCAACGAAGTGCCGTGGCGCGTGGTGATGGATCACGTGCACCGTCGCCCACACGGTGCGATGGCGCGGCTGCTGACACGGGCGGACTCGTTCGTGACCCACGCCGAGGATCGCCGACTGAGCCCCTGGGTCACGTGGTCGACGCTGCATCGCGGCGTCGACGAGTGCGAACACGGCATCACCAACCTCAATGCCGACCTGAGTGAGGTCGATCGCGCACGGCCACCACTGTGGCGGTTGATCCGCGCCGCCGGGCTGCCCACTGGCGTGTTCGGCTCGATGCACACCCATCCGCTGCCCGACGACCCGCGCGCCGTGGCGTTCCACGTGCCAGATCCGTTCGCCGACGACAGTGCCACCGCACCCGCGTGGGTCGAGCCGTTCCAGCGCTTCAACCTGTCGATGTCGCGTCGCAGTGCCCGCAACGTCGCGCGCTCGCTGCCGTGGCGCGACGCGCTGTCGCTGGCGGGCGCGCTACCGAAGCTGGGCATCCGAGCGGCCACGCTCGCGTCGGTCGCTGCGCAGCTCGCCGCCGAGCGCCGCACGCCCGCCCGCGCGGTGCGACGACGCGGGTTCCAGGCCATCCTCGGATTCGACGTGTTCATGCGCCTGCTCGATCGCACGGCGCCGCGCTTCGCGACGTTCTTCACCAACCACGTCGCGGCGACGATGCATCGCTTCTGGGCGGCGGCCTACCCCGACGACTACGATCGCAACGACTATCCCGCGCCGTGGCGCGCGAGCTACGGCGGCGAGATCACGTGGGCGATGGACGCGGTCGACGGCATGCTCGAGCGCTTGCTGGCGTACACCCACGCGCGTCCCGGGCGGCAGCTGTGGCTCACCAGCAGCATGGGCCAGGCGGCGACCCGTGCCGACAATCGCGTGAGCACGCAGCTCTACCTCGAACACGTCGATCGTCTGATGGCGGCGCTGGGCTACCGCCGCGAGCAGTGGCAGCAGCAGCCCGCGATGGCGCCGCGTGTGGTGGTCGCGATCGACGATCGCGGTGCCGCCGAGTTCCCACAGCGCGCCGGGGCCATCACCGTCGCCGGCGAGCCGCTGGTGATCGAGCCGCTGGGTGGCGGGCGCTTCTGCCTGGCCGTGCCGGTGGTGCAGGGGCAGCACCCCGACCATGCCACCATCGATGGTCGCGCTCACTCGCTCGCGCAGCTCGGCTTCGCCGACGTCGCGATCGAGGACGAATCGGGCCAGACCGCGTACCACGTGCCCGAGGGCGTGCTCGCGGTTCACCACGCCGCCGCCGCGCATCGGCGCGTGGGGGCGCTGGCGCAGCCTCAGCGCGGGCTCTCGACGCGCGCGGTGGCGCCGATGGTGCTCGATGGCCTCGGCGTTCCCGTGCCCGACTACATGCGGCCGCCGACGCGTCGGGCACCGCTGCACAGCGGCCTCGAGCGGGTACCGCCGCGCTCGCGACCGCCGTCGATCGCCATCCGCCCCCAGGTCGAGGCGCCTGCGCCGGCGCTCGACGCGGTGCTGCTGCGTCGGCACTGATGCGGCCCCGTGGCCGTGGGTGGCGTCGATCCCAAGCCGCCGCGGGGTTGCTATGCTCCGCGGCGGATCATGTCGCGCCGCATCGAGAGCTTCGAAGAGTTCTGGCCCTTCTACATCGGTGAGCACCGCGTGCCGATCTGCCGCGGGCTGCACTACTTCGGCACCTCGATGGCCACGAGCCTCGCGCTGTACGCCACGTATGCGGGTGCGTGGTGGCTGATCGCGGTCGCGCTGGTGCTCGGCTACGGCCCGGCGTGGGTGGGCCACTTCTTCATCGAGAACAACAAGCCTGCGAGCTTCAAGTACCCACTGTGGTCGCTGCGGGCCGACTACCGCATGCTGTCGTTCGCGCTGCGGGGCAAGATGGCGGCCGAGGTCACACGGCTGTACGGCAGCCCGGCGCCGCGTCGCGACGCACCGCTGCTCGTGCCGCGCTGACGTGGGAGCCAAGCCCGCGCTGCAACGGCAACGCGGGCGGGGCCGACCCTCGCCGCGGTTGCCGAGCCGGCGGCCGCGGAGGTTCGCATGTCAGCGCCGTTGGTCGCGCGTCCCTTGGCGGACGTGCGGGTGTTGTTGGTCAGCTTGGAGGTCAGCGAAGGACTCGCGCTCGCGGCGGTGTTGGCCGCGGCCGGGGCCAACGTGGTGGTCACGCGGTCGGTGCAGTCCGCACGGGATGCGGTGGCTTCGCATCCCGGCGCGTTCTCGGCCGCGCTGCTCGACTTCGCGGTGCCGTCACCCGAGCGCGTCGACCTGGCGGCGTCGCTCCGGCAGCGTCGGCGACCGTGTCTGCACGCGCTGTTCGGCGACGTGCGTCGCGCCCGTTCGTTGAGGGACGCGCTGCGGTGCGGTGCGATCGAGCTGATCGATCGCGAGGGCAATGCGGCGTCGATGGTGCGCGCCGTGGCGCGCGTCGTCGAGGCCAGTGAGAACCTGCGGACGCGCTGCGAGCAGCTCGGCGAGCTACGCGACGAGGTCACCGAGCGTGAGGCACGGACCGAGCTGCCGCGTGCCGAGCCCGATCCCATCGCGCAGGCCGCCCGCGAGGGCCGACTGTCGGCCCGCGAGCTCGCGGTGCTTCGCTACATGATGGCGGGGTATCGCTACGTCGACATCGCGCAGGCGATGGGCATCGCGAAGACCACGGTCAAGATGCACACCCGCAACCTGCGGCGGAAGCTGGGCGCGAGCACCCGCTGGGATGTCCAGCGGCGGTTGCTGGCGGCCTGAAGGGGGCCCGCGCGATGCGACTGTCGGTGCTCGCGTTGTTGGTGGGCGTGCTGGCGCGGCCGAGCCCCGAGTCGAGCTGCGAGCTGCACTGCCGCGAGTGCGTGAACGACTGCGCGCTCGATTGCAGCGAGCGCTGCGCCGGCGAATGCGAGCAGACCTGCGTGCGCAGCTGCACACTGCGATGCAGTGGCTGCATCGAGTTCTGCGAGCGCGAGCTGTCACCGCAGCGGGGTGTCAGGGCGCCGGCGCCACGCGCAGGCGGAGGCCGGCGATGGACTGGCCGTCGAGGGCACGGCGGGCCAGCTCGGCGGCCTGTGCGGTCAGGAACGTGACGTAGCCGAAGCCGCGGCAGGTGTTGGTCGAGGGCCGCATGACCACGCGTGCCGCTGCGAGTTGGCCGAAGCTCTCGAACAGGGCGCCGAGCGCCGCCGAGTCCATCGCGGGCGGCAGGCCACCGACGTAGAGCGTGTGCAGACGATCGCGCACGGCCAGTCGACCGGAAGCCTACCGCCGGGATTGCACCTACGCCAAGCCGGAATGCATCGGCACAACCACCTCGTCGTGGGGCGAAGCGCAGATCACAAGTCTCGCGCGCAGAGATCTCTGCGGGAGCTCCGCGGTCTGCGGCCGGGGCGTCTCAACCGTCGTCGTGGGAGCCGGCGCCGGAGCGCTTGCGCTCGCGGGCCTGGGCCAGCATCCCGCGGATGTTGCTGGTGTGCCGGATCCAGATGATGACCGCGGTCGCGAGCGCGAGCAGCTGATGGGGGCCCGGACGATCCGCAATCCACAGCGACAGCGTGATCGAGGTGACCGCGGTCAGCGAGCCGAACGCGCTCACACGCGAGAGCCACACCGACTGCCCGTACATCACCACCGCCGCCAGCGCGACCGGGGGGTCGAGCGCGAGGAACACGCCCAGCGCACAGGCCACACCCTTGCCACCCTTGAAGCCGAGGTAGATCGGAAAGATGTGGCCGATCACCGCGGCAAAGCCGACGCACGCCAGGCCCAGCTGCGCCCCAGGGCCACCGCCCAGGGCCGCGTCGCGGGCCGCGAGCCACACCGGCGTGGCGGCCTTGAAGGTGTCGAGCACGAGCACCAGCATGCCGAGCTTGGTGCCGAGCACGCGGCCGGCATTGGTGGCGCCGATGTTGCCGGAGCCGGCGGCGCGCAGGTCCACGCCGCGCAGGCGCGCGACCACCACGCCGGTGGGAATCGCCGCGACGAAGTACGCCACCGCGACCCAGAACGCTACGCTGTGCTGCAGCGAGGCCACCGCTTTCGGCCGCAGCATAACAGCGAACCTGGGCGGGTTGCCGCGGGTTCGTCAGCGGCCGGGGCGCGAGGACTTCTCGTCGATGCCGCTCACGCCCATGCGTGACGCCAGCACCGCCGCGACCGCGTCGGGCCCGAGGTCCCGCAGCGCCAGAGCGACCATCGCGTGGAACTCGAGGTCGGCGGCCTCGGCCACCACGCGGTCGTCGCTCTCACCCTCGAGCGCGCGGGCCAGCTCGTCGGCCTCCTCGCGGATCTTGGCGGCGATGCGGGTGGCTCCGCCGGCGAGCAGGTCACGCACGTAGCTCTTGCCCTGGGCCTGGGTCATGCCGAGGCCGGCCTTGCGCGCGAGCACGACCTCGAAGACGCGCTCGCGTGGACCCCCAGGTGCGGGGCCGTCGTCGCGCTCGAGCTGGGGGGGCCGCCATGCGCGGAAGAAGCAGCTGCTCGCGCCGGTGTGGCAAGTCGGGCCCAGGGGTCGCGCGCGCACCAGCACCGCGTCGCCGTCGCAGTCGACACGGAGGTCATGCAGCAGCAGCGCGTTGCCGCTGGTCTCGCCCTTCTCCCACAGCGTCTGCCGGCTGCGGCTGAAGAACGTCACGCGTCCGCGCGACAGCGTCAGCGCGAGCGCCTCACGGTTCATCGCGCCGACCATGAGCACCACGCCGGTGTCGACGTGCTGCACCACCGCGGTCACGAGTCCGTGGGCGTCGGGCTTGGTTTGCTGCCACAGCAGCGCGGCGTCGTCGTCCATCGCCGGCATCGTGCCGGAAGACCGCGCGCGCGTCTGCCCGCCGCTACACGCTGACGGGCGCCTCGGGCGGGCGCACCGGGATGTCGTGCTCGAGCAGGTACCGCTTCGCCTGCGCGATCGAGTACAGGCCGAAGTGGAAGATCGAGGCCGCGAGCGCCGCGTCGGCTTCGCCCCAGCCGGTCGCGAGGCCCTCGCGCAGGTGCTCGAGCGAGCCGACGCCACCCGACGCGATGACGGGGATCGGCACCGCGCGGGCGACCTCACGGGTGATCCACAGGTCGTAGCCGTCGCGGGTGCCGTCGCGGTCCATCGAGGTCAGCAGGATCTCGCCCGCGCCGAGGTCGGCGAGCTGGCGACACCACGAGACCACGTCGAGGCCGGTCGATCGACTGCCGCCGTGGATCACGACCTCGTAGAGCGGCTCGGTCTCGCCGGGGCGCCCGGGCAGGCGTCGCACGTCGACCGCACCGACGATGGCCTGGGAGCCGTAGCGCTCCGCCAGCCGTCGCACGAGGAACGGGTTCGCGACCGCGGCGCTGTTGATCGCGACCTTGTCCGCGCCGGCGCCGAGCAGGCGTCGCACGTCCTCGTCGCGGCGCACGCCACCGCCGACCGTGACCGGCACGAACAGCTGCGCCGAGACCCGACGCACCACCTCGACGAAGGTCTCGCGGCCCTCGGTGGTGGCGGTGATGTCGAGCAGACAGATCTCGTCGGCGCCCTGTAGGTCGTAGGCACGCGCGGCCTCGACGGGATCGCCGGCGTCACGCAGCCCCGCGAAGTGCACGCCCTTCACGACGCGGCCGTTCTTGATGTCGAGGCAAGGAATGATTCTGCGCTTCAGCATCGTGCCATCGCTTCTTCGATCGAAAAGGAATTCTCGTAGAGCGCTCGACCCACGACGACGCCGCGCAGGCCGGCGTCGCGGCAGGCGGTGAGGTCTGCGAGCGAGCCCACGCCGCCGCTGGCGTAGATCGGGATCTCGACCAGGGCTTGCAGCGCGGCGGTGGCCGCCACTGCGGGGCCGGTCTGCAGGCCGTCGCGGCCGATGTCGGTGTACAGCACGGCGGCCGCGCCCCAGCCCGCCGCATCGCGGACCAGCGCCGCCGCGGTGCGCTGCGACGCCTCGCGCCAGCCGTCGATCGCGACCATGCCGTCGTTGGCGTCGGCCGCGACGACGATGCGATCGCGATGGCGCTCGCACAGCGCCGCGCAGGTCTGCGGGTCGCGCAGCGCGAGCGTGCCGACGACGGCGAAGTCGGCCCCGGTCGCGAGCGCACGCTCGACCGCGTCGGCGTCGCGCAGCCCGCCGCCGAGCTCGATCTGCACGCCGCGGGCGTGGGCGCGCGCGACGATCTCCGCCAACGCCGGCCGCTGCAGCGGCTCGCCGAACGCACCGTCGAGATCGACGACGTGCACCAGCTGCACGCCGGCGTCGGCGAAGCGATCGACCATCTGCACCGGCGAGGCCTCGTAGCGGGTCGCGCGGGAACGGTCGCCCTGCGCGAGTCGGACCGCGTGGCCCTGCAGCAGGTCGATCGCCGGGATGACTCTCAACCCCAGCCTCCGAGCAGGAATGCGCGCAGGAACTTGAGGCCGGCGCGCTGGCTCTTCTCGGGGTGGAACTGGCAGCCGAGCAGGTTCTGGTAGCGCACCGCGGCGGGGAAGCGGACGCCACCGTAGGTCGTGACCCACATGATGTCCTCGGCACGCTCGGGCTCGACGTAGTAGCTGTGCACGAAGTAGTAGTGCTCGCCGGTGGGCTCGACCGCGTTCCAGCCCACGTGCGGCACCTTGATCTGACGGCGAAGCGGCATCGCCGGGTCGTTGCGCGGCGCGGCCTGGACCATCGGCTCGGGGGCCAGCACCGCGGCCGCCTGAGCCGACGCCGCCGGCACGGGGGCCGCGACCGGTGCGATCGGGGCGGCGGGCTCGAACAGCGCGTCGATCGACGGTGCCGGCATCGACACCACGTTGGCGTCGCCGTCCTCGCTGCGCGGCGGCTCGTCGCCGCTGTCCTGCGACGCCAGGTTGCCGCTGCGGCGCTCGCCGTCGTTCTCCAGCGCAGCGGCGATCGAGGCCGCGATGCCCTCGCGCTTGCCCTCCTCGCGCTTGGGCGCGACGGCTTCGATCGGCTGGCTCGGTGGGGCCGCGTTGGGCTCGGCCTCCTCGTCGAGCCCGCGGACGAACCGCCGACAGTACCCGGGCAGGATCCCGAGGCCGGGATGGCCGTCGTTCTCCTCGCTGCGGTCGAAGAGCATCTGCATGCCCAGGCAGATCCCGAGGAAGGGATCGCCCCGGTCGATCACCATGCGCAGGGCGTCGCCGAGGGCCCCGTCGATGATGGCGTTGGTCGCCGGACCGAACGCGCCCTGCCCCGGGAAGACCACCATCCGGGCCGTGGCCACTCGGTCAGGGTCCCCGGAAACACGAACGGCTGCGCCAACTTGGATGAGCGCGCGTTCCACGCTTGCGAGGTTACCGAGACCCGCGTCGACGATGGTCACTTCCCGCGCCATGACGTCCGGGTTGTATCACAGGCGTCGGAAAAACGCGCGGTTGGCATCCTCGGTGCGGGCCAGGTGAACCGGCAGGCCTCGGCCCCCGCGATGCGCGACGGCTCGGACGTCAGGGGACGATGGGTCGCGGCGCGGGGGCGTCGTCGGCCTGCTCGGCCTCGTCGGCGGCCTCGGCCGCGGCGTCGCGCTCGACCGCCTGCGGCTGGGCCTCGAGCTGGGCCATCATGTTGAGCGCTGCGATCGTGAGGATCACGATGATGCAGATCACCTGGAACGGCAGCGTCACGAGCCCGAGCAGACCGCCGCCGTCGCGGTCGAAGGTGGCGCGACGACGGACCTTGCGCGCGACCTTCTCGACGAAGTCGGGCGGGGCCTCGACCGCGCCCAGCTTACCGACCAGCTGCATCACCTTGCGCAGGTCCTCGAGCTCGGAGCGCGCCTGCGGCTCGTCCTCGAGGTAGCGCTCGAACGCCTCGGCCTCGCTCGCTTCGAGCTCCGCGTCGAGGTAGGCCGTCATGCGCTCGGCCTGGTTGTCGCTGCTGCTGGACATGGATCGTGGGTGCTTGGAGAAGGGTAGTGCGGGGGCCGGGGGTTGGCACCTGGCGTGGGTGGAAAAACCGCGCGGGCGGGCGCGAATGCCCGATCATCGCATGTAGGGCCGGAGGCGGTCCTTGAGGGCGAGGCGGGCGCGATGCAGCCTCGACTTGAGGGTGCCCTCTTGCAAGCCGGTGATGCGCAGGATGTCGCCGTACGACAGCCCCTGCACGTCGCGCAGGACGATGAGCAGCCGGTGTTCGGGTTCGAGCTGCGCGAGCTCGGCCGCGATCGCGGCCTCGAGCCGGCTGCCCTCGACGGTTGCCTCGGGGCCGGCGATGTGGCTCTGCAGCGAGACCGCAGGTCCACCGTCGGCCTGCGGCGCCTGGGCCTCGGGGCTGTCCTCGACCGGCACGCTGCGGTGGAAGTTGCGTCCGCGCAGGTACTTGATCCGGTTCTTGCACGTGTTCGTCGCGATGCGATACAGCCACGTGTAGAAGCGCCCCTCGCCGCGATAGCTGCCGAGCGCGCGGTGGACGGTGATGAAGACCTCCTGCGCGAGATCTTCGGCCTCCTGGCGGTTGCCGATCATGCGCAGCACCAGCCCGAAGATGCGGTGCTGGTAGTGCTGCACCAGCTCTTCGAACGCCCGCGCGTCACCGTTGCGGGCGCGGCGGATGAGCCTGCGGTCGCGCAGGTCCTGGCCATCGAGCGCGGCGTCGTCGTCGAGGTCGGGCACCGCAGGGGGCGCGGCTGCGGGGCCTGGTGGCGCGGCCGCGGGCGCGATCACGTCGCCGTTCGTTTCGGCTCGGCCCGCGGCGGCGGCGTCGTCGCGGGCGTCGGATGTGCCGAGGGTCGCGCCCACCAAGGCGCCTAGACTACTGCAGGCGCGCCAAGTTCCGCGACGGCGGGCGCGAGAACGCGGCGGCGTCGTCCATGGTGGCCCAAGGGCGGCCTCACAGATCCGGGTTGATGCGCAGGCCTAGGTTGAACCCGAGGATGGTCTCCTTCTGGAGACCCGAGACCTGCTGCGAGAAGCCGAAGCCGACGTCGACGCCGATGCCCCCGAGCGGAGCCTGGCGCACGTACGCGATGCCACCGCTCACGTAGACGCGGTCGTCCTGCTTGCCACGACCGCGGCTGTCCCAAGTGGTACCGAAGCGCAGCGGCACCGGCCCCGCGACGAACTCCGCGCTGCCGCCGTAGACCGCCCGGGTCGCCTTCTGGAACTTGTAGCTGGTGAAGTCGTAGTAGCCGTCGGCGTTGATGCTGAAGTCGATCTTGTGCAGCGGGAACACCGAGGCACCCCACGCGAACCCGAGCGGATACTCCGACAACGGGCTCAGCGACTTGTAGCGGATCGTGCCCTCGGTCGCGCCGACGTCGACCAAGCTGACGTCCTTGTCGTCGGTGAAGTACGGGTCGGAGTTGCCGGTGAGATTGGTGGCGACCAGCGCGATCGCGGCCCAACCGGCGAGGTTGGCCGTCAGGCTGACGTCGAGCCCGAACGCGCTGAGCTTGCTGCCGGCGTTGCGCGCCGCGCCGGTCGAGTCGCGGTAGCGCAGGCTGGTGTACTGGTACTTGGGCTTGAGGCCCACCGCGAGCCACTGCTTCACGATCGACACGCTGATCGCCGCGAAGGCCTCGTGGCCGAAGCGCGACAGCTCGAAGTCGCGGTCGTCACCGCTGTCCTCGTCGGTGAACGTCACCGTCGGCGTGCCGCGCATGAACAGGTAGCCCAGGCCCAGCGACACGCGGGCGTTGTTCAGCGAGTCCATCACCACCACGCCGAGGCCGCTGGTGCGGCTGCGGATGTTGAGCTGGTACATCGGCTCGATCGCGAACACGCCGGAGAAGGCCATGTTCGAGGGGTTCGCGAGCACCGCGTTGGTGCCATACGACGACCCGCGGCCGTTGTTGCCCAGCGAGAGATTGCGGGTGCCGTCGACCGCCGGCGAGGCGTCGGCGCGATCGGGCAGCGAGGCGACGAGGGCTGCGGTCGCGAGCGCCACGGCGAAGCCGGCGCGACGCCGCGGAGATCGATCGAGGCTGGGCACGCGTGCAGTCCAGGGCAGCAAGCGACGTGCCGCGCCCGATCCCAGCGTCGGCGTGGGGGCCCACGGGGCCTGCGCGACATCTTGGCCCGGCACGCCCGCGTCGACGGCCGCGGTCGCGACAGGATGTCGCGCGCACCGTCGGGCGAGGGCACTGGGGTGCCGACGGCAACGGCAGGGCTCGCGATCGGCGGTTCGGCTCATGGGCCGCGGCAGCATACGCCGGGGGCCGATCGCCACAAAAAAACCCAGCAGGCGGGGTACGCTGGAGTTCCTGACCGTGGGTGGGAACGATCTCTTCGACGTCGTCATCGTGGGGGCTCGCCGTGCTGGCGCCGAGGGCCTCGAAGAGCTCGCACGCGGCATCGTCGAGCGGTTCGCGATGCCCGCCGCGGCGGTGCGACTCGGGCTCGCCGGCGGCGGTCTCGAGGTCCATCGTCGGCTCACGCAGGCCGAGGCGGTGGTCGCGGCGCGGTCGCTGCAGGGGCTCGGGGCGGTGGTCGACCTGCGACCGTCGCGGGAGACCTCCGGCGTTCTCACGCTCGAGCCCGATCACGAGCGCGCCGGTGCGTCGCCACCCCCGGCGCCGATGTTCGCCCAGGGCGGTGACGATCGCGACTTGATCTCGATCTCGCGGCTCGAGTCGGTCGACGACTTCGAGGTGCCGGCGCGGCCGGTGGGTGCCGCGGCGATCGAACGCGGCGCGGGCTCGAACCCCGCGCCGGCCCCGGCGACGGTGGTGGGCAATCCCGTCGCGCGACCGCCCGCCGTCGCTGCCGCATCGCCACGGCCCGCCGCCGCCGGTCCGCGCCCGAGCGATCGCGCGATCCCAGCGGCGAGCGAAGGTGCCGCACCCACGCTCGATCCCGGTGCGCCGGTCATCAGCGCCGAGGCGCTCGGCGGTGGTCCGCGCTCGGCGAAGTTCGCTCCGCCGGCCGCGGGCGAGCGCGTCGAGCTCGATCTGGCGGCCGCCGGCCTCACGCAGGCCCCACTCGGCACGCAGTCGCTGTCGAGCGAGCGCAGCGGTACCCGTGCGCGACCCGAGCCCGAGGCGAGCGCGCGCGCGCGGCTCGAGCCGGTCGACACGTTCGAGCCAGCGGCCGCGCGCAGCGGCGGCTACTCGACGGCGTCGGGCTCGCGCTCCGCCACCTCGGGGGTGCACGCGGCGGCCTCGACCAGCATGCGCGGCAACGTCGAGCTCGCGCCCGCGCGGGGCATGTTCGCCGAAGATCGCGTGACCTCGGCGTTGCTCGGTGCCATCGTCGCGGTCGCGCTGGGTGTGGTGGTCGCGTTCGCGTGGGTGCGCCGCGATGCGGTCGAGACCTGCGATCGACTCGAGACCGAGCTGGCCACCGCGGTGGCCGATCCCATCGGCGTCGACGATGCGCGTGTGCGTGCACCCGACGTGATCGAGGCCGAGCTCGCGGACGCGCTCGCGGGGCTGCGCCGCACGTTCCTGCTGGTGTGGGCCGCGATCGCGCTGCCGCTCGGGATCGGTGCAGCCGCGCTCAAGCGCACCGGCTGAAGGCCAGACCGGGGCCAGACCGGGGCCAGACCGGGGCCAGACCGGGGCCAGACCGGGGCCAGACCGGGGCTAGACCGGGGCTACACTGGGGCTACACGGGGGCCGGATCGGCGGCGACGTCGATGGTGCCGGCGGCACTCATCTGGGTGGGCGCCGTGGCCGTGACGGTCGAGTCGTCGGTGGCGAGCGCCTCCGCGCCGCGCAGTCCGATCCACATCGTCATCGCGAACAGACCCATCAGGCCCAGGCCCATCGCCTGCTCGTAGTCGTCGAGGTGCTGGGCGGCCTGCAGTCGATCGAGCGGGCGACCCGCGACCAGATCCGCGTGCGACCACGCGGTGTACAGCGCGGGCAGCAGCAACGCGCGCCATGCCGCGGCCGCGGCCACCGTCACCATCGCGAGCCCACCGGCGAGGCGCGAGCGGGTCCAGCGCGGCAGCAACACGAACGCCACCAGCGCGGCCGCGAGCACGATCTCCGCCAGGCGGAAGTGGATCGGTTGCGCGAGCGCCTTGGCGAGGTTGGCGTCGACCAGCGCGTCGGCGCGCTCGAGGATCGGCAGCACGACGTAGCGCGCCAGTCCGATCGCCGCGATGGCGGTGGCGGACACGGACAGGCCGAGGGCGGCCGACGGGCGCAGCGCACGAGACATGACGGAGCTCGGGTGGCGGGCCCAAAGGGGGCGCACCTCCACGCTCTCGTGCCGGTAGCACGGCGATCCGGTGCCGCGCCAGAAAGCCGCGGATCGGCGGGGGCGGCCCGGCTTGCGGCCGGTGCGTGCCCGCGCGAAGCTCAGGCGGCCGGTAGCGAAGAGCATGCGTCGCCCTCCGATCCCACGACGTCGATGGTTGCTCGGCGCCGGTGCTGCCGCGGTCGCCGGCGCGTGGGCCTACGCCCCGCGGCGCGGGCTCGCGGCCGGCGAGCGCGTCATCGACGAGGCCCACTCGCCCTACAACCACATCGTGATCGCCGAGAACGACGAGGTCCGCACGATGTACTTCGTCGTCGACGGCACCTACTACATCGAGTCGCGGCTCGACCGTCGGCGGCCGCTGGCGCTCGATCTCGACTACACCCGCACGATGATGGCCGGCTTCCTCGTGCGCCCGAAGGTCGAGCGCCTGCTGATGATCGGGTTCGGCGGCGGCACCCTCAGCAACTATCTATTCCGGCACTTCCCGGGGCTCGAGGTCGACGCGGTCGACATCGACGGCGAGGTCATCCGACTGGCGCGCAAGCACTTCGAGGTGCCCGACGACCCGCGCTATCGCACCCACGCCGCGGATGGTCGGCTGTTCGTCGAACGCAGCGGCGAGCGCAAGTGGGACATGATCATCCTCGACGCGTTCCGCGGCGTGTTCGTGCCGTTCCATCTGAAGACCCGCGAGTACTACGAGCTGCTGCGCTCGCACATGCGCGACGACGCGGTGGTGGTCGCGAACCTCCACAACGCCACGCCGATGTATCCGCACGATCGCGTCACGTTCGACGCGGTGTTCCCCACCGGCTATGCGTTCCTGGCCGAGAGCAGCCGCCAGACCACCTACGTCGCGAGCAACAGCCGGCGACAGCTCGGTGCCTACGAGCTACGCGCCAACGCCGTCGCGCTGGCCGACAAGTTCGACTTCGATCGCATGGCGCTCGCGTCGCGCTGGTACCTCGGTCGCGACTACGACCCCAGCGTGGCCGTGCTGGGCGACGACTTTCCGCCGGGCGACACGCCCGAGGGCGCGGAGCGACACAACGTCCGCTGCGACGGGGACGACTGTCCCTATCGCATGCGGTAGCGGGCCGCGGGAGCACGCAGGCGCGTGCCTCCCGAGCACCGCGGGGGATCACCAGCCGCCGCCGCCCTCTTCCTCGCCACCGCCGCCGCCCTCTTCCTCGCCACCGCCGCCGCCCTCTTCCTCACCGCCGGCACTGTCGGCCTTGGTCGCGTCATCGGGGTTGGTGGTCTCGCCCTTCTTCTCGCAACCAGCGGTGGCGAGCGCGAGTGCGAAGGTCGAGAGCACGAGGACGGGAGTGGCTGCGGTCTTCATGAGTTCGACAGCGTAGCGCGATCGCTTGGGCATCGAAACCCGCGGGCGACGAATTCCCGCTCGCGTGCTGGAGCACCATGGGTTCATGGGTTCATGGGTTCATGGGTTCATGGGTGCTGCGACGGCGACGCGCCGCGGTGTGCGAGCCAGCCGTCGATCTCGCGCAGGTCGTCTGCGTAGCGGGTCGCGTCGGTCGCGTAGCTGGTGTGTGCTTCGACGGCGAGCGTGACGGCGCGGGCACGCGTCTGCGAATCGTTGCTGCCGGCGACGAGGGCCTGTGCGAGCAGGAACTTCGTCTCGGCCACCAACGTGGGATCGACCTCCGCGACCGCCTTGGAGCGCAGCGCGGCCTCGAGCCGCGTGCGTGCCTCTTCGGCGCGCTCGAGCTGCAGCAGCGCCTTGGCGGTCGCGTTGGCGCCGTAGATCGCGTGGGGATGATCGGGCCCCGAATCGTCGTGGGCGAGGGCTTCGTCGAAGGTGGCGAGTGCGCCGGCGTGGTCGCCCGCGGCCAGCTGCGTGTAGCCGACGTTCATCCACGAGACCACGACGTCGGGGTGTCGATCGCCGAGCTCGCGTCGCCACAGTGCGAGCGCCTCGCGGTGATGGCCCTCGGCCTCGGCCAGACGGCCTTGTCGCCTGGCCACGCGACCGAGTTCGTCGAGCGTGGTCGCGACCTCGGTCGAGTCGCCCTGCGAGGCCCGCAGGATCGTCAGCGCCCGCTCCAGCGCGGCCCGGGCCGCGTCTTGGTCGCCCAGGTCGCTCGCGCACAGGCCGATGTGGCGCATCGCGATCGCACAGTCGGGGTGCTCGGCGCCGAGGGTGGCCTCGTAGATCGCGAGCTCGCGTCGATGCAGCGTCATCGCGCCGGCTGCGTCGCCGATCATGCGCAGGATGGTGCCGACATTGCCGAGCGCGACCGCCAGCTCGGGCGAGGCCGGGTCCCGCTGCTCCCAGAAGGCCTGCACGCGGCGGTGCGCGGCGAGCCCCGCGGTCCACTCGCCGGCGGTGGTCGCCAACGCGCCCTCGGCCGACCACAACGCGACCTCGCTGCTGCCGTCGTCGTCGAAGCCGCGCAGCAGGGTGTGGCCGATGCGGGCCCACGAGCGTCCGCGCTCGATGGTCGACATGCGGGACGCGACATAGACCAGCTTGCTGGCCACGAACGCGGCGTGCTCGAGATCGCCGGCGACGATGCCCTCGGCGAAGGCCTGCTCCCAGTCGTCGCGCGCGGCAGTGGTTGCGCCGGTCTCGAGCTCGACGCGGGCGTGCAAGTGCAGCAGCTCGAGCGACAGCGGCGCCCAGTCGATCGCGAGCAGCTCGTCGCGCAGCGCAGCCAGCTGCGGCGCCACGCGTCGGTAGTCGCCGGCGCCGAGCGCCGCGCGGATGCCGGTCAGCTCGGTCTGCGCGGTGGTGATGCGCTCGCGCAGCGCAGGATCATCGGGCATGCGCTGGTGGGCGACCAGTGTGGTGGTGTCGCTGCAGTCACGCAGGTCGGGCAGGCCGCGCGCCGCCTCCACGGCGCCGACCACCGCATCGCGCGTGGGCGTGCGGTACACCGCCAACAACGCCTCGAAGTCGCCGAGCCGACGATCGAGGCACGTCATGCGTAGGTCGAGCAGCGCCTCCGACTGTTCGCCGCGAACGTGGGTCGCGCGGCAGGCCTCGGTGCGTGCATGCTGCCAACGCGTGCCGAAGTCGTCGAGCAACGCGGCGGTGGATTGCCAGCTCTCGCGCGCGAACGGCAGCGAGGTGGCCGCGAACGATGCGGCCAGCTCGTCGCGGACGGCCGGATTCCACGCCGCCGCCAGTCGCTCGTCGCGCTCCGGGCACGCGCGATCGCGGTCGGTCGCGCGTGGGGCTGCATAGGCAGCTGCGGCCACGCCTCCGATCGCGATCGCGACCGCGACGCGTCTTCGGATGCGACCGCGATCACGGGCGAGCTCGTCGACCAGCGCGGTCATGCTCGCGAAGCGATCGTTGGCCTCGCCGGCGAGGCCGAAGAGCAGCACGCGGTGCAGCCACCGCGGTACGCGGCGATCGCTGGGCACCGCCCGCACGCGGCCCTGCATGATGTTGAAGGCGATTGCAGCGTGGCTGTCGCCCGCGAACGGTCGCTCGCCGTACAGCGCCTCCCACAGCGCGACGCAGAACGCGAACTGATCCGATGCGGCGACCGCCGGCGCGCCCACGTGCAGCTCCGGCGCCATGTAGGCCGGCGTGCCGAGGATCGTGCCATCCTGGGTCAGCGCGTCGTCGAAGTCGACCGAGTGCTGCGCCCGCTCGGCGAACTCGATGCTCTCGGGCGCGGACTCGTTGCCGCCCGAGGCCGCACGTGCGAGCCCGAAGTCGAGCACGCGCACGCGACCGTCGCGGCCGACCATCACGTTGTCGGGCTTGAAGTCGCGATGGATCAGATCGGCAGCGTGCGCCGCCGCGAGCCCGCGTCCGGCCTGGATGAACACGTCGAGGATCGCCGGCCACGCGCGGGGCTGCGCCGCCAACCACGTGCGCAGGGTGCCGCCGTCGACGTACTCCATCGCGACGAACACCAGTGGCCCGCCGCCGTCGTGGTCGTGCGGTGGTGCGAAGGTGCCGACGTCGTGGACCTGGATCACGTTGGGGTGATCGACGCGCGCGAGTGCCTGGGCCTCACGAAGCAGGCGTGCACGCACCTCGGCGCCGCGCTTGCGTAGGCGGCCGCGCACCGCGACGAGCTTGATCGCGAGACGGCGATCGAGCTCCGGATCGTAGGCCCGGAAGACCACGCCCATGGTTCCGGCGCCGATGCGCTCGAGCACCACGTAGCGGCCGAGCGCGCTCCCGCGGGCGAGCTCGAAGCCGCCGGTCGGTGCGGCGGCGGGCTCGGTGCGGGGTCGCTCGCGTGCATCGGGTAGCGGCGCGTTGGCGTGCGTGAGGATGTCGGTCGTCGCCGACGCGGATGCCTCGGCGCCGCGGTCGGACCGCGACGGGGTGTCGGATGCCGCCGTGCGATCCGGTGGGGCTGCGCTGTCGTCGGGGGCCAAACCTCGAACCGCGCCCAGCGTACCACCCGGCGGTGGCGTCGCTCCCGGCACGCTCGCGCGGCGGGCGGCAAGCGCTGCGGCGCTTGGCGTATGCTGGTGGTGCCATGGTCGTGCAAGGGCGGCGTGTCGCACTGCGTTCGGGTTGCGTGGTTGCGTGGCTGTCGGCATGCGCCGGCACCGGCCTCGATGGCGGCACCGACGGCAGCAGCAGCGAGACCGGCGGCACCGCCGACAGCAGCGGCGGTGCCGGCACGGTCGCGACCACCCGGGGCGGCGAGACCACGGTCGGCAGCGTCGATGGCAGCGGTGACAGCAGCGGCGCCGGGGCGTCGTCGGAGTCGAGCTCGGGTGCCGCCGCCAGCAGCGAGGGCACCACCGGCGAGCCATTCCCCGAACCGGTGCCCGACGACTGCATCACCGACGTCACCGCCGGTCACCACGCGTTCGTGTGCGATGGGCTGACCTACGACGTCGAGGTGCCCGCAGCGTGCCTGCTGGCGCCCTGCGGCATGATCGTCGACGTGCACGGGCTCGCCATGAGCGCGCAGATGCAGGACTCCAACACCAACATGCGCGCGCTCGGCCAGCGCTACGGCTACATCGTGGTGCAGCCCAACGCCGACCCGGCGCCGCCGCTGTCGAACTGGATCCCCGGCATCGACGATCCCAAGGTGTTCGACTTCATGCAGCGCACCGCGGCGGCGTGGCACGTCGATGCCGACCGCTGGCACTTCACCGGCTTCTCGCAGGGCGGGTTCATGACCTGGCGCTTCGCGTGCGCCCACGCCGACGTGCTGGCCTCGGTCGCGCCAGGGGCGGCGTGCGGCAACGACTTCCCCATCGAGGATTGCCAGTTCACCGACGACGAGTCACCCAGCGAGCCACTCGACATCCTCTACCTGCACGGCACGCAGGACTTCGTGGTGAACTACGGCTGCGCACTGCCGCGGGTCGAGGCCGTGCGCGCACACTTCGGCCTCGACGGCGAGCCCGAGGTCGTGCTCGACGATCCCGACGTTCGTTGGCAGCGCTTCGCCGGCGACACGATGACCTTCGAGTACCTCGAGCACGACTACATCGGCGACAACCCCATCGCCGGCGGTCACTGCATGCCCGGCGCCGACGATCCCGGCGACGCGCCCGGTGAGCTGGTCGGGGCCAGCTGCGACGATCCCAACCTCGTGGTGTGGGGCGAGGCGGTCGTGCAGTTCTTCCTCGCGCACCCCAAGGGCGCGTAGGCGCGTCGCGGCGGTCAACGGTTGGCGGGGCGTCGCCTTCGGCGCGCAGCCACGAGCACCACCCACGGCAGCGCCGCGGTGGCGTCGTGGCGATCGATCGCGCAGCCGTGCGCCGCGGGAGCCGTGGCGCCGGTGGCATCGCCGCTGCTGCCCGCGTCACCCGGCCCGCTCGAGCCGGTCGCCGTCGGGTCGGCGTCGGAGCTCGTGCCGAGCTCGTCGCCGCCCTCGCCGCTGCTGCTGGTGTCGTCGCCTGGATCGGGCGCGGCGGGCCCACAGCTCTGGCTCGCCGCGCTGCGCGGCACGTCGGCGCAGGCATCGGACCAGCTCGCGTCCTCGCTGCCGTCACCGGCGTAGAAGCCGGCGCAGGCGGGGCCTGGATTCCAGCCGCCATCGACGTCGTGGCACGGCGTCACGTCGATGCCGGAGCTGCTCTCGATCCATGGGATTGCCGCGCGCATCAGCACGTGCACCGCGGCCGAGCCACAGTCGACGCCGGTCGACACCATCGAGATCGCGCGCCAGCTGCCGTCGGCGAGTCGCAGCATCGCGCTGCCGCCCGAGTCACCCGGGCAGGTCGAGGCGCCGTCGCCCCCGATGTTCGCGGTTGCGCCGAAGCTGCTGACGATGTGGGTCAGCGCCCATCGTTTGGGTCCGGCGCCCATGCCCGGCGCGTCCTGCCCGAAGCCCGCGATCACGACCTCGGTGCCCGCCGCGATCGCGTCGAGCTCGCAGCCGTAGGCAGCGGGTGTGAGCGGCAGATCGTCGACCGGGGTCGCGAGCGTGCAGTAGGCCCAGTCCTGCGCCTGCGAGGTCACACCGAGGTAGTCCGGATTCACCTGGCAGGCCTCGATGTCGAGCTCGCGCGCGGCGACGTCGGCGTGGTCGCCGACGCGCAGGTGCGTGACCGCGTCGCCGCAGTGCGCGGCGTAGACGACGACCTGCGGATGGATCAGCGTGCCGGTGCACAGCCCACCAGAGGTCTGCACCGCGATCGTGCTGGGCCACGCACACGGCAGCGCTGCGGCGCCGCCGGTGACGCTCGCAGGCTCGCGTGTCGAGGCCAGCCCACCGGGCTCGTGGACGAACGACAACAGGGTCAGCAGGACGACGTGCATGGGCGGACTCCGGGGGCGACGCGCGGGATCCCGCGTGGGTGGGGGATTCTTGCTAGAACCCGAGCTCGGTCATGGGCGATGAGGACGACGATCTCGGCGCGCAGATCCGTCGCGCGCGACAGGCACGGCCGGTGGCCGAGCAGGTCGCGCGCGCCGAGCTCGACGCGCGGGTGTTCGGTGGCACCGCGGCGCTGCAGATCGGCCGCTACGCGCTGCTGCATCGCCTCGCCGAGGGTGGCAGCGGCACGCTCTACGTCGCCCACGACGCCACGCTCGATCGACGCGTCGCGCTCAAGATCCTCGAGCCGCGCGTCGACGACGACGAGCTCGATGCGCGCCTCGGTGAGGCCCGGGCGATCGCCCGCGTCAACGATGCCCACGTGGTCACGGTGTACGACGCGGGGTTGTTCACGCCGCTCGGGAGCGCAGCGCCGGCGGTGTTCGTCGCGATGGAGCTGATCGATGGCGTCGACCTCGAGCGATGGGGCCGCGAGGGTCACGGTTGGCGCGAGATCATGGCCGCGATGCGACAGGCCGCGCGTGGGCTCGCGGCGGCCCACGCCGCCGGCGTCGTGCACGGCGACGTCAAGCCGGCCAACCTGCTGATCGACGGTCACGGCCACGTGAAGGCGGCCGACTTCGGACTGGCACGTCTGGGCGGCTCGCGACCGGCACCCGAGGGCGGCAGTCCGGCCTACGCCGCACCGGAGCGCAGCCGCGGGGTCTTCGATGCCGCCTGCGATCAGTACGCGTTCGCAGCCGCGTTCGCCGAGCTGTTGTTGGGTGGCCGGCCCAGCGATCACCCTGCGCGCTGCAGTCCCGAGCCCGGGGTCGCGGCACAGTACTGGTCGACGCGGCTCGCCGGCACCGCGCCGCGCTGGCTGACGCGGATCGTCATCCGGGCGCTCGCGGTCGATCCACGCGATCGTTTCGCGGACATGGACGCCGTGGTCGCGGCGATCGACGGTGCGCGTCGTCGCCGTCGTCGGTGGTTCACCGTGGCGGTCGCGGCCGCCGGTGTCGCCGCGATCGCACTCGCGTGGCCGCGACGTGGCCCCGAGCCGTGCGCCGTCGAGGCCGCGCGGGCGCGCGCGCTGATCGACGGCGAGGCGCCGCGGGTGACGGCCGCCTTGCTGGCGTCGCAGCGACCGTATGCGGCCGCCACCGCCGACGTGCTGGCGCGCGAGCTCGACGGCTGGGCCGGCGCATGGGCCGAGACCAGCGAGGCCGCGTGCGTCCGCGGCAGCCAGGGCTGGTCGCCGTGGGCCGACGTACAGCGCTGCCTCGATCGCGATCTGCTGCGCGCGACCTCGCTGCTGGACGCGCTGCGCACCGCGGCCCCCGAAGCGGTCGAGCGCGGCGGCGAGCTGGTGATCGGCCTGGCCGATCCGCGCGCGTGCCTGACCGCGCCGCCGGGCACCACCGACGTGGTTGCGAATCCAGCGTGGGAGCAGCGCTTCGCCGAGGCCGAGGCCGCCCACGCGGCGGCGCTCGAGGCCCGCGCCGCGGAGCTGGTGGCCGGCGCGATCGAGGCCGCGCGTCACGACGACGACCCTGCGCGGCTGGCCCGCACGCTGCGACTGTCCGCGGCGATCGCCATCGCCCTTGGCGATCCGAGCGCGGCCGAGCGCGTGATCGAGGATGCCCTGGTCGAGGCCGAGCGCGCCCACGACGGTGCCCTGGCTGCGGCGGTGCTGGTCGACTTCGCCGCGATGGTGGGGGCGCGCGGCGAGCTGGCGCTGGCGCGCCGACTCCTGCGCTGGGCCGAGGTGCGCATCACGGGCGACGATGCGGTGGCGCGCTGGGCCGAGCAGTCGGGCATGTTGTGGGCGCAGCAGGGCGAGCTGACGCGCGCGATCGAGGAGCTCGATCGCGCGCGCGCGCTGACGATCGCCAGCCACGGCGCCGACGACCTGCGCACGGCCAACGTCGACAGCGAGCTCGGCAACGTCCTGCAGCAGGCGGGTCGCTACGACGACGCACTGGTCGAGCACGGCCGCGCGCTCACGATCCGCCGCGCGTGGCTGGGGCCGGATCATCCCCGCGTGGGCGCGAGCCTGGTCAACCTCGGCAACGTCGCGGCTTCGATGCGGCGCCGCGACGAGGCGCTGGCGCACTACGCCGAGGCCGAGCGCATCTACGGCGCCGCGCTGTCCGAGGGCCACCCGGATCGCGCCGCGCTGGCCAACAACATCGCGATCGTCGAGTTCGAGCTGGGCCGCTGGGACGCCGCGCTCGCGCGCCATCGCGAGGCTCTCGACGCGCGTCGGCGCGCGTACGGCGACGATCACCCGCAGGTCGAGGCTTCGCAGCTCAACGTCGCGGCCGTGCTCGAGGCCATGGGCGATCGCGCGACCGCCGAGGCGATGGTGCGCGAGGTGTTGGCGCAGCGTCGGCGTCGCTTCGGCGACGCGCACCCCGAGGTCGCGATCGTGCTCAACAACCTTGGCTCGGTCACCGCCAAGCAGGGCCGCACCGACGAGAGCATCGCAGCCCACCGCGAGGCGCTCGCGATCCGGCGCGCCGCGTTCGGTGAGGACCACCCCGACACCGCCGCGTCGCGACTCAACCTCGGCGACGCACTCGCGCGCGCCGGTCGGCTCCGAGAGGGTCAGCAGGAATTCGCGGCCGGCCTCGCGGTGCTCGTGCGCCTGGGGTCGGCACGCGATGGTCAGCTGCTGTGGCGACGCCTGCGGCTGGCGGAGATCGATGCCGCGCTCGGTGATCACGGGGCAGCGCGGCAGCAGCTGCGGCGCGTGCTCGACGACGCGACTGACGCCATCGACGACGGTGGCGCGGCCCAGCGCGAGGCCGCGCGCGCAGCCCTGCTCGCGCTCGATCACGCCGGCAGTCCGCAGTAGCCCACGTGCTCGAAGCCGGGCGCAGCGGGCTCGCCATTCCACCACGGCTGGCAGATCTGTCCGCCGTCCTGGCCCTCGCACTGGGCATCGGGATCGGCCGCGTCGAGATCGCAGAAGCCGGTGCAGCAGCCACCGCCGTTGGTGCAGCCGGGCACGAACGACATCGGCGTGCAGAAGTACCCGGGGTCGCACGCGTTGGCGAACTCGCACGGCGCACCGTAGCCGCCGGCACTGCCGGGCAGTGAGTCGAGGATGCACACGAACCCGTCGTTGGCCGGGCTCGCGACACACAGCTGCTGCGAGCCGGGGCAGTCCTGTGTGATGGGATCGCAGGCGGTCAGGCACAGCGGCAGGACGCCGTCGTTGTAGATCGCACAGACGCCATTGGTCTGCGGGCACGTCGGCGCCGCCGGGCTCCCGCTACACAGCTCGTAGCAGGTGCCCATGTTGGTGGTCGCGTCGACGTTGTAGCACATGCTGCCGAGGTCACAGTCGTCGACCCCACTCACGCCGCTGCCCTCGACGTTGCACGGATCGCCAGGCTGTCCGCCGCCGTCGACCACCGGCACGCACTTGTTCGCGTTCCATGCTCCGCCGCCATCGTCCGCCCACGGCATGCACTTGGTGCCCTCGGGACAGTCCTGCGCGAACGGGTCGCACTCGCCACCGCCGACCGGCCCCGAGTCACCGCTCGAGCCGCCGTCGGTGCCGGAGCTGCCGTCGGCCGCAGTGCTGGCGGTGGTCATCGTGCCGGAGCTGCCCGCGTCGTCCGAGGCCGAGGCCGAGGTCGAGGCCGAGTTCGTGCTGGTCGCCGTGGTGGTCGCGTCGTCGCTGGTCGAGCCGTCCTGCACGGCGGGCTCGGCAGTGGTGCCGCAGGCGAGGGCGAGGCAGAGGGCGAACGGGGCAAGGGGCGTCGTGCGGGCCAGCATGGCCCGTCAATTCCCGCTCGCGGCCGAAGGTTCCATGGTTTCTTCGGGCCTCGGCGTGGCCGAGGCGCACGTGCCCGGCTACGCCAGGCGGTCGCGGGGACGGCCCTCGGCCAGCGCCCGCGACCACCGCTCGAAGGTGTCGAGGGTCGCGCGCAGGGGCGCCCGCTCGGCCTCGCGTGCCAGCTCGGTGCGCAGGGCGTCCTTGGCCCGCGCGAGCCGGCTCTTCACGGTGCCCGGCGCAACCTCGAGGACCTGGGCGATCTCGTCGATCTTGAGTTCCTCCCAGAAGAACAGCTCGATGGTCAGCTGCATGTCGAGCGGCAGGCGACGCAGCGCGCGGAGCAGTCGCCGCTGCTCGGCGTCGGCTCCGACCGCCGCGCTCGGCGAGGGCACGTGCAGTGCAGGCGTGCGGGCCTGTCGCTCGAGCGCTCGACGCTCGCGCGCCTGTTTGCGCAGGTGGTGCAACAGATGGTTGCGCGCGATGCCCAGCAGGTAGGCCCGAACGCTCACGCTCCGGGGCATGCGCTCGCGCAGCTCGACGCAGGTCGCGAGCGTGCGCTGGATCAGATCGGGCGTCGCGTCGCCGACCCGCGGAGCGAAGAACCCGTAGAGCACGTGGAAGTGGCGGTCGAGCAGGCCCCGACCGGCCTGCGCGTCGCCGCGGCACCACGCCTCGAGCAGCGCGTCGTCTCCGAGCAGTTCGGGCATCGCGGCGGCGAGGGTACCGCGGCAAAGCCGCTCGCGCGGCCGGCGTCGGCAGCTGGCGGGTGTGAGAAACGCCAGGGCCTGCACGCGCGGGGTGACGCCCCGTCGCCACCCAGGGCAAGCTGACGGCCATGCCGTTTCGCGATCCTCTCGCAGCCCACGGAGGTGGGTTCGATCCGCTGCAGCGCGTCGGCGAGCTGTTCGCGGCCTTCGACGCCGAGCGGGGGATGTTCGGCGATCGTGCGCCGCTGCGGCTGGGCGCGGTGATGTTGGCGTCGATGGCCGGGTCTGCGGCCGAGCTCACGCAGCGCGTGCGTGGGTGCGCCGCCCGACTCGATCAGCACTACGGCGGGTGGTTCTCGAGCGTCGATCGCTCGGTGAGCTTCGTGATCGCCGCGACGCTGTCGCGCAGCGGCGAGTCGGTCGAGTCCTTCGTCGAGGCGATCGACCGCCTGCGCGCACGGATGGACCAGCTCGGCGTGCGCCGCGGCGGCGTGCACTCGCTCATCGCCGCGATGGTGCTGCGGCAGGTCGTGGCGGGCGAGCCCGGCGAGCCCGAGGTGCTGCGCATGCGTCTGATCTACGAGCGCATGAAGCACCACCACTGGTTCCTGACCGGGCCCGAGGACCTCGCCGCGTGCGCGATGCTGGTCGCGCGGCCCGGCACGCCGCACGAGATCGGTGATCACGTCGAGGCGATCTACCGACGGCTCGCGGCCGCGCCGAAGATCTGGTCGGGCGATGAGCTGCAGACCGCGGCCAACGTGCTCGGGCTCATCGAGCTCGCACCCGACGAGGTCGCGACGCGGTTCCTCGAGCTGGCCGCGAGCCTGCGCGAGCGCGGCGTGAAGGTGCGCAGCGGCGAGTACGACGAGATCGCGGTGCTGGCGTTCCTGCCCCGCAGCGCGCCGCAGATCACCGAGCGGGTGGTCGCGATGCGCGAGCGCATCCTCGCGGAGCTGTCGTGGTACGAGACCTCGATGGCGACCAACCTCGCTGCCGACCTCGTGTTCGTCGAGTTCCTGCAGAGCGACGACGATCCGCGCATCGCTGCGCTGGCGCGCGCGAAGTTCGTGCTCGACATGCAGTCGATCGTCGCGAGCCGCCAGGCCGCCGCCGCGACCGTCTAGAGGGAGGGACGCGTCAGCCGGGTGGGTTCGCGACGTTGTTGAGGCCCCAGCCGGTCATGTCGCTGTACGTGTACGGCCCGTTCAGCTGGTTGTACTCGTCGATCTGCAGCGTGTCGGGATCGACTCGGAACGCGCTCTGGTACATGTCGACGACCCACACCTTGCCGGTGAAGTCGATGCTCACGCCCTTGGGCGAGCTCGCGGCCAGGGGGATCTGCATGCCGAGCGCGAGCGTGTCGGCATCGATCTCGCGCACGCCCGGCAGCTGATAGTCGGCCAACCACATGCGACCCAGCTGATCCTGCTGGATGCCGTAGCCGAGCGCTCCGAACGTGTCCCAGGTGTCGGTCGACGGGGTGTAGCGGGCGCTGGCAGTGCAGAACGAACCGATCCACGGTCGGCCGTCGCGATCGACGGTGAAGCCGTACGGGCAGATCTCCGACGGCACCGGTACCGTGTCGTAGGTGAGGTCCGACGCGTCGACGCGCACGAGGTAGGTCGCCGGCACGTCGTAGGTGTCGTAGATGACGAACCAGAAGTCACCGGCGGCATTGACCGCGCCGCCATACGCTCCGAAGTAGCCGATCGGCACGTCGGGCATGGGGATGAGCGCATCGACCGAGCCGTCGTCGCCGTTCAAACGCACGACCTCGAGGCTGTCGATCACGTTGTTCTGGCCGCCGGCGGTCCACAGCATCTCGTCTTCGTACTTGCAGGTGGCCTCGTTCAAGGTCCCCGGCGCCCACGCGACCGGTCGCTGCGTCGAGTAGGCGAACGGGGTGTGCCACGCGACGCACTCCTCCACGCCCCACGCGAGCACGTCGTTCTTGCCGGTCGAGGTCTGCAGGCCGGCCATGCCGTTGGTCTCGGCGCAGTCCTCGGGGCGCGCGTAGACCTTGGTGATGCCGCCCAGGCGATTGGCGACCGCGACGTCGCCGGAGAGATTCACGGAGGTGCGGCTCGGGCTGCCCGCGGTGTCGCTGCGGGTGTGGTAGCGGCCCTCCTCCTCCATCGTCTCGGTGTTGATCTTCGAGATCGTGCCCTCGGCGCTGTTGCTCACCCAGATGTACGAGAAATCGGTGCCACCCTTGCCGCCGCCGCGGTCGCACGCCGGCGGGCCCACGTCGGGTCCGACACCGAGATCGAACTTGGTGCCGTCGGTCGAGTCACCGGCGCCCGTGTCGGCGGCGGTGGTGGCCGTCGTGCCCGCCGAGCTCGACATCGTCGCCGAGGCCTCGGTGCCGGCGCTGGTGTCGGCACTCGCGGTCGCGTCGGTGAGCGACCCGCTCGCGCTGGTGCCCTCGGCCGAGCCGGTCGCCGCGGGACCCTCACCGCCGCAGGCGCCCAGCCACGCCGCCGCAACGAACAGCGCTGCGCCCACGCGATCACGCGGCCTCGCGTCGCGTGGGGACTCGTCGTCGCTTCGCATCGCCATGTCCACCGATTCCATGCCGGCGATCCTCGCAGCTCGGCCCCGTGGCCTGCAACCGCATTCCTCGCGGCGCCGATGCTCGGCGCTGCGCCGAGCGGATCAAGGGTGTACCCCACGCGAGGCCCCGGCCTGGCGAGGCCCCGCGGTGGTGGTCGACGCGCGTCAGCGCGGTGGCACGGTCGCGCCGGCCTGGGCGAGCTCGTCGTCGATCACGTCGCGGAAGGCGTCGACCGCTTGGCTGCCGACGACGAGATCGCCGTTGATGAAGAACGCCGGGGTGCCCTGCGCACCGGCGTGCATGCAGACCTCGCGCTCGTCCGCGACGATCTGACCGGTCGCGTCGGCGCGCATGTCGGCCTCGAATCGCGCGACGTCGAGGCCCTGCGCGCGCGCGAGCTCGACGATGGCCTCGAGCGTGCGCGCCTCGGGGTGATCGAAGAGCGCCTCGTGCATGGCCCAGAAGCCGCCTTGCTTGCGCGCTGCGATCGCGGCGCGGGCCGCGAGCTCGGCGGTGGCGTGCATGTCGAGCGGGAACTGCAAGAAGTGGAACGAGAGCTTCTCGCCGTAGCGGGTCGCGAGCTCGTCGAGGGTGTCCTGGGCCTTGCGGCAGAAGCTGCAGTCGTAGCCACCGCACTCGATGATCGAGACCGGCGCGGTGCTGCGCTCACCGATCGCGGCCACCGCCTGCTCGGGCTCGCGCTTGCCGGCCGCGCTCGGGGCCGGCAGCGCCCATGTGCTGCGATCGGCGAGCTTGGCGGCGTGTTGCGCGTCGCCGATCACCGCGTCGACGATGCGCTGTTCGCCGGTCGGCACCGCATCGACGAAGGCGTGGTCCAGCGCCTTGGCCACGCAGGCCTCGAGCTGTGGGAAGTGCTCGGCGTCGGGATCGTCGACCTCGTCGAAGTCGGCGTCGGGGTCGACGCAGGGCAACTTGCGACCCTGCGTCACGTCGACGCCGGTGATGGCGTTGCCGTCGTCGCCACCGGCGACATGGATCGACAGCTCGTAGCGCTCGTCGCGACGGGTGCCCGGTACCTGCGCCTGGCACTGGGCGAACACCGCGGCCAGCTGTGCGTCGTCGGACAGCGACATTCGCATCGGCACACCAGGATCGCACTGGCCATCGCAGCTGTTGCCGTCGTCGGCGGGCGCGGGCGCGTCTCGGTGCGGTGGCGCGGGGTCGAGGGCGGCGCGATCGGTCGCTGCGACGGCGCCTGCACTCGCGCCTGCGTCGGCGACGACCGTGGGCGCCGAGCTGGGCGCCAACGCGGCCTCGTCGCCGTGGGATGCAGCCGACGATTGTGTGATTGCGACGGCCAGTGCTCCGCCCGCGGCGACGCTGCCGAGGGTCCAGTGGAGAATTGCAAACTTACCCATGGTCGTGACTCCGGCGGCCCGTGGCGCCTCGCGCCCGGGCCATGCTGCGAGCGCCACTGCACCGCCGCACCATCGCTGACGGTTGCCGTATCGCTCGTCGAGTTGCTCGCGAATGCGCCGCAGTCCCTCGTGGATCTGCCAGCGCACCGTCGCCGGCGGACAGCCAACGACGCGCGAAATCTCGGAGGGTGCCTGGCCGTCGAAAAAGCGGGCCTGTAGCACCGAGCGATACGGATCCGAGAGCGTGGTCATGGCCTCGGTCATCGCCGCCACGAGCTCCTCGTGGGCGGCGAGCTCGTCGAGGGCGGGCGCGCAGTCGGTCGTGACCAGCTGGCGCTCGCGTTCGTGCCGGCGTCGTTCTCGACGCAGACGCATGCGCAGCTCGTTGCGCATGACCTGTCGCAGCCACGCCCGCACGCGGTCGGCCCGCGGTGGGGGCGAGCGCAACGCGGTGACGAACGTGTCCTGCACGAGGTCGTCGGCACCGTCGTTGCGGGCCAGGCACCACGCCAACGCCCGCAGGTCATCGGTGTGGGCGGTCAGGCCCGTGGCTTCGTCTCGCATCACTCGCGAGACCAGATGCCGCGGAGCCGCCAGCGTTGGTTCGAAATCCTGTGAGTTGGCTCCGCAGGGCACACGACGGACGGCGAGTCGCACGCGCGCGAGAACGTCGCGAGCTCGGGCGCGCTATCCCGCCGGCGGTCGGGTCACTTCTTGCCGCCGAACAGGCCCTTGCGCCCGGGCGCGGCGGGCGAGCCGGTGCGGGCGGTTCGCAGCGCACGGGCCTGACGTTCGGCGTCGATCAGCCGCGGATCGAGCTGCGCAGCCTTGCCGAGCGCCGCGATCGCGGGATCGACCGCGCCGAGGTCCTTGAGGACCATGCCGCGGAAGTAGTGCGCGCGGGCGATGAGGGGCGCTCGCGAGACCACGCCCGCGAGGGTCTTCTCGGCCGTCATCGCGTCGGCGCGCGTCTTGGGCGACAGGTTGTACTCGCACCACGTCAGCGCCGCCTGCAGATCGGGCTCGTCGGCGGTGAGCGCCAGTGCGCGCTGGAAGTACTCGAGCGCGCGATCGAAGCGGTTGGCCTTGAGGAACTTGTCGCCGTCGCGCGCGAGCACCTCGCTCTCGAAGGCGGCGCGGGCCATCGCGGTCGCATCGGCACCGGTCTGGGTCGGCGATACGCCGCGCTCGATCGCGTCCTTGAGGGTCTCGCGCTTCTGCTCGTCGGAGAGCAGCACGTTGGCCTCGCTCAACGCGGCGAACACGTTGCCCACGCGGTCACGCAGGTGGGCGAGCCCGCGGGCCGCCATGGTGTCGGGGTGGAAGCGCCGGCTCAGCTCACCGAAGGCACGTTTGGCCTCGCGCTTGCCGGCGTCGAGCTCGAGCCCGAGCAGCTCGAACGCGTGGCTGCCGGTCTCGAGCTTGCGCTCCAGCGCGACCAGCTCGGCGATGAATTCTTCGTTGGTCTGCGGGCGCTCCACCGGCTCGGCGGCCACGACCTCGGCGGTGGGCGCCGCCGCAGGACGCGGTGGCGCGCCACCTGCGGGGGCGCTCGTCGATGCGCCCGCGGGTGCGCTCGCGACCTTCGTGGTGGTCGGCTTCGCGGTCGCGCCCGCGCGCGGTGCCGTCATGGTCGGGCGCGTCGACGGGCTCGTGGGTGCCCGCGGGGTCGCCTCGACCACCATCGCCGCCGCACCGACGCGCAGCATCTGGCACGACCACAGCGTCAACACGAGCTGCGCCACGCGCTTGCGCGAGGCCCCCGGCGCGCGCGACAGATCGTCGAACGTGGTCGGCACCGCGAGCCGCTCGAGCAGGGCGTCGTCGCCGGCGCTGAAGCGAAAGTGGTCGTGGTAGCGCGGCAGCGCCGAGGTCGTGACCATCGCGCCGGCCAGCGCCTCGCCCATGGCAGCGGCCACGCGGGCCTCGTCGAAGTGCAGCAGCACGCCGGCCCACACCAGCTCGAGCGTGTTGACCTTGCCGAGATCGGGGCCCTCGAACTCGCCCGCGGTGACCACCACCTCGCCGGTTCGCAGACCGAACAGCTCGAGGAGTTTGCGTTGGCACTGTCGGCGAAGGCCCTCGTTGAGCCCGGCCTGATCGATCAACCCCGAGCGCAGCAGCACCTCGCCGAGCTTGCCGCCCTCGGCCGCCATCGTGCGCAGCGCCGCGGACAGCTGCTCGGCCTGGATCAGCGACTCGGCCACCAGGACCTCGCCGAGCGCCTGCACCGCGGAGATCCAGTCGGTGAAGACGGCCATGCCACCGCGGAACCACACCGTGCGCGGCCCCGCCGGGTCGGGCTGCTCGAGCTGCAGCGTCCCAGTGAAACGCTGGTGCAGCAGCGCGAACAGCAGCCGCGGCAGCGGGACCTGCTCGAGCTGGACTGACTTCGCGCCTGCGGCCCGTGGGCGTCCGAGCTCCATCTTCGCGTGCAGGTCGAAGTCTACCCGAAAGCCGCGCAGATCGGTTAGCGTCGTCGCTGCGATGAGCATCAGCTTCCCGGACAGTGGCTGCCGGATTCGCTTCTCGGGCAAGACCGACATCGGCCGGGTGCGCGATCACAACGAGGACAACATCCTGCTGCCGACCGAGCTGCCGCTCGCTGCGGTCTCCGACGGCATGGGCGGCCACGCCTGCGGCGAGGTCGCCAGCAACATCGCGGTCGAGACCGTCGGCAGCTTCTACCAGCAGACCGCCGCCGACAGCCCGTCGACCTGGCCGTTTCGCATGCCCCAGCTGCACATCGAGCGCGATCGCATGACCGCGGCGGTGAAGCTCGCCAACAACCGCATCCACGAGACCGGCCTCGGTGACCCCAGCAAGAAGGGCATGGGCTGCACCCTCGACGCGATCTACTTCAGCCAGGGCCGCTGCTACATCGGGCACGTCGGCGACAGTCGTGTCTATCGCATCCGCGGCGGTCACATCAGCCAGCTCACCGAGGATCACTCGCTGCTCAACGACTACCGGCGCATGCGCGAGATGAACGGCGAGGAGCTCGAGAACTTCAGCTACAAGAACGTCGTCGTGCGGGCGCTCGGACTCACGCCCAACGTGTTCGTCGACGTGATCGTCGAGGAGTACGCGCGCGGCGATCTCTACGTGCTGTGCTCCGACGGCCTCTCGGGCATGCTCGCCGACCCGCTCATCATGCAGACGGTCACGCGCTTCGAGAGCATCGACACCGCCGCCACCCAGCTCATCAACCAGGCCAACGAAGCCGGCGGGGTCGACAACATCTCCGCGGTGGTCGTGCGCATCGAAGGCGGCTGATCGGCGTCCCCCGTCGCGCCGGTGTCGTCCCCGGGGACAGCACCGGCCCGCAGCGCGAGCGGGGAGGTGGCGGGCGCGGCCACGGCCCACGAACCCGTCGTGCGAGTTGGGGCTGGCACTCGTCTTGCTCATGCGATGCGGCATGAACACCCCGCGTTTCTTCTTCGCTGCGCTGACCTGCCTGCTGCTCGCGCCCGCCTGCACCATCGACGTCGATGTCGATCGCGAGGTCGACAGTCGCGTACGCCTCGAGCTCGAGTTGCAGGGCGAGTGCGAGGGCAGCGGCGAGCTCACCACCGACCAGGGCAAGAGCGTCTACACCAAGACGCTGGCCGACGATGGCCTCACCTGCGTGATCGAGGTGCGCTGGAACGGCACGCTGGTCGACATGGCCGAGCTGCGCGACGACATCGGTGAGGAGGTCGACGTCGACGACGTCACCATCGAGAGCGTCGCGATGTCACTCGAGGCGGCCGTGATTGCCGATGCCCAGGGCAAGGGCGTGACTCCGCCGTTGGTGCCGTACTTCGCCGCCGAAGTCGAGTCGGACGGTGACCGCCTGCTGTCGATCGAGCGCGAGGGCGTCGCTCGGCTGATCGCCGAGCCGTTCGATCTCACCGTCTCGCCGCGCTTCACCGGCACGGTCGACCGCGCGCTCCACCAGGGCACCACCGTGCGTGGCACCGCGGTCGCAACCCTGCACCTGCGTACCGAGGATCTCGCGCCGCTGCAGGGCCGCGAGGATCCGGCGGCCATCCAGATGGAGCTCGTGACCACGGTCGGCGCGACCGCGAAGGTGCACCCGCTGCGGCGGTAGAGCCCCGGCGGCGCGCGGGGTACGCTGGCGCGCATGCCAGCGGCCCGCACCCACCATCGCTCGTGTTCGCTGTGCGAGGCCATGTGTGGCCTGGTGTTGACCGTCGAGGACGACCGCGTCGTGGCGGTGCGCGGCGACGACGATGACCCCTTCAGCCGCGGCTTCATGTGTCCCAAGGGGCCGGCGTTGGTGGCCCTGCACGAGGATCCCGATCGCGTGCGCGAACCCCTGCGGCGCACGGCTTCCGGCTGGCAGCGCATCGGCTGGGACGAGGCGCTCGACGAGGCCGCGACGCGCATCCACGGGCTGCAGCGTCGCCACGGCCGCGACGCGCTGGCGGTCTACATCGGCAACCCCGCGGTGCACAACGTCGGTGCGATGTTGTACGGGCCCGAGTTCCTGCGCGCGCTGGGCACCCGCCATCGCTACTCGGCGACCTCGGTCGACCAGCTGCCGCAGATGCTGGCGGCATACCTGATGTACGGCCACCAGCTGCTGATGCCGGTGCCCGACGTCGATCACACGCAGCACATGATCGTGCTGGGCGGCAACCCGCTGGTCAGCAACGGCAGCATCATGAGCGCGCCCGACATGAAGCGCCGGCTGCAGGCGCTGCGCGAGCGCGGCGGCACCCTGGTGGTGATCGATCCACGTCGCACCGAGACCGCCGCGATCGCCGACCGCCACCTGTTCGTACGGCCCGGCAGCGACGCGTTGCTGTTGGCGGCGATGCTGCACGTGCTGTTCGCCGACGGCCTGGTGTCGACCCGCGAGCGCGCCGCGCCGGTGCGGCACGAGGCCGAGCTGCGCGCGATCGTGCAGCCATTCGCGCCCGCGCGCGTCGCCGCGGCGACCGGCATCGACGCCGCCACCATCCGCCAGCTCGTGCATGACTTCGTGGCCGCGGAGTCGGCGGTGCTCTACGGCCGCGTCGGCGTGTCGATGCACCCGTTCGGCAGCCTCTGCCACTGGTTCATCGGTGCGTTCAACCTGCTGACCGGCAACCTCGATCGCCGCGGCGGGTCGATGTTCGCCACGCCGGCGTTCGACATCATCGGCAACAAGCCGCCGCTCGGCCTCGGGCGCGGCAGCTTCGGTCGCTGGCGCTCGCGCGTGCGCGGGCTGCCCGAGTTCGGCGGCGAGCTGCCGGTCGCGACCCTCGCCGAGGACATCGAAGCCGGCGGCGACGACGGCATCCGCGGGCTGGTGACGATCGCCGGCAATCCCGTGCTGTCGGCGCCCAACGGCCCGCGGCTCGATGCCGCGCTCGCGCAGATGGAGTGCGTGGTCGCGATCGACTTCTATCTCAACGAGACCACCCGCCACGCGCACCTGCTGCTGCCGCCGACCGGCCCGCTCGAGCACGCCCACTACGACGTGGCCCTGCACGCGCTGGCGGTGCACAACACCGCGAAGTACAGCGCACCGGTGTTCGAGCGCGGGCCCACGCAGCGCCACGATCACGAGATCCTCGCCGGTCTCGAGCGACGTCTACACGCCCTGCGCGGTGCGCCCTTGTCGACGCGGATGCAGGTGCGGCTGCGCGAGCAGCTCGGCCCCGAGCGCATCCTCGCGCTGGGCCTGCGCGTGGGACCGTGGGGCTTCAAGGGTGGCTTTCGGCAGGGCTGGCGCGGGGTCTCGATGGCGCGGCTGCGCAGCTCGCCGCACGGCGTCGATCTCGGGCCGCTGCTGCCGTGCCTGCCGTCGCGGCTGCCGTCGCGCCGCGGCGGCGCAGAGCGATACATCGATGTCGCGCCCGCCGAGCTGCGCGGCGACGTCGCGCGCCTGCAGTCGAGCCTCGAGCGCGGCGACGATGATGCGCTGCTGCTCATCGGTCGTCGGCAGCTGCGCAGCAACAACTCGTGGATGCACAACCTGCCCAAGCTCATGGCCGGCAAGCCCCGCTGCACCCTGCGCATGCACCCCGACGACGCCCGCGCGCGGACGCTCGACGACGGTGCGACCGCGCGGGTGCGCTCGCGCGTCGGCGTGCTCACGTGCATCATCGAGCACGACCGCGACATGATGCCCGGCGTGGTGAGCCTGCCCCACGGCTTCGGCCACGATCGCGAGGGCACCGGCCAGCAGGTCGCGCGCGCCCACGCGGGGGTCAGCATCAACGATCTCACCGACGAGCAGCGCGTCGACGCAGTCAGCGGGGTCGCGGCGTTCTCCGGCGTGCCGGTCGAGGTCGAGCGGGCGTAGGCGAGGTCGCTTTGGCGGCGGCGCGCGAGCGTCGTGGCGTCCGCGAACACCCGCACGGGTCGACCCTGGCGGCGCCGCGCCCGGCGGAATTCGCAGAAGCTGCGCGTGGCGCGGCCTCGATCGGCGCGCACACTGTGGCCGGCATGAAGTGGATCATCGGCATCGACCTGGGGGAGCGGAGCGAGGGCGCGATCGAGATGGCGGCGTGGTTGCACGCGCACCACCGCGACTCGCAGAGCGCTGCGCCGACGCTGGTGGGCGCGTACGTCCTCGATGGTGCTGCGCGCTCGCGGGCCGAACACGCCGGCGGCGGTGCGATCGTCGCGCGCGCCGAGGCGGCGCTGCAGCAGGCGGTCGCGCGCGCCGAGGCCACCGCGATGATCGGCGAGCTGCGCGTGCTCGAGGCACCCGCGATCGACGACGCGCTGGCGCGTGCGGCCAGCGAGCCGCAGGTCGACGGCCTCGTCCTCGGTCGCATCGCCGCACGCGACAGCCACGCGTTGGTGCGGCTGGGCTCGATCGCGCGGCGGATGCTGCGAAGGCTGCCGGCGCCGGTGATGATCGTGCCGCCGGATCTCCCCCGCGACCGCGTCGGCAAGGGCCCGATCCTCGTCGCCACCGACCTCGGCGCCAGCGCGGTCCGTGCGGCGCAGCTCGGCGAGCGCCTCGCGAAGGATCTCGGTCGCGAGCTGATCGTGGCCCACGTCGACTGCACGATGCGCGCCTGGCCGACCTTCTACGGCGAGGGCATCGCCCAGGTCGCGACCACGCCCACGCGCACACGTGCGGACGTCGGCGACTGGCAATCGCTGCACGGGCTCGGGGGCGAGCCGCGGGTGCTCTCGGGCATGACCCCGCTCGACGGCCTCATGGCCGAGGCCGATCGCATCGATGCGCCGGTCGTCGTCTGTGGGGCCGAGCACGTCGGTCCGCTCGACCGGCTGTTCGGATCCTCCACGGCCTCCGACCTCGCGCGGCTGTCGCGACGCGCAGTGCTGGCGGTGCCCGCGGTCTGACGGGCCCTACGGCAGCGTGACCGGCACCGTCACGGTGTTGTTGCCGTAGTCGCGCTCGACCAACAACGGCAGCGCTGCGTCGCTGCGCGCCGGGTTCACGGTCGCGCGCAGCGTGTAGTCGCCCGCGGGCACGTCGGTCACGTCGATCCACTGACACGGCAGCGCCGACTCGTAGATGTCTGCGAAGCCGCGGCTGATGCCTTGGTTCAAGCAGTCGAACTTCGCGTGTGCCGTGGGCCACGCCCAGCTGTACGAGTCGAGCAGGCAGAAGCCGAGCTTCTGACCAGCCGCAACCAGCCCCTCGGTGGCGTCGCGCAGCTCGTAGCTGGCGTAGTCGTCGAAGTGATAGTGGTCGTGGCAGGCCGAGTAGTGGAAGACGTCGGGGTTGTTGGCGGCGACGCCGAGCGCCAGGTCGCGGGCGCCGACGTTGGGCGTGACCAAATCGAAGCGGAGGATCGTGCGCAGGCCCGGAGCGTCGACGCAGCCCTCGTAGAGCAGGCAGCTGTCGGGATCGACCATCACGTCGGTGAGCACCGGCATGATGAACGGCTGCACGATCGTGAGGTCGGGTGCGGGACAGCCCAGCGGGCCGTTGCCGGGATCGTCGGGGCTCGCGGTGGGGTTGTCGTAGTCGAGGCCGGCGACCGGCGTGGTGCAGCGCCACGCGCCGGTGTGAATCGTGCCCTGTGGGCAGCACGACAGCGCGTCGGGGCAGGCGGCCTCGCCGAGCGTCGGGTCGCACGCTCCGCCCTCTGCGCTGCTGCACAACGTCGAGCGCTCATGGCCGATCACCGCGACGGTGTCGATCGCGGCCTCGACGATGCCGGTACCATCGTCGCGCGCGGTGATCCGCAGCCGCATGCCATCGACCCGCGGTAGCCCGCAGCCGAGGTACTCGCGCGGGGTCCACCGGTTCTGCGGATCGTCGAGGGTGGCGGCCGCGAGCGCCTCGAGCTCGTAGGCATCGAAGCCGTCGGGTGCCGCCGCGTTGGGCGCGAGTAGCTCGATGCGCAGCGCCGTGGTGGCGTCGGCATCGGACTTGTAGAGGTAGCGTCGCAGCTGCACCGTCGCGGTGGCCCAGCCCGACAGGTCGAACGGCGGCGACAACAGCACGGTCGCGCCGCCGGCCACGTCCTCGTCATCGACGATCGCGTCGGGGTTCTGACCGGTGAACATGCAGCTGTCGCCGCCATCGCAGCGATCGGGCTGCGCACGCACGCCCGTGTGCAGCGTCGGCACCGGGTTGCCGCGCACCCACGCCCCGGCACTCGCGTCGCCCGAGACCGTCCAGTCGCCGTCGTCCTCGAAGCGGTCCTCGAACACGACGTGGGCCTCGCTGTCGGCCACGGTGGTGAAGCTCCACGTCGCGCTGCGCTCCGACGTGCGGCTGGGATCGTCGCGCTCGAACGCCTGCACCGACCACGCGAAGCTGCGCGCCTCCGCGAACAACAGCGGCCCCACACACGGGCCTTCGAAGCCGGGCTCGTCGCCCTGCACGCCGTTGGTCAGCTCGGTGTCGTCGACGAACACGCGGTACCGCACCGCGTCGCCGTCGGGATCGACCACGGGCGTCCAGCACAGCGAGGTCTCGAGCGGCACTTCGAGCGCGCCGTCGGACGGGCTCGCGAGCATCGGCACCGGTGGCAGGCTGTTCGTGCCGTCGTCCGAGCTGGCGAGGGTCTCGCTGCTGCCGCCCTCGGCGAGGGTCGTGGTCGTGGGCGACCAGGTGGTGAAGCCGGTGGCCGTGGCGGCGCCGGTGCTGTCATTGCCCGGCGCGGGAACGTCGGCGCACGCGAGCGCGCCCGCGGCCCCGACGATCGCAACGCGCCACGACGCGCGTCGTGGCGCGCTGGGCCTCGCAGGTCGCATCGAAGGTCGCACCGCGATCCAAGCATAGGCGAGGGCTGACCCCGCGGGACACTGGCGAGGCTGGCGCGATTCGGACGCGCGAGTGCGCGACGCCCTCGCGCGATCGTGGGCCGCGGCCGTCCGAGGCGCCGCACAGCCACGCTGCGTGGCCATCTCGTGGCTGGGACTTGTGCGTGCGGTGGCCGATTGAGCAGCATGTGAGCCCGCGATCTCGTACCGACGTGTCCGCCGCAGCCTCAGCCCCCGAACTCGACGCCGCGCTCGCGCAGCTCGGCTACCAGGCGTTCCGCCCGGGCCAGGAGCACGCGATCCGCACGCTCATCGATCACGGCCGTCTGTTGCTGGTCGCGCCGACCGGCGGCGGCAAGAGCCTCGGCTACCAGCTACCGGCGGTGGTGCTGCCCGGTGTCGCGCTGGTGGTGTCGCCGCTGGTCGCGTTGATGCAGGACCAGGTGCAGGCGCTGCAGGCCCGCGGCGTGGCGGCAACGTACCTCGCGGCCACGCTCGACGGCGACGAGGTCCGCGCGCGCATGGCTGGGGTCGCGCGCCGCGAGTTCAAGCTGGTGTACGTCGCGCCCGAGCGGCTGGCGTTCCCGGGCTTCCGCGCGCTGCTCGGCAAGCTCCCGCTGTCGCTGGTCGCGGTCGACGAGGCCCACTGCATCAGCGAGTGGGGCCACGACTTCCGACCCGAGTACCTGATGATCGGCGAGCTGCTGCGCGAGCTCGAGCCGGCGCGCATCATGGCGTGCACGGCGACGGCGACCCCGGTCGTGCGCGACGAGATCCTCTCGCGGCTGGGCCTGCCGGCCGACACGCCGCAGCTGGTGCACGGCTTCGCGCGGCCCAACCTCACGTTGCGCGTGGCCGAGCTGCGCGTCGCCAAGGAGCGCGAGCACGGCGTCGACGCCATGCTCCGCGAGGCGCTCGAGGGCCCGTCCGCCAACACCGGCGCGGCGATCGTCTATGCCCCCACGCGCCGCACCGCGCAAGAGGAGGCCTCGCGGCTGCGCAGCGCGGGCTGGCGCGCGGCGCCGTACCACGCCGGCATGGATGGCAGCCATCGCGAGCAGGTGCTGCGCGACTTCAGCAGCGGCGAGCTGGCGGTGGTGGTGGCGACCAACGCGTTCGGCATGGGCATCGATCGCGGGGACGTGCGCGCGGTGATCCACCTCGCGCCGCCGGGGTCGATCGAGGCGTACTACCAAGAGGTCGGCCGCGCGGGCCGTGACGGCGCGCCCGCGTTCGGCCTGATGATGGTCACGCCCGCCGACCTGCCGCTGCGACGGCGCCTGCTCGAGCGCGACATCGACGATCGCGCGCCGAACCCGGCGGTGGTCGAGCACAAGTGGTCGATGTTCCTCGAGCTGATGCGCTGGGCCGAGGGCGGGAGCTGCCGCCACGACGCGATCCTGCGCTACTTCGGTGACGAGGCCGAGACCCTGCACGGCTGCGGTCGCTGCGACGTGTGTGCCTCGCTCGAGGGCGAGCCGGTGCCCGAGGCCGAGGTCGAGCTCATCGTGCGCAAGGCGTTGTCCGCGATCGCACGGGTGCACCAGCGCTTCGGCATGCAGATGGCCGCGAAGCTGCTGATGGGCGTCACCGATCCGCGACTCGAACGCTCGGGCCTGGCGCAGACCAAGACCTTCGGCGCGCTCGCGGATCGCAGCGAGGCATGGCTCACCAAGCTGCTGCGCCGCTGCGTGTCGGCCGGCTGGGTCGACTTCCACGGCGACGAGCGACCAGTGGTGTTCCTGACGGAGCTCGGCCGCGAGGTCATGACCGGCAAGCGACCCGCACGCTTGCTGCTGCCCAGCGACGCACCGGCGGTGCCGCGGGCCGGCGGCCGCGGGGCCTCGCGTGCGGGCACCGAGCACGTCGTCGAGCTCGACCCCGAGGCGGCGGTCGTGTTCGAGGCGTTGCGACGGCATCGCATGGATCGAGCGCGTGCCGAGGGCGTACCGCCCTATGTCGTCGCCAGCGATCGCACGCTGCGGGAGATCGCGATGCTGCGGCCGCGCACGAACGAAGAGCTCTCGCTCGCCCATGGCATCGGGCCGACCAAGCTCGAGCGCTATGGCGAGGGTCTGCTCGCCACCGTGGCGGCGGCGCGCGGGGCGGTCTGACGATGCGGCGTCGGGCCGTGTTGCTCGCGCTGGCCTACCTCGCGATCGCGCGCGCGCTCGGCAACGTGTACCCGTTCTCGACCTTCGAGATGTACGGCGGCACGCGCCTGACCAGCGCCAGCCGCATCGCGGTGGTGGTGAACGGCGAGGTGCACGAAGTCGAACGCTTCACGCGCTGGCATTGTGCGACGCCGCCCGATCCCGATCCGCGGCGGTGCACGCAGCAGTGGCCATTCTTCCACGTCGAGGCCCGCGATCGCGAGGCGCTCGCCCACGTCGAGCTCGCGCCGACCCCGGCTGACGAGGGTCGCGACGCGACGCTGGTGCGACGGGTGTGGCGGTTGCCCGAGCACGGCGCCCCGCAGCCGGACGACTGCATCCTCGCGCGCTGCGAGGTCGCACCGTGAGCGCCGCGATCCCGTCGCCGTGGGACGGCGGCGATCGTCGCTGGCTCGCGCGCACGCTCGCGGTGGTGGCGGTGCTCGATGGCCTCGACGCCAGTCGCGACGCGTTCGCGCCCACGGTGGTCGCCGCCCATCCGCTCGCGCCGACCTGGTTGCTGGCCCACGCGGCGCAGGTCGGCCTCGCGCTCGCGGCGGTGGTGCTGGTCGCTGCGCTGGCTTGGTGGCGACGACCGTGCTCGCTGCGCTGGCCATGCGTCGTATTGGTGACCTCGTGCGCGCTGATCGAGCTGGAGTCGGCCCGCAACGCCGGGCCCTGGCGCGCGCGCTTCTTCGTCGGCGCGATGATCCTCGGGGCCATCGTGGGTCGCATGTGGGCCCGCCGTGCTCGCGCGCACGAGGAGCGCGCCGCCGAGTGGGGGGCCATCGCGACGCTTTCGGCGTGCTACCTCGCGGCCGCGACGAGCAAGCTCGGTGGCGCAGGCCCGGCGTGGGTCGACGCCACGACCTTGCGGGCGGTCGCGCTGACGCACGCCTTGGTCGACGCGCAGGGCTTCACCGCGGCACTCGCCGACGCGCCCGGCCTGGCGCGCGTCCTCGCGGGAGCGACCGTGGTGGTGCAGCTCTTCGGTGGTCTGGGCCTGCTCGTTGGCGGTCGCACGCGCACGATCGCCGCGCTCGCGCTGGTCGGCTTCCACCTCGGGGTCGCGACCTTCGCCCGCATCGGCTACGGCCAGCCGGTGGTGTTGCTGCTGGCGTTCGGGCTGCCGTGGCCGCGCTGGTTCTCCGCGGCGCGCAGCGTCGAAGGCGAGGCATCGATCCCGTCGCACCCCGCCGCGGCCGATCGCGTGTTCGCGCTCGCGTTGGTGTCGATCGTAGCGCTCGCATGGTCGGCCACGCCGGTGCGGGACTACGCGGCCGCGCACCACCGTCCGCGGGCGCTCGACGCCGGCGACAGCGCGCCGCGCGTGCCGACCGACCGGCTGGGTCCGTTGGCGCACGGCGAGCAGGTCGCGAACTGGCGCATCGACGAGCTCGCCTGCGAGCCCACGCGCGCGATGGTGGTGCTGCAGCACGGCCAGCACGGGCGCGTGGTGCTGTGGGTTGCCGGGGTCGACGAGGCCCGCGGGAGCCCCTTCGATCGCGCCCACGTGAGCGTGGCCTACGAGGCCCGCCCAGGGGCGGAGCTGCCGTTCGCCGCCGCCGCGACCATCATCGCCGATCGTCTCGAGGCTGCCGCGAGCGACGGCACGAGCTGGTGCGCCGTGCCGCAGCCGTGATCGCGCGTGGGAGCAATGCACGTGCCACGCGAACTGGCCCCGCGTCGCCGACGATACCCGAGCGATCCTGCAGCCGGTCGTCGGTCGAGGGCCGCGGCGATCCGAGCGGTGGCGCCGACAGTCGCCACGCGCAGGGCCCCTGCGGTCCGAGATCCATTCGCATCCGCCTCCCGGCCCGCGGGCGTCTCCGACGGGTGCGCGCTACGCTGCTGCGCTCGCCCGCGATGGACGACGACTCCCATGACCTCACGCTCGTGCGCGCGTTCATCCGCGGTCGTGCACCCGAGCTCGCGCGGCTCGACGATGACGCGATGATCGAGGCCGCGCTCGCGCAGGGCCTACGTCTTCACAAGTTCAAGCGCACCGCGATGCTGCCGCGCGTGCAGCGGGTGCTCGGGATCCTCGAGGGCCTCGAGCCGACCAGCATCCTCGATGTCGGCAGTGGTCGCGGGGTGTTCCTGTGGCCGCTGCTCGAAACGATCCGCGGCATCGCGGTCACGGCGGTCGATCATGATCCGATTCGCGTCCGCGATCTGCAGGCCGTCGCTGCCGGTGGCATCGCGCGCCTCGCGGGCGTCGAGGCCGACGCAGCGGCGCTGCCGTGGCCGGCCGCGAGCTTCGACATCGTGACCGCGCTCGAGGTGCTCGAGCACGTCGACGACGCGGTGCCGGTCGCACGCGAGCTCCTGCGAGTGGCGCGGCGGTTCGTGGTCGTGTCGGTGCCGAGTCAGCCCGACGACAATCCCGAACACGTGCGCCTGTTCGACGGCGACACGCTCTCACGCTTGTTCCTGGACCTCGGCGCGCCGCGGGTGCAGCTCGCATGGGTGCCTGGACACATCATTGCGATCGTCGCCCGCGCGCGCTGATGCGCGGTCTCGCGAGTGCAGCGTCGTCATCGTGCTCGCGGTTGGTCTCGGGTAGGATCCCTCGCTCGCGCCATGGAGCTGCTCAAGTACCCACGCACGCGGCACATCGAGGGCTCCCGCCTGCAGCCGGGCGATCACGATCTTGCCGCCGTCGCACTCGCGAGCCTCGATCAGCGGCACGCGACGCTGGTGATCGAGGAGAAGCTCGACGGGGCGAACGCGGGCATCTGCTTCGACGACGACGGCGCGCTGCGATTGCAGAGCCGCGGGCACTTCCTCACCGGCGGCGGGCGCGAACGACACTTCGATCTTCTGAAGACCTGGGCGACCCGACACCGCGAGGCGCTGTGGCGGGTCTTGGGGTCGCGCCACGTGCTGTACGGGGAGTGGCTGTACGCCAAGCACACCGTCTTCTACGACGAGCTGCCGCACTACTTCATGGAGTTCGACATCTACGATCGCGAGCGCGGCGAGTTCCTCGACACCGATCGTCGCCACGCGCTGCTCCGAACTGCGCCGGTGGTGTCGGTGCCAGTGGTGCACCGCGGTGAGGTGCGCGACGTCGCGTCGCTACGGCGGCTCGTCGGGGTCTCTCGCTACAAGTCTGCGAGGTGGCGCGAGGCCCTGCGTGAGGCCGCCGAGCTCGCCGAGCTCGATGTCGAACGCATCGAGCGCGAGACCGACCTCCAAGACGAGGCCGAGGGGCTCTACCTCAAGCACGAGCAGCACGGCGTCGTCATCGGCCGCTACAAGTTCGTGCGCGCCAGCTTTCTCACCGCGGTGGTCGACTCCGGCTCGCACTGGCTCTCGCGTCCGATCGTGCCCAATCGCCTGCGCGCCGGTGTCGATCTCTTCGCGGAGGCCACGTGATTGCGTCCTTCATGCCGAACGCACCGCCGTGGTCGATCGACTGGGACGCGATCACGTGCGCGTTCCCGTGGGTCGCGGCGATGCGCGGCGTGGTGCAGGACCCCGTGCACCATCCCGAGGGCGACGTGTGGATCCACAGTCGCATGGTCTGCGAAGCGCTGGTGTCGCTGCCGGCGTGGCAGCGCTCGGCGCCCGCGGTGCGCCTGCGGCTGTTCGCGGCGGCGCTGCTGCACGACGTGGCGAAGCCGCACACCACCGTCGTGCAGGAGGATGGTCGCGTGCGATCCCCAGGGCACTCGCCGCGAGGGGCCGTGATGGCGCGCGGCATCCTGTGGCGGCTGGGCTGGCACGCGCGCGAGCGCGAGCCGGTGTGCGCCTTGGTGCAGTACCACCAGGTGCCGTACTTCGTCGTCGATCGCGTTGATGCCCGCGCGGTGGTGATTCGACTGTCGCAGTCGTGTTCGGCCGCGGAGCTCGCGATGCTGTGCGAGGCCGACGTTCGCGGGCGTACCGCGCTCGACACACCGCGCATGCTCGACAACATCGCGCTGTTCGGTGAGCTGTCGGATGAGCTCGGCTGTCTCGACCGGCCGTATCCGTTCGCGAACGATCACGCGCGCGCGATGTACTTCCACCGCAGTGACCGCGATCCCGACTGGGCTGCGTGGGACGACACGCGCATGACGGTCACGGTGATGTCGGGCCTGCCCGGCGCGGGCAAGTCGAGTTGGGTGCGCGAGCATGCCGGCGATCAACCGTTGGTCGCACTCGACCGCCTGCGCGAGGAGCTGGAGGTCGACCCCACCGAGCACCAGGCGAAGGTGATCGCCCGCGCCCGCGAGCTGGCGCGCGAGCACCTGCGAGCTGGCCGGTCGTTCGTGTGGGACGCGACCAACCTGAGCCGTTCGCTGCGACGCAGCGTGGTGACGCTGTGCTACGACTACGGTGCGCGCGTGCGGATCGTACACGTCGAGGCACCGGAGCCGGTGCTGCGCGCCCGCAACCGCGCGCGACCGGAGCCTGTGCCCGATGACGTCATCGACCGCCTGGTGCAGCGCTGGGAGCAGCCCCAGCGCACCGAGTGTCACGAGCTGCTGTGGCTGCCCGACGACGACGTCACTGCGCGATGACCTCGATCGTCTCGTTGCCGGCAGCGCGCAAGAGCCCGATCGGCGCGATCACGGTCGCCTACGGGAAGAAGTCCCCTTCGAACACGAAGCCGAGCACGATGTACGGCACGCCGGCGGAGACGTCTTGGCCGGTGCGCCAGCGGTGCTTGGCCCACCACTGAACGAGCAAGAAGGCAGTGGGGTTGTACCAACGCTTGCGCGAGACGCCGGTGCGCTTGGCGGCCTTGGCACGCCACTTCGGCGGTGCGTAGAGGATCGCGGGGCCGATGCGGTGGGTGTCGTTCAGGTTGGTGGTGGCCTCGCCCGCCAGGTACATGTCGTCGCGATAGAACGCGTGGGTGTACGTGTAGCGGGCGCCGACGCGCAGGCCGAAGTCGAACAGGTACAGCGCGTCGGCGTCGTTGGTCACGACCCAGCCGCGATCGGGCTGCAGGATGTCGAGCGTCTGGTCGTAGTAGACCGTGTCGGCGCGGCCGGTCCGCGGGTCGGTCTTCATGTCGAAGTCGACCCAGTAGAACTTCACGTTGTCGCGCACCGCGAAGCGCCCGACCTTGGCCTGCAGCAGCGCCGACAACGTGACCATGTGGCCCATCGCCGGGTAGCGCTGGTCGGTACGCTCGTCGAGCTTCGTATCCGAGTAGCTCGCCGCCGGGCTCTGGAACGTCTGCATCTGATCGAAGGTCTTGAAGTAGCCGACCGCGTTGTAGATCGCCTGGAGGTTGAGCACCGCCAGGGGTTGGAACTCGAGCATCGGCCCGACGCGACCGAAGGCCGGGTTCAAGAACGTGTGGGCCTTGAGCGCGAGGTAGCTCTCCTTGAACAACGTGGTGTTGCGATCGATCAGCTGCATGCGCCAACCGAAGGTGAACTCGTTGACGAGACCGAGCGGGTTGTAGCGCAGCGCCGTGAGGTTCTTGTAGACGAAGCGATGCCGCTGCAGACCCTTGCGACGCCCGTCGCCCTCGCGAAGCTCGGTCGACGCAGCCGCGGTCGGCTCGGGCGTGTCGCTCGGCGCAGGCGTGGGTTCGGGCGTGGGCTCGGGCGTGGGTTCGGTGGCCGTCGGGGCCGGGGCCGCCGTCGGGCCCTCGACCGGTCGCGGGTTCAGCGGTGCGCTGGGCTCGGCGCTCGTGGCCACCGCAGTGGCTGGCTCCGCGAGGGTGAACGACAGCGCGAGCGAGGCGAGCGAGGCGAACAACACGACCTCCACGGTAGCCACCCGGCTGCGGCCATGTCCACCCGCACCGTACGATCCGTCGTGCACGATCGTTCCCATTGCCACCGCCGGCATGTCGGTGGCGACGGGGGCCGCGAAAGCTTGCTACCCTGACGCGCGATCGTGCACGTGCGCATCGGCTCGAGCGGCTTCAGCTACGACTTCTGGCGCGGCGACTTCTATCCCGCCGATCTCGCGAGCGACGACATGCTGGCGTTCTACGCCGCGCGCTTCGACACCGTCGAGATCAACAACACCTTCTATCGCATGCCCAAGGCCGAGGTGTTGCGGCGCTGGGCGGACGTGGTGCCCGCGGACTTTCGCTTCGTCATCAAGGCATCGCGACGCATCACGCACATGTCGCGCCTGCGCGACACCGCCGACAACGTGCAGTACCTGTATCGGCAGCTCGAGTCGCTGGGCGACAAGCTCGGGGCCGTGCTCTACCAGTGCCCGCCGTTTCTGCGCCGCGACGACGCGGTGCTGCAGGCGTTCGTCGCCGCGCTGCCGACCGAGCACCGCGCGGCGATCGAGTTCCGCCACCGCTCGTGGTTCTGCGACGAGGTCTACGCGGTGCTGCGCGGTGCGGCCGTGTGCCTGTGCGCCTCCGACGAAGACCAGCCCGATCCGCCGCTGGTTGCGACCGCGCCGATCGGCTACCTGCGCCTGCGCGCCGACGACTACGACGACGGCGCGCTCGGCGACTGGCTCGCGCGGGTCGGCGCCGCATGGCCGGAGAGCTACGTGTTCTTCAAGCACGAGCAGAGCGCGCCCGGACTCATCACCCGCGGCCGCGCCCTGCTCGCGGCGGTGGCATCCCCCTGATCGCGCGCAGCGGCCATCCCACGGCCGCCGGGCGGGGACCGATCGATCCGTCGGCGCCCACGCGACGTAGTAGGATCGCGGGCGGGTCGTGCAGGCCCGCCCACTCCCATGTCGATGCTCCCGCGTGCGCGCATGTTCCTGCTCGGTGTGGCCCTCGGCGCCACCCACTGCGATCGCGCCGACGACGACGACGCGCCGCTGACGTGCACCGACGAAGACGCGACGCGACTGTTCGACGAGCGCATCGCGCCGTTGCTGTCGTCGGAGCGGCAGTCGACCTGCAACGAGTGCCACCTCTCGGGCGTCAACCTCGGGCTCTACGGCCAGGGCGATCCGTGCGCCACGATGGCATGCATGGTGGAGTCGGGCATCGTGGATCTCGAACAGCCGCGGGAGAGCGTGGTGCTGAGCTGGATCCTGCGCGCCGAGCCAGCCAACGCCCTCATCACGCAGCGGGTCATCGACGCCGAGCACGACGCCGTGTTGCAGTGGATCGAGTACAACGCGCGCTGCGGCGCCGAGGTGTGTCCGAGCATCGACGACCCATGCGGCGGCACCCAGGTGCTGGCCGGCGAGTGCGAGGTGCCGAACTCGTCGCAGGCGAGCGGCGCGCGTCCCTACGAAGATCCGGGTGACTGCAGCGACCGCACGCTGGAGGAGGGCTTCGCGGCGCTGGTGTACTCGTGGCGCGGTCGCTGTTACCCCTGCCACTTCGACAGCCACGACGGCGACCCCGAGGACGCGCCGCGGTGGATCAAGGACGGCGCGTGCGATCTCGGATCGCTCGCGACCATGCGCGAGGTGGTTGGCTCGGGGCTGCTCGACGCGGCGACCCCCAGCCGCAGCCTGTTGCTGACCAAGCCGCTGGCGGAGCAGGCCGGTGGCGTCGTGCACGGCGGCCACGACAAGATGCCGAGCACCGCCGACCCCGCGTATCAGGACTACGCGAAGTGGATCGAGATGTGGGCGCGTTGCCAGTAGGGCCGTTCCCGCCGTGGGCGCAGCTGGCGGTCGGCCGGGCGCATCGCTATGCTCCGCGCCGACGACGATGGCGACCCACTACAAGGCGCACACGTTCCGCGAGGACGAGACCTGGGAGAGCATCGACACCTACTGGAGCAGCCCGTTGTCGTACTGGTCGCGCAAGAGCATGCGCATCGAGCCGCCGGTGCCGCTGCGCGTGGTGGTGCTGGGTCGCGTGATCGCCGAGTCCGAGGCTGGTTGGATCAACTACGGCGGCGTGTGGGCGATGCTGATCCAGGTCGTGCAGGCGAAGGGGCGCACCGGGCAGCGCGTCCGCGCCGAGATCACCGACGAGACCATCCACGAAGACGAGTACTAAGGCTCAACGCACGCTGACGTCGGCGCCGCCGGCGAGCACGACCCGTGTGCCACCACCACCCGTCGAGCGCTCGATGAGCGCAACGCCGTCGATGCCGGCGCGCACCAGGTCGCGGCGCAGGCGGTGGACGAGCACGTTGATCGCGGTACGATCGCTCGGCTTGCCCGGCCATACCCGCGGCAGCAGCACGTCGTCGGGCACGAACTCGCCGACGCGTAGCGGCGCTGGCGGCTGCAGCAGGCACGCCATCAGATCGCAGCGACGATCGGCGAGGTACAGCGAGCGTTCGCGGCCTCCGACCACCAGCCGCAGGCGTCCACCGTTGGGCAGGAACTCGAGGGTCGCGGCGGTCGCCTTCACCGCGCTCGGTCGATCGGCGCCGCGGGTGGTGGCATCGTGGCCGCCGCCGCCTGCGATGACGCGCATGACCTCGCTGCCGACCGCGACGCGCGTGCCCGCACCGACGGCCTCGATGGCGCCGGCGGCCACGGCCTGACCGTCGAGCGTGCCGGCGTCGCCGAACTCGACCAGCAGGCGGTCATCGACCACGCGCAGGATCAACGCGCGCGGCGGCATGCCCTCGATGCGAACGTCGTCACCCGCGTCGGAGCCGATCGTGAGCGGGCGGTCGCCCACGCCGAAGAACGCCCCGCCCACGCGCTCGATGACCCAGCTGGGCTCGCCGTCGCGTTCACCGACGGTCTCGGCGACGACGCGGTACTGCTGGCCGACCACCTCGATCACGGCGCCGTCGACCAGCGCGCGCGAGCCCTCGACGAGCTCGGTGCCGAGCTTGGTCGGAGCGCGACCCATCGCGACCACGTGCGGGCCGTCAGCGGAGAGATAGACCAGCGCCTGGCGGCGACTGGCGTCCTGCGAGACCAGCACCACATCGCAGTCGGCCGCGCGCCCGAGCAGACAGCCGCCGGGCTCGACCCGCCTGCGGCTGCCATCGGGCAGCACCAGCCACCAGGTCGACGTCGTTGCGCGCGGGGCCTTCACGGACGCCACATGATAGCGCCCTTTGACCGCCTGCCTTCACGGGCGCACGAAGAACGCGTTGGCGTAGATCCAGGGTCGCGGCGCGTCGGCCAGCGCGACGTAGTCGCCGAGCCAGCCCGCCAGGTGGTGCGGCACGATGCGGACCTCGATGCGGTAGGCCCCGGGCGCGTCGGGGACGTAGTCGATGGTGTCCACGCCGTCGTGCACCTCTTCGAATCCACCCTCGATCGCGCGCATGACATGCAGGGAGATCTCGGGCGCGGTGACGCCGGGGTCGAGCTCACGCACCGAGGGCGCGGTCGCGTGGATGGTCGGCGCGTCGGCGAGCGAGACCTCGCCGCCGATTTCCACGATCCCGGCCGCGCTCTGCACGTGGGCGTCGAAGCCCTCGGGGTAGCCCATGTACTCGAACGCCGCGTACAGCCGACGCGCGCGCAGGGCCTCCTTGAGCGCCCGGTCGTCCCATGATCCGTCGGCGGCGGGCTCGACCAGGAGGTGGTTCGAGAACCACTGCATCATGCGGCGGAAGCTGTCGACGCGCTCGCCGTCGGGGAGCACCTGCATGAACGTGTTGCGGTGGGCATCGGTGCCGACCGTGGTCACGCGCCGCACGTCGTGGGCGAGCACGCTGCCCCAGCGCTCGAGGTAGCGCGGGTCTTCGCTCCACATCGGCATGATCGCGAGGTCCGAGTGCGGCAGCCCCTCGCCGCCAGCGGCGAGCTTGGCCAGGAGCTCGGCCACGGCGGGAAGGTTGAGCAGGACGTTGGCGTGGAGGTTGAACATCTCGAAGCCATCGAGCGGCAGGGTCTCGAGCTGCTCGACCGACCAGTCTTCGGTGTGCGCGACCAGGCTGACCGCGCCGGCCGCCTTCAGCGCCATGATCGCCTCCGGCGTGACGAGGCCGTAGTCGCCGCGATCGTCGGCGTGGTGCTCGAGCCCGACCGGCATGGTCGCGCCCTCGCTGCCCGCGAGCAGCAGCACCGGCGCGGCCGCATCACAGCCGCTCCAGTTGCCGACCGGCTGGCCGTCGCGCTCGAGCAATGCGTCGCCGCGATCGGGGTCGTACAGCAGCGTGTCGGGGTACTCGTTGTCGGCGAAGCGATCGGGGTGATCGGTGAACATCACGAAATCGTGGCGGGTCTGACACAGCGCGCGCCGCAGGTCCTCGAAGCACTCGCGGTTGGACTCGCCGTCGGGATCGGTCGGCATCTCGTCGCAGGCGTCGTGCGAGTACACCGAGTGCGTGTGCATGAGCCCGCGTAGATCGAGCAGGCCGCGCGGGCTGGGCTCCGGCAGCGAGGGGTAGACGGTGCCGGGCTGCCACGGGCCCTGCGGCTCGCCGGTGTCGCCAGTGCTGGACGAATCGGCGGCGGTCGAGCCCGACGCATCGCTCGTGGCGGCCCCGGTGGAGGTGGGGCCCGAGGACGCGTCGACGGTCGTGCTCCCGCCGGGACCGCCGTCGCCCGCGCCACCGCGGCACGCGGAGACCAACGTCAACGCCAACGCGTAGTGCCCTCGCATTCCCCGCTTGTAGCACGCGGCCCCGGGGGTTTTCGTGGCCATCTTGCGCGCGGCCCGGGAGCCGAGGGAGGATCGTCACCATGATGCTGGCATGTTCTGGCTGTGGTCGTTTCGTGCGCGCCGAGTCTTCGCGTTGTCCCTTCTGTGAGGCCGCGATCGCCCACGCGCGTGCGCCTCTGGGTGGCTTCTTCGGCGTGCTGCTCGGGGTCGCGTTGTCGGCTTGCGGTGGCGACGACGCCGAGAGCGACACCGGCTCCGCGTCGGGCACGATGACGTCGACGACGGCCTCGACCACCGATGGCAGCGGCAGCTCGACCGCGAGCAGCGACAGCATGACGTCGGCCACGAGCGGCAGCAGCACCGAGGTCACCGGCCCGCTGTACGGCCCGGTCACCGACTCGAGCATCACCGACACCGCAACCGACGACTCGGGCGGCAGCACCGGCGGCAGCGACTCGGGCTCGGGCTCGGGCTCGGGCTCGAGCGGATCGACGGGCAATGGCGACACCAGCAGCGGCTCGGCCTCGGTCGGACCGCTGTACGGTCCGGCCACCGGCGCCTGAAGAGGCCCGCCGTGGCGCTCGACGACGTCCGCCGCCGCTTGCCGGTGGTCACCCACTTCCCAGCGCCCAAGGATCGCAGCTTCACCGATCGCGATCTCGGGCCCTCGCCGCGCTGCGCGATCGCGGTGTGGGAGTTCACCTTGATGTGTGACCACCGCTGCCTGCACTGCGGGCCGCGGGCCGGCTTCGCTCGCGACGACGAGCTCACCACCGACGAGGCCCTGCGCATGGTCGACGAGCTCGCGGAGCTCGGCGTCGGCGAGGTCGCGCTGATCGGCGGCGAGGCCTACCTGCGCGACGACTTCCTCTTGGTCGTGCGGCGCATCCGCGAGCGTGGCATGACCTCGAGCATCGTGACCGGCGGCTGGGGTCTGAGCGCCGAGCGCTGCGCGGCCGCCCGTGAGGCCGGCTTGATGGTGGTGTCGGTGTCGATCGACGGCCTCGAGGCGCATCACGATCACGTGCGCAACAAGAAGGGCAGCTGGCGTCGCGCGTTCGAGGCGGTCGCCAACGCCCGCGCCGCCGGCATGCGCGTGGGCGCCAACACCCAGATCAACGCGCTGACCCGCAACGACCTCGCGCCGCTGCTCGATCGCCTGACTGACGCCGGCGTGGTCGCGTGGCAGCTGCAGTTCACGATGGTGCACGGCTCGGGTGCGGATCATCCCGAGCTGATCCTGCAGCCGCACATGATCCCCGAGCTGTTCGAACAGCTCGGCGAGCTCGCCGATCGCTGTCGCGAGCGCGGCATCAAGTTCCTGCCCGGGAACAACATCGGCTACTTCGGCCCCAACGAGCAGAAGCTGCGGTTCGTTCAGAAGCGCGGCGGTCACTACGGTGGTTGCACGGCCGGCGTGGTCACGCTCGGCATCGAGAGCAATGGCGTCATCAAGAGCTGCCCCAGCCTGGGTGGCGCGACCAACCAGGGCGGCAGCTGGCGCGAGCACGGCTTGCGCGCGATCTGGGATCACGCGCCGGAGATCACGTACATCCGCGAGCGCACGGTGGACGATCTGTGGGGCTACTGCCGCGAGTGCTACTACGCCGACACCTGTCGGGCCGGATGCACGGCGACCAGCGAGCCGCTGCTGGGCCGCCCGGGCAACAATCCCTTCTGCCACCACCGCGCGCTCGAGATGCGGCGCGTGGGTCTGCGTGAGCGCATCGAGCGGGTCGCCGCCGCGCCGGGTCTGCCGTTCGACAACGGCCTATGGCAGGTCGTGCGCGAGTCGAGCGACCCCGAGGTGGCCGCGCGCGAGGGGCCGGTTGCGATCGAAGGTCCGCGGGTCTCGCGGCTGGTCGATCGCATGGGTCCCGGTCGCGAGCTGGCACCCGACGAGATCGCAGGCACCACGCGCGAGCGCTAGAAGCACGCGTCGGTGTCGATCGACCAGGTGCCGCCGCACGATCCCGCGAGTGGACCTGCCGAGGTGCCAGCCATGCAGGTGTTACCGGCGGTGCACCAGCCGCAACCGACCGTGCCGGTGCACGAGACGCAGGTCATCTCGCCGGCGCAGTCCTCGGGGCAGATGTCGAAGTACCACTGCTCGTCCTCGCACGAGCCGCCCGGCGCCGGCATGTCGGGTGCGCCGGGCATGCAGGTCGAGTTCGACGCACACCAGCCGCATCCTTGATACGCGTCCTGGCAGCTGGCGCAGTCGGTCTGCGCGAAGCAGTTCGCCGCGGGGCACGAGAAGAAGTCGCCGTCGTCGACCCACCCGCCGCTGCAGCTGCCGCCCGCGGGGCCGCTCGCGTCGCCGGCCGCACAGCTGCCGGTCGCACCGCACCAGCCGCAGCCGTCGACGGCGCCACAGTCCTCGCAATCGTCGAACGCAGCGCAGTCCGGGGCCGGCCCCTCGCTGCCGCTCGAGCCGTCGGCGGTGCTCGCCGCGCTCGCGCTCGACGAGCCACCGCTGGCGTCGTCGCTCGCAGTGCCAGTGGAACCGGTCGAGCTCGTCCCGGTCGAGCTCGCGCCGGTCGAGCTCGCGCCGGTCGAGCTCGCGCCGGTCGAGCTGGACGCGCTCGCATCGCTCGAGGTCGCGGCCTCGCTGCTGCCCGACGAGTCGACGCCGGTCGACGGCCCCGCCGTCGTCGCACCGGCCGAGCCGCCGTCGTCGTCGCCGTCGGACGCCGTCACGAAGCACGCAGACAGCGCAATCACGAGGAATCCCAGGGTCGCAGGTCGCATTCGCAGGCCGAGGTTCCGCCACCGGCCCGGCGGTTTAACCCCCGCACGAAGGCTTGGTAGCATCGTCGACGTGAACGAGCGCGGACGCAACGACACGGTGCAATGGCGGCGCATTCGGGCGCGCGTGGTCGGCGTCGTGCAAGGGGTCTCGTTCCGCGCCAGCGCCCAGGCCAACGCCACCAGCCTCGGGCTCTCGGGCTTCGTCCGCAACGAGGCCGATGGCAGCGTCACGCTCGAGATCGAGGGCGATCAGAACAAGGTCGAAGCCATGGTCGAGTGGTGTCGACAGGGCCCACCAGGGGCCCGCGTCGACGACGTCGTGGTGCTGAAGCTGCCGCCCACGCTGGTGCGTGCGCCGTTCTCGATCAGCACCTGAGCTCGTCGCGGCTGCGCGCGAGCGCGTCGGCTTTGACCGGCACGCGCGACAGGTGGCACGCTTGGAGGCGAGCGTGGGGCGATGTCGATCATCGGTGAGCCTCGCGATGTGCCTCGTCGGTGCATCGTGGGTGGCGGCGTGCGGAGGATCGCTGCACCCGTTCGAGTCGGGCTCCGCCAGCGCGTCGGGCACCCAGGGTGGCAGCGGTGACAGCGGTGATCCGAGCGGTGCGTCCGGCGACGGCGGCGAGGCGGTGCCGTCGGGCCTGTTGTACGTGCGCTGCCCTCGGACCCAGGTGCCGCTCGAGGTCGCCGCCGACGTCACTGTCGCCGGCGCGGTGGTGCCACGGACGCGGACGTTCGGCTTCGTCGACGTCTACGACGCCCTACCGAGCGCGCTGCGGGACCGCGACTTCGCTGCGCCATGTGACCTGATGCTGCACGACGACGACGGTACGGACACCGTGCTGTTCGACTGCAGCGCCACCAGCACCGAGGTGCAGACCTGCGCCGCCATCGACCCCGCGGTCGCCTTCGACGGTCGCTCGATCGCGTTTGCGGTGGTGCACGGCAGCATCGCGCATCGCTCCGAGAGCGTGGTCGGCCCGGCGCTCGACCCCGCCGCCGACGACGTCATCGTGCGCTACGTCGACCTGCCCAACCCGGTGCTGGTCCCGACCCATGCCGACATCCACGTGGTCGACCTCGTGAGCGGCGAGGAGCGCATCGCGGCCGCGCCACCGGGCGAGATCCGTCGAGCCCCGACCTTCCTCGAAGACGGCCGGGTGATGTTCACCGTGCGCCGCGACGATCGGCTCGGCTCGCTGCTGCGACAGGGTAGCGGGCAGGCCATCACGACGCCGTCGCTGGTCGAGCTGTTCGTGCTCGACGACGACGGCGAGGGTCTCGTGCGCGCCGGCGCGAACGCGACCACGGCCAGCGTCGCGCCGCGCCAGCTGATCGACGGCCGCGTCGCGCTGGTGTCGAGTCACAGCGAAGGCCTGCGCGCGTACCGGTACAACAACGGCGCGCCCGGTAGCGCCGGTGCCTACCGCAACATCCACCACCTCTACGTCCAGGACCCCGACGGGGCCCGCTTTGCAGCGCTGCTCGGCGAACACACCCACCTCAGCTCGGGCCCGCTGCAGCACAGCCAGATCGCAGGGTTCGATCAGCTGCCCGACGGTCGCCTGCTGTTCGTCGAGAGCAGCAGCCCCGTGGGGGCCGGGGCGTTGTTCGCATTCACGCCCGATCCGAACGGTCTCGAGGGCCCGGCGCCGCACACCGTCGCCGACAGCGAGGTGTTCCTGCCGACCGATCTCGATCATGTCGCGCCGTGGAGCTCGAGCTGGATCGGCTTCTCGCCAGCGATGCCCGAGCCGCCGCTCTCGGTGGCCGGGTTCGCCGATCCCCTGGCCTTCGCGGGGTTCCTGCGCGATCCCACCGCCATCGCCGGCGGGGCTCTGCTGCTGACGTGGACCAAGGGCGCGTGCAGTGAGAACGCGTCGAACACCGGCCCGCCGTTCCCCGACGAGGCGCCGCCGCCCGCCACCTCCGGCACCACCGGGCTGACCCCCGTGAACGCGCTCGAGTGGCTCGGCGCCGACAACCCCGGCTGCGATGCGGGCATCTACCGCGTCGACGGCCTGCCGCTCGATCATCCCAACCAGCTGGTGCCGATCATCGACTCGCCCGCCTACCACGAGATCATGCCGCGACGGATCGGCCCCTGGGCCGGGCTCTACGCCGCGGCCGCACCCGAGCACATCGAGCCGGCGCACCGAAGGGCACCGCAGCTGGCGGCGCTGCCGTTCGCGACACCGTTCGCCGTGCTCTCGGGCTCGTCGCTGTTGCAGCACGAGACCCGCAGCGTGGTCGGCAACCCCTTCGGCAGCGAGACCCACTGGGCGCTGCAAGGCGCGCAGACCTCCGAGTGGGGCGACGACGAGGTCTGCGGCGTGCGCATCAGCGCACTCGCGACCAACGTCGCCGACGATCTCACCACGATGTTCACCGCGATGGGCCATCGCGCGTGGATCGTCGCAGAGCTCCCCGTGCGCAAGTTCGACGGCGGTGTCGCGGTGGTCGATCCGCTGGGCGACCCCGACACCTCCTTCCGCGTGCGTGTGCCGGCCGACACGCCGTTGTTGATCGCGGGCCTCGACTGCGAAGGTCGGGCGTTGTCGTCGTCGCAGGTACCGTTCTCGACCCGGCCGGGCGAGGAGCGCACCTGCGGCGGTTGTCACGTGCGCTCGCAGCTGCCGCTGCGGTTCGAGGAGACCGCCGCCGCCGATGCGGCGCCGCTGCTCGCCGGCGGCGGGCAGGTGCAGCTGCTCGCCGGCGGCACACCCGAGGCGCCCGAACTCGAGCTGCGCGAGGGCTTCGGCGTGTCGATCGAGTTCGAACGCGACGTGTGGCCGATCCTGCAGGCGCGCTGCGTCGAGTGCCACGCCACCGACGCCGCCGCCGGCGGCCTGCGCCTCGACCTGCCCGGCGTCGATGTTGGCTCGACGTGGTGGCGGCTCACCGCCGACTATCCGCAGCAGTACGTGCCGGTGGGCCAGCAGAACCCCGCCGGCACGCTTCGCAAGCCGCAGCTGTCCCGCCACGTGCGCTTCATGTCGGCGCGCGGCAGCCTGCTGTACTGGAAGGCCGCCAACGCGCGGGTCGACGGTCGCACCGATGCCGACCTCGTCGGCGACGATGCCGATGTCGACTTCGGTGTCGATCACCCGAGTGCGATCACACCCGAGGAGCTACGCACGCTGGCGCGTTGGATCGACACCGGCACCGCCGGTGGCGAGGCCGTTCGTGCCGACACCGCGGCACCGGTGTTGGTGGCCCGAATCGCCGGCGCCGCGCCGCAGACCCTCGCGCTCGGCATGGTCGACGTCGGCACCGGGATCGACGTCGACGCGCTCACGGTGCAGTGGCGCGGTGACGGCGGATGGACCGACCTCGCGCCGGGGGTCGGGGCCGCCGCGGGCATCGTGACGGTTGCGCTGACCGGCGTACCGATGGACGCGACCCTGCGCGTCGGTGTGCGCGATCTCGCCGGTAACGCGACCACCATCGAGCGCGCGCGGGCATCCCTGCTCGAGCCGTGACCGCGACTACTCCGCGTCCCAGTCGGCCTGGTAGCGATCGACGTCGACGCCGTGCTCGATGAGCGGCTTGCGGTTGCGTCCGCGGGTGACCTTCGGGCTCGAGAGGATGAAGCCACGGATCACCTCCTCACGCGTGACCAGCTTGGTGCGGGCGGCGAGTTCCTCCGTCACCGCGACCACGCGACGCCGCGCCAACGCGCGGAACAGCGCCGGCACGCTCTTGAGCAACGACTTCAGCATGGTCTCGGCCTCTGGCTGCCACGACAGCACCGTCGGCAGTTCGGGCACGAAGTCGTACTCGTCCTCGCTCAGTGCGCGCCACACCACGATGGTGTTGCCATCGGGGTCGCGCACCGCCCCCATGATCTCGAGCTCTGGCGTTCGTGCGGCGGGGTAGAGCAGCTTGGCGCCCGCGCGCTGGAGGTGCTCGAGCGCACGCTCGACCGTCGGCGACTGCACGCGCAGCGACACCCGCTGCTCCGGGTTGCGCACCGCGATCAGGCGCAGCGAAGTGCTGCCCGCGTCGAGGTCGAGCCAGCCCTCGCCCTCGGCCCGCACCACGAAGCCGAGCGTCTCGGCGTAGAGCCGCCGCGCGCGCGGCAGGTCCGAGACCAGCACGTCCACGTGGCTGAGGCCGAAGAAGGTGACGTCGTCCATCGCGGGCACATCCTAACCGCGATCGCCCCCGCGGGCGGTGTGTCGGTCTCGGCCACCGACGGCGGTAGGCGGAACAGGGATCGAACCTGCGACCAACGCGGTGTAAACGCGCCGCTCTACCACTGAGCTATCCGCCTGCGTCGCGTCGCGAAGGTAGCACAGCTGTCGTGGCGTCGGCCACGGGCGTCACAGCGGCGAGGCCGAGCCGTCGATCACGAGGCGTTCGGCGGCCGGGAGCCCGGCCAACAGCTCGGCGACCTTGCGACCGTCGTGTTCGAGCTGCGGCCATACGTGCAGCAGCGGCTGTAGCACGAAGTCGCGATGGACCAGGCCGGGGTGCGGCAGGATCGGCGCGGCGTCGCGCTCGACCGAGCGCACGGCCCCATCCGGGATCCACGCCAAGAGATCGAGATCGATGGTGCGCGCGGCCCAGCGTTCGGTGCGGATGCGGCCCATGGCGGCTTCGATCTCGTGCAGCGCTGCGAGCACGCGGGCCGGCTCGCGGTCGACCGGGCACGCGACCGCGGCGTTGAGGAAGTTCGTGGCCGATGGGCCGAGCGGGCGGCTCTCGAACACCGGTGAGCAGCGCACCGGCCCGCCGAAGACCTCGCGAATCGCCGCGACCGCGGTGCGGAGGTGATCGCGGCGGGGCTCGATGTTGCTGCCCAGGCCGACCAAGGCGGTCGCGATCACAGCGACACGTCGACGCCCAGCTTGCCACCCACCGAGCGTGCGAGCGTGCCCATCAGCTCGTCGCCGTTCTTGCTCGCGACCCACCGCTCGCGCTCGGGCACCCAGTCGAAGTGCCACGCCGTGCGGCCCGCGGCCATCCAGATCTGACCCGCGGCGCTGTGGGCGTTGACCACGAAACGCACGCCGTCGTCGAACGACAGTGTCAGCACGTCACCGGCCAGCTGGACATCGAGCGCATCGTGCTCGAGCGCGCCGAGCGTACGCTCGATGTGTTCGAGCGCGTGCGACGACAGCTTGATGAACTCGTCTCGCTCCACGGTGGTCCTCGTCGTCAGGGGGCGGGTGCCTTCGCGGGTCCGGGATCCCGCGGCTCGTGCGTCGGCAACGGGCCGAGGAGCTCCTCGGCTTGCTCCGGCGTGAGCTCGACGATCTCCTGCTGTGAGCCGTCGGGCAGGGTGATGACGCGCTTGTGTGGCGCCAGCTTGCGATCGAGCTCGTCCTGCTCCGTCGGCGCCGGATGTCGCTCCGCCCACCAGCGGTCGAACGCGCGGTACGACAGGTAGCCGAGCAGCGGCACGTAGATGCACAGCCGGATCAGGATGCCCTTGCGAGGCAGTCGCACCGGCTGACTGTGGCCCAGCTGGCGCGGCACCGCAACCCACCCCGGCCAAGGGGGGCGTCGCGAAGGACCGTGCGCTCAGGGGACCGACACGAACGCGACGATCCGCTCGGTGCGGCCCTCGATGTAGCCACCGGGCGCGAAGCTCGACGGGTACGCGACGTCTTCGTAGCGTGCGAAGCGGTACTGCGCGTCGCACTTGTCGCGCGCGCCGCCGGCGATCACGGCGGCGGGGATGAGCCAGTTGCCGTCGTCGTCGACGTCGACGCCCATGCTGTCCTTGTAGTCGTGCTCGGCGGTGCCGGTCTCCAGGCAGATGCCGTTGCCGATCTCCTCGACGAGCGTGATGCGCATCGAGCCTTCGGGCGCAGGTGGTGCCCACGTCAGCATGAAGTCCGCCGAGCGCGAGACCTTCGCCATCGGTGCCGGCGCCGTGATGTCGAACGCTTCGGGCAGCTCGATGGCGACCGCGGTGCGCTCGCCATCGGTCCGCGTGAGCACCACCTCGACGCTGCGCTGGCCGTCGGCGGGCTGCGTGTGCGAGTAGATCACCCGCTCGTTGCGCTCGGTCTGGTTGGGCTGCTCACCCGCGATCGAGAGCTCGTCGTCGCTGCACAGGGAGATGCCATCGACGTCGGTGCTGCGGTCGCCGACCGCGAAGTCGACCTCGGTGCGCAGGCTCAGCCCGTTGTCGACCAGCGTCGCGACGATCGAGATCTCGTTGGTCGGCACGCCGCAGCTGTTGCGATCGTCGTCGCCCTTGCACGCCGCCGACAGTGCGAGCCACGCGGCGAGGTGGCCGTGCAACCGCGACGCCGCAGACCTTCGCTGCGCTCGGCCGTGGCCGCGGCGTGGACGTACCATCGGACGATCATAGGCGGGTGGCCGACGCCGGACAACGCGCCAGCAGGGCGCGCGCGCGCGCGCAACGTGGGGCCGTGTCGGGGCCCTCGGGCGACGCCGGCGGCGGGGCGCTCAGAACGGCTTGAGGACGGCCATGCAGACGATCGTCACGAGCAGCACCGTGGGCACTTCGTTGATCAACCGACACTGGCGCGAGGTCAGACGGCAGCGTCCGGCCTCGAGGTCGCGGCGCACCTTGCCGCAATAGAAGTGATAGCCGAACAGCAACAACAGCGCGGTGAGCTTGACGTGGAACCACCCCGACGCGAGGTAGAACGAGAAGTCGCGTGCCCACAGCCACACGCCGAAGAGCGTCGTGATCACCATCGCGGGCCAGCAGATCCCGCGATACAGTCGCCGCTCCATCACGCGCAGCAGGGCGGTGACGCGATCGTCTTCGCGATTCTCGACGTGATAGACGTACAGCCGGAAGATGTAGAAGAGGCCCGCAAACCACGTCACGACTGCGATGATGTGGAGTGCGCGCAGTCCGTCGTAGGACATCGCCGCAAGGCTAGCAGCCTGGCCCCGGCCACGCGTGCGTCCCCGCTCGAGGTGAGGCCGGTGAACCCCTGGCGCCGCGAGGGTTCGTCCCGGACGTGGCGAAAGTGAGCCGAGTCATGGGCGGGGCGAGCGTGCGCGCACGTGCACGGCCGGCGCGCGGTCATGGGCCGCGGGTCGGGCGAGCGCGGGACGTCGACGCACGGCAACCACGGCCGTCCGATCGTGTATCGTCGTACTCGCCATGGCGGAGGGGCCCGACAGCACGCGGCGTGACACGGTCACGCGATCGGATGCGGCCCGTCGGAACAATCCGATGAACCGCTTGGTGCCGTACCTCGACCTCTTCGCGCGCCTGGCGGACGACGAGCTCGCGCGGCTCGCCGGTGTCGAGCTCGAGGTCGTCGCGACGCTTCGTCGCCAGGTGGTGGAGATCGGCAACGGCCTCGCGCAGTACCTCGATCTCCTGCCGCGCCTCACCGACGAGGAGCTGATGCGCCTGACCGGGGCGAGCGCGAAGACCATCCGCTTCTGGCGTTTGTGTCAGCCGCGGCACGCTCGCGGCATCGAGGCGCGCGCGGAGATTTCGTCGATCACGCCGATGCCCCGACCTGCGCCCACCGCCACGCCGGCGCCGGCCGAACCACCGCGCAAGCGGCGGACCACCGGCGTCGACATGCAACCGGCTGCGGCGTCGAGCAGCGCATCGATGCCGGTGGCGAACTGGTCGAGTGAAGCCACCGCCACCAACGCGGCCACCATGATCACGCCGGCGCCGCACCAGGTGCCGCGACGTGGCGCCTCGTGGGACACCACCAGCCCCACCGGTACCGCCACCATGGTCACTCCCGTGGGGCAGACCCCCGCGATGTGGGGGACACCGTCGCCCTCCGACACCGCGACGATGCCCGCCGGTGCCGCCGCAAGTCCGCGGCCGACCGTCGACCCGGCCGAGAGCCAGCACGGGCACTCGCTCGAGATCGCGGGCGAGCCGTTCCCTGGCTACGAGCGCTGGCGTCCCGCGCTCAGCGTCGACCCCGAGGACGAAGCCGAGTTCGCGATCACCGAGCTCGATCCGTAGCCGGCCCGTCGAGTTCCGGCAGGAGCTCGACGTACTTGGTCCCGGCGCCGGTGTTGAAGGTCAGCACCTCGTCGTCGGGGCGGATGTAGCCGGACGCGCGTAGCGATCGGATCGCGCTCACGCACGCGCCTGCCTCGGGGCAAGCGCACAGGCCTTCGCTGCGGGCCAGTAGCGCCATGTCGGCGAGCAGCTCGCGATCGTCGATCGCGATCGCGGTGCCGCCGGTCTCGCGGAGGATCTCCAGCATCATGCGATCGCCCACCGCCTTGGGCACCCGGAGCCCCGACGCCAGCGTGTGCGCGGGTTCGAAGGTCTCGGCCTCGTCGGCGCCGCGCTCCCACGCCCGCACGATCGGCGCGCACCCGCTGGCCTGCACCACCACGAAGCGCGGTTGTCGGGCCTCGCGGAGCCAGCCGAGTCGCGCGAGCGCAGCGATCGCGGCGTGCACGCCCAGCAGGCCGGTGCCACCGCCGGTCGGGTAGACCACCACATCGGGCACGCGCCAGCCGAGCTGCTCGCAGATCTCGAGCCCCATCGTCTTCTTGCCCTCGAGCCGGTAGGGCTCTTTGAGCGTCGACACATCGAAGGCGTCGAGCTCCTCGCGCATCTGCGCGACTCGTCGGCCGCAGTCGTGGATCAGCCCTTCGACGCGGTGCAGCGTCGCACCGTAGAGCAGCACCTCGCGTTGGTTGACGATGGGCGTGTCGCTCGGCACGAACACGTGCGCAGGGCGTCCGGCCCGCGCAGCGTAGGCCGCCAGCGCGCCACCGGCGTTGCCCGCCGAGGGGATCGCGAACGCACGCACGCCCAGGTGCACCGCCATGCTGACGGCGGCCGCGATGCCGCGCGCCTTGAACGACCCCGTGGGCTCGACGCTCTCGTCCTTGATCCACAGCTGTCGCACGCCCAGCGCTCGTGCGAGCCGTTGCGCGTCGACCAGCGGGGTGTCGCCCTCGCCGAGCGTCACGGGCGCTGCGTCGAACGGCAGCGGAAGCAGCTCGCGCCAGCGCCACATCCCGCGCGCGCGCGCGCTGACGGCATCGCGATCGACCGCTCGTGCGATGCGGTCGAGATCGTAGCGGCACACCAGCGGTCGTCCCGCCGCCGACAGGCCGTGGAGCTGGCCGGCGGGCACGGCAGCGCCGGTGGCCGAGCAGCGGAGATCGAGCAGGTATGTGTTGGTCATTGCGTCAGGTCCCGGGCGTGTGGCCGAACAGGGAGATGTGCAGGCGCAAGCCCAGCCGGAAGCCGGTCGCGTGGCACAGGGGCACCAGCGCCGCGAGCTCACCACCGAGCCGTGCGCCGTCGATGCACTCGGGCATCAGCAGCACGTGGGCCCGATCGGCAGCGGGTAGCGACAGCTCGGCGAGCAGCGCTTCGATCTCGTCGATGTCAGTGCGCAGCGCGTCGGGGTTCCCCGCACGCACCACGAACTTCAGCTGCCACGGGCCCGCCATCAGCGCCTCGATGATCCGCGGCCGTCGGCGTCGATCCTCGTGCCGCGCAGCCCAGCCTGGGTCTCGCCCATGCGGCGTGCTGTGGGCCAGCTTCGGGCTCATCGACATCAGATCCGCGTGCACGTTCGGCAGCGCCACGGTCGCCGCGGTCTCGATCGTCACGTGGTGGCCGCGGCCTGCCAGCGCCTTCGTGAGGTCGACGGTCTCCGTGAAGAGCAACGGTTCGCCGCCGGTCACGACCACATGCCGTGGCCCGCTCGCGCAGCGTTCCACCAGCGCGTCGACCGCGATGCGATCGCCGCGCGGTGCCCACGAGGTCGCCGGTGAGTCACACCACACGCATCGCAGGTTGCAGCCGCTCACGCGGATGAAGCTGCTGGGTACGCCCGCCAGCTCGCCCTCGCCCTGGATCGACACGAAGGTCTCCTGCACCCGCAGCGACGGCGTCGATGCGGGCTCGGCGGTGGCGGGCGGGGTCACCTCGGATGGATCCCACGGCTGCGCCCGCGAGGGAAGCGTTCGATCCCGGTCCACCGTCACTCCGGTCATTGGCCGCGCGGCCGCGTGCTACGCTCCCGCGCCGTCATGCAGTCCGTTCGCACCCGCATCGCCGAAGTGCTGGCCTGGAGTCCTCCGCGCGCCGATGTGCGCGTCAAGGGCTGGCTTCGCACCGTCCGTGACAGCAAGCAGGTCGTCTTCCTCGAGCTGAACGACGGCTCGTCGATGGCCAACCTGCAGATCGTCGTGGATCCGGCGCTGTCGAACCTCGACGACGTCCGCCGCCTCACCACCGGCTCGTCGGTGTCGGTGTGCGGCGAGTTGGTCGCCTCACCCGCGAAGGGGCAGACCGTAGAGCTGCACGCCACGCAGGTCGAGATCATCGGGCGCGCCGACCCGGACTTCCCGCTGCAGAAGAAGCGCCACAGCTTCGAGTACCTGCGAACGATCGCCCACCTGCGCGCGCGTACGAACACCTACGGCGCCGTGTTTCGAGTCCGTAGCGCGCTCGCCCACGCGGTGCACTGCTTCTTCCAGGACCGCGGCTTCGTCTACGTGCACACGCCGATCATCACCGCCAGCGACGCCGAGGGTGCGGGCGAGATGTTCCGCGTGACCACGCTCGACCCGGCGGCGCCACCGAAGACCGAGGGCGGTGCGATCGACTGGGACTCCGACTTCTTCGCGCGGCAGGCCTACCTCACCGTGTCCGGGCAGCTCAACGGCGAGACCTTCGCGCTGGGGCTCGGTGACATCTACACCTTCGGCCCGACGTTCCGCGCCGAGAACTCGAACACGAGTCGCCACGTCGCCGAGTTCTGGATGATCGAGCCGGAGATGCCGTTCTACGATCTCGACGACAACTGCACGCTGGCCGAGGCCTTCGTGAAGCACCTGGTCGGCACGCTGCTCGAGCGCTGCGCCGCCGACGTCGAGTTCTTCAACGAACGCATCGATCAGGGTCTGATCGCCCGACTTCGTCATGTGCTCGAGTCCGGCTTCGATCGCATGACCTACGGCGAGGCGGTCGAGCGACTCACGGCGAGCGGTCAGAAGTTCGAGTATCCGGTCTTCTTCGGCGCGAACCTGCAAGCCGAGCACGAGCGCCACCTGACCGAGAACATCGTCGGTCGGCCGGTCTTCGTCACGGACTACCCGAAGGAGATCAAGGCGTTCTACATGCGGCGCAACGACGATGGCCGCACGGTCGCGGCCGTCGATCTGTTGGTTCCGCAGGTCGGCGAGCTCATCGGTGGCTCACAACGCGAGGAGCGACACGACGTGCTGTTGGAGTCGCTGCAGCACGCGGGCCTCTCGCCGGAGAGCTACGCGTGGTACCTCGACACGCGCCGCTACGGCACGGCGCCGCACGCCGGCTTCGGCCTCGGCTTCGAGCGCATGATCATGTACGGCACCGGCATGCAGAACATTCGCGACGTGATCCCGTTCCCCCGCACGCCGCGTCACTGCGACTTCTGAAGGTCGGCGTGGTCCCGCGCGCGGCCGAGCGTCCGCCGCGGTGGTCTGCCCCCCGTGCCCCGCGATTTTCTCCGTCGCGCAGCAACTTTTTTTGTCCCGCGGCCCCGGATCGACAGGGTGGCCACGAGGTTTTTCGCGTGATTTCAAGATCCTCGCGGATAAATCGATCCGGGGGGTGGGACGTTGAAGGTTTGCACCGCTAGGTCGTCGTAGTGAGGGTCCGCCAAGGCACCACCCCGAACTCCCGCCTGGCCGCAACCACGAGGAACGAAGACATCATGTACCTGCGAAGGAACAAAGTCCGCTGTGGCGAGTCGCGCCGCACTTACCTGTCCATCGCCCACAACGTCTGGTGGTCGGGCGAGGGCAATCGTCGCGCGCAGAGCCGTCCCATCGTGGTCGCGAGCTTCGGCGTAGAGGACAACGTCGACATCGAGCTGGCTCGGGAGCTGGTCCAGGTCGTCGAGAAATGCGCCCCCAAGTTCGCGACCAAGCGTGGTGAAGGCAAGGCGGCGACCATGCGCATCGCCCAGGAAGTGCGGAAGATCGAGCCCTTCTTGAAGGCCCTCGCGAGCCGCAAGCTGAACCTCTCGCAGCATCTCCCGCCGCACCCGGAGCGCTTCGCGATCCTCGAGGCGCTCATCCGTGACCGCCTCGCCGAGCCCACCGCCGGGGCCCGCGAGGACGAGATCCTCGACAGCCTCAAGGCGCGCTTCGAAGTCGCCTGAACATCGCGCGATCCCCCAGGGGATCGTGCTCTGCTCGTCTCATCAGCTCTGCCCGCCGAGGAGGTCGTCGACCACTTCGGCGGGCAGTGCCTGTTCTGGCTTGCGCGAGACGAACACGTGGCGCTTGCCGTCACTCAGCAACGTGCCGTAGCCCACCCGCGGCGCCAGCACCTCGAGCACCCGCAGGTCGTGGGCACCGATCTGTCGGGCGACCGCGCGCTCCTGCAGCAGCGGACGCGACAGCGGCGTGCTCTCGAGGAAGACCTCGCTGAGGAACTCCACGCGAATCGCGACGTCGGAGCGCTTGCCCTGTAGCTCGTCGGTCATCGCGCGCGGGAGCCCGGGCGGGAGGTCGCCAGCGATCTTGGCGACCACCAGCGGCCGCAGGAGATCGGGCTCGGAGAGGCCGGCGCTCGGCATGCAGATGATCCCGAGCTCGTCGCTGCGATGTCGGAGATCGCTCTGCATGGCGTCGGCGCGCCGACGTTGCTCCGCGGCCTCCGCGGCGGCCTCGGTGGCGCGCCGCTTGGCGTCCTCCTCCACGTTCGCCCGGGCGGGGGGTGGCGGCGCAGCGGGCCGCGCGGCAGGGGCCGCCTGCGCGGCGGGACGTGCAGGCCCCTCGGGCGGCCCATCCTCGAGCTCGTCGGCCGGGGCGCCGTCGCGCCCGATCAGCGTCATCAGCAGCTGCTCATCGTTGTAGCTGCTGGCCTCGACCAACGAGATCGCCACCCGCGGCGAGCCCGGGAAGCCGGCCGCGAGCTCGCTCATCGGGAGCCGCATCTGCTCGCACAGGCGCGCAACCGGCCAGCCGGCATCGCCGCGTGCGACGTCCTCGGTGGCCTCGTCCGAGCCGATGACCTGCCCGCGCTGGGCGACGAGGAAGCCCTCGCGTCGCTTGCCGGCCGGCCCAGGCTGCGCCCAGTACAACAACACGCGGTGGGGCAGCGCTTGGCTGCTGATCAGCCCGAGATCGGCATTGGTGCGCCAGAACTCGGCAGCGTCATCGCCGACGACGTGTCCCTCGATGCGCAACAACAACACACGCGAAGCCTCGTGGCGCACCGCGATCAGCTGGGCGTCGAGGATGTTGCGCGCCTTGCTGACCAGCAGCTCGGCGAAGATCGCCGCGAGCTGCGAGAGCCGGAACATGTCGAACGGGACCAAGATCCCGCCGTGGCTCGTAGGCGTCGTGGCTTCGGGGTCGGTCATGGTGGCCGGAGGATAGCAGGGTCTACGGCGGTGGCGGATCGACCTTCGGGGTCACCAGTGTGCCGAGTACGGCGACCGAGACGAACCACTCTTCGGCGGTCGCGCGCGCGTGGCCGATCGCCAGCGTCGAGCCACCGTCGACGGGGCAGGTCGAGAACTCGGCCTCGTCCCCCGCGGTGCTGACTGCCTTCGCGAACGGGCGCGCGCAGTGGTGTGCGAGCGCATCCGTCGCCCGCGTGGCGATGTCGCGGCTCTGCGGCCCGCTCAGCTCGCGCATCTCGAAGCCGATCACGCCGGTGCGAGCGACCTCGAGGATGAAGCTGCGGCGCTCGAAGTTCAGCGCGGGCTCGGTGAAGCACACGTACGTGGGACCGGTCTCGCTCGCGCTCGGCTCGGGCGTCACCGCGCACCACTGCCCAGTCGTCGCGATCAAGGTGTCGCCGTCGATGCCTGTGGCGAGGAGGTCGATCGCGTCGGCGAGCCGGTCATCGAGGCCGGACCATGCGGTCGGGCTCGTGCGTCGGGGATCCCGTCGCTGCGGGTTGCGTCGAGCGCCGCCGTCGGTCGTGGGTGCCGGCTCGCCGCGCTGTGCGGCCTCGAAGGCCGCTCTCGTGCGCGCGTCGGTGCGGTTGGCACAGCCACCGCCCACCGCAGCCGAGGCGAACATCGCGAACGCGAGGAGCGGTCGGGGGCTCACGGCAGGATCTCGCGGCCTCCGACGACCACGTGGGTCACGAGCGCGCCGGTGCCCGCCATCAGGATCGCGTCGAGCAGATCGTGATCGGCCACGCTCTCGAGCACGCGATGATCGCGGCCGATGACGGCGGCGTCGAAGGGGGCGCCGGCACGCAGGCTGCCGAGCTCGGGGCGCCCGAGCGCTCGTGCAGCGTCGCGCGTACACATCCGGAGCAGCACACCGCCCAGGCCGACGCCGGCGGCGGCCAACCGCACGCGACGGCCGGTGCGCCAGCGCTCGCCGAGCTCGAGCCAGCGCGCCTCCTGCAGCAGATCGATCACGGTATTGCTGTCGCTGCCGAGCGCGATGCGGACACCCGCCTCGGCGTAGCTCGACGCGGGCACGATGCCATCGCCGAGATCAGCCTCGGTGGTTGGGCACGCACACACCTGGTGACCGGTCAGCAGGCGGCGATCGTCGTCGTCGACGTGGATGGCGTGCACGGCCGTGAACGCACCGGGCCGATCGAGGCAACCGCTGTCGCGCAGCAGCTGCAGCGGTGAACAGCCATGCTCTGCCATGCAGAGTTGGTTCTCGCGCGGTTGCTCGGAGACATGGGCGTGCAGCGGCAGGCCGTGGGTGTTGGCGTGCTCCGCGAGCGCGCGCAGCGAGGGGGCGGAGACCGCCCGCACCGAGTGCGGCGCGATGCCGACCGCCACGCCGCGCGCACGCAAGCGCTCGAGCCGCTCGAGGTAGGCTTCGACGCTCCCGTCACAGAAGCGGCGCTGCTCCGGCAGCGCGGGGGCCCCGTGTCCGGCGCGCTCGTAGTAGGTCTCGAGCAGCACCAGGCGGATGCCGACGTGCGCGGCGGCCCGCACGATCTGCTCGGAGAGCAGGTCCGGTGCGTCGTAGCGGCTGCCGTCGGGCCGGTGGTGCAGGTAGTGGAACTCGCCGACGCAGGTGATCCCGACCGCGAGCATCTCGGCGAACGCGCGCCGGGTGATCTCGAAGACGCCGTCGGGATCGAGCTGCGTGGCGGCGCCGTACATGGCGGTGCGCCAGCTCCAGAAGTCGTCGTCGTCGTGATTGCGGTGGTGGGTGGCGCCACGGATGCCACGCTGGAACGCGTGACTGTGGGCGTTCACGAAGCCCGGCAGCACGACCGCGCGGCCGAAGTCTCGCACGACCTCGGCGACGGGCACCGATGCCAGCGCATCGCGGGGCCCGGCCCGAACGATGATGCCGTCCTCGTCGACGTCCCAGCGCGGCAGCGTGATCCAGGCGCCGTCGACATCGCCCGCATCGGCGAGGAACGTGCGCGATGGGCTCACTGTGTGATCCAGAGGCGCTGGGTCTCGTAGTCGATCACGACGCGCTTGCGGCCGACTGCACCGAGCCCGATGACGCCGTCGATGCGGAAGCCGTCCGAGCTCTGGGTCTGCTCGAAGAAGCCATAGACGCCGGCCAGCTTGCTCAGCGCCACGCCGCCGACGTCGAGCGACGGCACGGTGACCAGCGGGATCTCGTCGGAGCGCAGCGCCGGGGCACCGACGCCGGCGAACGCATACGCCGGCTGATTCGCCGCCAGGTCGGCGCCGCGCATGCCGGTGTTCACCAGGTAGAGGCCCTCGGCGGGGCCCATCTTGGCGCGCACGTAGATGTGGTGGGACTCGTGCAAGTAGAACGGCACCGCGGTGCCGACCCGGTGAGCTTCGCGGGCGGCCTTGCACTTCGAGCCGGGAGCGACCAGCTCGAGCTTGCCGCCCGCGATGTCGAGATCGACCATGAACTCCGACAGCGCGCGCGTGCCGATGACACCGCGGATCTTGTCCTTGGTCTCGCCCGCCATCTCCGAGATCACGTCGTCGGCGAGCACGGTCACGGGCACGTTTGCGATCGCCACGCCCGCGACGGTCATCGACTCGAGCTGACTCCAGCCGACCTCGGGCGAGTTCGGCGAGGCATCGCCGGCGCGCACCGACAGGCCGAGCTCCTTGGCGAGACTCTGGGCGACGAAGACCTCGGCCGAGCCGCTGTCGACGATGGCGCCGGTGTGCTTGCCACCGATCTCGAGGTCCGCGATCGCCAGCGGCGTCGATGCGAGCAGCTTGGCGCTGCCGACACAGCCCGCGGGCATGGTCGCGTTCAGCGGCTTGCCGACGAACGAACGGTAGCGCCCCGCCGTGGTCGCGCTGCCGGCGGTGTCGAGGTCCTTCGCGAGCTTGGCGAACTCGCGCTGTCGCACGTGGATCCACGCCTGTTGTCGCGCGATCGCGTCGGGTCGCACGCCGAACTTCGCGGCCTTGGGCAACGTCCGCGCGGCGCCCGAGAGATCGCCGCGCAACAGCTGCACGCGCGCGAGGATGAACAGTGCCTCGGGCTCCTTGGGGTCGAGCGCGAGGCAGGCCTGCGCTGCGGCCTCGGCGGCCTCGAAGTGGGCGGCCGCGAACTCGAGCCGCGCGACGGCGACCTTGGGCCCGACCTCGCGCGGCGCCGCATCGGCCTCTTTGTGGGCCTTGGCCAGCGCCTCGAGCAGCGGATCGGCGGCGGGCTTCGGGGTCTCGAGCTTCGGGATCGCGAACTTGGCGACCTCGACCGGCCCGTGGCTCACGCGCTGGGTCTCGAAGTCGACCATTTGCTCGCGCTGCCCGAAGCGATTGGTGACGCGGATGCGAAACGGCACCAACACACCGTCGACGGCTTGATAGTCGTCGTAGGTGATGATCTGCTGGCGGCGGTTCTCGCCCTCGCCCTCGTCGATGCTCTCCTCGTGCAGCAGGCCGGTGGCGCGATCGAACCACAAGTTCTTCGCCGGCTGATCGGGCGCGACGCGCCACTGCACGCCATCGAGGGTCATGACCTTGCCGGTCGCGTCCTCGTTGCGCGTCGCGAGCAGGGTCGTCTCGATGCCGCGCTCGGTGACGCCGAAGTACCAGTGCAGCAACGCGTCCTCGCGCGAGACGGTGGCCTCCTCGGGGGTGTCGATGCGTAGCAGGCCGTCGCCGGCGAGCGACCAGCCGGCCTTGCCGTCGTAGCCGCGCTCCTCGATCAGATCACCGAGCACGGTGCGTCGGTAGAGCTTGCCGTCGGCGGTGGTCTCGAGCACGAACGACCCGTTCTGATCGGTCTTGAAGCACGAGCCGTCGTCGGCCTCGCAGCCGGCCTCGGCGCGGTAGATCATGCGGGCCTCGACCGTGCGCTGCTTGATGGACTCGAGCTTCGGTGCGCCGCCGATGGCCTTGATGTGCCGTGCGAGCACATCGGCCGCGGTGGTCGGCGCCGCCGCACCTTGGTCGGTCGGCTCGGTGGTCTCGGGCGGCACGCGCAGGCAGCCCGCCAGCGAGGTCAGCAACAGGAGCGGCAACAGTCTTCGGCGCACCTCGGGGACGGTCGCGCGAGCACGGCGCCCCCGTCAAGGCGACGACGGTCCCCCCGTGCTTGCACGCGTGGTGGGCATGGGCCAAGGTGCAACGTCTCGCGAAGCTGCAAGGTCTCGCGAGGGGCAACAGGGCATGCGAGGGCAGCAGGGCAGCAAGGGCGCGAACGCGGCAATTGCCGGTCGACGCTGCAACCATCGCGCGGCGATCCTGATCGGCTGTGTCCTCGCGACCGCGTGTGCCGCGTCACGGGACGCGACGGCGCAGCGCTCGCGCGCGCCGGTCGAGCCCGCGAACGCCGGCACTGTTCCGCTCGAGCCGGTCGCGGTCGGCGACGTGCCCGGACGCGCGGGCTGGGGCGTCGTGGCGTACCGGGAGATCGGACCTGCACGTGCCCACTTCGTGCTCGAGCACGCGCAGTGTCGACGACCGCCCACGCCGCGCGGCGACGTGCTCGACCAGGCCGATGTCGCGCCCTGCCACGTGCGCGCGTGGACGGGCCCGGTGACGGTGGAGCTGCGAGAGCCCGGTGGTCGGTGGATCGCGCTCGAGGTGGTGCCGACCAGCGATCGCGATGGTCGCCTCGATCTCGACTACGCCGATCTCGATCGATGGTCGCTCGAGCACGGGCACCGCGAGCTCGATGCCTACGCGGCGCTGCGGATCGGTCGCGGTGGTTGGGCCGGGACCTACAGCCTCGATCGCCTGCGCGCGCTGCAGGCCGATCTGCATGCGCGCTGGGTCACGGGTGGGCGCGGGGCACCGGGGTTGTTCGCGTTGCGGCATCCCGAGCACCCACGCGCCGCCGCAGCGACCGAGCTGGCGGTGGAGGCTCGCCTGGCGCGGCAGGAGGCCGACTTCGCTGCGGTGCTGCGGGGCGAGCTGTCGCCGGCCGCGTTCTTGGATCGTCACGCGTGGTCGCCACTGCGCGTGCGCGTGGCCGCCATGCTCGAGGCCACCGATCAGCGAAGCTCGCCCACGGCGGGCGCATCGAAGTCGCCGGCGAGCTCGGAGGCCGTGAGCTCGCCGGGCCTGGGCTTGCGCGGCGGAGGCGACGGTGGCGGTGGTGGATCGTGAGGCGCGCCCACCATCGGTGGCGGCGGTAGCGACTCGAACAACCCGACGTAGTCGATGCGCGCGCGACCGCGGTACATGACCTCGCGAAACGCCATCACGTCGCCGTCGGCCGCGTAGTAGGTCCAGAACGGCTCGGCACCCGAGCGCACCTGTTGGTTGGGCCCATCGGCGGTCGGCGGGCTCGACCACGGGTGCTTGCGCGCGGAGAAGCGCACCGCCGCGTTGCGCAGCGCCTGCAGGAAGGCGGCGCCGTGGTCCTCGCCGAAGATCGGTCGTGCACCGCGACGACGTCGATCGGGCAGGCCCCATGTCGCGTCGGGCGTGAGCACGTAGCTCAGCTCCTCGAGGCGATCGTGGGCCGCGGCGATGAGCAGCGCGACCACCAGGCGCTTGGACTGGAACGGCAGCTCCCACGCCTCGGCCTCCTGCGGATCGACCGGCGCGCGCACGGTGTACTCCTGCAACAGGTTGGGCTCGGCGCCCGGATCGGCGGGCGCGATCGGACGCGGCACGTGGGCTGGGCGGTAGGGCGCCGGCGGGGTGAACTCGTCGGGTGCAGCCCACTCGCACGCGAGCAGGGCCGTGAGCCCCAGTGCCGCGAGTCCTTCGCGTCGCGCGCTCGGCCGCATACGCTCGTTCATAGTCCGCGGGCGGTTCGGACACAATCCCGAACCTGCCGCGCTCGGAAGACGGCACACCCCAGGAACAGGCGGCAAGGGCGGACCGGGACGATGCGCGGCCCGGCCGGGCCTGCGATCGCCGATCGCGAGGCTCCCGCCGCGGCGGCTTTTCTGGCACGATGTCGAGCATGAGGCATGGCTCGAATGAGCCACCCCACCGTCCAGCTGCGGACGGCAAAGCGAGCTTCGATGCGGCGTGGGGTGACCTGCTCGGGCAGTCCGAAACGGCCGAGCCGGGGGGCGAGACGAAGACCTGGGACGACCGCGCGCGCGCGGCCGCGGTGCCGCGCGTGGTGAGCGGCGATGCCGTGGTGGCGCGCGACGTCAGCGAGATCTCGGGGCCCCGCGTGGCCGAGAGTTCATCGACCGATCTCCCGACCGCGACCCTCGACGACGAGGGTGCCGAGCCCGACGTCGCGGTGGCGCCCGAGCGCGAGGACGATCGGCAGATGGACGCGATGATGTCGGGATCGTGGGCGATGGCGACCCGCGACGTTGCGGTGGCGATGATGCCGCCCGCACCGGCGCAACGCGACCTACGGGAGTCCGAGGCGGAGATGGCTGCGCTGATGGGCGCGGAGCTCGAGGCGCGCGAGCGGGCCGCGGCGGCACGCGCCGCAGCGGACGCGAGCGAGGCGGCGAAGTCGAGCGAGGCGGCGAAGTCGAGCGAGGCGGCGAAGTCGAGCGAGGCGGCGAAGTCGAGCGAGGCGGCGAAGTCGAGCGAGGCGGCGAAGTCGAGCGAGGCGGCGAAGCCGAGCGAGGCGGCGAAGCCCGTCGAGGTCGCCAGGACGGTCGAACCTCCGCGGCGCCCCTCGCAGGTCGTCCGTGAGCCGCGCGACGCGGTGGTGGCCCGCGTTGCGGTGGGCGCGGTCGACGACGATGACGATGATCGCGGACGCGTGCTGCCGTTGCACGCGGCGGCGCGCAAGCGCGTCGTGGCACCCGAGCCGCGGCGCATCACCTCGCGCACCGCTGCGCTCGAGCTGGGCGCCAAGCCCAAGCGGGCCTCGCTGGGTTGGGCGGTCGTCGCGGGCGTCGGTGTGGCCGGGGCAGTGTGGTGGTTCGGCGCGGCGAACGATGGCGCGACGCCCGAGCTCGCCGCCTCGCAAACGACGATCGCCGAGAAGCCGGCCGTGGATCCCGCGCCCGCGCCGGTGGAGCCGACCCCGGCCTCGACCCACGTCGACGACGACGATGCCACGCCGCCGACCGAACGCGGCGGTACCGCGCCCACGGTGCCGATCGAGTCGAAGCCGCCGGTCGCAGTGCCGCGCGACGCCGATCCCCGCACGGCGCCACCGGGCACGCCGCCCGAGATCGCTGCGACCTTCGCCCGCCTGCCCGTGAGCCCCGCCGACCTCCCGCCGGTCGGGGGTGTCGGCGCGACCGGCATCCACGTCGATCGCATCGAGATGGGCGCGGGCTACGACAAGACCGGCTGCAAGGACGTCGCCCGCGAGTTCTCCGTCTCGAAGCTCGAGGAGATCAACGTGTGCCTGCGTGTCGTGCATCCCCGCGAGGAGGAGATGATGTCGATCGTGTGGCAGAAGAAGGACGGCAGCACGGCGCGCCGCGGCAAGATCGCGGTGGTGTCATTGCATGCCTACCGCACGCGCGCGTACCTGCGGCTGCGCGCCGAGTACGTCGGCGAGTGGGTGGTGCGCATCATGTCTGCCGATGGTGTGGAGCTCGCCGAGCATGCGTTCTCGATCGTTCCGTGACACTGGGCCTTGGCTGGCGCTCGCGACCGCGCTGTCGTTCGGGTCGCCGGCGACGCCCGCCCACGCCGAGGAGCCCGCCGCCGCCGCGCCGACCTTGATCGGACTCGAGCCCGAGGGTCCGCCGACCTGGCGCTTCAAGCACGCCGACAAGCCGGTGAAGGTCGTGGTGCTGGCGGGATCGATCGGTGCGTGGCCCAAGCAGCCCTATGCCCGCGAGCTCGAGCGCCTGTGTCGCAACGTCGAGGTCCACAACCTCTCGCGCGTGGGTCAGGGCGCACTCGCGCTCAAGCAGCGCTTCAAGCACCAGGTGCTCGAGAACTCGCGCGTGCGCGCCAAGGACCCCGCCTTCGAGCACTGGCTCGTCTACGGCGGTGGGCTCAACAGCGTCGGCACCCCGAAGTCGACCAACAAGCACATGCGCGACCTCTTCGTCGCCGCCCACGATCACCACTTCAAGGTGATCGGTCTCTCGCTGACACCGTGGGGCGATCTGAAGGACAAGCGCTGGCGCGGGGAGCAGGGGCTCGAACACGTGCGGGTGACCAAGGAGGTCGTCGACTTCAACATGTCGCGGCTGACCCCCGAGCAGGCCTTCGGTGACTACGGTCGCAAGCGTCCTGGCGGCGTCGAGGCGCCGTGGGACCCCCGCGAGCTGCCCGACATCGCCATCGATCTCTACGACTCGGCGCTGCGCGATCGCGATGCCGACGCGCAGGAAGTCGAGACCGTCCGCGCTGCGCTCGCGAAGGACAAGCGCTGGAAGCAGGCCCACGCGAAGCTCGACGAGGCGGCGCGCGAGGCCGAGCTCGATCGTGACGCTGCACTGCTCGCCGAGCTGCCGCGGTGGTTCTTGCGCGCGGAGCTGCGAAGCTTCGACCACATCCACCCGAACGCCGAGGGCCACCGGATCATCGCAGCGACGATGTGTCCGCAGCTGCCGGCGAGCTGGGGCTGCAGCTGCGAGCCCATCGAAGCAGCCGCCGCGGCGGCGCCCTGAGCCTGGTTGCGCGGGCGGGCGTCCCCGCGTGAGAGGTACTAGTCGAGCAGCGCGAGCAGCTCGTCGCGGGTGATCGCGGTCGCCGGCGTGCCGCCCTCGAGGGCCGCCGCGGCGAGCTCGCGCTTGCGCAGCTGCAGCGCCAAGATGCCCTCCTCGACGGTGTTGCGTGCGACCAGGCGATGGACGAACACCGGCTTGTCCTGGCCGATGCGGTGCGCACGGTCGGCCGCCTGATCCTCGACGGCGGGGTTCCACCACGGGTCGAGCAAGAACACGTGGTCGGCCGCGGTGAGGTTGAGCCCGGTGCCACCGGCACGCAGCGAGATGAGCAAGACCGGCGGGCCGTCGTCGGCCTGGAAGCGCTCGACCACGGCGCCGCGATCGCTGGTCGAGCCATCGAGGCGCAGGTACGGCACCCCTTGTTCGGCGAGCAGCGGCTCGACGCGATCGAGCAGCGAGGTCCACTGCGAGAACACCAGCGCCTTGCTGCCGGCCTCGCGCAGGGTCGCGAGCGTATCGAGCAGGCGCTCGAGCTTCGACGACGGCGGGCCATCGCTGCGCTGGCCCGGTACCAACGCGCTGTCGCACGCGGCCTGGCGCAGACGCAGCAGCGCCTCGAGCATCGCCATCACCTCGCCGCCGGCGCCCAGGCGCGCAGCGATGTCCTCGCGCGTCGCGGCCCGCACGGCGTCGTAGACCGCACGCTCCTCGTCGCGCAGCTCGCAGTGCAGCACGAGGTCGGTGCGCGGCGGCAGCTCGCGCGCGACCTCTCGCTTCAGACGTCGCAGCACGAACGGACGGATGCGCTCGCGCAGCGCCGCGGTCGCCGACGCGTCGCCGCTGCCGATCGGCCGCGCGTAGCGCTCGAGGAACTCGCTGCGGCCGCCCAGCAGGCCGGGGTTGGCAAAGTGGAACTGGCTCCACAAATCCTCGAGCCGGTTCTCGACCGGCGTGCCGGTGAGGGCGAATCGCACGCGCGCTTGCAGCTCGAAGGCGGCCCGCGCGACCTGGCTGTCGGGGTTCTTGATGGCCTGGGCCTCGTCGATGACGACGGTGTCCCACGACTGGCGTGTCAGCAGCTCGCGATCGAGTCGCAACAACGCGAAGCTGGTGAGCGTGACGTCGGCGTCGCGGCCGAGCTCGCGACCGGGGCCGTGGTAGCTGCACACGCGCAGGGCAGGGCGGAAGCGGGCGATCTCGGCGGCCCAGTTGGGCAGCACGCTCGTCGGTGCGACCACCAGCGTGCGTCCTCGGATCGCGCACAGCGTCTGCAGCGTCTTGCCGAGACCCATGTCGTCGGCGAGCAGGCCGCCCATCTTTGCGTCCTGCAGGAAGGACAACCACGCGACGCCGCGGCGCTGGTAGTCGCGCAGCGACGCCGTGACATCGGCGGGCAGGACCGGCTCGCCGAGCCCCTCGAAGCCCTCGAACAAGCCCCGCAGGTGCTGCCACTGCGGCGGTGCCGGGCGCTCGAGCGCCTCGCAGAGCGCCGCGAGATCGGCGGTTGCCCAGGTCGGCAGTGCATCATCGCGTGCGGCCTCGCGGGCGCGCAGCAGCGCGGCCACGCGCTCGCCATGACGCGCGAGGAACTCGAGCGGCAGTCGAGCGAAGCCGCCGTCGACCAGCGGCACCAGCTCCTCGCCACGTCGCCACGCCGCCACCACCGCGCCCGGCTCGGCGCGGCCGCGGGGGCCGCCGCCGCTGCCACCCGCATCGCCGTCATCGAGCTCGAGCTCGAACGCCAGCTCGCCCTCGCGCGGGCCTTCGCCGAGCCGCGGCACCACCTCGCCGCGCAGCACGAAGTCGTGGTGGGCGCGGCCCTCGACGGCATAGCCCTCGCCGCCGAGGAAGCGCTGGTTCCACGCGACCGCTTCGCCCGGTGACAGCGAGCGCCGCACGCCGGGTTCGAGTCCCAGCTCCTCGCGCATGCGCTCGACGAGGATCTTCTCGAGCCGGAGGTTGCGCAGCGGCACGTCGCCCTCGCGCAGGCTCGTCAGCCGATCGCCGTCGACGCGCGCGACCGCGGGGTCGCCGTACACGACCGTGCCCAGCAGCGACAGCGCGTCGCCGTCGCGGGCGGTGCTGATCGCGATGCGGGGCTTGAGCGCGCGGGCCTGCGGCACCGACTCCGACACGTTCTCGATCGGCAGCGTCCGCTTCCACCGCGGCACGAGATCGCCGGCCAGCGTGGCCATGCCCTCGGCGTCGAACCACTTGCCGCGGCGCAGCTCGTTGAACTCGCCCTCGGGCAGGCCGTGGCCGCCGACCGGGTGCAGGCGATCGCCGCGGCGGATCGCACCGTTCTTGAACACCATCGTGACCTCGGGGTCGCGCTCGAGCTGCGCGAACACGCGGTCACCCTCGCCCCGCACGAGCACCCGCAAGCCCGACGACGGCGGCCCCAGGCGCACCGCGGTGCCATCGAGCGTCACGTCGGTCGCGTCGCTCAGGGTCTCGAACAGTCGCGCCAGCCCCGCCTTGGGCAGCACCTGCGCCATGAACGTGCCGACGTGTTTCTCGAAGCGCAGGTCGGCCGGCGCGGCCACGAACTTCGGGCCACGCAGCTTGCCTTGCGCGACCATGGCGAGCGTGCCGTCGAAGGCCCACTCGCCGCCCTCGTGCACGATCACGCGGCGCAGCGCGAGTGACTCGCCGCGGGTCTCGAAGCGATACGCGATGCGGCCGGGCGCCTTGGGTGCGTCGGCCTGCGTGAGCGGCTTGCCGCCGGCCTGGTCCTGCTGCCACGCGATCGCGGCGGCGGCCACGTGCGGGCACGCGTCCTCGGGGAAGTTGCACTCGCAGCTCCACTCGTCGTCGTCGGGGAACAGCGTGACGATCGGCGCGACCATGCCGCCCTTGGTCGCGACGCGGAACTCGAGCTCGGACTTGCCGCGCTCCTGCAGCATCACCGCGTCGCTGCGCGCCAGCTCGACCCCGCGCGACCAGGTCGAGGCCGAGCAGGCCTTGCGGATCGCGGCGAGCAGCGACTCCATCGACTAGTACCGTGGGATCGACGGGTCGAGCTCGACCGACCACGCGTCGATGCCACCGGCGACGTTGTGGACCACCGTGAAGCCGCGCTCGAGGAAGTGCAGCGCGGCCTGGTGCGAGCGCTGACCGTGGTGGCAATGGAACACCAGCGGGGTGTCGCGCGGCAGCTCGAGCAGCTCGCGCATGAGCTCGGGCGTCAGCAACACGCCGCCGGGGATGCGCGCCCGCTCGTGCTCGCCGGGCGTGCGCACGTCGAGCAGGCGCGCCCGCCCGTCCGCGTCGAGCAACGCCTTGGCCTCGGCGGGGCTGACGTGGCGCACGGTCGGCGGTGCATTGGGGTTGTCGATCTTGAAGCCGGGGCTCGGCTGCTCGACGTAGTCGATGCGCACGCCGTCGGCACGTCGCGCGCTGCCGACGTCGACCCGCAGCGTAACGCCGTTGGCAGTGACCTCGAGATCGCCGGGACCCGGCCCCGTGATCGTGAGTTCGTGCTGGAAGCGTCCGTCGACGACGAGCCGCAGGCGCTCGCCCTCGGCGAGCTCGCGCACGGCCTGCGCGAAGACCTTGGCAGCGGCGTCGCTGATCGTGATCGCGGGGGGCGAAGGCGGCGTGACCAGCTCACCGAGGGTCTTGACCAGCTCGCCGTTGCCGTCGAGCTCCCGCACGATGTCGCAGCCCCCGACGAATTCGCCGTCGACGAACAGCTGCGGGATCGTGGGCCACTGCGCGTACTCCTTCACACCGTCGCGCATCGCGGCGTCGGCGAGGACGTTCACGGTGGTGTACTCGGGCAGGTACTGGTCGAGGATCTCGACCACCTGCGCCGAGAAGCCACACTGGGGCGCCGCACGCGTGCCCTTCATGAAGAGCACCACGCGGTTGCCCTTGACCAGTGCATCGATGCGACCTTGGAGCTCGTCCACGGCCGCGGAGCTTAGCAAAGATGGGTGCGGCACCCGACCGCAACGACCTTCGTGCGCGGGGGGCCCCTTGTGACTTTCGCAGTTGGCGCTACCTTCGTCCGGAGGCCCGCCGCTTGGAAGAGCTCCCACTGCCCCTGCTCATCGTGCTCATCGTCCTGGCGGTCGCCGCGGGCCTCTACCTCGGCCACAAGGCGGGCAAGGCGGTGCCGCGGGCCGGCAACGGCAAGGACGACGGCAAGAGCCTGGGCGCGCGGGCACGGGGCGCCGTCACCGGCGGCATCGTGAAGCTGTGGAAGTGGAACCGCGCACGCAAGCGCGAGCAGTAGCGCATCCACCCGTTCGTCCGTTCACCGCCCGAACAGGCTGGCCAGCGCGCAAACGTTCGCGATCACCAGCGCGCCGATCTCGACCCGGCGTTGGGTGTCGATGCTCGCGTGGCCGCGCAGGCGCCGGCCGATCAGGTTGCCAGCCAGCAACCCCACCAGCAGCGCGAGGATGTCGCCGGTCTGCTCGCTCGCCAGGAGACCCGCAGCGCCATAGCCCATCACCCGCGCCGCATGCATCGCCATCGCACCCACGGCGATGGTCGCGAGGTAGCGCGTACCCGGCCCGACCACGCTCAAGACCAGCGGTGCCAGCAGCATGCCAGCACCGCCCGAGGTCGCCGCCAGCGCACCGACGACGAAGGCGTAGAGCGCGATGGCGCGGCCCCGCGGCTGCAGCGTGATGCGTCCGCTGGCGCGCAGCAGCGCGAACACGGTGGACGCGGTGAACAGCACCGCCACCACGGTCTCGGGAATCTCCGGCAGCGCGAGTGCGCCGAGGAACGCACCCGGGATCACGCCGCCGACGATGACGCGGGCGAGCCGACGATCGAGATCGGCGCGGAACAGCCACGCGCGGTGGAGGTTCGACACCAGCAGCGCCGGGGTCGTGAGCACCAGCGCGGCATGGGGCCCGCGCAGCAGCCCCAGCACCATCAGCAGGAACAGGCCGCCGCCGAGGCCGGCGATGGTGCTGAGCATGCCAGCCGCGAGCCCGAGCACGACGAGGAGGATCACGATGGCGAAGATGGGCCTGCGGCGGACCGGACGCCCATGAATGTTTCGCCGCAGTTCGATAACCTATGCTTATGCTCGAGCACCTGCGTCACTTCCTGCTGGTGGTCGAGCAGGGCACCTTCACGGCGGCGGCCCGCCACGCCCACGTGTCGCAGCCGGCACTGACCGCCTCGATCCGCCGGCTCGAGGCCGAGCTCGAGGCGCGGTTGTTCGATCGCGGTCGCACCGGTGCACAGCTGACGCAGGCCGGGGTCGCGCTGCTGCCCCACGCGCGCGCGGCGGTGGTCGCGGTCGCCGAGGCTCGCCAGGCGGTCGCGGCGCTCGAGCGACTCGAGGCGGGTGAGGTCCGCATCGGTGGCGGCCAGACCGCGTGCACGTACCTGCTGCCGCCGGTGCTCTCGGGGTTCCGCCGCCGACACCCCAAGGTTGCGCTGCGCCTGCGCGAGATGCCGGAGGAGCTCGCGATCGACGCCTTCGAGGCCGGCGAGCTCGACCTCGTCATCGCCAGCAGCGCCCGCGGCGAGAGGTTTCGCGACGAGTCGATCGTGCTGGTCGCTGCGCCGGGTGCCGACCCACGCGCGCTGCCCTTCATCGCGTTCGCGCCTGGCAGTGCGGTGCGAGCGGTGATGGACCGCCACTTCGCCGGCGTCGAGATCGGCATGGAGCTGTCGAGCATCTCGACGGTGAAGGGCAGCGTCCGCGCTGGCCTCGGCATCGCGTTGGTCAGCCGCACTGCGGTCGCGACCGATCTGGAGCTCGGTCGCCTGGTCGAGGTGCGAGATCCTCGGACGCCGATCGACCGGCCGCTGCGGCTGCTCCATCGCGGGCTCGATCGGCTCTCACCCGCCGCCCGTGCGCTGCGCCTGCTGCTGCTCGCCGACGCGCCGCGCCGGAGCCCACGGCGACGCAACGCCTGAGCCCGCGCGCGGGCTCTGCTAGGATCGTGCGCCGTGGAGAGCCCGCGCACCGTTCGAGACGAGGAGCGCGACACCCCGCGACCCATCTACTGCGTCTGGGAGATCACGCTGCGCTGCGACCACGCGTGCGAGCACTGTGGCTCACGGGCTGGCCCGGTCCGCGACGACGAGCTCTCGACCGCGGAGCTGCTCGAGGTCGCCGACGCGCTCGTGCGGCTGGGCACCCGCGAGGTCACGCTGATCGGCGGCGAGGCCTATCTGCGGGCCGACGTCTACACGCTGGTCGAGCACCTCGCACGGCAGGGCCTGCGCGTGACCATGCAGACCGGCGGTCGCGGGCTCACGGCCGAGCGTGCGCGACGACTGGCCGATGCGGGTCTCGAGGCGATCGGCGTGTCGATCGACGGCACCGCGGCGAGCCACGACCTCCTGCGCGCGAGCGCGGGCAGCCACGCCGCCGCGATGCGGGCCATCGAGCACGGCCAGGCCGCCGGCCTCGTCGTCACTGCCAACACGCAGATCAACCGCCTCAACATGGGCGAGCTGCCGGCGCTGGCGGAGCTGCTCGAGGCCGCGGGTGTGCTGGTCTGGCGCGCGCAGCTGACCGCGGCGATGGGCCGTGCCGGCGACCACCCCGAGTGGATCGTGCAGCCGTGGATGGTGGTCGAGATCATCGACACGCTGGCCGCGATCCAGACCGCCGCGTTCGCGCGGGCGACCGCGCGCGGGGTCCCGGCCGATCGCTCGTTCCACGTCGCGATCGGCAACAACCTCGGCTACTACGGCCCGCACGAGCAGCTGCTGCGCTCGCGACCCGGTCGCGGCAATCGCTACTTCGGCGGCTGTCAGGCGGGGCAGTTCGTGATGGGCATCGAATCCGACGGCACCGTGAAAGGGTGCCCGTCGCTGCCGACCGCGCCCTACGTGGGCGGCAACGTTCGCACGCTGTCGCTGGCCGACATCTGGCGCGACGGCGAGGGGATGAAGTTCACCCGCGATCGCACTCGCGAGGAGCTGTGGGGCTTCTGCAGCGAGTGTTACTACGCCGACGTGTGTCGCGCGGGTTGCTCGTTCACGACCCACAGCGCGCTCGGTCGTCGCGGCAACAACCCGTTCTGCTACTACCGCGTGCGCACGCTCGAGCGTCGGGGCATCCGCGAGCTGCTCGTGCACGCCGAGCGTCCGCCGGGCGACCCGTACGACTTCGGTCGCTTCGAGCTGTGCGAGCAGCCGTGGGAGCAGGCGTTGCCCGAGCCGGCGTCGCCGCGCCGCACGTTGCCGCTCGCCACTTGAAGCCGCGATCGCAGGCTCAGCCCGGCGCGCCGTAGAGCGGCTCGCCGGCGGTGCTCGACGAACCGCTGCCGCTACCGCTGCCGCTGTCGGTGCCCGAGCTGCCGCTGCCGCTGCTGCCCGAGCTGCTGTCGGCCACGGTCGGATCGGTGGAGCTGCTCGACTCCGGCACGCCGTAGGCGGCCTCGCTGCCGACGGTCGCGGCATCCATCGTGGTCATGCCGGTCGTGCCAGTGGCCGAGTCGGTCGAGGCGGTGGTCGACGCCGTGGTGGTGTTGCCGGTGGTGTTGCTGGTGGTGCTGCCGCTGGCCGAGTCGCCGAGCGAGTCGTGATAGTCGTCGGCCGGGCACGCCGCCAACATCAAGCCCAGCAAGATGAACGGCGCGAAGCCGGTGGCACCGACCGTTCGCACCGTCGCGCCGCAGTGCGGGCACGCGGCCTCGTGGGCGAGGAAGTGCTGGGCGCAGGACGAGCACGACAGCATTGGCATGACCCCGTCAGGCTATCACGGGGGCTCGGGCCCCGCGCGATCGGCCACGGGCGTCGGTGCCGACGCCCGTTCGCAGGGTCCTTCAATCGTCGAGCTTGCGGGTCGGATCGCCCTCGTTGCCGTCTTCCTTCTCTTCGTCCTTGGGCGCATGGGCCTTCTCCCACGCGCGCTTCTTGTGCTTGATCCACGGCTTGTACTTCTCGTTCTCGGGCAGCGGTGGCAGGCCGTGACGCTCGCGGATCCAGTCGGGCAGCTGTCCCATGACCGCGCCACGACAGTTCTCGGTGTACTCGACCTTCTCCTCACCGGTGCGCTCGAGCAGGTCCTCGGGCACGTAGAAGCCGCGTCGCGCGACGTCCTCGGGCGAAGGGATCTTGTACCAGACCTTCACCAGCTCGACCTTCTTGGGCGGCTCGCCGATGCCCGACAGGCCCTCGACGAGATCGGGGTTGAGCGCCCACTCGCGGCAGTACCAGCGCGCGTGCCACTTGCGATACCACTGCGTGTCGCCCGACTCGCCGCCGATGATGCGGCGGTTCATCTTGCGCATGCGGTCGTTCCAGATCCACGGCATCGGCTTGCGCTCGGGCGCATAGACGTCGGTCTTCATGTCGTAGACCTCGCCGTCCTGCCCCGTCACCAGCACCTTCAGGAACACGTTGCTGCGCGGTGGGTTGGGCGCGAACATGCCCCAGCCCTGATCGGTCTGTGTGCGCGTCAGGTAGAACGCGAACACGTTGCGTGCAGGCCCGCGGAACGCGTGCAGGCTGTCCTTCTCGGGCAGCAGCCAGGTCGCGACCGCGACGATGTGCCAGATGAGCAGCGTGCCGATCACGAAGCGACCGAACGGGCCGTACGCCCACGGCGTGCGCGGCTCCTGGGTGTTCGGATCCACGACCGACAGCTGCACACCACGGCTGGCACGCCAGGTCTGGAACGCGACGCCGGCCGCGAACAAGAGCGCGGCCCACCAGATGCGCTGCCAGTTCCACTCGGGCTGCACGACCGCGGCCACCAGCACGCCCACGAGCACGATGCCGGCGGTGACGAACATCGCCCACTGCGGCAGCTTCGCCGCGTCGCGTCGCAGGTGCGGCAAGCTGGCGTCCTCGCTCGGGATCGGCGGCAGGCCGTCCTTCACGTCCTGCGGGATGCCGGGCACGCCCCACTTGGCGAGCCTGCGGCCAAACCAGCGCAGGCCGATCGCGGTCTCGAGGCCGGTGAAGAACACGAACGTCTGCGACAGCATCCCGGTCTGGAACTGCCCGATGTTCATGAGCGTGAAGATCCCGCCCATGAGCGCGATGTGCCACGGGATCCAGATGCGACGCCCGAGCAGCCACCGGCACAGCCACATGCGATCGATCTGTGTGGTGCCGAAGCGACGCATCGCCTCCCACCACGTCGGCTTGCGCTTGCGGATCGCGAGCATGAGCCCGGTGCCGACCACCAACCAGCCGATGAGCACGCCGAGCCACTGACCCCAGTGGGGCGAGTCGGCGCCGATCAGCAGGCCGAACACGAACCCGATCGCGCCGACGATGGCGGTGGCGATCACGCCGGCGGCCTTGGCCGGGCGCACCACGATCGGCTTGCGATCCAGCCGCTCCCAGCCCCACCACAGCGCCAGCAGTAGCGAGACCCACAGCGAGACGAACACCCACGCCGGCATCGCGGGCACGAAGTGCACCGACCACGTCACGTAGATGAGGCCGCCGCTGACGATGATGATCGTGAACCAGCACAGTCGCAGCAGCAGGCGCCGCGCACCGGTCTCGCGCGGGAGCTGCTGGTCGCGCGCCCAGTGCATCACCATGCCGATGAGGCAGATCGCGAAGAACACCTCGCCCCAGTGCGAGAACCACGTCATCAGGCGCAGGAAGTTGGTGCCGATGAGGGCCGTCAGCCGCTGCGGGTAGTAGCGGTAGAAGTGGTCCATGTTCCACGCGTAGTAGATCGCGTCGCCCTTGGCCCACACGCTGCCGTTCTTCACGATGCCGGTGAACGCGTAGACCGTGCCGAGCTGGAACATCGCGAGCCGACGCGGCCACGCCGGGATGAGGCGATAGATCGCCTGCAGGCCCTTGGGGTGCTCCTCCGAGGGCGCGAGGCCGGCACCGCCACCGGGGCCGTCACGCTCGCTGAGCAGGCCCTTGCGCCGCAGTCTCCGACAGCGCAGCCAGTTGTCGAGGCTGTATGCGTAGCCCGACTTGGCGCAGATGAGGTAGGCCAGGAACACCCGGTAGACCAGCTCGGTGCCCTCCCAGAACAGGTGGTTCCGGAAGAAGATGCTGTTCATCAAGAAGAACGTCAGCACGCCGGTCGTGCGGGTCCAGAAGCCCAGCATGAACAGCGCTGCGATGATCTCGAAGGCCCACAGGTGGATCCAGAACGCGGTCGGCGTGTCCCAGAAGTAGAGCAGTGACCACTTCGGGCCCTTCAGGAACTCGATGAGCCCCCACATGTCGAAGAAGCCCCACGGCTCTTCGTCGGTGAAGCCGTCGCCGAAGCCCTTGAACTGCGCCGACGCATGGACCTGCCTGGCGACGTCGGCGGTGAAGATGCCTTCGTCGGTGAACAGGAACGTGAAGTACTCCCAGAAGTCGTTGACGTTGCAGATGACGAAGAAGCCGAAGACGATGCGGTAGAGCGCCAGCGCGCGCGGGTCCTCGGCGGTGAGCCAGAACCGTCGCCAACGCTCGCCGTGCAGGATGAACAGGGTCACCAGCGCGATGACGCCGATGAGGAGCACCCATCCCGCCTGCGGTGACAGTGCCTGCGCGGCCTCGTTGGGCACCTTGTCCTCCGCCAACGCGAGCAGCGCGCCGGGGCTCCATCCGAAAGCGGCGTTCAATCCAATCATCGGTTCGTGGGAGTCTTTCCGAGCCGCGACCGCTGCGCAAGCCCTGCGGGCGGCCGAACGCGGTCTTGCGGCGTGCGGGTGCCCACCCTCGAGCGGCTGCGGATTGCTGCCCCTCGCGTGTCGAGCATGTGATCCCGGCGCGTCCCCACGCAACGTGTCGGCAGGCGACGGCCGCGGCGTGTCGATCGAGTGTGCGGCTCGAACTGCCGCTGGGTCAGGTTTCGCCCGCGCTCGCGCGTGTGCGGTCGGGCGCGGTTGAAAGCCCTGCCGCGCGGCCGTAGCTTCGCGCGAGGATGGTGCCGACCGATCCATCGGACCGCCAATCCGTGCCGCCGGCAGCAGCGGCGCCGGGCGGCGGCGAGACCGACCGCGGCGTCGGACCCGACGGCTCGTCGGCGCGGATGGACCTGGGCTCTTCGGCGACGATGCGGCGCGGCGCGCAGGCCGAGCGATCGACGACGTCGATGCGCATCCCGAAGCCCGAGGACCTGCACGCGACCGGCTACCACAAGCCGCTGCCACCGGCGGAGCGCCTCGGCCGCGTGTGGGCCTCCGCAGGCCTGCTGCTCGGGCGCCAGCTCGCCACCGCGGTACGCGACGACCACCTCTTCATGATCGTGATGGCGGCCTTCGTCGGCATCACCAGTGGCGCCGCCGCCGGTCTGTTGTTGATGTGGATCGAGTTCGGCGTGCACCTGTTCCCGCAGCACGACGAGGGCACGCCATGGGTGCGCTACGCCGTCGCGATCGGCATCCCCACCGCCGGCGGTCTCCTGGCGGGATTGCTGCGCTTCGCCGCCGAGCGGTGGATTCGGACGCCGCCCGCCAACGGCGTGCCGGCGGTGGTCGAGGCGGTGGCAAAGCACGGCGGCACGCTGCGGGGGCGCTCGGCGATCGTGTGTGGCGTGGGCACCGGCATCACGATCGGTTCCGGCGGCTCGTGCGGCCACGAGGGTCCGTCGCTCGCGATCGGTGCCGCGGTCGGCAGCGTGCTCGCCCGCTTCTTCGGCATGCGTCAGCGCCGTCGCCTCGCGATGCTCGGCGCGGGCGCGGCCGGCGGGCTCGCGGCGGCCTTCAACGCCCCGCTGGCCGGCGTGATCTTCACGGTCGAGATCGTCTTCGGCGGCTCGATCGGCGGTGACATCGGCAGCATGTCGGTGTTCATCCCGCTGATCGTCGCTGCGGTCTGCGGCACGTTCACGTCGTATGCGATCCGCGGCGACGACGTCGCGTTCGAGCTGCCCGCCCACGCCGGCGTCGGGCTCGGCGACATCGGCTTCTACGTGCTGCTGGCGATCGCCGCCGGCATCATCGGGACGGTCTTCTCGCGCGCCATCATCCTCGCCCACCACCGCTTCGAGGCGGTGCGGGTGCCGCCGTGGTTGCGGCCCGCGATCGGTGCGCTCGGCGTGGCGCTGCTCGCCGCACTGGTCTCGAACGAGCTGCTCGGCACCGGCCACGGCACCGTCGAGCGAGCGCTGCACGGCGAGCTCGCGCTCTCACTCGCGGCGGCGCTGCTGGTGCTCAAGATCGTCGCGACCGCGCTGACCCTGGGCTCCGGTGGCTACGGCGGCACGCTGCTGCCGTCGCTCTACGTCGGCGCGTGCTTGGGTACGCTGGTCGGTCACCTCGCCGGGTTCGCGCTCGACGATCCCCAGGCCCAAGGCGCGTACGCGCTGGTCGGCATGGGGGCCATCTTCGCGACCACACTGCACGCTCCCTTGACGCCGATCGTGATGATGTTCGAGATGACCCGCGACTACGCGATCATCCTGCCGCTGATGCTGTGCTGCATCCTCGCGGTGGTGGTGGGGCGGCGCGTGTCGGCGCAGAGCCTCACCAAGCTCGAGCTGGCACGCCGCGGCGTCATCATGGAGCGCGACGCAGAGGCCGAGGTGATGCGGCGCGGCACCGTGCGGGAGCTGGTGCTGCCGCCGACGCCGACGCTACGCGAGGACGCCCCGCTCGAGGAGATCCGCAAGCTCTCGCTCGACGCCGATCTGCGCGCGGTGTTCGTGGTCGATGCCGACGGCGCCGTGGTCGGCTACATCAACGGCAACCAGCTCGCCAAGCGCATGCTCGCCGGCGAGATCAGGCTCGAGTCGACCGCGCAGGAGCTCATGACGGCGCGCAAGATGCCGCTGCTCTACGAGAAGGACACGCTGGCCGGCGCGATGCTGGCCTCGGCGCGCTCCGGCATGGAGCTGCTGCCGGTGGTCGACCCGCAGCGGCGCCTGATCGGCGTGCTGCGACGCGGCGATCTGATCGTGCACTACAGCGACAAGGTGCTCGGACAACACGAGGAGGTCGTGCAGGTGCGCACCGGCGGTGCGGTGCCCGATCAGGAGGTCGGGCTCGGCAAGGGCACGATCCTCGAGCGGGTGATCGTCGGGCGTCGATGGGCCGGCAAGAGCCTGGTCGAGCTCGATCTGCGCGGGCGCACCGGCGTGACCGTGATCGAGTGGTGTCGCGGCGAGGAGACCATGCCGATCGAGCCCCGCGCGCCGCTGCGCGAGGGCGACGTGCTCGCGCTGGCTGGCACCCGCGAGCAGATCCTGCGCACGCGCTCGATCTGATCGGAGGCCGTGGGAGAACCGGCGCGCGACGTGTGCGTTGGCAGCACTCGTCGCATGGACGAAAGCCCCGAACTCACCCGTCGTGCCGCGCTGCGCGGCCTGCTCGCCCTCGCCGCGAGCGCATGTAGCCCTGCGGAGCGCGAGCGCGCCCGGGAGCCCGACGCCGCCGATGATGGCGGCCGCCCGCCGACGCCCGTCGAATCCCCGGTAGCGAGCCCGACTGCGGCGACGGACGCCGCGGCGATCGCCGTCGCGATGGACGCATTCGCGGTCGACCTCCACCGTCGGCTCGCACAGCCCGACGCCAACCTCGTGGTCTCACCGTCGAGCATCGCGCTGGCATTCGGCATGCTGCACGCCGGCGCGCGCGGTCGCACTGCGCAGGAGCTGGCGTCGGCGTTCCACTGGCAGGGGCAGCCCGCAGCGCTGCACGTCGGGTTCGCCGAGCTGCTGTCGCGTTGGGCGGCGCCCAGCGAGGGCGTCGACTTCAGCGTCGCCAACCGACTCTTCGGTGATCAGGGGGTCGCGTTCGACCGGGCCTATCTCGAGCTCGGCACCGACGTATTCGGTGCCCCGCTGGAGTCGCTCGACTTCCGCGGCGACCCCGAGGCCGCGCGCGCCCACATCAACGCGTGGGTCGAAGCGCAGACCCACGAACGCATCCGCGATCTCTTGCCGGCCGGCACCATCGACGCCCGCTCGCGCCTGGTGCTGGTCGACGCGGTGTACTTCAAGGCGCGGTGGGCTACGCCGTTTCTTCCCCATCTCACCCGTGACGCCGACTTCACGACCCCGCACGGTGTCGAGCGCGTCGCGATGATGCATCGCAGCGGCACGATGCCGGTCGCACGTCACGACGGCGCGACGATCGTCGAGCTCGACTACGGCGTCGGTGACTACGCGATGACCTTCGTCGTGCCCGACCGCGCCGACGCCCTGGCCGCGCTCGAGCGCAGGTTCGACCGTGCCTGGCTCGCCGAAGGCCTGGCGGCGATGTCCGACGCGCAGGTGACGTTGGGCGTGCCGAAGTTCCGCATCGAGGCCGATCGACCGCTCGCCCTGCGCTCGGTGTTGGGCGCGATGGGGGTCTCGCAGGTGTTCACCAGCGAGGCCGATCTGACCGGCATCGCACCGCGATCGGAGCAGCTGATGGTCAGCGAGGCCTTCCACAAGGCGTTCCTGGAGCTCGACGAGGCGG